>NZ_JBVJVO010000003.1:516797-648816 GCF_055603625.1 Streptomyces sp. NPDC037273
TTGGTTCTCCCAGCGTCCCCCCCCTTCTCCCCCCTCCCCCCCCCCCCTCCCCGGGCAAGGAGGGGGGGGGGGGGGGGGGGGGGGGGCCGGGGCCCCCCCCCCCCCCCCCCCCCCCCCCGACCGGCCGACCGCATGCTTGCATACATAGTCCGACGGCTCTTCGCAGTCGTCGTGATGCTGCTCGTCGTCACGTTCGTGACGCTCAGCATCTTCTTCCTCATCCCCAAGATGACCGGCAGCGACCCTGCCGCGATGTTCGTCGGCAAGCAGGCGGATCCGGCTTCCATCGAGGCCGTCCGGCAGAAGCTGGGCCTGGACGAGCCGCTCCTGGTGCAGTTCTGGCACTTCGTCTCCGGCATCTTCGTCGGCCGGGACTACACCGGCGGCGGCGACACGATCCACTGTGCCGCGCCGTGCTTCGGCTACTCGTTCCGCAGTGAGCAGGACGTCTGGTCGATGCTGGTCGAGGCCTTCCCGGTCACCCTCTCCATGGTCATCGGCGCCGCCGTGCTGTGGCTGGTGTTCGGTGTCTCCACGGGCGTGGTCTCCGCGCTCAAGCGGGGCACGATCATCGACCGCGCGGCGATGATCACCGCGCTGGCCGGCGTCTCGCTCCCCATCTTCTTCACCGCCATGCTGGCGATGCTCGTCTTCCGCACCCAGCTGGGCTGGCTCAACGCCTCGTACACGCCGATCTCCGACTCCTTCGGCAGCTGGTTCGGCGGCCTGCTGTTGCCCTGGGTCACCCTCGCCTTCCTGTACGCGGCGATGTACGCGCGGCTCACCCGCGCCACCATGCTGGAGGTCCTCGGCGAGGACTACATCCGCACCGCCCGGGCCAAGGGTCTGCCGGAGCCCGTCGTGCTCGGCAAGCACGCGATGCGCTCCACCATGACCCCGATCCTGACCATCTTCGGCATGGACCTCGGCGCCCTCGTCGGCGGCGCGATCCTGACGGAGACCGCGTTCAGCCTCCACGGCCTCGGCGCCCTGGCCATTCGGGGCGTCAGCGAGCGCGACCTGCCGCTGATCCTGGCCGTCACCCTCATCACCGCCGCGTGCGTCGTCATCGCGAACCTCGTGGTGGACCTGCTGTACGCGGTGATCGACCCCCGAGTGAGGCTCGCATGACGGACAAGCTGACGAAGACGGGCGCGGCGGTCGGCGAGGCCGTCGCCACCGGCTCCGCACCCTCCGACGCCTTCCTCGACGTGCGCGACCTGAAGATCCACTTCCCGACCGACGACGGTCTGGTCAAGTCGGTCGACGGCCTCAGCTTCCAGCTGGAGAAGGGCAAGACCCTCGGCATCGTCGGCGAGTCCGGCTCCGGCAAGTCGGTCACCTCGCTCGGCATCATGGGCCTCCACACGGTCGGCCAGTACGGCCGCCAGAAGGCGAAGATCTCCGGCGAGATCTGGCTCAACGGCCGCGAGCTCCTCTCCGGCGACCCGGAAGAGGTCCGCAGGATGCGCGGCCGCGAGATGGCGATGATCTTCCAGGACCCGCTGTCCGCGATGCACCCGTACTACACGGTCGGCCACCAGATCGTGGAGGCGTACCGCGTCCACCACAAGGTGGACAAGAAGACCGCGCGCCGCCGGGCCGTCGAACTCCTCGACCGGGTCGGCATCCCCGAGCCCGCCAAGCGGTTCGACAACTACCCGCACGAGTTCTCCGGCGGCATGCGCCAGCGCGCCATGATCGCCATGGCGCTCGTCAACAACCCCGAGCTGCTCATCGCCGACGAGCCCACCACGGCGCTCGACGTGACGGTCCAGGCCCAGATCCTGGACCTGATGCGGGACCTCCAGAAGGAGTTCGGCTCCGCGGTCGTCATCATCACCCACGACCTCGGCGTCGTCGCCGAGCTCGCCGACGACATCCTCGTGATGTACGGCGGGCGCTGCGTCGAGCGCGGCCCGGCCGAGTCCGTCTTCTACGAGCCGCAGCACCCCTACACCTGGGGCCTGCTCGGCTCGATGCCGAGGATCGACCGCGACCAGACCGACCGGCTCATTCCGGTCAAGGGCAACCCGCCCAGCCTCATCAACATCCCGAGCGGCTGCGCCTTCAACCCCCGCTGCCCGTACGCGGACGTCCCCAAGGGCGGCATCACCCGCACCCAGCGGCCCGAGCTGGCCCTGGCCGGAGAGCGCCACTACTCGGCCTGCCACATGCCGCAGGAGGAGCGCACCCGCATCTGGACCGAAGAGATTGCGCCGAAACTGTGAGCGACACTACGGAACCCCTGCTCAGGGTCAGCGGCCTGAAGAAGCACTTCCCCATCAGGAAGGGGCTTCTCCAGCGCCAGACCGGTGCGGTCAAGGCGGTCGACGGGCTCGACTTCGAGGTCTACCCCGGTGAGACCCTCGGCGTCGTCGGCGAGTCCGGCTGCGGCAAGTCCACGATGGGCCGGCTGATCACCCGTCTCCTCGAACCCACCGACGGCACCGTCGAGTTCCAGGGCAAGGACATCTCCCACCTCGGCGTCGCGGGCATGCGGCCGTTCCGCCGGGACATCCAGATGATCTTCCAGGACCCGTACGGCTCGCTGAACCCGCGCCACACGGTCGGCTCGATCGTCTCCGCGCCCTTCAAGCTCCAGGGCGTCGAGCCCGAGGGCGGCGTGAAGAAGGAGGTCCAGCGGCTGCTCGGCCTGGTGGGCCTCAACCCCGAGCACTACAACCGCTACCCGCACGAGTTCTCCGGCGGCCAGCGCCAGCGCATCGGCATCGCCCGCGCGCTCGCCCTCAAGCCGAAGCTCGTCATCGCGGACGAGCCCGTCTCCGCCCTGGACGTCTCCATCCAGGCGCAGGTGGTCAACCTCCTGGACGACCTCCAGCAGGAGCTCGGCCTCACGTACGTGATCATCGCCCACGACCTCTCGGTCATCCGGCACGTCTCGGACCGCATCGCCGTCATGTACCTCGGCAAGATCGTCGAGCTCGCGGACCGCAAGTCGCTGTACGAGAACCCGATGCACCCGTACACCCGCGCCCTCCTGTCGGCGGTCCCCATCCCGGACCCCCGCCGCCGCGGCGCCAAGAACGAGCGCATCCTCCTCACCGGCGACGTCCCTTCGCCGATCGCCCCGCCCCCCGGCTGCCGTTTCCACACCCGCTGCTGGAAGGCCACCGACCTCTGCCGCACCCAGGAGCCCCCGCTCGTCGAGCTCCGCCCCGGCCAGCGCGTCGCCTGCCACCACCCGGAGAACGCCTCCGGCGCCACGATCCCCGCGGCCCGGGAGTCCGTGGACGTGACGATCACGAAGGCTCCGGCCTCCGAGCCCGCCCCGGAGCCGGTGGCGACCGAGTCCGACCCCGAGCCCGAGGCAACCGCCTCCGAGCCCGAGGTCGCGGCCGCCGAGCCCGAGGCAGCCGCCTCCGAGCCGGAGGCTGCGGCCGCCGAGCCCGAGGCAGCCGTCTCCGAGGCCGCCGCCGAGGACGACACGCCCAAGGCGTAAACCCCCTGAGGCCCCCGCTGCCCCACGGCGTCGGGGGCCTCTGGCGTGCCCGGGTGGGACAACCGGGACAATGGGCGCGTGCTCCACGATCTGTTCAGCCCTGACGTCCAGCACGCCCTGGACCTCATCGGCATCTTCGTCTTCGCCATCTCCGGCGCCCTGCTCGCGGTCCGCAAGAACTTCGACGTCTTCGGCATCGCCGTCCTCGCGGAGGTCACCGCCCTCGGCGGCGGTCTGTTCCGGGACCTGATCATCGGCGCGGTGCCACCGGCCGCGTTCACGGATCTGGGGTACTTCCTGATGCCGTTGATCGCGACGGTCCTGGTGTTCTTCCTGCACCCGGAGGTCGAACGCACGCAGACCGCGGTGAACGTCTTCGACGCGGCGGGCCTCGGCCTCTTCTGCGTGACCGGTACGACGAAGGCGTACGACTACGGGCTCGGCCTGACGTCCTCCGCGGCGCTCGGCCTGGCGACGGCCGTCGGCGGCGGTGTGCTGCGTGACGTGCTGGCGAACGAGGTGCCGTCGCTGCTCCGCTGGGACCGGGACCTGTACGCGGTGCCGGCGATCGTGGGCGCCACGATGGTGGTGCTGTGCATCCGTTTCGACATGCTGAACGCCTTCACCAGCGGCACCGCCGTCCTCACGGCCTTCGCGCTCCGCCTCCTGGCGATGCGCTACCACTGGCGCGCGCCGCGCGCCTGGAACCGCCGTTCGTCCGCCCGCGAGGAACCAGAAAAAGCTACCGCTCAGTAATTACCTGCGGTACCGTCGATTCCATGAGCACGAGCACCGAAGCGAGCATCGAAGCGAACCCCGAGGCGCCCGCCGCCGCGACCGCGACGAGCGAGTTCGACCGCGACACCGCCGTCGTCCTCCGGGAGCCCGGCGTCTACGACGCCGACCTCTCCGCCGGCTGGACGATCATCCACGCCGTCAACGGCGGCTACCTCCTCGCCCTGCTCGGCCGCGCCCTCGGCGACCACCTCCCGCACCCGGACCCGTTCACGATCTCGGCGCACTACCTGACGCCGTCCGTGCCGGGTCCCGCGGTGATCCGCACGGAGACGGTCCGCACCGGCCGGTCGCTCTCGACCGGGCAGGCCTCGCTCTTCCAGTACGCCGAGGACGGCACCGAGGTGGAGCGCATCCGCGTCCTCGCCTCGTACGGAGACCTCGGCGCCCTCCCGGACGACGTCCGCACCACGGCGACCCCTCCGGCGATGGCGGCGATCGAGAACTGCTTCAGCGCGGCGGACAACCCGGCCCCGCGGATCCCCGGATCCTCGGCCATCGCGGACCGCCTCGACCTGCGGCTCGACCCGTCCTGCGTGGGCTGGGCGGTCGGCGCGCCGTCCGGCAAGGGCGAGATGCGGGCCTGGTTCGGCCTGGCGGACGGCCGCGAGCCCGACGCGCTGTCCCTGCTCCTGACGGTCGACGCCCTCCCGCCCACCTCCTTCGAGCTGGGCCTCACGGGCTGGACCCCCACCGTCGAGCTCACCACCCACATCCGCTGCCGCCCCGCCCCCGGCCCCCTCCGCGTCTCCATCACCACCCGCAACCTCGCCGGCGGCTTCCTCGAAGAGGACGCCGAGGTCTGGGACACCGCCGGCCGCCTCGTGGCCCAGTCCCGCCAGCTGGCCCGGGCCCCCCGCTCCTGACCCGGAGCCCCGCCGGGCGAGGGCCGCGCGCGGGAGGCGGGTGCGGGGGCTCGTAGAATCAACGCACCATGGCTTACCTCGACCACGCCGCGACCACGCCGATGCTGCCCGAGGCGATCGAGGCGATGACCGCCCAGCTCGCCGTCACGGGCAACGCCTCGTCTCTGCACGCCCCCGGCCGACGGGCCAGGCGGACCGTCGAGGAAGGGCGGGAGATGCTCGCGGCGGCCCTCGGGGCGCGGCCGAGCGAGGTGGTGTTCACCTCGGGCGGCACCGAGGCGGACAACCTCGCCGTGAAGGGCCTGTACTGGTCGCGGAGGGCGGCGGACGCCCGGCGTACCCGCGTCCTCGCCAGCCCGGTGGAGCACCACGCCGTGCTCGACGCCGTCGACTGGCTCGCGACGCACGAGGGCGCCGACGTCGAGTACCTGCCGGTCGACCGGCACGGCCGGGTGCACCCGGACGCCCTGCGCGAGGCGATCGCGCGCGATCCCGACTCGGTGGCCCTGGCGACGGTCATGTGGGCCAACAACGAGATCGGCACGGTCATGCCGGTCCGTGAACTCGCCGACGTGGCCGCCGAGTTCGGCGTTCCGCTGCACGCGGACGCCGTGCAGGCCGTCGGCCAGGTCCCGGTCGACTTCGCGGCCTCGGGACTGGCCGCGATGACGGTGTCGGGGCACAAGATCGGCGGCCCTTACGGGATCGGGGCGCTGCTCCTGGGCCGTGACCACAGCCCCGTACCCGTCCTGCACGGCGGAGGCCAGGAGCGGCACGTGCGCTCGGGCACGCTCGACGTGCCGGCGGTCGCGGCGTTCGCGGTGGCGGCCGGGCTCGCCACCGAGCGGCGGGCGGAGTTCGCCCGTGAGGTCGGCGCGCTGCGGGACGAGCTGGTGGCGGCCGTGCGTGCGGTCGTGCCGGACGCGATCCTCGGCGGCGACCCGGTCGAGCGGCTTCCCGCGAACGCCCACTTCACCTTCCCCGGCTGCGAGGGCGACTCCCTGCTCCTGCTGCTCGACGCGGCCGGCATCGCCTGCTCGACGGGCTCGGCCTGCACCGCGGGCATCGCCCAGCCCAGCCATGTCCTCCTCGCCACCGGCACCGACCCGGACCTCGCCCGCGGCACCCTGCGCTTCTCGCTCGGTCACACCTCCACGAAGGAGGACGTGGCCGCGGTGGCCGAGGCGATCGGCCCCGCGGTGGAACGCGCGAGGACCGCCGGCCTCACCTGACGCCCGCCCCTCACGCGGCCTTCCCGGCCGCCTCCCGCACCAGCTTCATGTACCGGTCCCAGTCCCAGTGCGGCCCCGGATCGGTGTGGTCGGTGCCCTCGACCTCGACGTGACCGATGATGTGCTCGCGGTCGACGGGTATGCGGTGGCGGGCGCATATGTCGGCGGTGAGCCGGGCGGAGCCCGCGTACATGGCGGGGGTGAAGTCCTGGGGGCGGTCGACGAAGCCCTCGTGCTCGATGCCGATGCTGCGCTCGTTCATGTCGCGGTTGCCGGCGTGGAAGGCGACGTCGAGCTCGCGGATCATCTGGGCGACGTGGCCGTCCTTGCGGACGACGTAGTGGGTCGCGGCGCCGTGCGCGGGGTTCTTGAAGACCTTGAGGGCGCCGGAGTAGCTGCCCTGGACGACGTGGATGACGACACGGTCGACGCGGTAGTCGTCGGGGCGGTCGGCACGGCGCCAGTTGGCGCGGGCGGCCGCCGTCCATTCGGCGCCCTTGTGGTCGAGCTCGCCCTCGACCCGCTTCTTCTCCATGCCGGGCAGCCGCCACCAGAAGCGCGCGAGGTCGTCGCGGGCGAGGGCGGCGACGCCGATGACGGTGGCGCCGCCGCCGAGCAGCACGGCCCGTCGTCCCACCCGCTTGCCGGACGCGTCCGGCCCTGTGTCCTTGCTCCCCATGCCACCGAGAACGCTTACTCACGCGCCCGTGGTTCCCGGCGCCCCGTACCCTGGTAGGGCTATGACTCAGACTCCGCCCCCGCGCCCCCTTCGCGTCCTCGCCGCCATGTCGGGCGGAGTGGACTCCGCCGTCGCCGCCGCCCGTGCCGCAGAGGCGGGCCACGACGTCACCGGCGTGCACCTCGCCCTCTCCGCGAACCCGCAGTCCTTCCGCACCGGAGCCCGCGGCTGCTGCACGATCGAGGACTCGCGCGACGCGCGCCGGGCGGCCGACGTGATCGGCATCCCGTTCTACGTGTGGGACCTGGCCGAACGTTTCCGCGAGGACGTCGTCGACGACTTCGTCGCGGAGTACGAGGCCGGCCGCACGCCCAACCCCTGCCTGCGCTGCAACGAGAAGATCAAGTTCGCGGCGCTGCTCGACAAGGCGCTCGCGCTGGGCTTCGACGCCGTCTGCACCGGCCACTACGCCACCGTCGTCCTCAACGACGACGGCACCCGCGAGCTGCACCGCGCCTCGGACATGGCCAAGGACCAGTCGTACGTCCTCGGGGTGCTCGACGAGAAGCAGCTGGCGCACGCGATGTTCCCGCTGGGCGACACCCTCACCACCAAGGACGAGATCCGGGCGGAGGCCGAGCGGCGCGGGCTCGCGGTCGCGAAGAAGCCCGACAGCCACGACATCTGCTTCATCGCCGACGGCGACACCCAGGGCTTCCTCGCCTCCCGCCTCGGCAAGGCGGAGGGCGACATCGTCGACGAGTCGGGCACGAAGATCGGCAGCCACGAGGGCGCGTACGGCTTCACCATCGGCCAGCGCAAGGGCCTGCGCATCGGCCACCCGGCCGCCGACGGCAAGCCCCGGTACGTCCTCGACATCTCGCCCGTGAACAACACCGTCACGGTCGGCCCCGCCGAGGCCCTCGACGTCACCGCCCTCACCGCCATCAAGCCCCGCTGGTGCGGCACCGCCCCCGCCGGCCCCGGCCGCTACACCGCCCAGCTCCGCGCCCACGGCGACGAGACCCCGGTCGACGCCCTCATGGAGGACGGCGAACTCAAGGTCACCTTCGACGCCCCCGTCCGCGGCGTCGCCCCCGGCCAGGCCATCGTCCTCTACGACGGCACCCGCGTGGTGGGCTCGGCGACCATCGCCGCGACCGTACGCCGCACCCCGACGGCCACCACCGCCTAGACGCCCTGGTCCTCCGGGAGCTCCCGGAGGAACTCCTCCAGGACCGGAGCGAGCACGTGCGGGGCCACCTCGTGCGTCTGGCCCGTGAGCGTACGGTGCCGGGCGCGGGGGAGGGCGGCCGTCAGGGCGCGGGCCGCGTGGCGGGTCGCGGCGGGGCTCGCGCCACCGTCGACGACGAGCACGCGCGCGTGGACCGAGGTGACGAGCGCGTCCGCGAGCGGCTCGGGCTCGTACACCGACACCGCGCCGACCGGGAGCCCGGCGGCCGCGCCCGCCAGGGCCAGCGCGCCGCCCGTCTCGGTGCCGTGCACGGCCGCACCGGGCCCCGCGGCCTCCAGGACGGCGGCCAGGTCCTCGATCTCGCGCTCGACGGCGGCCGGCCCGCGCCGCTCGTACGTGAGGACGGGGAAGCGCCGGGCGAGCAGCCCGGCGAGCGCCCGCCCGCTCCCGCCCGTGCCGGGCGGCCCGCCCACCAGCACGAGCGGACGCCCGTCCGTGCCTCCGCCGTGCCCGTACCTCTCGTACGCGATCTCCGTGCCGTCCCGCGACACGACCCGACCCCTGCTCACCTCGTCCATGGCAGGGCAGACCGGGGCCGTCGCGAGAACTCATCGCCGCCCGGCGGACTTTTTCCGCGACCGCCTACGGTGGAGCCCATGAACATCTGCGTCTTCCTCTCCGCGGCCGACCTCGACGAGCGCTACACGGGCCCGGCGCGCGAGTTCGCCGCCCTGCTCGGCAAGGCCGGCCACACCCTCGTGTGGGGCGGCTCCGACACCGGCCTGATGAAGGTCGTGGCGGACGGCGTCCAGGAGGCGGGCGGCCGTCTCGTCGGCGTCTCCGTCGACTTCCTCGCCCACAAGGCCCGCCCCGGCGCCGACGAGATGGTCATCGCCGACGACCTGGCCCAGCGCAAGGCGCTCCTGCTCGCCAAGTCCGACGCGATCGTCGTCATGGTCGGCGGGACCGGCACCCTCGACGAGGCCACCGAGGTCCTGGAGCTCAGGAAGCACGGCAAGCACACCAAGCCGGTCGTCCTGCTCAACACGGCGGGCTTCTACGACGGACTCAGGACCCAGCTCCAGCGCATGGAGGACGAGGGCTTCCTGCCGCTGCCCCTCGCCGACCTCGTCGTCTTCGCCGAGGACGGCCCCGGCGCCCTCGCCCACCTGGAGGCGGGTGTCGGCCTCCGCTGATGCGAGCATGGTGCCCATGGGTACTCATGTGATCACCGGAGCCGGTTCCGGCATCGGCGCGGCCGTCGCGCGCCGCCTCCACGCGCGCGGGGACGACCTCGTGCTGCACGCGCGCGACGCCGGCCGCGCCAAGGAGCTCGCGGCCCGGTTCCCCGGGGCGCGGACGCTCGTCGGCGACCTGGCCGACCCGGACCGGCTCTCCTGGGCCTTCTCGCACCAGAGCCTGCCCGAGCGGGTCGACAGCCTGCTGCACATCGCGGGCATCGTCGACCTCGGCCCGGTCGGCGAGCTCACCCCTAAGACCTGGCACGCGCAGCTGAACGTGAACCTGATCGCGCCGGCCGAGCTGACCCGGCACCTCCTGCCCCAACTGCGCCTGTCGAAGGGGCACGTCGTCTTCGTGAACTCCGGCGCCGGGCTCAACGCGCACGCCGAGTGGAGCGCGTACGCCGCCTCCAAGCACGGCCTGAAGGCCCTCGCCGACTCCCTGCGCCACGAGGAGCACGCCAACGGGGTCCGGGTGACCTCGGTGTACCCGGGCCGGACCGCGAGCCCCATGCAGGCGAAGGTGCACCAGCAGGAGGGCAAGGAGTACGACGCCTCGAAGTGGATCGACCCCGAGTCGGTCGCGACGGCGATCCTGACGGCGATCGACCTTCCGCGCGACGCCGAGATCAACGACCTCACCGTCCGCCCGGGACGCTGACCGTGGCCGACGACATCAAGCTCTGGGGCCCGGCGACCGGCGTCGGGTCCATGCCCGGCGGCGACGCGCGCGAGGCGGCCAAGACGGTCACCGGGTCGTTCGAGGACTTCCCGTTCCTGGCGGAGCTGCCCGCGCGGGGGCCCGGCGCCGACATGATCGGGCGGACGATCGGGATGCTGGTCGAGCTGTACGCGCACGTGGAGCCGAGCGGCTGGCGGATCAGCGACCGCCCGGGCCGCGACACCAAGCGCGCCCGCTCCTGGCTCGGAGAGGACCTCGACGCCCTGGAGGAGTTCACCCAGGGGTACGAGGGGCCGCTCAAGGTCCAGGCGGTCGGCCCGTGGACGCTCGCGGCCGCCCTTGAGCTGCGCGGGGGAGAGGCGGCGCTCGCCGACGCGGGCGCCTGCCGTGACCTCGTCGGCTCGCTCGCCGAGGGGCTCCGCGGTCACCTCGCCGAGCTGGCCAAGCGGGTCCCCGGGGCGCGCCTCGTGCTGCAGCTGGACGAGCCGTCGCTGACGGCGGTGCTGCGCGGCCAGGTCCGTACCGCCAGCCGGTACCGGACGTACCGGGCCGTCGACCGGCAGGTCGTCGAGAGCGCGCTGCGGGACGTGATCGCGGTCCACGACGGGCCCGTCGTCGTCCATTCCTGCGCGCCCGACGTGCCGTTCGGGCTGTTGCGGAGGGCGGGGGTGGCCGGGGTGTCGTTCGACTTCGGGCTGCTCACCGAACGTGACGAGGAGCCGATCGGCGAGGCGGTGGAGGCCGGCACGAAGCTGTTCGCCGGTGTGGTGCCGTCCACCGACACGGCATTGTCGGACCCGGGCGGTAGCGTCATGGGTGTCAGGACGCTGTGGCGCAGGCTGGGGCTGAATCCGGGGACTCTCGCCGAGTCCGTGGTCGTCACCCCGACGTGCGGGCTCGCGGGCGCGTCGCCCGCGTACGCCCGGGCGGCGCTCGCCCACTGCGCCAGGGCGGCGAGATCGCTCGCGGACAACCCAGAGTGACCGGGTTTCGAGGTACGGGAGGACGGACGAAGGTGGCAGTCGAACAGGGGGCCCTGCCCGCCGAGGCACGGGAGAAGCACGCCGACCTCGCCGAGCAGGTCGAGGAGCACCGCTTCCGGTACTACGTGAAGGACCAGCCGGTCATCAGCGACGGCGAGTTCGACAAGCTCCTGCGGGCGCTCGAAGCGCTGGAGGAGGAGTATCCGGAGCTGCGCACGCCGGATTCGCCGACGCAGAAGGTCGCGGGGCAGTACGAGACGGAGTTCACCTCCGTCGAGCACAGGGAGCGCATGCTCTCCCTGGACAACGCCTTCGACGACGAGGAGCTGGCCACCTGGGCCGAGCGGGTCGGACGAGACGTCGGGACCCCCGACTTCCACTACCTGTGCGAGCTGAAGGTCGACGGCCTCGCGGTCAACCTCACGTACGAGCACGGGCGGCTGACCCGGGCCGCCACCCGCGGCGACGGCCGCACCGGCGAGGACATCACGCCCAACGTGCGGACGATCGCCGACATCCCGGACCGGCTGCGCGGGGAGCGGATCCCCGAGCTCGTGGAGATCCGCGGCGAGGTCTACTTCCCGATGGAGGCCTTCGAGGCGCTCAACGCCCGCCTGGTGGAGGCCGGCGACAAGCCCTTCGCCAATCCGCGCAACGCGGCGGCGGGTTCGCTCCGTCAGAAGGACCCCAAGGTCACCGCCTCCCGCCCGCTGCACATGGTGGTGCACGGCATCGGCGCCCGCGAGGGCTTCGACATCACGCGGCTCTCGGAGACGTACGGGCTGCTGCACGAGTGGGGCCTGCCGACCGCCCGGCACAACAAGGTGGTCGACTCGCTCGACGGCGTGCGCGAGTTCATCGCGTACTTCGGCGAGAACCGTCACTCGGTGGAGCACGAGATCGACGGCGTCGTCGTCAAGCTCGACGAGATCGCGCTCCAGGGCCGGCTCGGCTCCACGGCCCGCGCGCCGCGCTGGGCGATCGCCTGGAAGTACGCGCCGGAAGAGGTCAACACCAAGCTGGTCGACATCAAGGTCGGCGTCGGCCGCACCGGCCGCGTCACGCCGTACGCGCAGGTGGAGCCGGTCACGGTCGCCGGCTCCGAGGTCGAGTTCGCCACCCTCCACAACCAGGAGGTGGTGAAGGCCAAGGGCGTGCTGATCGGTGACACGGTCGTGCTGCGCAAGGCCGGCGACGTCATTCCGGAGATCCTCGGCCCGGTCGCCGACCTGCGGGACGGCACCGAGCGGGAGTTCGTGATGCCGGCGACGTGCCCGGAGTGCGACACGCCGCTGAAGCCGATGAAGGAGGGCGACATCGACCTCCGCTGCCCGAACGCCCGGACCTGCCCGGCCCAGCTGCGTGAGCGTCTCTTCTTCCTCGCCGGGCGCCAGTGCCTGGACATCGAGAACTTCGGCGCGGTCGCCGCGGCGGCGCTCACCCGCCCGCTGGAGCCGGCCGAGCCGCCGCTGGTGGACGAGGGCGACCTCTTCGACCTCACCATCGAGCAGCTGCTGCCGATCAAGGCGTACGTCCTCGACGCGGACAGCGGGTTGCCCAAGCGCGACCCGAAGACCGGCGAGGAGAAGATCGTCACGGTCTTCGCCAACCAGAAGGGCGAGCCGAAGAAGAACGCCCTGTCGATGCTGGAGAACATCGCGGCGGCCAAGACCCGGCCGCTGGCGCGGTTCATCAACGGCCTGTCGATCCGGCACGTGGGGCCGGTCGCGGCCGAGGCGCTGGCCCGCGAGTTCCGCTCCCTCGAGCGGATCGAGCAGGCGAGCGAGGAGGAGCTGGCGGCCGTCGACGGCGTCGGCGGGATCATCGCGGCCGCCGTGAAGCAGTGGTTCTCCGAGGAATGGCACCGCGAGATCGTGCGCAAGTGGCGCGCCGCCGGGGTCACCCTGGAGGACGAGGGCGCCGGCGAGGACGAGGGACCGCGTCCGCTGGAGGGGCTGACGGTCGTGGTGACCGGCACCCTGCAGCGGTTCACCAGGGATGGCGCAAAAGAGTCCCTCCAGGGCCTCGGAGCGAAGGTGACCGGTTCCGTTTCGAAGAAGACCGACTTCGTGGTGGTCGGTGAAAACCCTGGTTCGAAGTACGACAAGGCGATGCAGCTGAAGGTTCCGGTTCTGGACGAGGAAGGCTTCTCCGTCCTGCTCGAACAGGGGCCCGAGGCGGCTCGGGAGGCCGCGGTCCCGGTCCCCGGGTAACCGTCAGCCACCCCGCGGAAGGCCACCCGTTCGGCGCATACCAGATCGTTACGGGTGGCCGGGTCGCATTCGGGCAAGAGAAGGAGAGCGCTGCCCGTCGGAGCCCTCGGCGGCCTAGGGTGGTGACCGTGCGTCTCGTCCCGCACGGCCGCCCGGGGGCTCTGCCCCGCCGCGCGCCGACCGGACGACGGACGGCCGCGCCACCGCGGCCCCGCGCACACCCGACGGCACCGCCGCCTGTGAGAGGGACGGGAATGGAACCGACCGAGAGCGCCGCCCCGGTCCCACGGCCACAAGGCCGTGCGGTCACCCCGGGCTTCACCTCCCGGCTGCCCGCAGCCGTGGTGGTCATCGCCGCCGTCGTACTCGTCGCCGGGCTCCAGCAAGCCCTGAGCACCGGCCACGGACTCTTCCCCGGCGGGGTCACCGGCTGGTCCCTCGCCGTCCTCGCCGGACTGATCGTCGGCCACCTGGTCGCCCTCGGCCGCGACCGCTGGTGGGGCGGCACCGGCTCCGGCGCCGCCCTCACCCTCGCCGTCCTCCTGCTCTACGGCTGGGTGCCCGCCGGCCTCGTCTCGCTGACCGTCGTCGCCCTCGTCGGAGCCGCCCGCCGGCACCGCTGGCGCCAGGGCGTGCTGCACGGCGCCGCCGACGTCCTCGGCGTGGCCGCCGCCGCCCTCGTCCTCGGCCTCTTCGGAGACGTACCGACCGTCGCGGAACCCTGGCAGCCCCTCGACTGGACGATCGGGGACCTCCCGGAAGTCGTCCTCGCCGCCGGCACCTACCTCGTGGTGACCCGGCTCCTCCTGTGGTACACCCTCGCCCCGCTGGGCCGGGGCCTGCCCACCGCCGCCCGCAGCGCCCTCCTGCGACAGGGCCTCGTCGCCGTCGCCCTGCTCGGCATCGCCCCGCTGATCTGCGTCGTCGCCGCCACCCGGCCCGTCCTGCTGCCGCTCTTCGCCGTCCCCCTCATCGCCCTCGACTCCACCCTCTGGATCGCCCGGGCCCGCGCCGAGGAACAGCTCCGCGACCCGCTCACCGGGCTCCCCAACCGCCAGTGGCTCCTGGAGCGGGCCTGGACCGCCCTGGAGGAGGCCGAAGGCGAAGGCGCCCGCGCCGCCCTCGTCCTCATCGACCTCGACCGCTTCCGGTCGGTCAACGACACCCTCGGCCACCTCGCCGGCGACCGGCTGCTCCTCCAGATCGCCGAACGGCTCCGCCTCGCGCTGCCCCGCGGCGCCGAGGCCGCCCGACTCGGCGGCGACGAGTTCGCCGTCCTGCTGCCCACCGCCGACTCCACCACCAGCGCCCAGCGGGTCGCCCGCCACCTCGTCGCCGAGCTCTCCTCCCCGCTCGACCTCGACGGCCTCACCCTCGTCCTGGAGGCCAGCGCCGGCGTCGCCGTCTTCCCCGACCACGCCCTCGACGCCGAAGGCCTGCTCCGCCGCGCCGACGTCGCCATGTACCAGGCCAAGCGCGACCGCACCGGCGTCGAGGTCTACGAGTCCAAGCGCGACTCCAACACCCCCGACCGGCTCGGCCTGCTCGGCGACCTCCGCCGCGCCCTCGACGCCGGCGAGGTCGAACTCCACTACCAGCCCAAGGTCCGCTTCGACGGCCAGGTCGCCGGCCTCGAAGCCCTCGTCCGCTGGGTCCACCCCGAGCGCGGCAAGGTCCCGCCGGACGAGTTCATCGCCATCGCCGAGTCCTCCGGCCTGATGCCGCACCTCACCGAGTACGTCCTGGAGACCGCGCTCGCCCAGGTCGCCCGCTGGCGCGCCCAGGGGCTCAACGTCCCGGTCGCCGTGAACGTCTCGCCGCGCGACGTCCACACCCCCGGCTTCGCCGGCGCCGTCGCCGCCCGGCTCGCCCGCCACGGCGTCCCGGCCGGCGCGCTCCAGCTGGAGATAACGGAGCACGTGCTCCTGGAGGACCCGCAGCGGGCCGCCGACACGCTCAACGGCCTCACCGGCCACGGCGTCAAGATGTCCCTCGACGACTTCGGCACCGGCTACTCCTCCCTCGTCCACCTGCGGCGGCTGCCCGTCAGCGAACTGAAGATCGACCGCTCCTTCGTCGCCCGGCTCGCCGTCGACACCGAGGACGCCGAGATCGTCCGCTGCACCGTCGACCTCGCCCACTCGCTCGGCCTCCTCGTGGTCGCCGAGGGCGTCGAGGACGACGAGACCTGGGAACGCCTCCGTGACCTGGGCTGCGACGCCGTCCAGGGCTGGCTCGTCGCCGCCGCCATGCCCCCCGTGGAGGCCACCGCCTGGCTCCTCGCCCGCGGCGAGCACGGCTGGCGGCGCCCCGCCGACATGGCCGAACCCGTCGATCTGGACCAGCCCTCCGGCCAGGTCGTGCAGTGACCCGGCCCCTCCGGGGGCAAACCGTTTCACGGGCAGAGCCACCGGCCCCATAGGATTGGGCCAACACCATCAAGCTCACCCCGTGAGGATCCGCATGCCTGGCATCACGCGCGAGGAGGTCGCCCACCTCGCACGGCTGGCGCGTCTGGAGCTGCGCAGCGAAGAACTCGACCACTTCGCCGGTCAGCTCGACGACATCATCGGCGCGGTCGCCCGCGTCGCCGAGGTCGCCGACCAAGACGTACCGCCGACCTCCCACCCGCTGCCGCTGACCAATGTCATGCGCGCGGACGAGGTCCGTCCGTCGCTCACCCCCGAGCAGGCGCTCTCCGGCGCCCCGGCCCAGGAGCAGCAGCGTTTCAAGGTGCCGCAGATCCTGGGGGAGGACTAAGAAGTCATGACGGACAACATCATCAAGCTCACGGCCGCCGAGATCGCCGGGAAGATCGCCGCCGGCGAGCTCACCGCCGTCGAGGTCACCGAGGCCCACCTCGCCCGTATCGACGCCGTCGACGAGAAGGTCCACGCCTTCCTGCACGTCGACCGCGAGGGCGCCCTCGCGCAGGCGCGCGCCGTCGACGAGAAGCGCGCCCGCGGCGAGAAGCTCGGCCCGCTGGCCGGCGTCCCGCTCGCCCTCAAGGACATCTTCACCACGGTCGGCATTCCGACGACCGTGGGTTCGAAGATGCTGGAGGGCTGGATCCCGCCGTACGACGCGACCCTGGTCAAGAACCTCAAGGCCGCCGACGTCGTCATCCTCGGCAAGACCAACATGGACGAGTTCGCGATGGGCTCCTCCACGGAGAACAGCGCGTACGGCCCGACGGGCAACCCCTGGGACCTGACCCGGATCCCCGGCGGCTCCGGCGGTGGCTCCTCGGCCGCGCTCGCCGCGTACGAGGCCCCGCTCGCGATCGGCACGGACACCGGCGGTTCCATCCGCCAGCCCGCCGCCGTCACCGGCACCGTCGGCGTCAAGCCGACCTACGGCGGTGTCTCCCGCTACGGCATGGTGGCCTTCTCGTCCTCCCTCGACCAGGGCGGCCCCTGCGCCCGTACGGTCCTGGACGCGGCCCTCCTGCACGAGGCGATCGCCGGGCACGACCCGCTCGACTCGACCTCCATCGACGCCCCGGTCCCGCCGGTCGTCGAGGCCGCGCGCAACGGCTCGGTCGCCGGCATGCGCGTCGGTGTCGTCAAGCAGTTCCGCGGCGAGGGCTACCAGGCCGGTGTCGTGCAGCGCTTCGACGAGTCCGTCGAGCTGCTGAAGTCGCTGGGCGCCGAGATCGTCGAGCTGGACTGCCCGACCTTCGACCTCGCCCTCTCGGCGTACTACCTGATCGCGCCGTCCGAGTGCTCCTCGAACCTGGCCCGCTTCGACGCCATGCGCTACGGCCTGCGGGTCGGCGACGACGGCACGCGGTCCGCCGAGGAGGTCACCGCCCTCACCCGTGAGGCCGGCTTCGGCGACGAGGTCAAGCGCCGCATCATCCTCGGTACGTACGCGCTGAGCTCCGGCTACTACGACGCGTACTACGGCTCGGCCCAGAAGGTCCGCACCCTCATCACCCGGGAGTTCGAGGCCGCGTTCGAGCAGGTCGACGTCATCGTGTCGCCGACCACGCCGACCACCGCCTTCCCGATCGGCGAGCGCGCCGACGACCCGATGGCGATGTACCTCGCGGACCTGTGCACCATCCCGACCAACCTGGCCGGCAACGCCGCCATGTCGCTGCCCTGCGGCCTGGCGCCCGAGGACGGTCTGCCGGTCGGCCTGCAGATCATCGCTCCCGCCATGAAGGACGACCGGCTGTACAAGGTCGGCGCCGCCGTCGAGGCCGCCTTCGTGGAAAAGTGGGGGCACCCGCTGCTCGAGGAGGCTCCGTCGCTGTGAGTACCAGTGCACTGCAGAAGGCCAAGGGCTTCAAGAAGTCCAAGACCGGCACGTACCTGTCCATCGGCACCACCGCGTTCGGCCTGCTTGGCGTGGTCAAGCGGGGCCGTGCGGCCCGTAGCGAGCACGACACGCTCAAGCTGCTCGACGCCGTCGTGTCCGCCGCCGCCATCGCCACCGGCGTCGCTCTCCTCGTGCGCGAGCTCAAGCGCATCGGTGACGACGACGTCCTGTTCGGCTGAGGCCGAAGGCATCAGAGGGAATTCTCACCGTGACTGTCACTGAACTGCTGTCGTACGACGCGGCCCTCGCGGCGTTCGACCCCGTCATGGGCCTTGAGGTCCATGTCGAGCTGGGCACCAAGACGAAGATGTTCTGCGGCTGCTCGACCGAGCTGGGCGCGGACGCGAACTCGCAGACCTGCCCGACCTGCCTCGGCCTGCCCGGCTCGCTCCCGGTCGTCAACGCGATCGGCGTCGAGTCCGCCATCAAGATCGGCCTCGCGCTGAACTGCGAGATCGCCGAGTGGTGCCGCTTCGCCCGGAAGAACTACTTCTATCCGGACATGCCGAAGAACTTCCAGACCTCCCAGTACGACGAGCCCATCGCCTTCAACGGCTACCTGGACGTCCAGCTGGAGGACGGCGAGATCTTCCGCGTGGAGATCGAGCGCGCCCACATGGAGGAGGACACCGGCAAGTCCACCCACATCGGTGGCGCGACCGGCCGCATCCACGGTGCCTCGCACTCGCTGCTCGACTACAACCGCGCCGGCATCCCGCTCATCGAGATCGTCACCAAGCCGATCGAGGGCGCGGGCGAGCGGGCCCCCGAGGTCGCCAAGGCGTACGTCGCCGAGCTGCGCGAGCTGATCCGCGCCCTGGGCGTCTCCGAGGCGCGCATGGACAAGGGCCAGATGCGCTGCGACGTGAACCTGTCGCTGCGCCCGAACGGCACCAAGACCTTCGGCACCCGCTCGGAGACGAAGAACGTCAACTCGCTCCGCTCCGTGGAGCGCGCGGCGCGCTTCGAGATCCAGCGGCACGCGGCCGTGCTCACCGCCGGTGGCACGATCGTGCAGGAGACCCGTCACTTCCACGAGGACGACGGCTCCACCACCTCCGGCCGCATCAAGGACAACGCCGAGGACTACCGGTACTTCCCGGAGCCCGACCTCGTCCCGGTCGCCCCGGCCCGCGAGTGGGTCGAGGAGCTCCGCAAGGGCCTCCCCGAGCTGCCTCGCGTGCGCCGCAACCGGCTCCGCGAGGAGTGGGGCGTGTCCGAGGTCGAGATGCAGGCCATCCTCAACGCGGGCGCGGTCGACTCGATCGTCGCCACGATCGAGGCGGGCGCGGACGCGGCCTCGGCCCGCAAGTGGTGGATGGGCGAGCTCGCCCGCAACGCCAACGAGCAGGGCGTGTCCCTGGAGGAGCTGGCCATCACCCCGGCCGACGTGGCCCGGGTCTCGGCCCTGGTCGCCTCCGGTGACCTCAACGACAAGCTGGCCCGTCAGGTCATCGAGGGCGTCCTCGCCGGCGAGGGCACCCCGGACGAGGTCGTCGAGAAGCGCGGTCTGAAGGTCGTCTCCGACGACGGCGCGCTCGGCACGGCCGTCGACGAGGCCATCGCGGGCAACGCCGCCATCGCCGACAAGATCCGCGGCGGCAAGGTCGCCGCGGTCGGCGCGCTGGTCGGCGCGGTCATGAAGGCCACCCGTGGCCAGGCGGACGCGGCGAAGGTCAAGGACCTGATCCTGGAGAAGCTGGGCGTCAGCGAGGGCTGATCCCCTCGGGCTCCGCTTGCGACGGCGGTGCGCCGGGCCTCGGCCCGGGGCACCGCCGTCGTCGTTCCGCCCCCCCCGTCAGCGCCAGTAGTGGTCGAGCTGGCCACCGCAGGTGTACTGGATCACCGGGGCCGTGGAGTTCTTGCTGCCGTCCAGGACGGCCAGGCACTTGCCGCTGTTCCAGTTCACGAACTGGTTGGCCTGCTTGGCGCTGTCGTAGCGGAGCGCCCAGAACTGGTCCACGTACAGGCCGCAGGGGTACTGCGTGGCCCGGACGAAGTCGGCCGTGCCGGCGGCGTCGACCGACAGGCACATGCCGCTGTTCTTGTTCCGGACCGAGTACCAGCGCTCACCGCGCCCGTCGCCCTCGTAGCGGACCTCCCAGTAGTGGTCGGCCCAGCTGCCGCACCCGAACTGGTTCAGCTGCGCGGCGGGCGCCTGGCTGCCGCCGGGGACGGCGAGGCAGAGGCCGGAGTTGTAGTTCCTGATCCATCCGAACGCGTTGATCCCGAGCGGCGCGACGGACTTGGGGTCGACGCCGGGCCGGGGGACCGGTGTGGCGACGGTGCCGCCCGGTACGACGTACCTGGCGGAGGCGCGGGCCGGGGCCCGCTCCTCCGTGGCCGAGCCGGTCGCGCCGGAGCCCAGGACCAGGGCCGTGGCGGCGGCGAGCGCGAGGGCCGGACGGACGAGCGATCGTGCGATCTGCCGGGTGTTCACGAGTCCTCCAGAGTGAGGGTTCGATGACCCGGACATGCTGGCAGCCGACCGGCGGAGGAATCTAACGCTCCATCAGGAATGGCCGATTCCCGGAGCCCGGGCAGCCGGCGCGGCCCTCCTCGGGAAAGCCGCGCCGCCCCATCGCCCGTGAACGGGTCCTAGGCGAGTACCTCGTAGGTCAGGGTGTAGTCGGCGTCGTCCTCGGTGAACTTGTACTCCAGTTCTCCTTGGCCGACGTGGGAGCGGCCGGCGTAAAAGACGCCGAGAAGGTCGTCGTCGTCCGGGGAATCGTCGTCGAAGAGTTCGACACGGGCTCGTGTGCCGAACTCGATGAGGGGCACGGCGGAGAGATCCGCCGTGTCGCCGTTGTTCAGTCCGGGCGATTCCGCGCCCCAGACCTGAACCCCGTTGACCAGCAGGCGCTGTTCGTCCTCGCCGTGGTCGTCCTCCGTCGTCGTGCAGTGCAGAGAAATCAGTCGAAGCCTCATTTCCACCCCAACCCATCGCCGAGCAGCTTGATTCGAGAGTAGGGGCGGATTCCGCTTCCGGGCAACGGAGCGCTGCCCGGCGCAATTGCGGCGCATTTCCCGAGAATTGACGCGCCCCCGGCTTCCCGAATGCGCGCTTCGTAAACTGGAATGCCTGTGCGGGGGATCCGGGTGCCGCCGGCCGGCGAAGGGAATCCACGATGACGGCCCGCGCCGCCCTATGGGAAACTCCGTTCCGCTCCGCCGGATCCGGCGGGCAGGGGAGGGAAACGGAACATGTCACTGGAACCGGCGGATTACGTCTCCAGGCTCCGCGCGCAGGCCGGCGATCCGGGGCGTGAGGCGGCGCTGCGGCGCGACCGGACGATACGGCGCCGCAAGATCGCGCTGGCGGCCGGGGCCGGGGTGCTGGCCCTCGGCGGTCTCGGGGTCTGGCTGGCGGACGTGACGGGAGAGCGGCCCCCCTACGAGCCGTTCGGCGCGGCGACGATGCGCGAGGAGATCTGGCCCCTGGAATGGCCGTATTCGGTCGACATGCCGTTCCGGAACTCGCCCGCGACCGGCTGGGCGGAGGGAGCCGACGGGATCTACGGCGAAGGGGCCGTGCCGGCCGGAGGGTTCACGGCGCGGCAGATCGACGCCGTGCTCGGGGACGTGAAGACGCTGCTCACCGAGACCGGCGTCTCGGAGCGGACCCTGCTCGGCGCCGAGCCCGTACCGGCTCTCGCCCTGCTTGACCCGCGCGGAGTCGACGACGCCGTGCGGAAGGACATGGTCACCCGCTTCGACCCCGAGGAGGTGTACCTGGACGAGAGCGGCATCAGGACGCGGGGCACGATGGACTACGAGGTCTCGAAGGCGGGCGAACTGGTCGTGCGCGCCGACTACACCTTCGTCTACCCGCTGGTGCGGGCCGACGTGCGCCACGAGGTGCTCCCGGGCGTTCCCGAGGTGGCCCGGATCGCCGTACGGCGTCAGATGACGTTCACGTCGAGGGGCGGGAAGCTCGTCCTGGGCTCCTACGCGAGCGAGGTCGGCAACCACGACTGCGCGGCGCCGCGCGACGGCCGTCTCCACCCGCTCTTCGCCGAGGGGCGCTGGAGGGCGGGCCAGGCGGCCAAGGGGTCCGCGGTCGACATGTACGCGGAGAAGCGCGTCCTTCCGGACGGCCCGGGCCACTGCGTGACTCCCACGGTGACGTGACCGGTTCTCCCGCCGCGTCACCTTGACCGTTGCCGGCTGCGGCCCCGCCGCCGCGGCGCCCCGGCCGTTCCGTGGCCCGGCCCCGTCGAGTTCTGTCGGACGTTCACCGTCGCGCCCCTGTCGGGTCTTCTCGGCGTCATTCCGGATCACTAGCGTCCCCGGCGTACCAAGCAATGGCTCGAAGGCGAACCATTGGCCGTCGACTGGAGGTCGGTCTTGTCATCCGAGATGTCCCGCAGAAGGCTGCTCGCGCTGGGCGGAGGCGCGCTGGGCGCCGCCGCGGCGGGATCGCTGCTGCCGCCGTCGCTGCAGGCCGCGATGGCCGCGGAGCCCCCGGCCGGGGGGATGGCGGCGGTCCGGCACGTGGTGGTCCTGATGCAGGAGAACCGTTCCTTCGATCACTACTTCGGCACGCTCCGCGGGGTCCGCGGCTTCGGCGACCGCAACGCCGTCGAGCTGCCCTCGGGCAGGCCGGTCTTCGAGCAGCCGGCCGCGCTCGGCCGTACCGTGCTGCCCTTCCCGATCCGCGGCGCCGCCGAGACCCAGCGCAAGGACCTCCAGTACATCGGGGACCTCGACCACTCCTGGGGCGGCGGCGGCAAGGCCTGGCACGGCGGCTGGATGGACGGCTGGGTCTCGGCGAAGACCGCCGCCACCATGGCGTACTACGACCGGCAGGACATCCCCCTGCACTACGAGCTCGCCGACACCTTCACCATCTGCGACGCCTACCACTCGTCCATCCACACCTCGACGAGCCCCAACCGCAACCACCTCTGGTCCGGCTGGACCGGCTTCGAGGCCGACGGCAGCCGGGCCGTCACCAACGCCGCCTACGCCGAGGGCACCCACCCCGGCTACGGCTGGCCCACCTACGCCGAGCGGCTCGAAGCGGCCGGGCGGAGCTGGAAGACGTACACCGAGTGGGAGAACTTCACCGACAACAACATCGAGTTCTTCACCACCTTCAAGAAGATCGCCCGCAAGGCGCTCGCCGGGACCGGCGGGCACACCTACATGGAGTCGTTCTACGCCGCCGTGCGCGACACGGACGACACCACCGAGCGGGCCAGGCTCCTCGGCCTCCTGGAGGAGGGCGTCGCCGGACTGACCGCGGCCGAGCGCTCCCTCTTCGAGCGCGGCCTCCGCCGTGTCGAGTCCGGCACCCTCGCCGACGCCTTCCGCGCCGACGTCGCCGCCGGCACGCTCCCCGAGGTCTCCTACCTCGTCCCCTCGGCGGTCGACTCCGAGCACCCCGGCTCCTCCTCGCCGGTCGCCTCCGCCACCCTCGTCTACAAGGTGCTCGACGCCCTCGGCTCGCACCCGGACGTGTGGCGCCACACCGTCGTCCTGATCAACTACGACGAGAACGACGGCTTCTTCGACCACGTGCCGCCGCCGGTCCCGCCCGCCGACAACACCGACGAGCGCTGGAAGGGGCAGCCCACCGGCCTCGGCATCCGGGTCCCGCTGCTGGTCGTCTCGCCGTGGTCGGTCGGCGGCTACGTCTGCTCCGAGACCTTCGACCACACCTCGGTGATCCGCTTCCTGGAGCGGCTCACCGGCATCCAGGAGCCGAACATCACGCCCTGGCGCCGGGCCGTCACCGGCGACCTCACCTCCGCGTTCGACTTCAAGCGGGGCCGCAGGCAGCCGCCGGTCGACCGGCCGGGGCCGATCCCGCCGTTCACCGGCCGCTGGCGGCCGCAGCCCCCGGCCGTGCAGCGGATGCCGGAGCAGGAGCCGGGTGTCCGCCCGGCCCGCCCGCTGCCGTACCAGCCGGACGCCTCCGCCACGACCGGCGCCGGCCGGGTGAGCGTCACCCTCGGCAACAAGGGGAAGGCGAGCGCGCACTTCGCCCTCTATCCGTACGCGGGCGAGTTCGCCGTCCCGCAGCACCGGGACGTCAGGGGGACGGCGGAGTGGACGGTCCCCGTTCCGGGTGATCGTTACCGCTTCACGATCACCGGCCCGAACGGCTTCCGCCGCGAGTTCGAGGGCCCCGCGGCCGGTGGCGCCGAGGTGGCCTCCCGCATCGATCACCACGACCGCGACCTGCACCTCACCGTACGGAACACGGGCACGGAGCCGGTCGCCTTCACCGTCAGGCCGATCGGGTACGTCGACGAGGACGACCTCGCCGACTGGACGCGGACCGTCACCGTGAAGCCCGGGAAGACCCGTACCGTCGTGCACTCGGCCGCCGACGCCCACGGGTGGTACGACATCGAGGTGACCGCGCCCGACGGCTTCCGCCGCCGGCTGATGGGACACATCGAGAACGGGCGTCCCAGCGTCTCGGGATGACTCCCCTGACGGGCGCGGGGGCCAGGGGCTTCGGTCCCCGGCCTCCGCACCCGCCCGGGCGGGGGTCCCGGGACCTCGGTCCCCGACCCCCGCGCACGGCTGTGAGCATCGACACGAATGGGACAAACGATCACGTTTGGCTGTAAGAGTGGGCGCACGTAGGTCATGCGTTCTTCTCGGGCTGTTCCCCGTGCAAGATCCAAGAACCACCCAGGGAGCACGTCCTTTGGCAGCCATCGCCCGATGGTGCATCCGGCACCGTCTCGTCGTCGTCCTCCTGTGGCTCCTCGCGCTCGGCGGGGTCGGCACGGGAGCGATCCTCGCCGGCAGCGCGTACTCCAACGACTACGAGGTCCCCGGGACCGAGTCCGGCCGCGCCACCGCCCTCCTGGAGCGGGGCTTCCACGGCCTTGGCGGCGACAGCGACACCATCGTCTGGCACACCGACCGCGGCAGCGTCCGCGCCGACGCCGTCGAGCAGCGCATGACCGCGATGCTGGACAAGGCCGCGGCGCTCCCCGGCGTCGCCGCCGTCACCTCCCCGTACGGGAACACCACCGGCCAGATCAGCGAGGACGGCCACACCGCCTACGCCACCGTCACCTTCGACGAGCAGGCCGACGACATCCCCGAGGCCCAGGCCCGCGCCCTCGTCGACACGGCGAAAGCGGCCGAGGAGGACGGACTCCAGGTCGAGCTCGGCGGCAGCGCCGTCGCCCTCACCGAGGCGCCCGGCGGGCACGTCGCCGAGATCGTCGGCGTCGCCGTCGCGGCCGTCGTCCTCTTCCTCGCCTTCGGCTCGCTCGCCGCGTCCGCGCTCCCCATCGCGACCGCGCTCGTCAGCGTCGGCATCGCCTACTCCGGGATCGTGCTCCTCGGCCATCTGATGACCGTCGCCGACTTCGCCCCCATGCTGGGCATGCTCGTCGGCCTCGGCGTCGGCATCGACTACGCCCTCTTCATCGTGACCCGGCACCGCAGAGGCCTCAAACGGGGCCGCTCCGTCGCCGAGGCGGCCGAGACCGCCGTCGCCACCACCGGCCGCGCCGTCGTCTTCGCCGGGGCCACCGTCTGCATCGCGCTGCTCGGCATGCTGATCCTGCGGCTCGGCTTCCTCAACGGCGTCGCCATCGCCGCCTCCCTCACCGTCGTCCTCACGGTCGCCGCCTCCGTCACCCTGCTGCCCGCCCTGCTCTCCCTCATCGGGGCGCGGGCGCTGTCCCGGCGCGAACGGCGGACGCTCGCCGAGCACGGGCCGCAGCCCGAGCTGCCCACCGGCTTCGCGGCCCGCTGGTCCGCCTTCGTCGAGCGGCACCCCAAGCTCCTCGGGGCCGTCGCCGTCGTCGTCATGGGCGTCCTCGCGCTGCCCACCCTCTCGCTCCACCTGGGCACCTCCGACCAGGGCAACAACCCGGCCACCGCGACCACCCGGCAGGCGTACGACCTGCTGGCCGACGGCTTCGGGCCGGGCGTCAACGGACCCCTCACCCTCGTCGCCGGGCTCGACGGCGCCGACGACCGGGTCGCCCTCGACCGGCTGCCGGCCACGCTCTCCGCCACCCGCGGGGTCGCCTCCGTCTCCCCGGTCACCTACAACGGCTCCGGCGACACCGCCTTCCTCACCGTCGTCCCCGACTCCTCGCCCCAGTCCAAGGCCACCAGCGAGCTCGTCGACCGGCTCCGCCAGGACGTCCTGCCCGAGGCCGAGGCCGGCACCTCCCTCCAGGTGCACGTCGGCGGCGTCACCGCCTCCTACGACGACTTCGCCGAGATCATCATCGGCAAGCTGCCGCTCTTCGTCGGCGTCGTCATCGCCCTGGGCTGCGTCCTCCTGCTGCTCGCCTTCCGCTCCCTCGGCATCCCGCTCAAGGCCGCGGCCATGAACGTGGCGGCCGTCGCCGCCGCCTTCGGCATCGTCGTGGCGATCTTCCAATGGGGCTGGGGGAGCGAACTCCTCGGCCTCGGCAGCGCGGGACCCATCGAGCCCTTCCTGCCCGTGATCATGGTCTCGGTCCTCTTCGGCCTCTCCATGGACTACCAGGTCTTCCTGGTCAGCCGGATGTACGAGGAATGGCTGGAGACCGGCGACAACCGGCGAGCGGTCCGGGTCGGGCTCGCCGAGACCAGCCGGGTGATCAACTCCGCGGCCGTCATCATGATCTCCGTCTTCCTCGCCTTCGTCCTCTCCGGCGACCGGGTCATCGCCATGTTCGGGATCGCGCTCGCCGCGGCCGTCGCCCTCGACGCCTTCGTCCTGCGCACCCTCCTCGTCCCCGCGCTCATGCACCTGCTCGGCGGGGCGAACTGGTGGCTGCCGAAGTGGCTCGACCGGATCATGCCGAGGATCAGCATCGAGCCGCCCGAGTGCCGCGAGGCCGCCGACGCCCGTGCGAAGATCCCCGTACAGCGCGTGACGGCCCAGGCCGTGGAGGAGAGGAACGAGGATGTTCGCGATATCGCTGGGTGACGACGGCGCCGAGCTGCGGCCCCTGGAGCCCTGGCAGGCCGAGGAGCTCCTCGCCCACATGGACCGGGGCCGGGAGTTCATCGGACGGCACATCGCCCTCCCCGACTACGTCGCCGACCTCGACTCCGCCCGCGCCTACCTCCGCTCGTACGCCGACAAGGCCGCGAACGACACCGGGCGCCTCTACGGCATCTGGAGCGACGGCACCCTCGTCGGCGGCGTCCTCTTCCGGCTCTTCGACCTCGAGAACGGCACCGCCGAGGCCGGCTGCTGGCTGGAGCCCTCGGCCGCCGGGAAGGGCCTGATCACCCGGGCCTGCCGGGTCATCATCGACTGGGCGATCGAGGAGCGCGGGATCCACCGCGTCGAATGGCTCGCCTCCTCGGCGAACGAGCCGAGCATCGCCGTCGCCCGCCGCCTCGGCATGACGCGGGACGGCGTCCTGCGGGAGAACTACCTCTACCGCGGCACCCGCGCCGACACCGAGGTCTGGGCCGTCCTCGCCCCCGAATGGCGCGCGGCGAAGGCGGCGGCCGCTTCTTAAGGCCGCTCTCATGTGGGCCCCCTAGCGTGCGCCGCATGGACATCAAGACGACCGAGAAGACCGAAGAGAAGACCTCGCCCGCCGGCGACGAGGCGCCCGGGGCGGCGGAGCGCGACCTGGACGCCGCCGCCGGTCCGCAGGACGAGCGCGACGACCTCGCCGACGAGCTCGACGAGCTCGACGAGCTCGACGAGGACGGGCTCGACGACGAGGCGGACCTGTCGGCGCAGGCCCCCGAGACCACCGGCATCGGCGCCGGCGCCGGCGCGGTGGTCTCCGCCGCCCTCGGCGCCGTCGCGCTCACCGGCACGTGGACCGGCAAGGTCGCCTCCGAGCGCGAGACGCTCATCGGGCAGATCAACACCTCCCAGAGCGGCTCCCCGGCCCAGCAGATCTCCGAGATCTACGGCGACGCCTGGCACACCACCGCGGTGGTGAACGGCCTCTTCGCCCTGCTCGCGCTGATCGTCGCGGTCGTCGTCCTCACCCTGCCCCGGCGCCCCGGCTGGGTCCGCGCGGTCGCCGTCGCGGGCGCCGTCCTGGGCGGCCTCGGGCTGCTCCTGTCGGTCGGTACCTACTTCGACCTCTTCCTGAGCCTCCCGACCGCCGGCTCCTGAGCACGTCCTCAGACGCCCTAAGGCCCCCCTGGGCACCGTCTAAGGCCCCCCGTACGCCGAACATGCGGCACTCGCCCGATGCCGCCGCACCCGCTGGGAAACGAAAGTAGAGGCATCGCAAGGAGCGATACCGAAACCGGGAAGAACCAGGGAGCACACCATGTTCGAGTACGAACTCCAGCGCATGAACCACGCCGAGCTCCTCCGCCAGGCCGCCGCCGAGCGCCTCTCGCACCAGGCCGCCGAGGCCACCGGCGCCCACCGGGGTCTGCGCCTCTTCGGCCGCCGGCACGGGCACCACGGCACGGAGGGGCAGGTGAACGGCGGGGAACGCGGCCGCTTCGTCCGGGCCGCGTGACCCCCGTATGAGCGACAACGCGCATGGCTGTGCGATGCTCGGCGCCGTGGAGACCAGGTCAGTCAGCCCCGTCTTCGTCGGCCGCGCCGGCGAACTCACCGCCCTCACCGAGGCGCTCTCCCGCGCGACCGCGGGAGAGCCCCAGGCCCTGCTCATCGGCGGTGAGGCGGGCGTCGGAAAGACACGGCTCATCGAGGAGTTCCTCGACACCGCCTGCGACCGGGGTGCCGTCGTCGCCGTCGGCGGCTGCGTCGAACTCGGAGCCGACGGACTGCCCTTCGCACCCTTCGCCGCCGCCCTGCGCGCGCTCCGCCGCAAACTGCCCGAGGAACTGACCGCCGCCGCCGAAGGCCAGCAGGGCGAACTCGCCCGCCTGCTGCCCGAACTGGGCGACCCCGGCAGCCACGAGCCCTCCGACGAAGACTCCACCGGCCGCCTCTTCGAGCTGACCGTACGGCTCCTGGAACGGCTCGCCGCCGACCGTACGATCGTGCTCGTCCTCGAAGACCTGCACTGGGCCGACACCTCCACCCGCCACCTGCTCACCTACCTCCTGCGCACCCTGCGCCGCGGCCGGATCGTGGTCGTCGCCAGCTACCGCGCCGACGACATCCACCGCCGCCACCCGCTGCGCCCCCTCCTCGCCGAACTCGACCGGCTCCGCACCATCCGCCGCGTCGAACTCGCCCGCTTCACCCGCGCCGAGGTGCACCGCCAGCTCACCGGAATCCTCGCCGCCGAACCCGACCCCGGCCTCGTCGAAGAGGTCTTCGAACGCTCCGACGGCAACGCCTTCTTCGTCGAGGAACTCGTCGTCTCCCACGAGGCGGGCTGCGCCGTCGGCCACCTCAGCGACTCCCTGCGCGACCTCCTCCTCGTCCGGTTCGAGACCCTCCCCGAGGACGCCCAGCGGGTCGCCAGGATCGTCGCCGAAGGCGGCTCCACCGTCGAGTACGGCCTGCTCGCCGCCGTCGCCCGGCTCACCGAGGACGAACTCATCGAGGCCCTCCGGGCCTGCGTCGGCGCCAACATCCTGCTCGCCGTCCCGGACGGCGACGCCTACCGCTTCCGCCACTCCCTGGTCCGCGAGGCCGTCAGCGACGACCTGCTCCCCGGCGAACGCTCCCGCCTCAACCGGCGCTACGCCGAGGTCCTCGAAGCCGACCCCACGCTCGTCCGCGCCGAAGAGCTCGCCACCCGCCTCGCGACCTACTGGTACCACGCACACGACCCGGCCAAGGCCCTCCCCGCCGTCCTCGCCGCCTCGGTCGCCACCCGCAAGCGCCACGCCTACGCCGAACAGCTCGGCCTCCTCGAACGGGCCATGGAGCTGTGGGAGAAGGCCCCCGCCGAGACGCGCGACTCGCTGCGCCCCATCGACTACGCCGACGCCTACCCCGCCTGCGGCTGCGACCCCGAGACCACCTCGCTGCGCTACCTCGACCTGCTCGCCGAGGCCGCCGTCGCCGCCCGCCTCAGCGGAGAGCGGGAGCGGGCCGCGAAGATCTGCCGCACCGCGCTCCGGCTCCTCGACACCGACGAGCACGACCCGCTGCGCGCCGCCTGGTTCTGGACCGAGATGGCCAGGCTCCAGTCCAACCTCGGCCGCGGCGACGGCTGGCCGGAGATCGCCCGCGCCCAGGAACTGGTCAAGGGCCTCCCGCCGTCCGCCGTCCACGCCACCGTCCTGGTCGGCGCGGCCGGCTGGGGCATGCTCCGCAACCCCGGCCCCGAAGCCCTCGCCGCCGCCGAACGCGCCGTCGAGTACGCCCGGTTCGTCAAGGCCGAACCCATCGAGCTGAACGCCCGGATCACCCTCGGCACCATCATGGTCTCGGCCGGCGACACCGAGAACGGCCTCGCCGCGATGCACCAGGCCCGCGAACGGACCATGGCCCTCGGCCAGTTCCACGAGGCCGCCCGCGCCCACGTCAACCTCTCCTCCTCCATGGAGGCGCTCGGCCGCTCCCGCGAGGCCGTGGAGATCGCCACCACCGGCATCGAGATGGCCCGCTCCCGCGGCCTCGTCGACAGCGCGGGCTGGATCCGCGCCAACCTCGCCGAATCGCTCCTCTCGCTCGGCGAATGGGACCGCAGCAAGGAGGAGGCCGAACGGCTGCTCCGCTCCGGCGCGAGCACCACCAAGCCCGGCGGCACCGCCCACCTCCAGCTCGCCCACCTCGCCACCTTCCGCGGCGAGCCCGCCAAGGCCGTCGAGCACGTCGCCGAGGCCCGCAAGCGCTACGGCACCGCCGACCCGATCCCGCAGTACACCCTGCCCGTGACCCAGGCCGAGGTCGCCGCCGCCGCGGCCGAGGGACGCCTCGCGGACGTCCGGGCCCGGCTCGCCGCCACCGCGGAGACCGGCTTCCCGCCCGGCACCCACCGCTACGGCTGGCCGCTCCTCCGCACCGCCGTCACCGCCGAGGCCGACAGCCGCGGACTGCCCGCCGCCGACGAGGGCCGCGCGGCCGCGCTCGACGTGGTCCGCCGCTGCGTCCGCGGCCTGGCCACCCCGGCCCCCGTCTGGGAGGCCTACTCCCGGCACGTCTCCGAGGAGCTCGCCCGCGCCGAGGGACGGGACACCGCCGCCCGCTGGGCCGAGGTCGTCGCCGCCTTCGAGCCGCTCGAACGCCCGCACGACCTGGCCCGCGCCCGGCACCGCCTCGCCGACGCCCTGCTCGTCGAGGGCGGCCACCGCGAGGAGGCCGCGGCCCTGCTGCGCGAGGCCCACGCCACGGCCGTCCGCCTCGGCGCCCGCCCGCTCCGCGAGGACACCGAACTCCTCGCCGCCCGCGCCCGCCTCTCCCTCGCCCCCGAGAAGCAGGCCCCGGCCCCGGAGCAGCCGGAGGACGACACCTTCGGCCTCACCCCCCGCGAGCAGGACGTCCTGCGGCTGGTCGCGGCCGGCCGCACCAACCGTCAGATCGCCGAGGAGCTGTTCATCTCACCCAAGACGGCGAGCGTCCACGTCTCCAACATCCTCGCCAAGCTCGGCGTCTCCGGCCGTGGCGAGGCCGCCGCCCTCGCCCACCGCCTCCACCTCCTCGACCCGACCCTCGGAGACCGCTGACGCGCCCTGCCCCCGTCACCTCACGTCACGTCACGTCACCTCACGTCACCTCACGTCACTTCACCTCCAGTCGGAGGATCCGGTCGTCGCCGGCCTCGGGCGTGCCCCGGGTGTCGGTCTCGCTGGTCACCAGCCAGAGGCGGTCGCCGCCCGCCGCGACCACCGTGCGCAGCCGCCCGTACTCGCCGGTCAGGTAGGCCTCCGGATCCCCCGAGCGCTTCGGCCCGGACAGCGGCACGCGCCACAGCCGCTCGCCTCTGAGCGCGGCCATCCAGATCGCGCCCCGCGCGTAGGCGATGCCGCTCGGGGAGGCCTCCGAGGTCGGCCACTGGGCCACCGGGTCGGTGAACCCGGTGCGTCCGGCCTGCCCCTCGGCCTCCGGCCAGCCGTAGTTGCGGCCGGGCTCGATCAGGTTCAGCTCGTCCCAGGTGTTCTGCCCGAACTCGGCCGCCCACAGGCGCCCTTCGGCGTCCCAGGCGATTCCCTGCACATTGCGGTGGCCGTAGGTGTAGACCACCGAACCGGGGAAGGGATTGCCCGGCGCCGGTCTGCCCTCCGGGGTCATGCGCAGGATCTTCCCGCCGAGCGAGGACCGGTCCTGGGCGAGGCCCGTCCGTCCCGTCTCACCCGTCCCCGCGTACAGCATGCCGTCCGGGCCGAACGCGATCCGCCCGCCGTTGTGCACGACGCCCTTCGGAATGCCGGTGAGCACCGGCTGCGGCGCGCCGAGCCGGTCGCCGTCCCCGCCGCCGTACCGCATGCGCACCACACGGTTGTCATCGGCGGCCGTCAGATACGCGTACACCCAGCCGTCCCGGACCGCGAGACCGAGGAGCCCGCCCTCGCCGCCCGGGACGACCCCCGGGACCTCGCCGAGCACGGTCTTCGCGCCGGTCCGTCCGTCCACCCGGGTGATCGTCCGCTCGTCCCGCGAGGAGACGAGCAGGTCGCCGCCGGGCAGCTCGGCGAGGCCCCAGGGCGACTTGAGGCCCTCGGTGAGCGTCCCGGCCACCGTCACCCGCCCGTCGCGGGCGGACGAGGGGGGCGCGGGGGCCGACGCGGTGGGCGGCGTCGGCGGAGCCGAACCCGGCCGTTCCCCGGTACTTCCGGAGGAGCAGCCGGCGACCAGGACCAGCACGGCGGCGCCCCACAGGGCTTTCACGACAGCAGGACGGCTCATGGTCCGGTCCCCCTTCGACGAGTCGAGCGGCATCCCTTCACTCTTGATACACCGCTCGACCCGATCAGGTTCCCGGCCTCCGCCGGACACCGTGAAGTTCAGTCCCAGGAGCCCCGCGGCGCCGGAAGCGCGGCGATCTCCGCCAGGTCGCCGGACGTCAGCCGCAGCCCGCCCGCCCGCGCGTTCTCCACCACCCACCGCTCGCGCTTCGCTCCCGGCACCGGCACGACGTGCGCGCCGCGGCCGAGCACCCACGCCAGCGCCACCTGCGCCGGGGTGACGTCCGCCCCGTGGCGTGCGGCGACCCGCCGCAGCCCGGCCACGAGCGGCTGGTTCGCGGCCATCATCTCGGCCGTGAAGCGGGGGTGGCGGGCGCGCGGATCGTCCGGTTCGAAGCCGCCGCCTGGGGTCAGCGTCCCGGTGAGGAAACCGTTCCCCAGCGGCATCGCCGCGAGGAAGCCGACACCCCGTGCCGTGCACCACGGCAGCAGTCGGGCCAGCGCCTCCTGCGACCACACCGACAGCTCGGCCTCGACCGCCGCCACCGGGAACACCTGCTGGATCCGCTCCAGTTGGCGGATCGTTCCCTCGTACCCGTCACGGCCCGCACCCGCCGCGCCCCGGCGGGCCGACCTGGCGCCGACGGCGCACAGACCGAGCGCCCGCACCTTGCCGGCCGACACGAGGTCGGCCATGGCGCCCCAGGTCTCCTCGACCGGCACCTCGGGGTCGGCGCGGTGCAGCTGGTAGAGGTCGATCACATCGGTCTGGAGCCGGCGCAGCGAGGCGTCGCAGGCCCGACGCACGTATCCCGGCCTGCCGTTGGCGACCACGTGCCGCCGCCCGCCGCCGTCGCCGACGAGCAGTCCGACCTTCGTCGAGACGAAGACCTCCGCCCGACGCTCCTTCAACACCCGCCCCACCAGCAGCTCGTTGGTGAACGGCCCGTACATGTCGGCGGTGTCGAGCAGGCTCACCCCGGCGTCGAGTGCCGTGTGCACGGTCCGCAGCGAGCGGTCTCCCCGCTGTTGCGAACGGCTGTACGCCCAGCTCATCGGCATGCACCCCAGGCCGATCGCACCCACGTCGAGCGCCGTCGCCCCGATAGTCCTGCGCTCCACCTGCCGGTACCCCTCCCTGTGCCGTCCCCCAAAGTAACCAATGGCGCGCGGGATTCTTCGCATAGCCTCCCGGTCATGAGATTCGAAGAGACGGCCGCCGACGTGTGGCTTCCGGTTCCCGCGGACGAGATCGAGGGACTCCCCGCTCCGGGCGCGTCGGGCCTGAACTACCGCTTCTGGGACGGCGGGCCCGAGTTCCCGGCCGATCCGGCGCGCTGCGCCTTCTACGTGGTGCCGTACATGAAGGGGTCGGAGATCGCCGTACGGCCACTGGCCGCGATGACCTCGGTCCGGGTGGTGCAGACCCTGTCCGCGGGTATCGATCACGTCACACCCGGCCTCGGGCTGCTGCCGCCGGGCGTCGCGCTGTGCAACGCGAAGGGCGTCCACGAGGCCAGCACGGCCGAGCTCACGCTGGCGCTGATCCTCGCCTCGCTGCGCGGCATCCCCGGGTTCGTGCGGGGCCAGGACGCCGAGGAGTGGCGGGCCGGCTTCTACCCGGCCCTCGCCGACAAGTCCGTCCTGATCGTGGGGTACGGGTCGATCGGCGCCGCCATCGAGGACCGGCTCGCGCCCTTCGAGTGCGCGCGGGTGGCGCGCGTCGCACGCTCCGCGCGCACCACGGAGCGCGGCCAGGTCCACGCCCTCGCGGACCTGCCGGCGCTGCTGCCCGAGGCGGACGTGGTCGTCCTCTCCACTCCGCTCACGCCCGACACGCACCACCTCGCCGACGCCGGCTTCCTGGCGCGGATGAAGGACGGGGCGCTCCTGGTGAACGTGGCCCGGGGGCCGGTCGTCGACACGGCCGCGCTGCTCAAGGAGGTCGAGAGCGGCCGCGTCACGGCGGCACTGGATGTCACCGACCCGGAACCGCTGCCCGCCGGGCACCCCTTGTGGCACGCTCCCGGTGTGCTGATCAGTCCCCATGTGGGAGGTTCCACTTCGGCCTTCATGCCGCGTGCGAAGCGACTGATCGCCGGGCAGCTGCGGCGGTTCGCCGCAGGTGAGGAGCCGGTCAACGTCATCCTCACCACCGACTGAGCGGCACCGGCCCCGAGGGGGCCGGACGGGTGAAGCGCGCCCCCGACACGCGCCGCGCGCAAGCCCCCTGGTCGTCACTGAGAGTACTGCGACCCTGTCCCTGAGTGACGGTCCTGGTGTATCGTCCGGGGGCGGGGGACTGCGTCGAGTAAGGGCTGACGCTGGGGAGCGAAGTGACGGGTCATCAGATTCCGAGGGGGGCGACGGGTGAAGCACGGCCGAAAGACCGACGATCCGACGCGGCGACGCCGCCGTCGGCAAGCCTTCCACGCCTCGCCACCGGCCTCGCACGATCGGTACCGGACCAGGCCGCGCCGCACCGCGCGCCCCACGCCGACGGACCGCCCGGCACCGGACCGCACACGGGAGCCGGGCGCGGCGGCGAGAGCCACGGCGCCCCGCTCCCGGACGCGGGTCCCGGCGACTGCGACGGGCACGCCCCCGGGAGCTTCGACGAGCCGTCGGCGCGCCCGCACGAAGCGGCAGGATGCGGTGGTGCGCCGCCGGAGGACCCGGTGAGCGCCCCCGGGGCGGTCATCACCCGCCGTCCCGTCGGCGGTGGCGGCGGCTCCGGGCACCCCGACCCCGGGCGCCCCGGCGTCGGCTCCGTCCTCGCCCAGATCGCCCTGGGCCTGATCTGCGCGGGCTACACGACGGGCGCCTCGCTCGGCTGGGGCTCGCCGCGGCTCGCGCTGTTCATGGGCGACTTCGGGCTCAGTGCCGCCGCGCTCACCGCCGCGGTCTCCTGCTTCCTCTACGGGCGCGCCCACCACGGCACCGCGCGCCCCGCCTGGCTGCTCTTCGCCTTCTCCTCGTTCATGGCCGCCTCGGGCAACGCGGTGTGGGGCTGGTACGAGGTGGTGCTCCGCGCCGAGGTGCCGGACTCCTCCGTCGCCGACCTCTTCTTCTTACTCTTCGCTCCGCCCGCCATCGTCGGCCTCCTCGTCCTCGCCAAGAAGCCCGTCACCCGGGCCGGCTGGGTGTGCCTGGGGCTCGACGCCTGGCTCATCGGGGGCTCGCTGCTCACGCTCTCCTGGAGCCTGGCCCTCGCCCGCACGGCCCACTTCGAGGGCGAGCCCGTCGCCCAGGCCGCGCTGTCGCTCGCGTACCCGCTGCTCGACATCGTGCTCGTCAGCATGGTCCTGGTGCTGCACTTCCGGCGCTCGCAGGCGAACAGATCGGCGACCAACACCGCCATCGCCGCGCTGGCCCTGACGGTGCTGTGCGACGCCCTGTTCACCTCGCCGCTGCTCCGCGAGAACTACGCCTCGGGCCAGCTGCTCGACGCCGGCTGGTTCGCGGGCTCGCTGCTCCTGGCCTACGCGCCCTGGGGCGTGCGCCGGCTGCCCGACAGCGCCGTGCCCGCGCGGGGCCCGCTGCTGCACAGCCGTCCCGTCGCGGGCTCGCTCGCCGCCCTCACGCCGTACCTCGCCGCGGCGGTCTGCACCCTCGGCATCCTGTACAACGTCGTGGAGGGGCGCCGGGTCGACAAGGTCGTCGTCCTGACCGGCTGCACCGTGGTCCTGGCCCTCGTCGTGCGCCAGGGCATCATGCTCCTCGACAACATCGCGCTCACCCACGAACTGGCCCAGAAGGAGAACCACTTCAGGTCACTCGTGCAGGGCTCCAGCGACGTCATCATGATCGCCGCGCCGACCGGGATACTGCGCTACGTCAGCCCGGCCGCGACCGGGGTGTACGGGCGCGAGGCCGACGACCTCATCGGCTCCGAACTGGCCTCCCTCATCCACCCCGAGGACCTCGGCGCCGTCGTCCACGAGGTCCGGCGCTTCCTCGCCGTCTCGCCCGCCGAGGAGCCCACCACCCGGATCGAGTGCCGCTTCCGCTCCGGCCGCGGCGAGTGGCTCAACGTGGAGTCGACCGTCAACCGGCACCAGGGCGGCCTGATCTTCAACAGCCGGGACGTGACCGAACGCGTACGGCTCCAGGCCCAGTTGCAGCACAACGCGGAGCACGACCCGCTCACCGACCTGCCCAACCGCGCGCTGTTCACCCGGCGGGTCCGGCAGGCGCTCGGCGGCCGCCGCTCCTCCGACCCCGGCACGGCCGTGCTCTTCATCGACCTCGACGGCTTCAAGGCGGTCAACGACCGCCTCGGCCACCAGGCCGGCGACGACCTCCTTGTCCAGGCCGCCCGCCGCCTCCACGACTCGGTACGGGCCGGGGACACGGCCGCCCGGCTCGGCGGCGACGAGTTCGCCGCCCTCATCCTCGGCGACGGCGGACGCGACCAGGCCGCCCGCCGCAACCAGGTCCAGGAGATCGCCGACCGGCTCCGGCTCACGCTCTCCCAGCCGTACCGCGTCGACGGCGGCAACGAAGTGCGGGTCGCCGCCTCCATCGGCGTCGCCTTCGCCGAGCCCGGCATCGAGGCAGGCGACCTCCTGCGCAACGCCGACCTGGCGATGTACCGCGCCAAGGCCGCCGGCAAGGACCGCGTCGAGCTCTACGCGCCCCAGATGCAGGCCGAGGTCGTCCGCCGCACCGAGCTGGCCGCCCGACTGCGCTCCGCACTCCACGACGGCGAGTTCGCCCTGCTCCACCAGCCGGTCGTCGACCTCGCCACCGGGCGGATCACCGCCGTCAGCGCCCAGGCGCGCTGGCGCTCCACCCAGGGCATCCTCTTCACCCCGGCCGAGTACCTCCGGGTCACCGACGACGGGGAGCGCACCGCCGAGCTCGGCCGCTGGCTCCTAGAGGAGGCCGTCGAGCAGGCCGCCGAGCGGGCCGGGATCGGCCACCTGACCCCGGTCTGCATCCGGCTCTCCGCCCGCCGCCTCCTGGACCGCTCGGTGCCGCTCGGCTCGGTCGAGTCCCTGCTGACCCGGCACGGGCTGCCGTCCGGCTCGCTGATCATCGAGCTCGCCGACAGCGACGCGAGGACCCCGCTCGAAGAGCTCGAACAGCGTCTGGTGACCCTGCGCAGGCTCGGGGTGCGGATCGCGCTCGACGGATTCGGCAGCGGACACGTGGCGATCAACGCCCTGCGGCGGCTTCCGGTCGACATACTGAAGCTGGACCGGGGACTCGTCGAGGGCGTCGTCGAGTCCGCGCGGCTCCGCAAGATCACGCGGGGCGTGCTCGGCATCGCCGGCGAGCTCGGGATGCAGACCATCGCCGACGGCGTCGACGTGCCGGAGCAGGTCGTCGCCCTGCGTGCGATGGGTTGCGGCCACGCCCAGGGCATGGCCTTCTCGGGCCCGCTGGACGAGTACCGGCTGCGCAGGGCCCTCGTGCGGGACGAGTACCCGCTGCCCGGCGGGGTCCCCGTACCGGCCGGAAATCGTCCCCCGATCCGCTCAAATACTGAGACGCCCGTCCCACCCACTTGACAGTGGTGAGGGCCGAGAGGGAGGGTCAGTGCCATGCGCACCCGAATTCTCGTACTTGGAAAGCGCGTCGGCTGAGGCAGGGCCCCCGTAGGCCCCGCTGAGAACGCACCCGACGCGCTCCCCTCGCTTGCCTCACGGCACGAGGGGTTTTTTGTTGCACCGGCCCACTCCAAAGCCGATGCAAACCCGCGCAAAACACCCCGCAAAAACCCTCTGCTTCGAGAAGAGATGCTGATGAGCGACCAGGCCACCGGGCACCATCCGCAGCCGCGCCCCCGCGGCGGCGCGCAGCCCGCCACCACCGTCGAGCACGTCACGGGTGCGCAGTCCCTCATTCGCTCTCTCGAGGAAGTGGGCGCCGACACCGTCTTCGGCATCCCCGGCGGCTGCATCCTCCCGGCCTATGACCCGATGATGGACTCGGAGAAGGTGCGCCACATCCTGGTCCGCCACGAGCAGGGCGCGGGCCACGCCGCCACCGGCTACGCCCAGGCGACCGGCAAGGTCGGCGTCTGCATGGCGACCTCGGGTCCGGGGGCGACCAACCTCGTCACCCCGATCGCCGACGCGTACATGGACTCCGTCCCGCTCGTCGCGATCACCGGTCAGGTCGCTTCCAAGGCCATCGGCACGGACGCCTTCCAGGAGGCGGACATCTGCGGCATCACGATGCCGATCACCAAGCACAACTTCCTGGTCACCAAGGCCGACGACATCCCGCGGACGATCGCCGAGGCCTTCCACATCGCCGCCTCCGGCCGCCCCGGCCCGGTTCTGGTCGACATCGCCAAGGACGCGCTCCAGGCGAAGACCACCTTCAGCTGGCCGCCGCAGACCGACCTGCCCGGCTACCGCCCGGTGACCAAGCCGCACGCCAAGCAGATCCGCGAGGCCGCGAAGCTGATCTCCGCCGCGAAGCGCCCGATCCTGTACGTCGGCGGCGGTGTCATCAAGGCCGGCGCGACCGCCGAGCTGAAGATCCTGGCCGAGCTGACCGGCGCCCCGGTCACCACCACCCTGATGGCCCTCGGCGCCTTCCCCGACAGCCACCCGCTGCACGTCGGCATGCCCGGCATGCACGGCTCGGTCACGGCCGTCACCGCGCTGCAGAAGGCCGACCTGATCGTCGCCCTCGGTGCCCGCTTCGACGACCGCGTCACCGGCAAGCTCGACAGCTTCGCCCCGTACGCCAAGATCGTCCACGCGGACATCGACCCGGCCGAGATCGGCAAGAACCGCGCCGCCGACGTCCCGATCGTCGGTGACGCCCGCGAGGTCATCGCCGACCTGATCCAGGCCGTTCAGGCCGAGCACAACGAGGGCAACAAGGGCGACTACGCCGCCTGGTGGAGCGACCTGAGCCGCTGGCGCGAGACCTACCCGCTCGGCTACGACCTGCCGGAGGACGGCAGCCTCTCGCCGCAGCAGGTCATCCAGCGCATCGGTCAGCTCGCCCCCGAGGGCACGATCTTCACCGCGGGCGTCGGCCAGCACCAGATGTGGGCCGCCCACTTCATCGACTACGAGCAGCCGGCGACCTGGCTGAACTCGGGCGGCCTCGGCACGATGGGGTACGCGGTCCCCGCCGCGATGGGTGCCAAGGCCGGCCTGCCGGACCGCCCGGTCTGGGCCATCGACGGCGACGGCTGCTTCCAGATGACCAATCAGGAGCTCACCACCTGCGCCCTGAACAACATCCCGATCAAGGTCGCCATCATCAACAACGGCGCCCTCGGCATGGTCCGCCAGTGGCAGACCCTCTTCTACAACCAGCGCTACTCGAACACCGTCCTGCACTCCGGCCCGGACGACGTCCAGGCGAACAAGGGCACCCGTGTCCCCGACTTCGTCAAGCTCTCCGAGGCCATGGGCTGTGTCGCCCTGCGCTGTGAGGACCCGGCCGACCTGGACAAGGTCATCGCCGAGGCCAACGCCATCAACGACCGCCCGGTCGTGATCGACTTCATCGTCCACGAGGACGCCCAGGTCTGGCCGATGGTCGCCGCCGGCACCTCCAACGACGAGGTCATGGCCGCGCGGGGCGTCCGCCCCGACTTCGGCGACGGCGAAGACGACTGAGCGAGCAGAGCGAAAAGGAAGAGACCCAGACATGTCCACCAAGCACACGCTCTCCGTTCTCGTCGAGAACACGCCCGGCATCCTCGCCAGGATCGCCGCGCTGTTCTCCCGCCGAGGCTTCAACATCGACTCGCTCGCCGTCGGTGTCACCGAACACCCCGACATCTCCCGCATCACCATCGTGGTCAATGTCGAGGACCTGCCCCTCGAGCAGGTGACCAAGCAGCTCAACAAGCTGGTCAACGTCCTGAAGATCGTCGAACTCGAGCCCAGCGCTGCGATCCAGCGCGAGCTCGTCCTGGTGAAGGTCCGCGCCGACAACGAGACCCGCTCCCAGATCGTCGAGATCGTCCAGCTGTTCCGCGCCAAGACCGTGGACGTCTCGCCCGAGGCGGTCACCATCGAAGCCACCGGTTCGAGTGACAAGCTCGAAGCGATGCTCAAGATGCTGGAGCAGTTCGGCATCAAGGAGCTCGTGCAGTCCGGCACGATCGCCATAGGGCGTGGTTCCCGGTCCATCACGGACCGGTCCCTGCGGGCCCTCGACCGCAGCGCCTGAGAGTCATCGGAGGCCGACCGCCGGTCCACCCGGCGGTCCGACTGACGAGACCCGAAAACTTTCCTCGCGCTCCCCGCCGTACGGTGGGACGCAACACCAGCACCTCAAGGAGATTTCCAGTGGCCGAGCTGTTCTACGACGACGATGCCGACCTGTCCATCATCCAGGGCCGCAAGGTCGCGGTGATCGGCTACGGCAGCCAGGGCCACGCCCACGCGCTGTCGCTCCGTGACTCCGGTGTCGACGTCCGCGTCGGTCTCCAGGAGGGTTCGAAGTCCAAGGCCAAGGCCGAGGAGCAGGGCCTGCGCGTCGTGTCCGTCGCCGAGGCCGCGGCCGAGGCCGACCTCATCATGATCCTGACCCCGGACCCGATCCAGGCCAAGGTCTACGAGGAGTCCATCAAGGACAACCTGAAGGAGGGCGACGCGCTCTTCTTCGGCCACGGCCTCAACGTCCGCTACGGCTTCATCGAGGTCCCCGCGGGCATCGACGTCGCCCTGGTCGCCCCGAAGGGCCCGGGCCACCTGGTCCGCCGTCAGTACGAGGAGGGCCGCGGCGTTCCGTGCATCGCCGCCGTCGAGCAGGACGCGACCGGCAACGCCTTCGCGCTGGCGCTCTCGTACGCCAAGGGCATCGGCGGCACCCGCGCCGGCGTCATCAAGACCACCTTCAAGGAGGAGACGGAGACCGACCTGTTCGGTGAGCAGGCCGTCCTCTGTGGTGGCACCGCGGCGCTGGTCAAGGCGGGCTTCGAGACCCTGACCGAGGCCGGCTACCAGCCGGAGATCGCGTACTTCGAGTGCCTCCACGAGCTGAAGCTCATCGTCGACCTCATGTACGAGGGCGGCCTGGAGAAGATGCGCTGGTCGGTCTCCGAGACCGCCGAGTGGGGCGACTACGTCACCGGCCCGCGGATCATCACCGACGCCACCAAGGCGGAGATGAAGAAGGTCCTCGCGGAGATCCAGGACGGCACCTTCGCCAAGGAGTGGATGGCCGAGTACCACGGCGGCCTGAAGAAGTACAACGAGTACAAGACCCAGGACGAGAACCACCTCCTGGAGACCACCGGCAAGGAGCTGCGGAAGCTCATGAGCTGGGTGAACGACGAGGAGGCGTAAGCCTTCGGCGGGGGGGCGGACAGTGTGTCCGGCCCCTCGCCACATCGTTGGACACCCCGTCCAACCACGGACGGGTGATCCTTCCAACGAGGCGCATGAAGTGCGCCGACGCACCACTACACTTCTCAACAACATACGCGTCAGGCCCACAGCGTCGTGCGCTTTCACGCGGCAAGCCCCCTCCACCGCCTGCGGCCGTCGGGACGGCCGTCCGCACTGGACCTGTGAGGACTCACGTGAGCTCGAAACCTGTCGTACTCATCGCTGAAGAGCTGTCGCCCGCCACCGTCGACGCGCTGGGCCCGGACTTCGAGATCCGGCACTGCAACGGCGCGGACCGCGCCGAGCTGATCCCCGCCATCGCGGACGTGGACGCGATCCTGGTCCGGTCCGCGACCAAGGTCGACGCCGAGGCCCTCGCCGCCGCGAACAAGCTCCGTGTCGTCGCCCGTGCCGGTGTCGGACTGGACAACGTCGACGTCTCCGCCGCCACCAAGGCCGGCGTCATGGTCGTGAACGCCCCGACCTCCAACATCGTCACCGCCGCCGAGCTCGCGTGCGGTCTGCTGGTCGCCACCGCGCGCAACATCCCGCAGGCCAACACCGCGCTGAAGAACGGCGAGTGGAAGCGCAACAAGTACACGGGCGTCGAGCTGAGCGAGAAGACGCTCGGTGTCGTCGGCCTCGGCCGCATCGGCGTCCTGGTCGCCCAGCGCATGTCGGCCTTCGGCATGAAGATCGTCGCGTACGACCCCTACGTGCAGCCCGCCCGCGCCGCCCAGATGGGGGTGAAGCTGCTGGCCCTGGACGAGCTCCTGGAGGTCGCCGACTTCATCACCGTCCACCTGCCGAAGACCCCGGAGACCATCGGTCTCATCGGCGACGAGGCGCTGCACAAGGTCAAGCCCTCGGTCCGCATCGTCAACGCCGCGCGCGGCGGGATCGTCGACGAGGCCGCGCTGTACACCGCCCTCAAGGAGGGCCGGGTCGCCGGTGCCGGTCTCGACGTGTACGCGAAGGAGCCCTGCACGGACTCCCCGCTCTTCGAGCTCGACCAGGTCGTCTGCACCCCGCACCTCGGCGCCTCCACGGACGAGGCCCAGGAGAAGGCCGGCATCGCCGTCGCCAAGTCGGTGCGCCTGGCGCTCGCGGGCGAGCTGGTCCCGGACGCGGTCAACGTCCAGGGCGGTGTTATCGCCGAGGACGTGAAGCCCGGTCTGCCGCTGGCCGAGAAGCTCGGCCGGATCTTCACCGCGCTCGCCGGCGAGGTCGCGGCCCGTCTCGACGTCGAGGTCTACGGCGAGATCACCCAGCACGACGTGAAGGTGCTCGAACTCTCCGCGCTCAAGGGCGTGTTCGAGGACGTCGTCGACGAGACCGTCTCGTACGTCAACGCCCCGCTGTTCGCGCAGGAGCGCGGTGTCGAGGTGCGCCTGACGACCAGCTCCGAGTCGCCCGACCACCGCAACGTCGTCACCGTGCGCGGCACGCTGGCGAACGGCGAGGAGGTCGCGGTCTCCGGCACGCTGGCCGGCCCCAAGCACCTCCAGAAGATCGTCGCCGTCGGCGAGTACGACGTGGACCTGGCGCTCGCCGACCACATGATCGTGCTGCGCTACGAGGACCGCCCGGGTGTCGTCGGCACGGTCGGCCGGATCCTCGGCGAGGCCGGTCTGAACATCGCCGGGATGCAGGTGGCGCGCGCGGAGGAGGGCGGCGAGGCCCTCGTCGTGCTCACCGTGGACGACACGGTCCCGGCGCCGGTGATCGCGGAGATCGCGCAGGAGATCGGCGCCGCCTCGGCCCGTTCGGTCAACCTGATCTGACGCACGGCCCCTGATCGGTACCCGTACCCGGTCGATAGACAGACGTCTTACACGATTGTCTATCGGCCGGGTACAGTGCTGTCATGGGACACAAGGAAGACCTGCTCGACGGTGCCAAGCGCTGCCTCCTGGAGAAGGGGTACGGGCGGACCACGGCGCGCGACATCGTCGCCGCGTCCGGCACCAACCTCGCCTCCATCGGCTACCACTACGGCTCCAAGGACGCCCTGCTCCAGCAGGCCTTCCTCGCCCTCACCGAGGAGTGGGGGCAGCGGGTCGGCCCCGCCGGCTCCGGCGAGGAGAAGCGGGAGCTGCCGGCCGACCCGTACGCCCGCTTCCACGCCGTCTGGGAGCAGGTCATCGGCGCGGCCGAGGCGAGCCGGCAGGTCTGGAAGCTCCAGACCGAGATCGTCACCCGCCTCGACGACGACGAGAAGCTGCGGGACGCCATCAAGGAGCCGCAGCGCGAGGGCCGGCTCGGCATGGCCGAGGGCTTCCTCGGCCTCGACCCCGAGGCCGACCCCGAGAAGGCCCGGGTCGCGGGACTCCTCTGTCAGGCGCTCGCCACCGGCGTGATGATCCAGTGGATGGTCGACCCGGAGACCGCGCCGACCGCCGACGACCTCACCGCCGGGCTCAAGGTCCTGATGGGGGAGGACAGCTGAGGACCACCTTCGCGCGGGCGTGCTCCTCCTCGACGTACCGGAGGGCCCGCGCCGCCTCGGCCAGCGGATAGGTCCGCTCGATCACCGGGGTGACGCGACCGTCCTCGGCGAACTCGCGCAGCGCCGCCAGGTTCTCCCGGGAGGGCACGGCCGTGAGGACGCGGATCCGCCCGCCGGAGAACAGGGAGCGCAGCTGCCCCTGGAGGATCAGTCCCATCGGCCCGAAGACGCTGCCGCCCTCGAAGACGCCGCCGCCGGAGAGGACGACCACGCCGGTGGGGGAGAGGACCCGGCGGAGCTCGCCGAGGGAGCGGTTGCCCACCAGGTCCAGGACCAGGTCGTAGCGGTCCTGGCCGGTGGTGAAGTCCTCCCGGGAGTAGTCGATCACCCGGTCGGCGCCCAGGCCCAGGACCAGCTGGGCGTTCCGGGCGCTGCACACCCCCGTCACCTCGGCGCCGAACGCCTTCGCGAGCTGCGTGGCGAAGGTCCCGACCCCGCCCGAAGCGCCGTTGACGAGGACCTTCAGGCCCGGCCGGATCTTCCCCAGATCCCGCAGTCCCATCAGGGCGGTGTTGCCCGCGAGCGGTAGCGCCGCCGCCTGCTCGAAGGTCAGCCCGGCGGGCTTGCGCTCGGTCGCCGCCTCCCGGGCGCAGACGTACTCGGCGAAGGTCCCGGGGGCCTCCCCGAAGACCTCGTCGCCGGGGCGCAGACCGGCCACCCCGGGGCCCACGGCCTCGACGCGGCCCGCGAAGTCCCTGCCCCGGATCCGCTCCTTCGGTCTTCGCAGGCCGAGGGCGAGCCGGGCCACGTACGGATCGCCCCGCATCAGGTGCCAGTCCGCCGCGTTCACGGCGGCCGCGTGGACGCGGACGAGCACCTCGCCCGCGCGCGGCACGGGCCTCTCGACCTCCGCGAACTCCAGCACGTCCGCCGATCCGTAACGGTCCTGCACCCACGCCTTCATGACGCCCCCTCACCTGCTCCGGTCACCCACTGACGACGGTAGGGCGCCCGGTCGCCCGGGGGTATCGGGGACCGGCCCGGACATCTCCCTGAGAACCCCTCGGCCGGAAGGACTACCTCCCGGCCGAAGTGCCGGCGTGCCGGCCGTCCTCCGGGCGGATCCGCCTACAGCTTGGCCGACTTCAGGGACATGTGGAGGAGGAGGCGGTCCTCGCCGTCGTCGAGGTCGAGGCCGGTGAGCTGCTCGACCCGGGAGAGGCGGTAGTAGAGGGTCTGGCGGTGGATGCCGAGGGCCGCGGCCGTGCGGCCCGCCTGGCCGGCGTTGTCGAGGAACACCTCGGCGGTGCGGGCCAGTTCGGCGTGGACGGGGGCCAGCAGCGGCGCCACGGCCGGGTCGATCTCGGGGTGGTAGAGCGCCGCGAGCAGCCGGTACGGGCCGATCCGGGCCCACTCCGCGACCGGGCCAAGCGAGGGCTGCGCGGTGGCGGCACGGGCCGAGGTGCTGGCCTCGCGCCAGGCCGCCGGGAGGTCCGTGAGGCCCCGGCGGGGGGTCGCGATACCGGCCGGGGTGCCGCCGCGGAGCCGCTCGGCGGCGGTGTGGGCGGGGGAGAGGTCCTCGGCCGTGCGCAGCCGTACGAGAACGGCGAGGGACTCGCTCTCCGGGAGGGTGGCGACCGCCGCCGCCCCGGGGACGGCGCGGATCGAGGGGGCCTCGCCCTGCCAGGGGGTCACGCAGACGACCGTGTGGAGGCCGTCCGCGCTGGGGCCGAGGGCAGCCCGGAGGGCCGCGACGGCCATGTCGCTCTGCCAGCCGCGCCCGGCGGTCAGCACCGCGACGAACTCGCGGGAGAGGTCGGCGCCCGCCCGCTCCTCGTCGGCGAGGAGGTCGCCGATGCGGGCGGCGACGTCCATCGCGGCGGCCAGCCGCTCGGGCGAGGGGCCGGGCTCGGCGTCGAGCAGCCAGACGTACCCGAGGACGACCCCCCGATGGCGTACCGGAAGACAGATGCGGTCCCGGAAGACCCCCGCGTCCGGGGCGGCGGGGATGCGGACCGGGCCGGTGGCGCGGGTGATGCCGAAGCCCTCGAACCAGGCGCGGACCGCCGGCGTCGACTTCCGGGTCAGGATCGAGCGGGTGCGGACGGGGTCCATCGCGGTGTCGTCGTCGCTGTCGTGCGCCCCGAAGGCGATCAGTCCGAAGTCGCGGTTCTCCAGCGTCGCCGGGGCGCCGAGGAGCGCGGAGATCTCGTCGACCAGTTCTTGGTAATCGCCCTTCACGGCACCATTCTCGCACCCCTTCAGACATGTGTATGAGGCGCCGCGCACGGATGCGTGACAGCTGTCGATGGCAGAGGATCGGAGCGATCCATAGGTTTCACGGTGGTTCTCCGTGCTGTTCCCGGTTCGTTGCTTTGATCCTGGTACGGCCCCGTTTCTACTTCTGCCTTTCTGGAGGTGCCCCGTGCTGGGTCCCGTGATCCTCGCCGCGTCGCGCAGCGACAAGATGCGCCGTCTCGTGTCGGCCGCCCCCGGGACCAAGCAGGTCGTCGCCCGCTTCATCGCCGGCGAGACGGTCGACGACGTCGTCCCGATCGTCTCCGAGCTGAGCGACCGCGGCCTGGAGGTCACCCTCGACGTCGTCGGCGAGGACATCACCACCGTCGAGCAGTCGTACGCCGCCCGGGACGCCTACCTGGAGCTCATCGGCCGCCTCAAGGAGCTGGGCCTCGGCGAGCGCGCCGAGATGTCCGTGAAGCTGTCGATGTTCGGCCAGTCGCTCGAGAACGGCCACGAGCTGGCCCTCGCGAACGTGCGCCCGGTCGTCGAGGCCGCCGCCGAGATCGGCACCACCGTCACCCTGGACGCCGAGGACCACACCACCCTCGACTCGATGTTCGCCATCCACGAGGAGCTGCGGAAGGACTTCCCGCAGACCGGCTGCGTCATCCAGGCCTACCTCTTCCGCACCGAGGACGACGCCCGCCGCCTCGCCGCGAACGGCTCCCGCGTCCGGATCGTGAAGGGTGCCTACAAGGAGCCCGCCTCCGTCGCCATCCAGGACAAGCCCGAGATCGACAAGGCGTACGTCCGGATCATGAAGATCCTCATGGACGGCGAGGGCTACCCGATGATCGGCTCGCACGACCCGCGCCTGATCTCCATCGGCCAGGAGCTGGCCCGCCGCGCCGGGCGCAAGCTGGACGAGTACGAGTTCCAGATGCTGTACGGCATCCGCAGCGAGGAGCAGAACCGCCTCGCCGCCGAGGGCCACCGCATGCGCGTCTACACCGCCTACGGCACCGACTGGTACGGCTACTTCATGCGCCGCCTCGCGGAGAAGCCGGCCAACCTGCTGTTCTTCGTCCGCTCCATCCTCACCAAGGGCTGAGCCCACCTCTCACAAGGAGTTACGAGACTCATGGACGCTGTCACCCAGGTCCCCGCTCCGGTCAACGAGCCGGTGCACAGCTACGCCCCCGGTTCTGCCGAGCGCCTCCGTCTTGAGGTCAAGCTCAAGGAGCTGGCCGAGAACCCGCGCGAGCTGCCGATGACCATCGGCGGCGTGAAGCGCCTCGGCGGCGGCGAGGAGTTCAAGGTCGTCCAGCCGCACAACCACGCGGCCGTCATCGGCACCTTCCGCGGCGCCACCGAGCAGGACGCCCAGGACGCGATCGACGCGGCCCTGGCCGCGGCCCCGGCCTGGCGCGCGATGTCCTTCGACGACCGTGCCGCGATCATCCTGCGCGCCGCCGAGCTGCTGGCCGGCCCGTGGCGCGAGACGCTGGCCGCGTCCACCATGCTCGGCCAGTCGAAGACCGCCCAGCAGGCCGAGATCGACACCCCGTGCGAGCTCGTCGACTTCTGGCGCTTCAACGTGGCGTACGCCCGCCAGATCCTCGCCGAGCAGCCGCCGGCGAACTCCCCGGGTGTGTGGAACCGTCTGGACCACCGCCCGCTCGAGGGCTTCGTCTACGCGATCACGCCGTTCAACTTCACGGCCATCGCCGGCAACCTGCCCACCGCCCCCGCCCTCATGGGCAACGTGGTGGTCTGGAAGCCGTCCCCGACGCAGACCCACTCCGCCGTGCTCCTCATGGAGCTCCTGGAGGAGGCCGGCCTGCCGAAGGGCGTCATCAACCTGGTGACCGGTGACGGCATCGCCGTCTCCGAGGTGGCCCTGAACCACCGCGACCTGGCCGGCATCCACTTCACCGGCTCGACCCGGACCTTCCAGCACCTGTGGAAGACGGTCGGCACCAACATCGAGAAGTACCGCTCCTACCCGCGGATCGTCGGCGAGACCGGCGGCAAGGACTTCGTCGTCGCGCACCCCAGCGCCGACCGCGCGATCCTGAAGACCGCGCTGACCCGCGGCTCCTTCGAGTTCCAGGGCCAGAAGTGTTCCGCGTCCTCGCGCGCGTACATCCCGGCGTCCATCTGGAACGACGGCTTCAAGGAGGAGTTCGCGGCCGAGGTCGACGGCATCACCATGGGTGACGTCACCGACCTGTCGAACTTCATCGGCGCCGTCATCGACGACCGCTCGTTCGCCAAGAACAAGGCGGCGATCGACCGTGCCGCGGCCGACCCGAGCTGCACGATCATCGCCGGTGGCACCTACGACGACTCGGTGGGCTACTTCGTCCGCCCGACCGTCATCGCGTGCACCGACCCGGAGAACGAGGTCTTCAAGGCCGAGTACTTCGGCCCGATCCTGGCCGTCCTGGTCTACGAGGACGACAAGTACGACGAGATGCTGACCCAGATGGAGTCGGTCTCGGACTACGCCCTCACCGGCTCGGTCATCTCCGGCGACCGCGCCGCCGCCGCGTACACGATGGAGAAGCTCCGCTTCGCCGCGGGCAACTTCTACATCAACGACAAGTCGACCGGTGCCGTCGTCGGCCAGCAGCCCTTCGGCGGCGGCCGTGCCTCGGGCACCAACGACAAGGCCGGCGCCCCGCAGAACCTGATGCGCTGGACGCTGACCCGCGCCATCAAGGAGACGCTGGTCCCGCCGACCGAGTACGGCTACCCCCACATGGGCTGACGCCCCCCGCCTCCCAGAGGCTCCCTGCCTCCTGGAGGCCCCTGACACCGCCCCCTTCCTCGGTCCCCCAACTGAGGACGGGGGCGGTTCTCATTCCCCCGCCCCGGCGTGCCCCTTCGCGACGCGCCGGGCCAGGAAGTCGCCGATGAGCTCGGCGACGGCCGGGGCGTGGGTTTCCAGGGCGAAGTGGCCGGTGGGGAGGAGGTGGATCTCGGCGTCGGGGAGGTCGCGGCGGAAGGCTTCGGCGCCGGCGGGGACGAAGATCTGGTCGCCTTCGCCCCAGACGGCGAGGAGGGGGACGCGGGAGGAGCGGAAGTACTCCTGGAAGGCGGGGTAGAGGGCGAAGTTGGTGCCGTAGTCGGCGATGAGGCCGAGCTGGATGTCGTCCTGGCCGGGGCGGGCCATGAGGGCGGCGTCGTGGTGCCAGGCGTCGGGGCTGAGGCGGTCGCGGTAGCCGGCGGGGACGCCGGTCTCGTACTGCCACTTGATGCCGTCGAGGGAGCGGATGGCGCGGACCGGCTCCTCGGTCTCGGGGGTGCGGTTCTCGATGAGGGCGAGGACGGGGGCCCAGGCCTCGGCGCCGAGGCCCTCCTCGTAGGCGTTGCCGTTCTGGGTGACGATCGCCGTGATCCGCTCGGGGTGGGCGAGGGCGAGGCGGAGGCCGATCGGGGCGCCGTAGTCCTGGATGTAGAGCGCGAACCGGTCGAGGGCGAGGGCCTCGGTGAACTCGGCGGTGAGGGCGGCGAGTTCGGCGAAGGTGTAGTCGAACTCGGTGGCCGAGGGGGCGGCGCTGCGGCCGAAGCCCAGGTGGTCGGGGGCGATCAGCCGGTACCGGTCGGCGAGGGCCGGGATCAGGTCGCGGAACATGTGCGAGCTGGTCGGGAAGCCGTGCAGCAGCAGGAGCACGGGGGCGTCGACCGGGCCGGCCTCGCGGTAGGCGATCTCGTGGCCCCGGACGGTGACGGTGCGGTGGTGGGTCGGCAGCACGGACATCGTTCTAACCCCTTATCGGCGTGTCACTGGTTACGAGTCGATTCAAGCGGATCGACTCGTAACCTGTCAACGTGCTTTTAAGGGTTAGGGGGTGGGGGTTGCCCCCGGGGAGGGGCTCACTCCTCGCGCGCGGCCTCCTCGCGCGCGGCCTCCACCTGTCCGCGTTCCGTCTCCAGCTTCGCCGTGTAGACGGCCGCGACCGCGCCGCCGAGGGCGATGAAGGCCACCGCGTACCCGGGCAGGCCGACGGTGACGTAGGCGAGGGAGGCGAGGACGAACCAGACGGCGAGCAGGGCCTTGGCGCGGCGGCTCAGGAACAGCCACTTGCTGGGGGTCGCGGGGAGGGAAGTCCGGGCCCCGGCGGGGCCGTCGGTCGCGGCCTTGGGGCGCTTGAAGTAGCCGTACACCAGCCACTCGCCGAACAGCTCCCAGCCCTCGGGCTCCAGTTCGGCCAGGACCCGGGCGCGCCGCCCGCCCTTGATCACCTCGCGGCGGTACTCCCAGGCGAGGGCGACGCCGGGGGCCCGGCGGCAGACGAACCTGCCGACCGCGTCGAGCGATTCGACCTCCCAGCCCTGGTCGCCGTGGACGGCCAGCATCTTGCGGTCGTTGAAGAGGTCGGCGGTCCACGTCCAGCGCTCCGCCGCCTCGTCCGGTTCCCCGGGGGCCGGGGCGAGGCCGCCGAGCCCTTCCGCGAACCGGGCGGCCGGCCCGAACTCGTCCTCCGGCGAGGTCCCCGTCTCCGCGAGGTGTCCGCGCAGTTCGTCGGTGGTCCGCGCGATCTGCTCCTCGGGCACGCCGGCGGTGCGCAGTGCCTCGGTCAGCTCGGCGAAGTACGTGTCGGTGGTCATGGTGCGGTTCCCCCTGCGTGCAGTTGCGTCCGTACGGCCCGGTGGAACTCCGTCCAGGCCGCGCCCTCCTCCGTGAGCCGGGTGCGGCCCACGTCGGTGAGGCGGTAGTAGCGGCGCCCGGGCCCGCGCTCGGCGGCGCGGAACTCGGCCTCGACCAGGCCGGCCTGCTCAAGGCGGTTCAGTACGGGATAGAGCGTCCCGCCCTTGATCTCGCCGAGGCCCGCCTCGGCGAGCGCCTTGGCGATCTCGTACCCGTAGCTCTCCCCGCCGGTCAGGCAGGAGAGGACGAGCAGGTCGAGGACTCCCTTGAGCCAGCTGGATCTGCGGTCTGTGGCCATGGGTCCATCTCAGCACTACCTAGGTAGGAATGCAATCTAGATAGGGATCGAATGTCAGGCGGTGACCAGCATCTTGCCGATGTTCTCGCCGCGCAGCATCCGCAGGAACGCGTCCACGATGTTCTCGAAGCCCCTCACCTCCGTGGTGTCCAGCGGCAGTTCCCCGCTGCGCAGCCGCGGCACGACGAGGTCGTACAGCTCCTCCTGCGCGTCCATGTGATCGCGCACCAGGAAGCCCTCCAGGCGGATGCTCTTGCCGACCAGGTCGAAGAGGTTGCGCGGGGCCGGCGGGGGAGTGGAGAGCGAGTGGTACTGGGCGACCGCGCCGACCCAGGCGATCCGGCCGTACTCGCGCAGCGAGGCGATCGACGCCTCCAGGTGCACCCCGCCCACCCCGTCGAGGACGGCGTCGAGACCCTCCGGCGCGGCCTTCGCGAGCAGCTCGGCGACGGGTCCCTCGTGGTAGTCGAAGGCCGTGTCGAAGCCGACCTCCTCCGTCAGGTAGGCGACCTTGCGGGCCGAGCCCGCGCTGCCGACCAGACGGCCCGCGCCGAGCAGCCGGGCGATCCGGCCGGCCGCGGTGCCCACCCCGCCGGCGGCCGCCGAGACGAAGAGGTCCTCGCCCGGCTGGAGCCGGGCGATCCGGGTCAGGCCCACATAGGCCGACAGGCCCGTACCGCCGAGCAGGCTCAGATGGGCGGCGAGCGGGACGCCGGGGCCGAAGTCGGGGACCGGGCGGACCTCGCCGCGGGAGACCAGGGAGTGGGTCCGCCAGCCCTTGCGGTGCAGGACGAGGTCGCCGGGGCGCAGCGCCGGGTCGCGGGATTCGAGCACCCGGCCCAGGGTGCGGCCCTCCATGGGCGAGTTCAGGGTCCACAGGACGTCCTCGTCCATGGCCTCGCGGTGGTACGGGTCGACGGACCACTGGAGGTTCTCGACGAGCGCGGTGCCCGGCTCGGGCGCGGGGACCGGGGACTCGACGAAGGCGAAGTCGCCGGGGGTGGGGAAGCCGTCGGGGCGGGCGGTCTGCTGGACGGTGATCATGGTGGCGTTCGTCATGGGGGAGACCGTAGGAAGGAATCCGGGCGCCGGGCAGAGGGTTCCTCTCATGGAACGGACCGATCCATGAATGCCGTTCATACTTCGAGGTGGGAGCCCCCATGACCGATCTCGCGCCGCGCGAGCTGCGTGTCCTCGTCGCCGTCGGGAGCGAGGGCGGCTTCTCGGCCGCCGCCGTGGTGCTCGGCATGACCCAGTCGGCCGTCTCCCACTCCGTCCGGACGACCGAGGGCAAGCTCCGCGCCGTCCTCTTCGACCGCGGCCGGAACGGGGCGACCCCGACCGAGGCCGGTGAGCGGGCCATCGGGCACGCCCGGCGGGTGCTGCGGCTCCTGGAGGTGATGGCCTCCGAGGTGCGGGCCGGGGCCGCGGGGCCGGGCTCCCCGGCCGGACCGCTGCGGATCGCGGCCTTCCGCAGCGCCGCCCTGCATCTGCTGCCCCGGGCCCTGGAGCGGCTGACCGCCCGGCACCCGGAGGTCGCGCCCGAGGTGCGGATCGTACGGGAGGTGGGGCGCGGCACGGCGGGTGAAGTGCTCGACGGGCGGGCCGACATCGGCATCGCGACGATCGGGACCGGCTCGCCCGTGCCGCCGGACCTGGTCGGCGGGGTCCTGGTGGAGGAGGGGTACGCGCTGGTGCATCCGGCCGGTCATCCGGCGCCGCGCACGCTGCCGCTGGTCGACTGGATGGAGAACTGCACCTCGTACACCCGGGAGTGGTGGGCGGCCCAGGAGTGGCTGCCGCCGGCGACGGTGGAGGCGGAGGACGACGGAGCGGTGCTCTCGATGGTGAGCAGTGGTTTCGGGATGGCGGTGATGCCGGAGCTGTCCCTGATCGGAGCACCGCCCTCGGTGCAGATCACCGATCTCGGCGCGGAGCGCCCCACCCGCTCGGTGGGTTACGTCACCACCCCGGAGCTGGCCCGCTCCCTCGCCGTACGCGCCCTGATCAGGGAGCTGCGCGGGCTCTGACCAGGGAGTCGCCCGCTCCGGTCCGGGTCGGCGCGGGCTCTGATCGGTGGTCCGCGCGGCCGTTCGGTCGGATCGCCGTCTCAGATAGTAGGAAGTCCGAGTAATTGTGGAGACAGATGCGGCGGCCTGGCCTAGCTTTGTAGGAGCCGAACGTCTCGCTTCATCAGCGAATGGCGGTCGAGAGCGCGATGCCCTGTGCAGGCAACCCCTGCGGCGGCGCTCACCGCCCCTTCCGGCGCCTTCGATCACAAGCTGATCTCCGCACGTTCCGGATCACCAATTGATCTCAAGGAGTCGATCCCTCATGGCAGTTCAGACCGCCCGCCGCGTCCGCCACTCCGCCAGCCGTCCCAGCGACGAGGCCCGCCAGAACGCCGCGGCCGCCCTCCAGCGCGCCCTCGACCGCCGTGACAACGGCGGCTCCACCGGGCACTGACCGGCCCTTGTCACGCTCCCGTCCGACTGTCCCTTCGTCCACATGGCGGACGGAACGTGTCAGACGATGGGACGAAGAGTAGGGTGCCGACATGTCTCACAGCATCAATCTCGCAGTCATCCCCGGCGACGGCATCGGCCAGGAGGTCGTGGCCCAGGGCCTCAAGGTCCTCTCGGCCGTCCTTCCCCAGGACGTGAAGCTGGAGACCGAGGAGTACGACTTCGGCGCCAGGCGCTACCACGCCACCGGTGAGACCCTCACCGACGCCGATCTCGACTCCCTCAAGAAGCACGACGCCATCCTGCTCGGTGCCATCGGCGACCCGTCGGTGCCGTCCGGCGTCCTGGAGCGCGGCTTCCTGCTGAAGCTCCGCTTCGCCTTCGACCACCACGTGAACCTGCGTCCGTCGAAGCTGCTCCCCGGCGTGGCCACCCCGCTCGCCGGGCAGCCCGCGATCGACTTCGTCGTGGTCCGCGAGGGCACCGAGGGTCCGTACACGGGCAACGGGGGCACCATCCGCAAGGGCACCCCGCACGAGGTCGCCACCGAGGTCTCGGTCAACACCGCCTTCGGTGTCGAGCGCGTGGTCCGGGACGCCTTCGCCCGCGCCCAGGCCCGTCCGCGCAAGAAGCTGACGCTGGTCCACAAGAACAACGTGCTGACCTTCGCCGGTCACCTCTGGACCGACACTTTCAACCGTGTCGCCCAGGAGTTCCCCGAGGTCACCACCGACTACCTGCACGTCGACGCCGCGACGATCTTCCTCGTCACCGACCCGGCCCGCTTCGACGTGATCGTCACCGACAACCTCTTCGGCGACATCATCACCGACCTCGCCGCTGCCGTCTCCGGCGGCATCGGCGTCGCCGCCTCGGGCAACATCAACCCGAGCGGCGACTTCCCGTCCATGTTCGAGCCGGTGCACGGCTCCGCGCCGGACATCGCGGGCCAGGGCAAGGCCGACCCCACGGCCACCGTCCTCTCCGTCGCCCTCCTGCTGCGCCACCTCGGCTACGAGGCCGAGGCCGCCCGGGTCGAGGAGGCCGTCACGGCCGACCTCACCGAGCGGGGCGCGACCGTCCGTACGACGGACGAGATCGGCGACGCGCTCGCCGCGCGAGTAGCGAGCTGACCCGCGCCTACTGACGTACGACAGCAGCCGCCGGGTCGCCTCAGCGCCCGGCGGCTGTACCTGTGCGGCCGCAGGGTGCCACCATCGAACCCTGGACCGTGTTCACCCGTTTCGTGCACCGGCCCCCACGAGCGATAATCGAACGTGGGGCCGCGGCATGCGGGCATGCTCGGACGTCCCAGTACCCGGGACGCCGACCACTGAGGCGTGAGCGCGGTCCGCCCCACACAACCGGTGAAGGACACGCACTCATGACGACGCCCACGATCGAGCTCAAGCCCTCCTCCAGCCCGCTGTCCGCCGCGGAGCGCGAGGCGATCCTGACCAGCCCGGGATTCGGCCGCCACTTCACCGACCACATGGTCACCATCCGGTGGACCGAGGGCCGCGGCTGGCACGACGCCCAGCTCGTCCCGTACGGCCCGCTCTCCCTGGACCCGGCCACGAACGTCCTGCACTACGCGCAGGAGATCTTCGAGGGCCTGAAGGCCTACCGCCGCCCCGACGGCTCGGTCGCCACCTTCCGTCCGGACGCCAACGCCCGCCGCTTCCAGCGCTCGGCGCACCGCCTCGGCATGCCCGAGCTGCCGGTCGAGACCTTCGTCGAGGCCTGTGACGTCCTCGTCCGGCACGACGAGGCATGGGTTCCGGAGCACGGCGGCGAGTCCTCGCTCTACCTGCGCCCGTTCATGATCGCGACCGAGGTCGGCCTCGGCGTCCGTCCGGCCAACGAGTACCTCTTCGTGGTCATCGCCTCCCCGGCCGGCCCGTACTTCCCGGGCGGCGTGAAGCCTGTCTCCATCTGGGCCTCCGAGGACCGCGTCCGCGCCGTCCCGGGCGGCATGGGCGACGCCAAGACCGGCGGCAACTACGCGGCCTCCCTGCTCGCGCAGGCCGAGGCGGCGGCCAAGGGCTGCGACCAGGTCTGCTACCTCGACGCGGTCGAGCACAAGTGGGTCGAGGAACTCGGCGGGATGAACCTGTACTTCGTGTACGGCAACAAGATCGTCACCCCGGCCCTCACCGGCTCGATCCTGGAGGGCATCACCCGCGACTCCCTCCTCCGGCTCGCCGCGGACCTCGGCTACGAGGTCGAGGAGGCCCGCGTCTCCATCGACCAGTGGCAGGCCGACTCCGAGAACGGCACGCTCACCGAGGTCTTCGCCTGCGGCACCGCCGCCGTCATCACCCCGGTCGGCACGGTCAAGTCCGCCCGGGGCGAGTGGCAGCAGTCGGGCGGCGAGCCCGGCGAGGTCACGATGAAGCTCCGTGAGGCGCTCCTGGCCATCCAGACCGGCAAGGCCGAGGACGTCCACGGCTGGATGCACCAGCTCGGCTAGTCGCTACTCCGTGGCAGCGAGGGCTTCCGCGACCGGCTCTTCGGTCGCGGGGGCCCTCTTCGGCGTCAGGGCGGCGTACAGCGCGCCGCCGACGAGACCCGAGAGGACGAAGCTGCAGTCGATCCCGCCGGTGAGGGCGAGCAGCGGCCCCTCGTAGAGGGGCGTCGAGACCGCGGCGAGGCCGACGGCGGCGCCGATCGCCCAGGAGGCGGTGGCGCGCGGGTGCCAGCCGCCGGAGAACCAGTAGATCCCGCCGCGCGAGCGGTTGTTGAAGACCTGGAGCGCCTCCGGGTCGTAGTTCCCGCCGCACCGCGCGTGCCCGATCAGGGTGATGACGGCCCACGGGGTGCCGATCGCGGTGAGCAGCAGGACGAAGGAGGTCATCGCGGTCTGCGCGTCCGAGGCGAAGTGGCCGAGGAAGACGAAGGCCGTCGCCACCGCGGCGACCACGAGGGTGGCGTGCGCGCGGGTGGCCCGCGGCAGGATGGCGTCCAGGTCGAGGCCCATCGAGTAGAGCATCAGACCGGCGTTGCCGACCGAGCCGGCGGTGGCGGCGATCAGCAGCGGGATCAGGTACCAGACGGGCGAGGCGGCGACGAGCGGGCCGGCGTAGTCGAGGCCGCCGCGGGCGGCGAGCGCGGTGAAGGTGCCGAAGAGCTGGGGGACCAGGAGGCCGACGAGCAGGCCGAGACAGGTGGCCCGCCAGACCGTCTTGGGGCTGTGGCGCTCGGGGGAGACGTACCGGGTGTAGTCGCCGAGCAGGGTGATGAAGGCGACCGGTCCGCTGAGTCCGGCCGCGACGGCGGAGAGCAGCCAGGTCGGCCAGAACGAGCCGAGCAGGTACGGGGTGTCCGGTACGGCCGCGGTGGTGAAGTCCCCGGCGTAGGCGGCGATTCCGACGGCCAGGAGCAGGGTCATGCCGATCGCGAGCGCCTTGCTGAGCCGGAGCAGCAGTCGGTAGCCGTACACCGCGGCGACCACCGTGCAGGCGGCGAGCAGGGCGTAGACGGTGGCGTGCGCGGCGCCGCCGGTCGGCAGGCCGACGAGCCGGGCGAGTGCGCCCACCATGACGTCCCCGCCGATCCACAGCGTCAGGGCGGTGTAGCCGAGCGAGAGCAGCAGGCCGACCACCGAGCCGACGAGCCGGCCGCGGACGCCGAAGAAGGCGCCGGACGAGGTGGAGAGGTTGGTCGCGGTGCGGAGGGACACGAGCGCGAGCGGGGCGGTGACGGCGACCCCGACGAGGGTGCCGGTGACGACGGAGGTCACCGAGGCCCAGAAGCCGAGCCCGAAGGAGACCGGCAGCCAGCCGAAGACGATCACCCCCAGGCAGAGGTTGGATCCGAGCAGGATCGACACGAGGTCGCGGGGGCCGCTGGTGCGTTCGGCCTCGGGGATGGTGTCGACTCCGCGCTGTTCTATCGGCATGAGGACTCCCTGCGGGGGCTGGCGGGCCATATTTAGAGTGCCGCTCAATGTGACTCATGCCGGTCGGCCACGTCAATGCTTGGCACTCAGCTTCTGAGCATTTAGAGTGTCGCTCAAACAGGAGGTGTACGGACGTGCGACTGACCCCCACCGAGCGCGACAGCTGCCGCTCTTCGGCGCCGCCGAGCCGGCCGCCGCGTCCTTCCGCGAACGGCCTCGGTGCGATCGGGGTCACCTCCCGCGACGCGCGGGGGAGGGGGAAGGGCCGGCGAGACCGTACGCCGGACCTTCCCCACGGCCGGTCCGCCCCGCACCGGCCGACTCGATCTCCCTGAACCGCCTCTCCTTCCTCTGACCCTCCTTAGGACACCTCATGACCTTCCGCATGCCCGCCGAGTGGATGCCGCACGAGCGCACCTGGATGGCCTGGCCCAGCACCAATCCCACCTTCACCAACGAGGAGGAGCTCGCCGAGGCGCGCGCCGCCTGGGCGTCCGTGGCCCGGGCCGTCCGCGCCTTCGAACCGGTGACGATGGTGGTCGCCCCCGGCGACGCCGAGTCGGCCGCCGCGCTCCTCGGCCCGGAGATCGAGCTGGTCGAGCGCGAGCTCGACGACGCCTGGATGCGGGACATCGGTCCCACCTTCGTCACCGACGGCACCGAACTGGCCGCCGTGGACTGGGTGTTCAACGGCTGGGGCGGCCAGGACTGGGCCCGCTGGGAGCACGACTCCAAGATCGCCCGCCATGTCGCGGACGCGGCGGGAGTCCGCGTACTGCCGTCGCCGCTGGTGAACGAGGGCGGCGCGATCCACGTCGACGGCGAGGGCACCGTCCTGCTCACCGACACCGTCCAGCTCGGCTACGGCCGCAACCCCGACTGGACCCGCGAGAAGGTCGAGGCCGAGATCCACGCCAAGCTCGGCACGACCAAGGCGATCTGGCTCCCGCACGGCCTCGCCGGCGACTACGGCCTCTTCGGCACCCAGGGCCACGTCGACATCGTCGCCGCGTTCGCCCGCCCCGGCACCGTCCTCGTGCACAGCCAGCAGGACCCGGCCCACCCCGACTTCGAGCGCTCCCGGACCTACGTGGAGCTCCTGCGCCGCCAGACCGACGCCCAGGGCCGCCCCCTGGAGGTCATCGAGGTCCCGGCCCCGACCGTCCTCAAGGACGAGGAGGGCGACTGGGTCGACTACTCGTACATCAACCACTACCTGTGCAACGACGGCGTCGTCCTCTGCGCCTTCGACGACCCGCACGACGAGGTCGCCGCGGAGATCTTCCGCCGCCTCTTCCCCGAGCGCACGGTGACCCTGGTCGACGCCCGCACGATCTTCGCCGGCGGCGGCGGCATCCACTGCATCACCCAGCAGCAGCCGAAGGTCTGACCCGGGCGGACCATGAGGTAGAACGTACGAGTGAGTCAGAGCAGCAACCCGTCCCCGCCCCACCCCCGCCGCCGGAACCAGGCCGCGCCGCCCCGCGAGGACGTCCTCGCGGCGGCGATGGACACCATCGCCGAGCGGGGCCTCGACGGGCTGACCATGGCCGGGCTCGGCCGGCAGGTGGGGATGAGCAGCGGGCACCTGCTCTACTACTTCGGCACCAAGGACGAGCTGCTGCTGCGGACTCTGGAGTGGAGCGAGGGGCGGCTCGGCGCCGAGCGGAGCGCGCTGCTGTCCCGGCCGGGCAGCGCGCGCGAGCGGCTCGACGGGTACGTCGACGTGTACGTGCCCGACGGGCCGCGCGACCCGCACTGGACGCTCTGGCTCGAAGTGTGGAACCGCTCGCAGAACGCCGACGAGGACGCCAGGGCCCGGCAGGCCGCCATCGAGGGGGCCTGGCACCGGGACCTGGTGGCGATCCTCGCCGAAGGGATCTCGCGGGGCGAGTTCCGGGCCGTCGACCCGGACCGGTACGCCACCCGGACCAGGGCGTTGCTCGACGGCTTCAGCGTGCACGTCGCCGTCGGCATCCCGGGCACCGGGCGGGGGCAAGTCCTCGACCACGTGCGGGAGTTCTTCGCCGAAACCCTGATTCCGTGATCTTTAGGCACGCAAGTACTCCCGATCGTTGCGTGCTGCACCCTTGTTGAGGCCCGGCCGCCTCCGGCACGGTTCCGGTCCATGGGACGAGAGCACTGGAAGAAGATCTGGGTCGGCTCGGCGGGCAACATGGTCGAGTGGTTCGACTGGTTCGTCTACGCGAGCTTCGCGACCTACTTCGCGGGGGCCTTCTTCCCCGAGGGCGACGACACCGCCAAGCTCATGAACACCGCCGGCATCTTCGCCGTCGGCTTCTTCATGCGCCCGGTCGGCGGCTGGCTGCTCGGCCGGGTCGGCGACCGCAAGGGCCGCAAGGCCGCGCTCACCCTCACCGTCACCCTGATGTCGGCCTCGGCGCTGCTCATCGCCGTCGCGCCGACCTACGCCGTGGCCGGCTACGGCGGGGCCGCCGTCCTGCTCGTCGCCCGCCTCCTCCAGGGCCTCTCCGTCGGCGGCGAGTACGCGGCCAGCGCCACCTACCTCACCGAGGCCTCGGCCCCGCGCCACCGCGGCTTCGCCTCCAGCTTCCAGTACGTGTCGATGACCGCGGGCCAGGTCCTCGGCCTCGGCCTGCTGCTCGTCCTCCAGCACACCCTGTCCGCCGATTCCCTGCACGCCTGGGGCTGGCGCATCCCCTTCGTCATCGGCGCCCTCGGCGCGGCCGTCGTCTTCTACCTGCGCCGCACCATGCTGGAGACCGAGGTGTACGAGGAGACCGCGGGCGACGGCGTCGCGCCCGGCCGGCAGGGCACCCTCAGGGCGCTCTGGGCGCACCGGCGCGAGGCCTTCCTCGTGGTGGCGCTCACCATGGGCGGGACCGTGGCCTACTACACGTACACCACCTACCTCACCAAGTACCTGTCGAACTCCGCAGGACTGCCCAAGCAGACCGCGACCCTGGTCTCCTTCTGCGCGCTGATCGTCTTCGCCTGCCTCCAGCCGCTCGCCGGCGCGCTCTCCGACCGGATCGGCCGCCGCCCCCTCCTCGTCACCTTCGCCGTCGGCTCCACGCTGCTCACCGTGCCGATCCTGGCGATGCTGAAGCACGCGGGCTCCTTCTGGCCGGCCCTCGGCCTCTCGCTGCTCGCCCTGCTCGTCGTCACCGGCTACACCTCCATCAACGCGTGCGTGAAGGCCGAGCTCTTCCCCACCGGCATCCGCGCCCTCGGCGTCGCCCTGCCGTACGCGATCGCCAACGCCCTCTTCGGCGGCACGGCCGAGTACGTGGCCCTCTGGTTCAAGGACGCCGGCGTCGAGTCCGGCTTCTCCTGGTACGTGGCCGGCTGCGCGGCCGTCTCCCTGGTCGTCTACCTGGCGATGCGCGAGACCCGGGACATCGACCTGGGGCGGGTCGGGGCGGACGGCGGCGAGGTGCCGGGGCAGCGGCGCGACGGACTGCCCGTATCGTGAGACCACCGTCCCGCCGAACGCCCGGCTGTGTCAGACTTCCGGCGTGCTTGCTACCACGATGATTATCGGCAGCGGCGCGCCGGTCCGCAGTGGCCACTGAATCGCGGAACAACCCCCGCGGCGGTGGACACCGTGCCCCAGACCCGCGCGCAGACCTCTCGCACCCGCGAGGGGTTTTTTCGTTTTCCGGCCCCACCCACGCCGGAAACGGACGACGCGTGAGAATGGGGGCAAGTGGATCCAGACCTTCCGGAGCCACATCCGACAGGAGCCATCACAGTCATGACCACGGAGAACGGCGAGAGCTCGCGCCTCGACGACCGCCACGTCGACGACAGCTTCCATGTCTTCGACACGACGCTGCGCGACGGGGCACAGCGTGAAGGCATCAACCTCACCGTCGCGGACAAGCTGACCATCGCGCGACACCTCGACGACTTCGGCGTGGGCTTCATCGAGGGCGGCTGGCCGGGCGCCAACCCGCGCGACACGGAGTTCTTCGCCCGCGCCCAGCAGGAGATCACCTTCCGGCACGCGCAGCTCGTCGCCTTCGGCGCCACCCGCAGGGCCGGCGGCAAGGCCGCCGAGGACCCCCAGGTCAAGGCGCTCCTCGACTCCGGCGCCCCGGTCATCACGCTGGTCGCCAAGTCCCACGACCGGCACGTCGAGCTGGCGCTGCGCACCACGCTCGACGAGAACCTGGAGATGGTCCGCGACACCGTCGCCTTCCTGACCTCCCAGGGCCGCCGCGTCTTCGTCGACTGCGAGCACTTCTTCGACGGCTACAAGGCCAACCCCGACTACGCCAAGGCCGTCGTCCGCGCCGCGCACGAGGCCGGCGCCGACGTCGTCATCCTCTGCGACACCAACGGCGGCATGCTCCCCGCCCAGATCCAGGCCGTCGTCGCCACCGTCATCGCCGACACCGGCGCCCGCCTCGGCATCCACGCCCAGGACGACACCGGCTGCGCCGTCGCCAACACCCTCGCCGCCGTCGACGCGGGCGCCACCCACGTCCAGTGCACCGCCAACGGCTACGGCGAGCGGGTCGGCAACGCCAACCTCTTCCCCGTCGTCGCGGCCCTGGAGCTCAAGTACGGCAAGAAGGTCCTGCCCGACGGCGCGCTCGCCGAGATGACCCGGATCTCGCACGCCATCGCCGAGGTCGTCAACCTCACCCCCTCCACCCACCAGCCCTACGTCGGCGTCTCGGCCTTCGCCCACAAGGCCGGCCTGCACGCCTCGGCGATCAAGGTGGACCCCGACCTCTACCAGCACATCGACCCCGAGCTGGTCGGCAACACCATGCGGATGCTGGTCTCCGACATGGCCGGCCGCGCCTCCATCGAGCTCAAGGGCAAGGAGCTCGGCGTCGACCTGGGCGGCGACCGCGAACTGGTCGGCCGGGTCGTCGAGCGGGTCAAGGAGCGCGAGCTCCAGGGCTACACCTACGAGGCCGCCGACGCCTCCTTCGAACTCCTTCTCCGCGAGGAGGCCGAAGGCCGGGCCCGCCGCTACTTCCGTACGGAGTCCTGGCGCGCGATCGTCGAGGACCGCCCCGACGGCACCCACGCCAACGAGGCCACCGTGAAGCTCTGGGCCAAGGGCGAGCGGATCGTCGCCACCGCCGAGGGCAACGGCCCCGTCAACGCCCTGGACCGGGCGATGCGGGTGGCCCTGGAGCGGATGTACCCGCCGCTGGCCAAGTTCGAGCTGGTCGACTACAAGGTCCGCATCCTGGAGGGCCGCCACGGCACCGAGTCCACGACCCGGGTCCTGGTCACCACCAGCGACGGCAACGCCGAGTGGTCCACCGTCGGCGTCGGCGAGAACGTCATCGCCGCCTCCTGGCAGGCCCTGGAGGACGCCTTCACCTACGGACTGCTCCGGGCCGGGATCGAACCCGCCGAATAGTCCGGCCGCAGTCCGGCGGGAGAATAGTCCCGCCATGTTCCGTTTGGTCCTGTTCGGGTAGTTTCGAACCATGAGGACCAGGGCGCTTTCCGCCGGGTCCGCCCTCGGCGGGCTCGTACTGCTGCTGCTCCTGGTCCTGGCACCCCTCGCGGGCGCCAGGGCCACGGGCGTGCCCGACGCCGCCGCCGCCCTGAGACAGGGCCCCGTCTACGTCGACCCGGGCGCCGCCGGACAGCTCTCCACGGCCGACGCCAAGTCCCTCGCGCAGAAGATCAAGGACGCGGACAAGCCGCTGTTCGTGGCCGTGCTGCCGGCGAACGCGCAGTTCCCGCCCAAGGGCCTCATCGACAACCTGCGGGCCCAGACCGGCGTCGCCGGGCTCTACGCCGTACGGCTCGGCGACCGCTTCGACGCGGGCGTCGACCCGGCCGTGATGTCCCCGGCCGCCGTCCAGAACCTCGTCACCTCCGTACGGCAGCCCGGCGCCGACGCCGCCACCGAACTGAACGCCTTCGTCGACCAGGCGCTGCCCGCCCTGCGCGGCTCCGCCCCCGCCTCCTGGGGCTCCGTCGGCGAGGACTCCGGGGTCCCGGTCGCCGGGCTCGCCATCCTCGGCGCGGTCGTCGTGGCCGGCGGCGCGGGCGGCTACGCCGTCGTCCGCCGCAACCGGCTCCGCAAGGAGGCCGAGGAGCGGGCGGCCCTCGACCGGCTCCGGGTCGTCGTCGACGAGGACATCACCGCCTTCGGCGAGGAGCTGGAGCGCCTCGACTTCCACCCGGCCGAGGCCGGCGCCGACGACGCCATGCGCGCCGACTACGAGCGCGCCCTCGACTCCTACGACACGGCCAAGACCCGCATGGCCGCCGCCGCCCGCCCCCATGACGTCCGGGGCGTCACCCAGGCCCTGGAGGACGGCCGCTACTCCCTCGCCGTCCTCGCCGCCCGCCGCGAGGCCCGGCCGCTGCCCGAGCGCCGGCCGCCCTGCTTCTTCGACCCGCGCCACGGCCCCGCCGCCACCGACCGCACCTGGACCCCGGCCGGCGGCGCACCCCGCCAGGTCCCGGTCTGCTCCGCCGACGCGGCCCGCCTCGACGACGGCCTCGACCCGCTCGCCCGCACCGTCGAGACCGACGCGGGCCGCCGCCCCTACTGGGAGGCGGGCCCCGCCTACGGCCCCTGGGCCGGCGGCTACTTCGGCGGCGGCATGCTCCCCGGCCTGCTCGTCGGCACCATGCTCGGCTCCATGCTCGCCACCCCCGCGTACGCCTCCGAATACGGCGGCGGAGACTTCCAGGGCGGCGACTTCGGCGCCGGTGACTTCGGCGGCGACTCGGGCGGCTTCGGCGGCGGCGACTTCGGCGGAGGCGGCGACTTCGGCGGGGGCGGTGGATTCGACGGCGGTGGCGGATTCTGACCGCGGAACCGGCGGCCGGATCCCGCGCGTTGAACGCGTTGAGTAAACGCGACGGCACGAACGGTGATCCGTGACAGTGCTCGCGGCGGCGCAGCCCGCACCGCCGGAGCACACCGAAAGGTCGCCCCACCGTGCAGAACAGCACCACCGCGCCCAGCGACGACGTCACCGCCCCGAGCACCACCCCCGCCGAGCCCTTGGACGTCCACGGCCTGATCTGTGTCGAACCCCCCTATCGCGCCAAGCCCCGGAACCGGCTCAGACCAGCGGCTTCACCGACATCAGCAGGTGACGGTGGGTCGCCTCCGGGCCGTTGGTGAGCAGGGCGCGCTGGCCGGGCCCCAGGAGGTGGAAGTGGACCTCGGGGCCTTCGAGGGAGCCCAGCGCGTCCATCAGATAGCCCGGGTTGAAGGCGACCGTCAGGGACTCCGCCCCGGCCAGCGTGGCGGGCACGTGCTGGGAGGCCACATCGTCCTCGTACCCCGCCTGGAGGTGCAGGCCCTGGGCGGAGAAGCCCAGCTGGACCGGGCCGTCGCCCTCGGCGACGACCGCGACCCGCCGGACGGCCTCCGTCAGCGGCACGCGTCCGGTGACCGCGAGGGCGTGCTCGCCCAGGGCGAAGAGCTTGTCGTGGCGGGGGAGCCGCCCGTCGAGCAGCCGGGTGGTGGTGCGCGTCCCGGTGCTCTCGAAGCCGATCGAGCCGGGATCCAGCGCCAGGCGGGCCGGACCCGCGCCGGCGAGCGAGCGGGCGATCTCGGTCAGCCGGCGGGCCGGGACCACCACGTCGGCGGCCTCCGCGGGCACCCCGGCCCCGGGCTCCCACTCCAGGGTCCGCACCGCGTACCGGTAGCGGTCGGTGGCCGCGAGCGTCAGGGTCGTACCGTCCAGGGCGAGCCGTATCCCGGTGAGCACCGGCAGCGCGTCGTCCCGGCCCGCCGCCACGGCCACCTGGGAGACCGCGGTGGCGAACGCGTCGCCGTCGACCAGGCCCCGCACCTCGGGCAGCGCGGGCGCGGCGGGATAGTCGTCGAGCGGCAGCAGCGAGAGGCCGAAGCGGGCGTCCCCGGAGGTCACCGCGAGCCGGGCGCCCTCCACGGCGAGCTCCGCCTGCCCGCGGGGGAGCACCTTGCAGATGTCGACGAGGCGCCGCCCAAGGACGAGCACCCGGCCCTCCACGGCCGTGTCGGCCTCCACCTCGATCCGTGCCGAGGCCTCGTGGTCGAGCCCCGAGACCCACAGCCGGCCGCCCACCGCCTCCAGGAGCAGCCCGCCGAGCACCGGCATCGGGGATCGGGCCGGCAGGACGCGCGCGGCCCAGGCCACGGCATCGGTCAACACGCCGCTGTCGATACGGATTTCCATGCCGCCGACGCTAGCCCCCGCCACTGACAACGGCGTTGACCTGCTCTTTCGCGAGCGGGCCGGCCCGCCGCGAACTCGGGCCCGCGGGAAGGAAATCACGCGCCCGATGGTTCTTCCCCCGGAACGTGACAATGACAGCGACACACAGGGGGACACGTCCATGACCGACGTCCACGGCACGGTGGAGCCCGGATTCGAGTCCGTACGGGAGGTCTTCGCCGGGATCGCCGCAGGCGAGGCAAGGGACGGCGGCGCGCAGCTCGCCGTCCACCACCACGGCCGGCTCGTGGTCGACCTCTGGGGCGGCGACGGCGTCGACGGGGACTCGCTGCTCGCCCTCTACTCCTCGTCCAAGGGGGCCATGGCCCTGGTCGCCGCGCTCCTCGTCCAGGACGGCGTCCTCGACCTGGACCGGACGGTGGCCTCCTGGTGGCCCGAGTTCGCCGCCGAGGGCAAGGGCGGGCTCACACTCAGGGAACTGCTCGCCCACCGCTCGGGCGTGATCGGCGTGGACGGCGGCTTCTCGATGGAGGAGCTCGCCGACGACCGCCTGATCGCCGCCCGGCTCGCGGGCCAGCGCCCCTTCTGGGAGCCCGGCACCGGCCACGGCTACCACGCCCTGGTCATCGGCGCCCTGGTCGGCGAGGTGGTCCTGCGGGCCACCGGCCGCACGATCCAGGAGATCTACGAGGAGCGGGTCCGCGCCCCGTACGGGATCGACTACCACCTCGGCCTCCCGGAGGAGCTCGAACCCCGCTTCCGTACCGCCCTTCCACTGCTCCCCACCCCGGTCGAGCAGGCCTTCCTCGCGGCGAACCCGATCGCCCCCGACAGCCTCATGGCCATCTCCTTCAACCTCCACGCCGACCCGCCGTTCGACAACCCGGGATACGGCAACTCCCGGGCCGTCCGGGAGAAGGCGCCGCTCTCCGGCGGCGGCGTCGGCACCGCGCGCGGCCTCTCCCGGATGTACGCGGCGATCGCGGGCGAGCTCGACGGCCGGCCCCCGCTGCTCACGCCCGGCACCCTCGCCGAGTTCGCCCGGGTCCACTCCCGGGGCATCGACCTGGTGACCGGCGGGGACAACGCCTTCGGCCTCGGTTTCGTCCCGCTGGCCACCCGCCACCCCTCGCTCACCCCGGCCGCCGTCGGACACAGCGGCGCCCCCGGCTCCCAGGCCTTCGCCGATCCGGGGACCGGCCTCGCGTACAGCTACACCCGCCGCCGCTTCGGCTTCATGGCCGGTCCGGGCGCGGCCGAGAACGACCGCCTGATCCCGGCCGTCGTCGAGGCCGCCGCCAAGGCCGCCTGAGCCGGCCGGGGCCGAGCCGACGGGCCCGGCCGCGCCCGGAAACGCCGAGCGCCCGCCTTCCGCTGCTGCGGAGGGCGGGCGCGCTCGTGTGTCCGGAGGAGGGGGTTCCGGGGTCAGGCGGCGTTCTTGATCGCGGAGATGTCGAAGTTCAGCTTGACCTTGTCGCTGACCATGACGCCACCGGTCTCCAGGGCCGCGTTCCAGGTGAGGCCCCAGTCGGAGCGCAGGATCTCGGCGGAGCCCTCGAAGCCGACGCGCTCGTTGCCGTAAACGTCGGTGGCGGTGCCGTTGAACTCCAGGTCGATGGAGAGCGGCTTGGTGACGTCCTTGATGGTCAGGTCGCCGGTGACCCGGTACTTGTCGCCGCCCAGCTGCGCGGCCTCCGTGGAGCGGAAGCTCATCAGCGGGAACTGCTCGGCGTCGAAGAAGTCGCCGCTGCGCAGGTGGCCGTCACGGTCGCCGATGCCGGTGTCGATGGAGGCGATCTTGACGTCGATGGAGGCGGTGGAGGCGCCGGGGTTCGAGCCGTCGAGCTTCAGCGCGCCCTCGTGCTCGGCGAAGGTGCCGCGGACGTTGGTGACCATCGCGTGGCGGACCGTGAAGCCGATGCTGCTGTGGGCCGGGTCGATGGTGTACTCGCCGGTCAGGGCGGCCAGGGCCGGGTCGACCGGGAGGGTGGCGACGGCGGTGGCGGACTCGTTGTTCTTGCGGCTGAAGAGACCCATGACGTGCTCCTTGTCGGTGTTTGTTGAACCTTCAACGAGAACGACTGTAACCCTATTCCGTTCAACTTTCAACATCTCCGGGAAACGTTCACCCGGACGGCGCCGGAACGACGCCGAGGCCCTCTGGCGGACGCGCGTAGAACTACGGCACCATCTCCCCTGCGCGACGAGCACCACCTGCACAGCCGTCCCCATCCGTCACGGTCACCAGCAGGAGGCATTCCCGTGAAGCTCCGCTCCGTCCTCACCGCGGTCGCCCTGGTCCTGGGCGCACTCTTCGCCCCCGGATTCGGCGCACTCTCCGCCGCCACCGACGCCCACGCGGTCACCAAGATCAGCCACGCGACCGCGACCTCGATGTTCCGGTCCTCCGGCATCACCTGGTCGTCCTCCGGCGGCTGCTCCGACCGGAACAACCCCACCTGCACGTCCTTCGAGCAGCTCAACCTCGCCACCGCCCAGGGCGCCCAGACCCTCAAGAGCGCCAGCGGCTGCGCCCTGAACATCACGGGCGGCACCGAGACCGGCCACGCGAGCGGCACCTACTCGCACTGGAACGGCTACAAGCTGGACTTCGCCAAGGGCACCTGCGTCACGAACTACGTCAAGAACACGTTCAGCTACATCGGCCTCCGCGGTGACGGCGCCCCGCAGTGGAAGTCCGGCGCCGGCAACGTCTACGCCGACGAGGGCAACCACTGGGACGTGACCTTCTACAACTGCGGCGGCTGCTGACCCTCCGCGGTCCTCAAGAAGCCCCCTTCGGCGGTCACTTGGACTAACCGAAGGGGGTTCTTGGACTGGAGGGCTCCGCATCGCGCGATCTCGTTGACGGTGCCGCCCGGGGCGCGGCTGACTGGTCCGCATGTCCCTCCCCCTCTCCTCCAGACTCCGCGCGGCCTGCGCGCTCGCGGCGGCCTCCGCGACCGTGCTCGCCCTGTCCGGGCCCGCCCTCGCCGACCCCACCGGGACCTCCGCCGCCCCGGCCGCGGCCACCGCCGCCGCGTCCGCCGTCATCGGCTCGACCGCACTCTCCGTCGCCGTCGCCGAGGACTTCCCCCGCGTCCTCTCGTACACCGACCGCGCGACCGGTGCCCGCCTCCTCGGCAGTACGGCCCCGGTCACCCAGGTGGTGCTCAACGGCACCGCCCACGCCGTCCAGGCCAAGGGCGCCCCGGTCCTGACGGCCGCGTCCGCCGCGTACACGCTCACCTTCCCCGACCTGCCCGGCGTCGAGATCGACGCCACCCTGGGCGTGACGGGCCGTACCACCACCTTCCGGGTGACCGCGGTCCGCGACACCGAGGCCTTCCGGGTCGGCACCCTCGACATCCCCGGCCACGACCTGGTCTCCGTCGGCTCGGCGGACGGCGGCGCCGCCACCGCCTTCACCCGGCTCGACCCGGACTCCACCCGCACCGCCGACGTCTTCGCCCAGGTCACCGACGCCACCGCCGCCGAGGCGAACCCGGTCGGCGCGAGCTACGCGATCGTCAGCACCGGCCGGCTCGCCGCCGCCGTCGAGTCCAACTCCAGCTACGACAAGCCCTCCGGAGCCTCCGCCCGCGACGGCGCCCGCTTCTGGCACCAGGCCCGCAGGAGCGGCACCGAGACCCGCGTCGGCGTCTGGTCCGGCCAGTGGACCTACCGCGGAGCCGGCGCCCCGAGCCCCGAGAGCGGCGACCACCTGCCCTGGGCCAAGGTCGTCGTCACCCCCGACGCCAACGCCGACGGCACCACCGACTGGCAGGACGGCGCCCTCGCCTTCCGCACGATCGGGATCAAGGCCCCCGGCAGCGACCAGACCCCCGGCCGGGTCGTCGCCCACATCCCGTTCAACTTCGCCTCGCAGGCCACCCACCCCTTCCTGCGCACCCTCGACGACGTCAAGCGGATCTCGCTCTCCACCGACGGACTCGGCCAGTTCGCCCTGCTCAAGGGGTACGGCTCCGAGGGCCACGACTCCGCCCACCCCGACTACGGCGGCAACTACAACAAGCGGGCCGGCGGCCTCGCCGACCTCAACACCCTGCTCAGGGAGGGCGGGAAGTGGGGCGCCGACTTCGGCGTCCACGTGAACGCCACCGAGTCCTACCCCGAGGCGAAGAACTTCAGCGAGACCCTCGTCGACAAGACCAAGCCCGGCTGGAACTGGCTCAACCAGAGCTACTACATCGACCAGCGCAGGGACGTGAACAGCGGCGACCTCGCCCGCCGCTTCCAGCAGCTCCGCGACGAGACCGGCCCGAACCTCTCGACCCTCTACATCGACGTCTACTACACGCACGGCTGGATCGCCGACAAGACCCTGCAGGCCGTCCAGGCACAGGGCTGGAACGTCGCCACCGAATGGTCCGAGAAGTTCGAACGCGCCTCCCTCTGGTCCCACTGGGCCAACGACCTCGACTACGGCGGCGCCACCAACAAGGGCCTCAACAGCCAGATCGTCCGCTTCATCCGCAACGGCGAGAAGGACGTCTGGAACAACCACCCCGTCCTCGGCCAGACCGCCCTCGTCGACTTCGAGGGCTGGACCGGCGAGACCGACTGGAACGCCTTCACCGCCAACATCTGGCAGCGCAACCTCCCCGCCAAGTACCTCCAGCAGCGGAAGATCACCCGCTGGAACGGCAACGACCTCACCTTCACCGGCGGCGTCCGCGGCACCGTCGAGAACGGCCGCCGCACCTTCCGCCAGGACGGCCGCAAGGTCCTCGACGGCGAGAACTACCTGCTCCCCTGGGACGGCGGCAAGAAGCTCTACCACTACAACAAGTCCGGCGGCACGACGAGTTGGGAGGTACCCGGCACCGGCTCGTACACCGTCTACAAGCTCACCGACAACGGCCGGGTGAAGACCGGCACCGTACGGCCCGTGAACGGGCACGTCACCCTGGACGCCGCCGCCGGACAGCCGTACGTCCTCTACCCGGACCGGGCGCCCGAGCAGCCCGCGCCCCGCTGGGGCCAGGGCACCCCGGTCAAGGACCCCGGCTTCAACGACGCGCGCCTGAGCTCCTGGACCAGGACCGGCACCGTCGTCCGCGACACCGACGACCAGGGCCGTCACAGCGCGAAGCTCACCGGCGCCGCCACCGCCTCCGTACGCCAGCGGATCACCGGCCTCACACCCGGCACCCGCTACACCGCCTCGGCCCTGATCGAGGTCGAGCCGGGCAAGACCAGGCCGACCACGCTCTCCATCGGCGGCGCCGCCGTCACCGTGGAGCGCTCCGCCCTGGAGGACCGGGTCGCCGCGTCCGACTGGAACGGCACCCGCCTCCAGCGCGCCAAGGTCACCTTCACCGCGCCCGTGAGCACCGAGCTCAAGGTCGAGGCCGCGCGGGGCAGCGACGCCGCCGTCCGGATCGACGACGTCCGGATCGTCGCCGACGACCCCGCCACGAAGGCCGGAGCCCTCGTCTACGAGGACTTCGAGGCCGTCGACCAGGGCTGGGGGCCCTTCCTCAAGGGCGACGCCGGCGGCACCACCGACCCGCGCACCCACATCGCCCAGCTCCACGCCCCCTACACCCAGGCCGGCTGGAACGGGAAGCTCGTCGACGACGTCATCGGCGGCGCCGAGTCCCTCAAGTCGCACGACGAGAACAGCGGCCTCGTCTACCGGACCGCGCCCTGGACCGTCCCCATGAAGGACGGCCGCAGCTACCGCGTCGAGTTCGACTACCAGTCGAGCCACGCGGGCGCGTACGAGTGGATCACCGGCTACGACCGCACGCACGGCCCGGGGGCGCCCGTCGAGACCCGCGCCACCCCGATCGGGCAGCAGCGCACTACCGGGCACTTCTCCGAGACCGTCACCGCGGGCTGCGGCGACACCTGGACCGGGCTGCGCAAGCGGGACGACGCCCCCGAAGGCGCCGACTTCGTACTCGACCGCTTCACCGTCACCGACCTCGGCCCGGCCACCGAACGCGCCGCCTGCGGCACCCTCGGCCTGACCGCGCCCGAGACCCTGGAACCGGGCCGCGCCAACACCGTCACCGCCACCTTCGGCAACGACGAGACCGCCACCGTCGAAGGCGCCCGGGCCACGCTGACCCTGCCCGAGGGCTGGACCGCCGAGCCGGCCGCGCCCGTCGCCCTCGACACGGTCGCCCCCGGCGCCACCACCACCGCCACCTGGCGGGTCACCCCGCCGGTGGACGCCGCCTACCGGCCGTACGAGCTGGGCGCGACCGTCACGTACGCGGCCGGCGACGGCCCCCGGAAGCTGACCGCCGCCACCACCGTCCGCACCCTGCCCCCGCCGCCGACCGCCGACAGCTGGGCCAGTGACCTGGACTGGACCTCGGCCACCAACGGCTGGGGACCCGTCGAGCGCGACCTCTCCAACGGCGAGACCGGCACCGGCGACGGCTCCCCGCTGCGCATCGGGGGAGTGACGTACGCCAAGGGCCTCGGCAGCCACGCCCCCGCCCGGATCCGCTACTACCTGGGCGGCCGGTGCACCTCGTTCACCGCTGAGGTCGGCGTCGACGACGTCCAGACCAGCCGCGGCAGCGTGCGCTTCGCCGTCCTCGCCGACGGCACGGAGAAGGTGAAGTCCCCCGTCCTCAAGGCCACCGACACCGCCTGGGCGCTCACCGCCGACGTCACCGGCGCCTCCTACGTCGAGCTCGTGGCCGACGACGGCGGCGACGGGAACGGCAACGACCACGCCGACTGGGGGAACGCGCGCTTCCACTGCGCGGACTGAGCCCCCCCCGGCGCCCGGAAGGCGTTAAGGTCAGGCGGTCGCTCTCCCGGTCACCGGGGGGTGACCGCCTTCCTTTTCCCCGTCTATGTGGAACCCCTACAAACACAGGGGGTGCCTGGCTGTCGACTCGGCCGGGGCGGGTGATGGTTCTGTCCAGCCCCACCAGGATTCGACACGGGAGACTGTACGGAGTCGACGGCGGAGTTTTCTTGGGTGACTTCGTAGGGTCGGTACATGACCGTTGTGGACCAGATCCCGAGCGAGCCCGCTGACGCCCGTGGCCGAGTGGCCGAGCTGCACGTCCTGCGCGAGCAGGCGCTCCGCGGCCCGAGTGACCGCGCCACCGAGGCCCAGCACGCCAAGGGCAAGCTGACCGCGCGCGAGCGCATCGAGCTGCTGCTCGACCCTGGTTCCTTCAACGAGGTCGAGCAGCTGCGCCGGCACCGCGCCCAGGGCTTCGGCCTCGAGGCCAAGAAGCCGTACACCGACGGTGTCATCACCGGCTGGGGCACGGTCGACGGCCGCACGGTCTTCGTCTACGCGCACGACTTCCGGATCTTCGGCGGCGCCCTCGGCGAGGCCCACGCCACCAAGATCCACAAGATCATGGACATGGCCATCGCGGCCGGTGCCCCGCTGGTCTCCCTGAACGACGGCGCCGGCGCCCGTATCCAGGAGGGCGTCTCCGCCCTCGCCGGCTACGGCGGCATCTTCCAGCGCAACACCAGGGCCTCGGGCGTCATCCCGCAGATCTCGGTGATGCTCGGCCCGTGCGCCGGCGGCGCGGCCTACAGCCCGGCCCTCACGGACTTCGTCTTCATGGTCCGCGAGACCTCGCAGATGTTCATCACCGGACCGGACGTCGTCAAGGCGGTCACCGGCGAGGAGATCACCCAGAACGGCCTCGGCGGCGCCGACGTCCACGCCGGCACCAGCGGCGTCGCGCACTTCGCGTACGACGACGAGGAGACCTGCATCGCGGAGGTCCGGTACCTCCTGTCGATGCTCCCGCAGAACAACCGCGAGAACCCGCCGACCGTCGCCTCCGAGGACCCGGCCGACCGCCGCTCGGACGTGCTGCTCGACCTGGTGCCCGCCGACGGCAACCGCCCGTACGACATGCACAAGGTCATCGAGGAGCTCGTCGACGACGGCGACTACCTGGAGATCCACGAGCGCTGGGCCCGGAACATCATCTGTGCCCTGGCCCGGCTCGACGGCCAGGTCGTCGGCATCGTCGCCAACCAGCCCCAGTCGCTCGCCGGCGTCCTCGACATCGAGGCCTCCGAGAAGGCGGCCCGCTTCGTACAGATGTGCGACGCCTTCAATATCCCGATCATCACCCTTCTGGACGTACCCGGCTTCCTGCCGGGCGTCGACCAGGAGCACGGTGGAATCATCCGCCACGGCGCGAAGCTGCTCTACGCGTACTGCAACGCGACCGTCCCGCGGATCAGCCTGATCCTGCGCAAGGCCTACGGCGGCGCCTACATCGTCATGGACTCCCAGTCCATCGGCGCCGACCTGACGTACGCCTGGCCCACCAACGAAATCGCGGTCATGGGCGCCGAGGGCGCCGCCAACGTGATCTTCCGCAAGCAGATCGCCGAAGCCGAGGACCCCGAAGCCATGCGCGCCCGCATGGTCAAGGAGTACAAGGCCGAGCTGATGCACCCGTACTACGCGGCGGAGCGCGGCCTGGTCGATGACGTCATCGACCCCGCCGACACCCGCCAGGTGCTCATCCGGTCCCTCGCGATGCTCCGCACCAAGCACGCCGACCTGCCGTCGCGCAAGCACGGCAACCCGCCTCAGTAGGAGGAGTCAGCCAAGTGACCAGTCCTGCCAACCTTCTCCGTGTCGAGAAGGGCCACGCCGACCCCGAGGAGCTCGCCGCCATCACGGCGGTGCTGCTCGCCCGCGCCGCCTCCCAGCCCGCCCCGGAGGCCCACCACGCCCGCTCCACCGCCGGCTGGCGCCGCCTGGAGCGCGAGCCCGGCTTCCGCGCCCCGCACAGCTGGCGCTGACAGAGCAGCATCCCGAAGGGCCCCGCACCGACACCGGTGCGGGGCCCTTCGGTCACCGGCGGTCCATCGGTCCATCGGTCCAGCGGTCCATGACGAAGGCCCCGCACCGTGATCGGTGCGGGGCCTTCGTCGTACGACCGTCAGGGACTACCGCAGGCGGGCCATGAGGGCGTGCTCGACGAGCGTGATGAGCGCGCTCTTGGCGTCCGCGCGGTGGCGGGCGTCGGTGGTGATGATGGGGGTGTCCGGGCCGATCTGGAGGGCCTCGCGGACCTCCTCCGGCTGGTACGGCTGGTGTCCGTCGAAGCCGTTGAGGGCGATGACGAACGGGAGGCCCGAGTTCTCGAAGTAGTCGACCGCGGGGAAGCAGTCGGCGAGACGCCGGGTGTCGACCAGGACGACGGCGCCGATGGCGCCGCGGACCAGGTCGTCCCACATGAACCAGAAGCGGTCCTGACCCGGCGTACCGAAGAGGTACAGGATCAGGTCCTGGTCCAGGGTGATGCGGCCGAAGTCCATGGCGACAGTCGTCGTCGTCTTGTCGCCGGTGTGCGTGAGGTCGTCGATGCCCGCGGACGCGGACGTCATGACGGCTTCGGTACGCAGCGGGTTGATCTCCGAGACGGCGCCGACGAACGTGGTCTTGCCCACGCCGAAGCCACCCGCCACCACGATCTTCGCGCTGGTGGTTGAACGGGCCGCGCCGCCGCTAGAGCTTGCGAAGTCCACTGAGCACCCTTTCGAGCAGTGTCACGTCTGGCTGACCGCCGGCGGCCTCGTCGCCGCCCGGCTGGTGGATGGCGACGAGTCCGGCCTCGGCCAGGTCGGCGACGAGGATTCGGGCGACGCCGAGGGGAATGGAGAGAAGGGCCGAGATCTCCGCGACCGACTTGATCTCGAAGCACAGCCGGCAGATCCGCTGGTGCTCGGGCAACTGCCCCTGCAGCCGGGCCGGATCGGCCGTCGTGCTGACCAGCGCCTCGATGGCGAGCTGGTAGCGCGGCCGGGTCCGGCCGCCGGTCATCGCATAGGGGCGCACGAGCGGGTTGTGCCCGCTCGAACCGCCCGCGGCGGACGGTCCGCGCGAGACGCTCGGCGAGCCCGCCGCCGGGGACTGGGGCTGGGCGTAGGGCTGCGGTACGCCCTGTCTGCTCGGGGTGGAGGGAAAGTTGAACCGGTTCTGCGCGGTGTCGCCCAGCGGCGCCTGGTGCGCGTCATAACCGTTGTAGGGGCTCGCGCCCGGTGGTGTTCCCACGTCTCCTCCTCCGACTGCCTCGCGGTCCATGTCCCTTGGAGCCGCGCCACCGCACCCTACGGTGCGGTGGCGCGAAACGCACTGTCTGTCTGTTAGTTGAGAAGACTTCCCTGAAGCTCCGCCCGGAGGTCAGGAGTCAGGACGGTGCCCGCGCGGTCCACGAGCAGGGCCATCTCGTAGCCCACGAGACCGATGTCGGCCTCGGGGTGGGCGAGTACGGCCAGCGAGGAACCGTCCGAGATCGACATGATGAAGAGGAAGCCGCGCTCCATCTCCACGACGGTCTGGTTGACCGCTCCGCCCTCGAAGATCCGGGACGCGCCCGCGGTCAGCGAGGTCAGTCCGGATGCGACGGCCGCCAGCTGGTCGGCGCGGTCGCGGGGGAACCCCTCGGACATCGCCAGCAGGAGTCCGTCGGCGGAGACCACCACCGTGTGGGACACCCCGGGGGTGTTGTCCACGAAGTTGGTGATCAACCAGTTCAGATTCTGCGCCGCCTGGCTCATGCTCACACTAACGCTCCTGGTTGTAGGTACTGCCCGGGCCGAGGCCCGATCCGTTCGTGTCCGTTCCCGCGCTGCGTCCCTGCTGGACGCCCCGGCGCAGGTTGCTCAACCTGCCCCGGACGTCCTCGGGAGCGCGGGAGACCTGGGGGCCGCCCTGCGGCGTCTGCTCCGCCGTGCCCTCGACCAGGTTGGCCTTCGGGACCCGCCGGGGGAGACCGGAGGAGGTGACTCCGCCCGCCTTCGGGTCCTTGAGCTTCCCGGCCCGCTGCCAGCGCTCGTCGTTGGCCGAGCGCCACTCGTCGGAACCCTCGGCGGTCTGCCGCTGTTCCGGCTGCGCGGGCTTCGGCTGCTGCGGCGCCTGCTGCTCCGCCTGCCGCGGGACCTGCTGGGTCTGCGGGGCGACGCTGCCGCGGCGCGGCAGACCGGCGTCGGTCAGCGCGTGGCCGGCGTCCGGGGCGGGGCTGGGAGCCGGTCCCGGACGGTCGAAGCCTACGCGGTCGTGGGCCTGTTCGGGAGCGCTCGGAGCAGATTCCGCATCCGCTCCGTACTCCTGGCCGTAGCCGCTCTGGTAAGCGCTCTGTTCCGGCCACTCTGCCTGGTGGGGCTGGGGGTCGAACGCGTTCCCGTACTGCTGGTGTTCGGATTCCGGGGCCTCGTACGAAGCTTCCGCATAGCCCTGCTGCGGGTAGGCCTCGTAACCCTGCTGGGGGTACGCGTAGCCGTCCTGCGGGGCGTAGGCGTCGGTGTACTCCTGGCCGTACTGCTCGGCCGGGTACTGCTCCGACGGGTACTGCTCGGCGGGGTACTGCTCAGCGGCGTACTCCGGGGCCTGCTGCGCGTACTCCTGGCCGTACTCCGGGGCCTGCGGGGCCTGCGGGGCCTGGCCGTACTCGTCGGCCGGCTCCGTCTCGTCGCGGAACAGCGGGCGGTCGCCGGCCTGCGCCTGGGCGCCGAGGGCGGCACGGCGGCCCTCGCGGTTCAGCGAGCGGTTGACCGGGTCGAGCTCGCGCTCGTCGTCGGCCGGCTGCTCGTAGCGCGAGTCGTCGAAACCGAGGTCGGCGGCGGTCAGCATCGCCTGCGGGGCCGGGGCCTCGAAGGCGTTCTGCTGCTGCTGCGGAATGATCTGCGAGACGGTGAAGTCGTCCTGGAGCGGCTGCTCGCCGCCGCCACCGTGGGTGATGGCGTCCGGCAGCATGACGAGCGAGGTCGTCCCGGCCTGCTCGCCCGAGGGGCGCAGCTGGACCCGGATGCCGTGCCGGTCGGCGAGCCGGCCGACCACGAAGAGGCCCATGCGCTGGGAGACCGCGGCGTCCACGGTCGGCGGGTTGGCCAGCTTGTGGTTGATGTCCGCGAAGTCCTCGGCGGTGAGGCCGATGCCCTTGTCGTGGATCTCGACCATGACGCGGCCGTCGGGGAGACGGGTCGCGGTGACGCGGACCTTGGTCTGCGGGGAGGAGAACGTGGTGGCGTTCTCCAGGAGCTCGGCGAGCAGGTGCACGAGGTCGGTCACGGCCTGGCCGTGGATCTCGGCCTCCGGGACACCGGCCAGCTCGATGCGCTCGTACTGCTCCACCTCGGAGGAGGCGGCGCGCATGACGTCGACCAGCGGGACCGGCTGGTCCCAGCGGCGGCCGGGCTCCTCGCCGGCGAGGACGAGGAGGTTCTCGCCGTTGCGGCGCATACGGGTCGCCAGGTGGTCCAGCTTGAAGAGGTTCTCCAGCTGGTCCGGGTCGGCCTCGTTGTTCTCCAGGTCGGTGATGAGGGTCAGCTGGCCCTCGATCAGCGACTGGTTGCGGCGCGAGAGGTTGGTGAAGATCGCGTTGACGTTGCCCCGGAGCATGGCCTGCTCGGCGGCGAGCCGGACGGCCTCGCGGTGGACCTGGTCGAAGGCGCGGGCGACCTCGCCGATCTCGTCCTGGGAGTCGATCGGGATGGGCTGGACGCGGGTGTCGACCCGGCCGGGCTCGGTACGGGACAGCTGGTCGACGAGCATCGGCAGGCGCTGCTCGGCGATGCCGAAGGCGGCGGTGCGCAGCTCGCGCATCGAGCGGCTCATCTGGCGGGCCATCATGCCGGCCAGGATGAAGGCGGCGAGCAGGGCGATGACGACGATGCCGCCGTTGACCCAGGCGTCCGTCTTGGACTCGTCGGAGATCCGCGCGGCCTCGGCCACGGCCTTGTCGACGAGCGCCTTCTCGACCTCGCTGTAGCCGTCGAACTTGGCGGTGGCGACGGCCATCCAGGTCTCGGCCGTGATGCCCTTGGGCTTCAGGGCAGTCAGGCCCTCGGGGTCCTTGGCGGTGCCGATGGCGGAGGCGACGCCCGAGTAGACGGAGCCGTCCTTGCCCTTGGGCAGGTCGACGCCGGCGGCCTGCATCTGCTTGGCGCCCTCGGCGGCCTTGCCGGCCATGACCTTCTTGAGCAGCGCGACGTCCTCGGGCATACCGCCGGAGCTGAACTCGCCGAGGGCGATCTGCTCCAGGTAGTTGTACGAGTTGAACGCCACCGACTGCTGGGCGAAGACGGCCTCCTGGCGGCTGGGCCGGACCAGGAGCTGGGTGCCGATGGAGCGCTGGAGCGACTCGGCGCCCTTGGCCAGCTGGATGGCGTAGACGCTGCGGCCGTAGCTGGTGACGTTGCCGGTGCCGAGGCCGAGCTCGTTGGAGAACTCGGTGAGGTAGTGCTGGACGCCGGTGTACCCGAGCTGGGTGTTCACCGGGTCGAGGGAGCGCGTGTACGCGGCCTTGCGGAGCGCGTCGAGCTTGGGCTCCTCGTCCTTGAACAGCTGCAGACGGCGCTCGAGACCCTGGCCCGAGGGCAGGTTCCTGGCGGCCTCGTCGAACTTGGCGCGGGCGGCGTCGGTGGCGGCGTACGCCTGCGTCACCTCGTCGCTCTTGCGGTCCTCCGCGGACTTCGCGGCGAGCAGCGGGGCGGCGGTGAGGTCGCGCTCGTTGAGCAGGGCGGTGCTGTACTCCGAGGCGGCCCTCACGATGAGGGCCGTCTTCTCGGCGTCCTGCGCCTCCTGCCAGGTGTGGATCGACCCCTTGACCTGGAAGCCGCCCATGACGAGGCCGACGAGCACGGGTATGAGGAGGATCGCGTTCAGCCTGGTCGGCACCCGCCAGTTGCGGGGCGAGAGCTTGCTGGAGCTGCCCTTGGCGGCGGCCGCGGCCGGCGGCGGCGTCACGGGAACGTCCGCGGGCGACATCGCCGCGCGCGACGGCGGGGTGAAGTTGCCCCGCGCCTCCTGCTCCGCGGAGCTTTCCTTGCTGCGCCTCACTCGACCAACAACCTCTCGGCGTCGGCACCTACGTTGTGCCGGTGTTTCGTTCAGGGCCGTACTACTCGGGAGTTCATGAATTGCAGCACGTGAAGGGGGTCCGTTCCAAACAGTGGGACGAAGCCCCTTTCAGTGGTCCAGGCCTCACGTAAAACGGGCATAAAGAGCGAGCCCCGCCAAATGGCGGGGCTCAGGTGAGCGCAGTGACACCGGTCGGATGCGTCGGGTGTCCGCAGCGCCCCAATTCTCTGTCGAAATGTTATGAACGCGAGGGCGGCCGTGTCGAAGGACACAGACCGCCCTGGCAGGGGCATATGACAGGGGCCCCGGCCGGTCGTTCCCCGCCGTGCTACTTGAGCCGCGCCATGAGGGCGTGCTCGACGAGCGTGATGAGCGCGCTCTTGGCGTCCGCGCGGTGGCGGGCGTCGGTGGTGATGATGGGGGTGTCCGGGCCGATCTGGAGGGCCTCGCGGACCTCCTCCGGCTGGTACGGCTGGTGTCCGTCGAAGCCGTTGAGGGCGATGACGAACGGGAGGCCCGAGTTCTCGAAGTAGTCGACGGCCGGGAAGCAGTCGGCGAGACGCCGGGTGTCGACCAGGACGACGGCGCCGATGGCGCCGCGGACCAGGTCGTCCCACATGAACCAGAAGCGGTCCTGACCCGGCGTACCGAAGAGGTACAGGATCAGGTCCTGGTCGAGCGTGATGCGGCCGAAGTCCATCGCCACCGTGGTGGTCGTCTTCCCACCGGTGTGCGTGAGGTCGTCGATGCCCGCCGAAGCGGACGTCATCACGGCCTCGGTACGCAGCGGGTTGATCTCCGAGACGGCGCCGACGAACGTGGTCTTGCCCACGCCGAAGCCACCCGCCACCACGATCTTCGCGCTGGTGGTCGACCGGGCCGCGCCACCGCTAGAGCTTGCGAAGTCCACTGAGCACCCTTTCGAGCAGAGTCACGTCCGGCGTGCCGCCGGTCTCTCCGTTGCCCGGCTGGTGGATGGCCACCATGCCGGCCTCCGCCAGGTCGGCGACGAGGATCCTCGCGACGCCGAGCGGCATCGAGAGGAGGGCCGACACCTCGGCGACCGACTTGACCTCACGGCACAGGTGGCAGATCCGCTGGTGCTCGGGCAGCAGCGTGGCGAGGTGCGCCGGGTCGGCCGTGGTGCTGACCAGCGCCTCGATGGCGAGCTGGTAGCGCGGCCGGGTCCGGCCGCCGGTCATCGCGTAAGGACGCACCAGCGGCTGGTCGCCCTCATGCCCGTACTCGTCGACTGAGGCGCCGTACGGATCGTGAGAGGCGGGGGGCGGGGTCATGAATCCTCCGGGCGTGACAGCAAACTCTCTGCCGTCTGATGGGGCCGGTGGGGGGCCGGGTGGGGCGGCCGGACGGTGAACGGTGACGAGGGCGGCGCGGAGGGGCGCACCGCCCTGTCGGTCGGTCGTTGTGGATGGCTGTCCGGGGTGGTGGACCTGCTAGTGGAGCAGGCTGCCCTGGAGCTCCGCGCGGAGATCCGGGGTGAGCACGCTGCCGGCCCGGTCGACCAGCAGCGCCATCTCGTAGCCCACGAGGCCGATGTCGCACTCGGGGTGGGCGAGTACGGCCAGCGAGGAACCGTCGGAGACCGACATGAGGAAGAGGAAGCCGCGCTCCATCTCCACCACGGTCTGGGCGACGGGTCCGCCCTCGAAGATCCGGGACGCGCCCGCGGTCAGCGAGGTCAGTCCGGATGCGACCGCCGCCAGCTGGTCGGCGCGGTCGCGGGGGAATCCTTCCGACATGGCCAGCAGGAGTCCGTCGGCGGAGACCACCACCGTGTGGGACACCCCGGGGGTGTTGTCCACGAAGTTGGTGATCAACCAGTTCAGATTCTGCGCCGCCTGGCTCATCGCGTTCAACTAACGCTCCTGCTGATGGTTCGGACCGAGGTGGAAGCTACCCGTGGTCGAGTTGTTCGCCTGTCGGCCCTGCTGGATGCCGCGGCGCAGATTGGTCAGCCGGCCGCGGACGTCGTCGGGTGCACGCGAGACCTGAGGGCCGGCCGTGTGGGCCTGCTCCTGCGCGGTCCCGGGTACGAGGTTGGCCTTCGGCACGCGCCGGGGGAGGCCGGAGGTGGTGACGCCGCCGGCCGCGGGCTTGCGCACCCGCTCGGCCTGGCGCACCAGCTCGTCGTTGGGCGAGGTCCGCCAGGCGGCCCCGCCGTTCTGCCGGCCGCCGTCGCCGGGCACCGGAGCGGACGGCTGCGCGACGACCGGGGTCTGCGTCGTCTGCGTCAGGTCCGCCTGCGCCTGCTGCTGGGCCTGCTGCGCCTGCTCCTGCTGGAACCAGTTGGTCTCCAGCGTGTCGTAGAGCGGGGTACGGCCGTCACCCGAACCGGCCGGCGGCAGCGCCTCCGGACGGCGCGGCTGCTGGAGCGCGGGCTGCTGCGGCTGCTGCCGGCCGGGCTCGCCCGCCGGACGCGGGGCGCCGAAGTCGCCGCCGGTCCGCTGGCGCGGAGCCGGGGCCTGCGGCTGCTGCGGAGCCGGAGCCTGCGGGGCCTGCTGCGCCTGCGGTACGTAGGGCTGCCGGCCGAACTGCTGCTGCTGGCCGCCCTGGTACGCCTGCGGAGCCTGCGGCTGCGGGGCCTGCTGACCCTGCTGCGCCCCGAAGTCCGGACGCGGGAACTGGCCGGTGGAGCCGGGGCCCTGCGGCGCGTCGTAGTCCGGGCGGGCGAACTGGCCGGTGGAGCCCGGGCCCTGGGGGGCGTTGTAGTCGGGGCGCGGGAACTGCGCCGTCGACGCCGGGTCCTGCACACCGCCCTGGTACGCCTGCGGGGCCTGCTGGTGACCCTGCTGCGGGGCCTGCGGGGCCGCCTGCTGCGCTCCGAAGTCGGGGCGCGGGAACTGGCCGGTGGAGCCGGGGCCCTGCGGGGCCGCGGGAGCGCCGAACAGGCCGGCCGCCTCCGGGTCGTCGTGGCCGCGCGGGGCGTCCAGCGGCGACATCTCCTGCTGCGGGCGCCGGACCGGCTGCTGCGCCGGGTCGTTGCCCCAGCTCGCGGCCTGCGGGCGCTGCGGCTGCGGGTTGCCGCCCGGCAGCTCGGCGCGCGGGAAGTCGTAACCGGGCTGGCCGGGCTGCGGGGCCTGGCCCTGCGGGGCGTGCTGCGGCGCGCCGGGACCGGCCTGGTGGCCGTTCTGCCCGCCCTGGACACCCTGGTTGCCCTGGTTGCCCCAGACGTCCGTGCGGGACGGGATGGCGCTCGCCGCGCCGCCGATGAGACCGCCGGCGCCGGGGCCCGGGCGCAGCGCGTCCGGGTTCTGCGGAGCCTGCGGGACCTGCGGCAGCTGGCCGGTCTGGTCGAGCTGGGCGTTCTGCGGCTGCGGGGTGCGCGCCTGCGGGGCCCCCTGCGGGGCGCCGTCACGGCCGGGCAGCGCGGCCCGGGGACCGCTCGCACCGACCTGGCCGCGCGCGGCGGCGGCACCGATACGGCCCGCGGGCGCGCCGCCGGGACCGCCCGGACGTCCACCGGCGGGGCCACCGGCCGCACCGGGACCGCCGGGGAGACGGCCGCCGGGGGCCGCGGCACCCTGCGGCATCGCGCCCTGGCCGCCGGCGCCCGGCTTGGGCATCGGCTTCTTGCCGCCCTGGGCGACGTCGACCGGGAGCATGACGAGCGCGGTGGTGCCGCCCGAGTCGGACGGGCGCAGCTGGATGCGGATGCCGTGTCGCAGGGACAGGCGGCCGACCACGAACAGACCCATGCGGCGGGAGACCGAGACGTCCACGGTGGGCGGCGAGGCGAGCCGCTCGTTGATCGCGGCGAGGTCCTCGGGGGAGAGGCCGATGCCGGTGTCGTGGATCTCGACGAGCACCCGGCCGTCGGGCAGCGCGTGACCGGTGACCCGGACCTTCGTCTGCGGCGAGGAGAACGAGGTGGCGTTCTCAAGCAGCTCGGCGAGGAGGTGCACGAGGTCGTTGACGACCCGGCCGGCGACCTCGGTCGCCGGGACCGCGGCCAGTTCGATGCGCTCGTACTGCTCCACCTCGGAGGCGGCGGCACGGAGGACGTCGACCAGCGGGACCGGGCGGGTCCAGCGGCGGCCGGGCTCTTCACCGGCGAGGACGAGGAGGTTCTCGCCGTTCCGGCGCATACGGGTCGCGAGGTGGTCGAGCTTGAAGAGCGAGGAGAGCTGGTCCGGGTCGGCCTCGCGCGACTCCAGTTCGGAGATGAGCGACAGCTGACGCTGGATGAGGCCCTGGGAGCGGCGCGAGAGGTTGGTGAACATCGCGTTGACGTTGCCCCGGAGGAGGGCCTGCTCGGCGGCGAGACGCACGGCCTCGCGGTGCACGTCGTCGAAGGCCGCGGCCACCTGGCCGATCTCGTCCCGGGAGTGCACACCGACGGACTCGACGGTGGTGTCGACGTCCTGCGGGTCGGACTCGGAGAGCTGCTTGACGAGCTCGGGCAGCCGGTCCTGGGCGACCTTGGTCGCGGTGTCCTGGAGCCGGCGCAGCGAGCGGATCATGGACCGGGCCACGACGAAGGCGCCGATGAGCGAGACGCCGAGGACGAGGAGGATCAGCGCACCGTTGATGATGGCGTCGCGCTGCGATTCCTGCCGCAGCTCACGGGCCATCGTCTCCATGTCGCCGAGGAGGCCGTCCTCGATGACGTTCATGGCGTTGATCTTGATGCCGTACTCGTCGGTGAAGTTCAGGTGACCACGACGGGTGCCGCCCGGCATGGCGTCGTCGGCGTTCAGCACGCGCTCGGCGTACTTGTCGGCGGCGACGATCGACGGGTTGGCGCCGGTGAGGGACGCGGTCCGCTCGGCGGCATCGCCACCGGTGGACTCGTAGATCGCCTGGAACGACTTGAACTCGACGCCCTCACTGTTGAGCGCGGCGTCGGCGTACAGCCGGTCACCGGGCTCGATGCGGCCGGCCTTCTTGTCGTTCGGCGGGAGCGCGGCGGCGATGATCGCCTGCTGGATGGAGGCGTACTCCTTGGCGGACGAGAACGCGGCGAGCGCGCGGGTCCGCTTGATCATCTCCGGGTTGCTGGTCGCCTGCGCCATGTCCTGGGAGAGGCTGAGCAGCGAGCGGATCAGACGGCTGTACGCCTCGACCGTCACCGAGTGGGCGACGCCCTTCTTGTAGGCGTTGCCGCGGATCGTGTTGAGCTGGATGACCTGGGAGGCGATCTGGCTGACGTTCTGGCGGATGCTCCGCAGCGCCTCGTCGCCCTCGGTGGTCGGGATGTCCTCGGTGGCGTCGAGGAAGGCCTTGTACTCGCGGTCCGTCTTCCGGCGCGGGTTGGCGACCTGGTAGTCGCTGACCGGGCGGCCGTTGGCCAGCGGGCCCGCGGAGAGGTCGCGCTCGGACTGCAGCGCCTGCGCGAGGTCGGTGGCCTCACGGGTCAGCTTGGTGAGCAGCTGCATGTGGTCGAGCTGCTCCATGTCCTGGAGCGACTCGCTGATGCGGATGCCGCCCAGGGTGGTCGCCGCCACCACGGGGAGGGTGAGGAGGGCCACGAGGCGCGTGGAGATGCGCCAGTTGCGCAGGGCTATTCGCGGGCCGACCTCGTTCTCGGAACGGGGCTTGGCGGGCGCGGCGGGCTGTTCGGCGGCGGCCTTGCCGTTCACACGCCGGCCCGCGTCAGCGCCGTCGCCGGACGGTCCCTGACCCTGGTTCGGGGTGTGCGGGGCCGAGGGACCGCGGTCGGTCCCGGCGCGCGGTTCCTGCTCCGCCTGAGCTTCCGCTCGGCTCTGGCGGGCCTGGGGAGACCCCGAATCCCTCTTGAAACGTCCCTGCACTAGCGTCGCAACCTTTTGACCAGGCGTCCTTCCGGGTGAACGGAGCGGACGGTGTCGGCGTCGTCGGGATACGTGTCGCATCCCAGGTGGTCATCGGTGACCGGCGCAGTTCCCCCTTCCCCGCCACTCGGCCGGCGCTGTTGCGCCCCCTGCGCGCCGGCTTGTGAACCCGCGGCGGTGCGTGGAATTCCAGCACAGTGCCGGATCTCCAACAAGGGCCGCGTGTCGCACCGTGGGGGGAATGACAACCTGTGCACGATGTGTCACCCGATGTAGAAGATGATCACGGAGGATTCGGACTTTTCGCATCGAATGCTTCGCCGCCTCCCTGTGTCCCAGTCGGCATGATCAGGAGCGGAATAGAGCATTCAGTGGCGGAATGTCCCTTTCCGTGACCACCCGCGACTGCCCGTAATGCCCGGAATATGGTGCAGGTGGTGAGCAAACTCACACCCGAATCGATGTCTCAGCCATGCATTCGAAGGGAATCCCATGTTTAGCCTGACGCTTTACCCCCCTTCGCGCCCGCACGGGCGCCCGTCCCGGAACAAGGGCTGATCACCGCATGAACACCACGACGCTCCGCACCACGGCCAACCCCCGCCGCTCCACCCTCGCCCACCTCGAGGACGCCGCACAGCTCGGCCGGGGCGCCCAGCCGGAGTACGCGGTCGAACTGCCGGGCAACACGGCCAACCCCCGCCGCACCATCCTCATGCAGCCCCCGGCCCCGTACCAGCCCCAGCCCTACGCCAGCGCCACCCGCTGACCCGTCCGGGCCCGTCGCCCCGCCCACCCCATTCACGCCGGTGATATCGCCGGTCGGCCGCCCCCGCGCCGCGTTAGCCTGGAGCGTCAGACTCCAGCCAGTAGCAAGTGAGGGGCGACAGCACTCGTGCGCATCGCCAGATTCTCCATCGACGGCAATGTGGCCTTCGGCGCGGTCGAGGGCGAGGGATCCGTCGAGTCCGGCGGCCTCGTCCTGGACATCATCAAGGGCATTCCGTACACCGACTTCGAGCTCAGCGGCACCAAGGTCCCGCTGAGCAAGGTACGGCTCCTGCCGCCCGTGCTCCCCAACAAGGTCGTGGCCATCGGCCGCAACTACGCGGAGCACGCCGCCGAACTCGGCAACGAGGTCCCCGACGTCCCCGTCGCCTTCTTCAAGCCCACCACCTCGGTGATCGGCTCCGGCGACGCCATCGAGTACCCCTCCTTCTCCAACGAGCTGCACCACGAGGCCGAACTGGCCGTGGTCATCGGCCGCATGTGCCGCGAGGTGCCCCGCGAGCGCGTCAAGGACGTCATCTTCGGCTACACCTGCGCCAACGACGTCACCGCCCGCGACGCACAGCAGCGCGAGAAGCAGTGGGCCCGCGCCAAGGGCTTCGACACCTCCTGCCCCCTCGGCCCCTGGGTGGAGACCGACCTCGACCCGAGCGACCTCGCCATCCAGGCCACGGTCAACGGCGAACAGCGCCAGCTGGGTCGGACGAGCGACATGATCCGCTCCATCGAGGACCTGGTCGTCCACATCACCGAGGCCATGACGCTGCTCCCCGGAGACGTCATCCTCACCGGCACCCCCGCCGGGGTCGGCCCCCTCAACGTCGGCGACGAGGTCGCCGTCACCATCGAAGGCATCGGCACTCTCACCAATAAGGTGATCAAGCGTGGCTAACGCGAACTCCCCCAAGCTCTCGACTTCGCTCGAGCAGGGGGCACCCCCCCGCGTCCGTTTCTGTCCCTCGCCGACCGGCAACCCCCACGTGGGCCTGGTCCGCACCGCTCTCTTCAACTGGGCCTTCGCCCGGCACAACGAGGGCACGTTCGTCTTCCGCATCGAGGACACCGACGCTGCCCGCGACTCGGAGGAGTCGTACCAGCAGCTGCTCGACTCGATGCGCTGGCTCGGCTTCACCTGGGACGAGGGCCCCGAGATCGGCGGCCCGCACGCGCCGTACCGCCAGTCGCAGCGGATGGACATCTACAAGGACGTCGCCGACAAGCTGATCGCCGGTCGCTACGCGTACCCCTGCTACTGCACCGCCGAGGAGCTCGACGAGCGCCGCGAGGCCGCCCGCGCCGCCGGCCGCGCCTCCGGCTACGACGGCCACTGCCGCGACCTCACCGAGGAGCAGAAGCAGGCGTACGAGGCCGAGGGCCGCAGCCACATCGTCCGCTTCCGGATGCCGGACGAGGCGACCACCTTCACCGACCTGGTCCGCGGCGAGATCACCGTCCAGCCGGAGAACGTCACCGACTACGGCATCGTGCGCGCCAACGGCGCCCCGCTGTACACCCTGGTGAACCCGGTCGACGACGCCCTGATGGAGATCACCCACGTCCTGCGCGGCGAGGACCTGCTCTCCTCCACCCCGCGCCAGATCGCGCTGTACAAGGCGCTGATCGAGCTGGGCGTCGCCAAGGAGATCCCGCAGTTCGGCCACCTGCCGTACGTGATGGGCGAGGGCAACAAGAAGCTCTCCAAGCGCGACCCGCAGGCCTCCCTCAACCTCTACCGGGAGCGCGGCTTCCTCCCCGAGGGCCTGCTGAACTACCTGTCGCTCCTCGGCTGGTCCTTCTCCGCCGACCAGGACGTCTTCTCGATCGAGGACATGGTCGCGAAGTTCGACATCGCCGACGTGAACTCCAACCCGGCGCGCTTCGACCTCAAGAAGGCCGAGTCGATCAACGCCGACCACATCCGCAAGCTCGACGTGAAGGCCTTCGCCGAGGCCTGCGAGCCCTGGCTCAAGGCCCCGCACGCCCCCTGGGCGCCCGAGGACTTCGACCGGGCCGCCTGGGAGGCCATCGCGCCGCACGCCCAGACCCGCCTGACCGTCCTCTCGGACATCACGGACAACGTCGACTTCCTCTTCCTCGCCGAGCCGGTCTTCGACCAGGCCTCGTGGGACAAGGGCATGAAGGGCGAGCCCGCGGCCCTGCTCACCACGGCCCGCGAGAAGCTCGTGGACGCCGACTGGAACGACCCGGAGTCGCTCAAGAACGCCGTCCTGACCGCCGGCGAGGCCCACGGCCTCAAGCTCGGCAAGGCGCAGGCCCCGGTCCGCGTCGCGGTCACCGGCCGCACGGTCGGTCTGCCCCTCTTCGAGTCCCTGGAGATCCTGGGCAAGGAGAAGACCCTGACCCGCATCGACGCGGCCCTGGCGAAGCTCGCCGGCTGAGCCACGCCCTGCGCCCCGTGGGGGCGGCGACCGGTACCCCCGGCCGCCGCCCCCACGGGCGTATCCGGCCGCCGGTCGAAAAGAGACCGCGCGGGCCGGGGGAGCGGCGGTACGGTCGGGTCATGAGCATCCGGGCGGTCCTCTGGGACGTGGACGACACGATCTTCGACTACGAGGGCGCCGACCGTGCCGGGATGCGCGGGCACCTGACGGCCGAGGGGCTCCTCGACGGGTACGACTCCGTGGACCACGCCCTGCGGCGCTGGAAGGAGCTCACGGTCCTGCACTGGCGCCGCTTCGAGACCGAGGGCGGCACCTTCGAGGACCAGCGCCGGGCCCGGGTCCGCGACTTCCTCGGGACCCCGGGACTCTCGGCCGCCGGCGCCGACGACTGGTTCGGCCGCTACGTCGTCCACTACGAGGCCGCCTGGGAGCTGTTCCCCGACGCCCTGCCCGTCCTGGACCTGCTCGCGGGTGACTACCGTCACGCCGTGCTGTCCAACTCCAGCATCCACGCCCAGGAGCCCAAGCTCCGGGCGCTCGGCGTGCGCGACCGTTTCGAGGCCGTCCTGTGCGCCGCCGAGCTCGGTGTCGCCAAGCCCGCCGCCGAGGCCTTCCACGCCGCCTGCACCGCCCTCGACCTGCCCCCGCACCAGGTGGCGTACGTCGGCGACCAGCCCGACATCGACGCGCGGGGGGCCACGGAGGCCGGGCTCCTGGGCGTCTGGCTGGACCGCTCGGACACCGGCGGCCGGCCCGAGCTGAACCGGATCACGGACCTCCGCCAGCTGCCCGCGGCGCTGCGTGCGGATACGCGTTTTGGAGCACCGTCCACCTTCGGGTAATGTTCTTTCTGCGCCGAGGGGCACGGGCCGAAAGGCCGGAAAGCTCCGGAAGCGCAAGCCGAGCAAGATCCCTTCCCGAAGTGATCACGTTCCGGTGGCCTATGGTGTAATTGGCAGCACGACTGATTCTGGTTCAGTTAGTCTTGGTTCGAGTCCAGGTAGGCCAGCTCGCAGAGCTTCATCTGCAAACCGTGGATGGCATCCACAAAGCCCCCGTTGTGTAGCGGCCTAGCACGCCGCCCTCTCAAGGCGGTAGCGCCGGTTCGAATCCGGTCGGGGGTACAGATCCTTCCCGCGGGATCACCTGGGTCGCACCCGGTGAACTCGATGCAGGATCGCTAGGGCCCCCGTTGTGTAGCGGCCTAGCACGCCGCCCTCTCAAGGCGGTAGCGCCGGTTCGAATCCGGTCGGGGGTACGACGCTGGTCTAACCACGTATTGGTCTATGGTGTAATTGGCAGCACGACTGATTCTGGTTCAGTTAGTCTTGGTTCGAGTCCAGGTAGACCAGCTCGGATCCACGGCAACGTGAGATCCAAAGCCCCCGTTGTGTAGCGGCCTAGCACGCCGCCCTCTCAAGGCGGTAGCGCCGGTTCGAATCCGGTCGGGGGTACTCGATCGAAGAAGCCCTTCCCTTCGGGGGAGGGCTTCTTCGCTGTTCGGTGCCTGCGGGCCGACCGCCGACACAACTCCGGCCCACCGCTGCGGCGTTGAAGCGGTGGGCCGGGACGAACAGAGGGACGGAGACGGTCAGCCGTTGCGGCGGAGCGCCTCGGAGAGACGGGCGGCGGCGTCGATGACCGCCTGGGCGTGCATACGGCCCGGGTGGCGCGTCAGGCGCTCGATCGGACCCGAGACCGACACGGCGGCCACCACGCGGTTCGAGGGGCCCCGTACGGGCGCGGAGACGGACGCGACGCCCGGCTCCCGCTCACCGATCGACTGGGCCCAGCCGCGGCGCCGTACGCCCGACAGGGCCGTCGCGGTGAAGCGGGCGCCCTGGAGGCCGCGGTGCAGCCGCTCGGGCTCCTCCCAGGCCATCAGGATCTGCGCGGAGGAGCCGGCCTTCATGGTCAGCGTCGAGCCGACCGGGACGGTGTCCCGCAGGCCCGAGAGCCGCTCGGCCGCCGCCACGCAGATGCGCATGTCGCCCTGCCGGCGGTAGAGCTGGGCGCTCTCGCCGGTGACGTCGCGCAGATGCGTGAGGACCGGGCCTGCGGTCGCGAGCAGGCGGTCCTCGCCGGCCGCGGCCGCGAGCTCCGAGAGGCGCGGTCCGAGGATGAACCGGCCCTGCATGTCACGCGCCACCATCCGGTGGTGTTCCAGTGCCACGGCGAGACGATGAGCCGTGGGTCGTGCGAGTCCCGTCGCCGCGACCAGTCCTGCGAGGGTGGCCGGACCGGACTCCAGGGCGCTCAGGACAAGGGCTGCCTTGTCGAGAACGCCTACGCCGCTAGAGTTGTCCATGCAACGATATTCGCGTCTCACTCTGTGAAACGCAAGTTCAATTTTCCGAGGAACCCGTCACTCTGGTGAGGCGGCCGCACAACGGCCCGCGAAACGGGTCTCTAGTTGTGCCGGCGTAGACGTCGGCCGGAGGGAAAGCGATGGGTAGGACACTCGCGGAGAAGGTCTGGGACGACCATGTCGTCCGGCGCGCCGAGGGCGAGCCCGACCTCCTCTTCATCGATCTGCACCTGCTGCACGAGGTGACCAGCCCGCAGGCCTTCGACGGCCTCCGCCAGAACGGCCGGCAGGTGCGGCGGCTGGACCTCACCATCGCGACCGAGGACCACAACACCCCGACCCTCGACATCGACAAGCCGATCGCCGACCCGGTCTCCCGCGCGCAGCTGGAGACCCTGCGGAAGAACTGTGCCGAGTTCGGCGTCCGGCTGCACCCGCTGGGTGACGTCGAGCAGGGCGTCGTCCACGTCGTGGGACCGCAGCTGGGCCTGACCCAGCCCGGCACCACCGTGGTCTGCGGCGACTCGCACACCTCCACGCACGGCGCCTTCGGCGCGCTGGCGTTCGGCATCGGCACCAGCCAGGTCGAGCACGTGCTCGCCACCCAGACGCTGCCGCTGGCCCGCCCCAAGACCATGGCCATCACGGTCGACGGCGAGCTGCCCGAGGACGTCACCGCGAAGGACCTGATCCTGGCGATCATCGCCAAGATCGGCACCGGCGGCGGCCAGGGCTACATCCTGGAGTACCGCGGCTCCGCCATCGAGAAGCTCTCGATGGAGGCCCGGATGACCATCTGCAACATGTCGATCGAGGCCGGCGCCCGCGCGGGCATGATCGCCCCCGACGAGACCACCTTCGCCTACCTGAAGGGCCGTGCCCACGCCCCCGAGGGCGAGGACTGGGACGCCGCCGTCGCGTACTGGAAGACCCTCAAGTCCGACGAGGACGCCGTCTTCGACGCCGAGGTCGTCATCGACGGTCCCTCGCTGGCGCCGTTCGTCACCTGGGGCACCAACCCCGGCCAGGGCGCGCCGCTTTCGGCGAACGTCCCCGACCCGGCTTCGTACGAAGACGCCTCGGAGCGCCTGGCCGCCGAAAAGGCCCTGGAGTACATGGGGTTGACCGCCGGACAGCCGCTGCGCGACATCAAGGTCGACACCGTCTTCGTAGGCTCCTGCACCAACGGCCGCATCGAGGACCTGCGCAACGCCGCGGACCTGCTCAAGGGCCGCCAGGTCGCCGACGGCGTCCGCATGCTGGTCGTCCCGGGCTCGGTCCGGGTCGCCCTGCAGGCCGTCGAGGAGGGCCTGGACAAGGTCTTCAAGGAGGCCGGCGCCGAATGGCGGCACGCGGGCTGCTCGATGTGCCTGGGCATGAACCCCGACCAACTGGCCCCCGGCGAGCGCTCCGCGTCCACCTCGAACCGCAACTTCGAGGGCCGGCAGGGCAAGGGCGGCCGCACCCACCTGGTCTCCCCCCAGGTCGCCGCCGCCACCGCCGTCCTGGGCCACCTGGCCTCCCCGGCCGATCTGTCCGACGTCGCCACCACCGCGGGGGTCTGAGGAACCATGGAAGCTTTCACCACGCACACCGGCCGGGCCGTCCCGCTGCGCCGCAGCAACGTCGACACCGACCAGATCATCCCGGCGCACTGGCTGAAGAAGGTCACCCGCGACGGCTTCGAGGACGGCCTCTTCGAGGCCTGGCGCAAGGACTCCGAGTTCGTCCTCAACCGCCCCGAGCGGCAGGGCGCCTCGGTCCTGGTCGCCGGCCCCGACTTCGGCACCGGCTCCTCCCGTGAGCACGCCGTCTGGGCGCTCCAGAACTACGGCTTCCAGGCGGTCATCTCCGCCCGCTTCGCCGACATCTTCCGCGGCAACTCGCTGAAGAACGGCCTGCTGACGGTCGTCCTGCCGCAGGAGACGGTGGACGCGCTCTGGGAGCTGACCGAGGCCGACCCGACCGCCGAGATCACCGTCGACCTGGAGGCCCGCAAGGTCCTCGCCGCCGGGATCGACGCGGACTTCGAGCTCGACGAGAACGCCCGCTGGCGTCTGCTGAACGGCCTCGACGACATCAGCCTCACCCTTCAGAACGAAGCGGACATCGCGGCTTACGAGGCGGCCAGGCCGTCCTTCAAGCCCCGTACAATTACGGTCTGAGCAGCGCTTTTCCAAGACTGCGCCCCCCACCTCTCGGTGGGGGGCGCAGTCGCTTGTTGGGACCCTGTCGGGCGACAACTCGCCCTAGATGGCACAATCGGTGCATGGAACGCGACAGCCAACTCGAGCTCTACGAGGCAGTCGCCGCCCGATTGAAAGAAGCGCACACAAGGGTGCGCTCACTGCAAGTCCCGGAGGGCGTAAGGATGGCGCTGTCCCGGAAGCTGCTGGTCGTGACGGCCGCGGCGAAGCACGATCTCAAGGACGCGGCCACGCGTCTGGACCGGTTGATGAAGGACCTCGACGAGGGCCGATTCCCAGAGGACGACTGACACCAGGAACTCCGCAGCGGGTCTTCCGCGTTGCGGCACTAGGGTGATTAGACCGTTTCGTGTTTGATTTGCGGTATATACATGCCTAACGTGCGAAAAAGCTTGAACACTTTCGTTCTGGCAATGTCTCCGAAGGGGAAGACGTGAACAAGGCGCAGCTCGTAGAAGCGATTGCCGACAAGATGGGCGGTCGCCAGCAGGCCGCCGAAGCCGTCGACCACGTGCTCGACGCCATCGTGCGTGCCGTGGTCGCGGGTGACCGGGTCTCCGTGACGGGCTTCGGCTCGTTCGAGAAGGTCGACCGTCCGGCCCGCTACGCCCGCAACCCCCAGACGGGTGAGCGCGTGCGGGTCAAGAAGACCTCCGTCCCGCGCTTCCGTGCAGGTCAGGGCTTCAAGGACCTGGTCAGCGGCTCGAAGAAGCTCCCCAAGGGCGGCGAGGTCTCCGTCAAGAAGGCCCCCAAGGGCAGCCTGACCGGTGGCGCCTCCGCGACGGTGAAGAAGGCCGCCGCGAAGAAGGCCACCACCGCCAAGAAGGCCGCCGCGAAGAAGGCGACCCCGGTCAAGAAGGCCACGACGGCGGCCGCCAAGAAGGCGACGCCGGCGAAGAAGGCCACCACCACGGCGGCCGCCAAGAAGGCGACCCCGGCGAAGAAGGCCACCACGGCCGCCGCCAAGAAGGCGACCCCGGCCAAGAAGGCCACCACGGCCGCTGCCAAGAAGGTCACCAAGGCCGCGGCGAAGAAGACCGCGCCGGCGGCCAAGAAGGCCACGGCGACGAAGGCGCCCGCCAAGAAGACGACGGCGCGCAAGACGACCGCCAAGAAGGCCGCCGCCAAGAAGTAACGACGAGCGGTACACATCCGCCGGGCCGGGCTTCCCTCAGGGAGCCCGGCCCGCGGCGCGTCGAAGCGCCCCAAGCGCGCCGGAAGCCGCCGGTCAGAAGGTCTGCAGCGTCACCAGCGTGATCCGCGACCCGGCCCCCGAAGTGCCCGGCTCCGTCTCGATCCGCACCCGCTGGCCGGGCCGGAGCAGCAGCAGGCCGCCCGCCTCGAAGGCCTCCGCCCCGAACTCCACGGGGGTGCCGTCGTCGAGCAGCACACTGCCGCTGCGGGTCTCGGGGTCGTACGTGAACGCGGTCGCCTGCATGGACCGCAGCCTATCCGGCCACCGGCAGCCACCGGGCGGCCGTCCGCGGACCGAGCCCCAGCGCCCCGGCTTCCGCGAGATCCTCCCCGGTGTCCACGTCCCGGCGTACGGAATCCACCCCGGCCAGCCGGATTTCCACCGCTCCCGAAGACAAATGCCGCAGCCTCGACGCGCCACCGAAAGCCGGTTCCAATTCCACCCCGGGACCCGCCGAGAGGAATGTCGTACCTATTTCGGCGGCATCCGCGAGAAATGCCCGCGGAAAATTCCGGGCCGCGTCCAGGACCCGGGCCAGCTCCGCGGGCCGCAGCGCCGGCAGATCCGCGTTGAGCGCCGCCACGCGCGCGTGCGGCCGCCCGGCCCGTACCGCGCGGACCCCGTGCGCGAGCGCCGCGTTGAGCCCCGCCGCCGGGAGGTCCGGCACGATCCGCGCCCCCAGGGCCGCGAGCGCCGCACCGGCCGCGGGATCGTCCGTGACGACCACCACATCCCGTACGCGCGCGCAGTTCAGCACCGCGCCCACGGTGTCCTCGGCGAACGCCAGCGCGAGCCGGGGGCGTAACCGGGCTCCCGCCGCCGCTGCCAGTCTGCTCTTCGCCAGGGCAAGGGGCTTCAGAGGTACGACCAGCGACCAGTCGTCGTCCGTATCCGTGTTCATCGGGGCCCATTCTGTCCCGCCCACGCGGTCCGCCGGGGGCCCCGGGGCGTACGGTGTCACTCGACAGACCAGGAGCACGGGGCGACACTTGACCCCCTGCCAGCCAGTCCCGGAGAAAGGTGTCCGAGTGCCCCGCCGCAGAATCGGCTTCTGGTACCGCCTCGCGGCGGTCATCGCCAAACCCCCCCTGGTGGTTCTGTTCAAGAGGGACTGGCGCGGCACGGAGCACATCCCGGCCGACGGCGGATTCATCACCGCCGTCAACCACAACTCGTACCTGGACCCGCTGTCGTACGCGCATTACCAGTACAACACCGGGCGCGTGCCGCGCTTCCTCGCCAAGGCGGGCCTGTTCAAGGGCGGCTTCGTCGCCACCATGCTCCGCAACACCGGCCAGATCCCCGTCTACCGCGAGACCACCAACGCGCTGGACGCCTTCCGCGCCGCCGTCGACGCCATCGAGCGGGGCGAGTGCGTCGCCTTCTACCCGGAGGGCACCCTCACCCGCGACCCCGACATGTGGCCCATGGCCGGCAAGACCGGCGCCGCCCGCGTCGCGCTGCTCACCAAGGCCCCCGTCATCCCGGTGGCCCAGTGGGGCGCCAACCTCGCGATGCCGCCGTACGCCAAGGAGAACAAGCTCCGCCTGTTCCCCCGCAAGACGCTGATCGTGCAGGCCGGTCCGCCCGTCGACCTCTCCCGCTTCGACGGCCTCGAACCGACGCCCGAGGTGCTCCGCGAGGCCACCGAGGTCATCATGGCCGCCATCACCGCCCTCCTGGAGGAGGTCCGCGGCGAGCAGGCGCCCGCCGAGCCGTACGACCACCGCAGGGCCCGCCTTGAACAGCGGCGCAAGGCCGCCGGGGAGGGCACCAAGTGACCAAGGCAGCCGTCTTCGGCAACGGATCCTGGGGCACCGCCTTCGCCATGGTGCTCGCCGACGCGGGCTGCGAGGTGAGCCTCTGGGGCCGCCGCGCCGAACTCGCCAAGGAGATCAACGCCACCCGGACCAATCCGGACTACCTGCCGGGCGTCGAACTCCCCGCGTCCATCACCGCCACCGCCGACCCGGCCGAGGCCGCCGGCGACGCCGACTTCACCGTCCTCGTCGTCCCCTCCCAGACCCTGCGCGGCAACCTCGCGGCCTGGAAGCCGATGCTCGCCCCGGACACCGTCCTCGTCTCCCTCATGAAGGGCGTCGAACTCGGCACCGCGAAGCGGATGAGCGAGGTCATCACCGAGGTCGCGGACGTGCCCGCCGAGCGCGTGGCCGTCCTCACCGGCCCCAACCTGGCCAAGGAGATCGCCGCCAGGCAGCCCGCCGCCGCCGTCGCCGCCTGCGTCGACGAGACGGTCGCCCAGCGGCTCCAGGCCGCCTGCATGACCCCGTACTTCCGCCCGTACACCAACACCGACGTGGTGGGCTGCGAACTCGGCGGCGCCGTCAAGAACGTCATCGGCCTCGCCGTCGGCATCGCCAACGGCATGGGCCTCGGTGACAACTCCAAGGCCACGCTCATCACCCGCGGCCTCGCCGAGACCACCCGCCTCGGCCTCGCCATGGGCGCCGACCCGCTGACCTTCTCCGGTCTCGCCGGCCTCGGCGACCTCGTCGCCACCTGCTCCTCGCCGCTCTCCCGGAACAACACCTTCGGCACCAACCTCGGCCGCGGGATGACCCTCCAGGAGACCATCGCGGCCACCAAGCAGACCGCCGAGGGCGTCAAGTCCTGCGAGTCGGTGCTCGACCTCGGCCGCCGCCACGGCGTCGACATGCCGATCACCGAGACCGTCGTCTCCATCGTCCACGACGGCAAGCCGCCGATCGTCGCCCTCAAGGAACTGATGTCGCGCTCGGCCAAGCCCGAACGCCGCTGAGCCGGCCCGGTTGACCCGTACGCGCAAGGCGGCAGCGGGGCGCTCAGGAGTTCGGGCACCGCAAGGTACGCTCATCGCGATATGAGCGAGAACACCCAGAGCCCCCGCAAGCCGCGCGTGGCCGTCGTCTTCGGCGGACGCAGCTCCGAGCACGCCATCTCCGTCGTCACGGCGGGCGCCGTCCTGAGCGCCATCGACCGGGACAAGTACGACGTGCTGCCCATCGGCATCACGACGGACGGGCGCTGGGCGCTCACCGCCGACGCCCCCGAGCGCATGGCCATCGCCGACCGGACCCTGCCGAACGTCGCCGACCTGGCCGAGTCCGAGGAGGGCGGCGTCGTCCTCTCCGTCGACCCCGCCAACCGCGAGGTCGTCCTCAGCGAGCCCGGCGCCGTGCCGAAGGCCCTCGGCGAGGTCGACGTGGTCTTCCCCATGCTCCACGGCCCGTACGGCGAGGACGGCACCCTCCAGGGCCTCCTGGAGCTCTCCGGCGTCCCCTACGTCGGCGCGGGCGTCCTCGCCTCCGCCGTCGGCCAGGACAAGGAGTACATGAAGCGGGTCTTCGTCTCCTTCGGCCTTCCGGTCGGCCCCTACGAGGTCATCCGGCCGCGCGAGTGGGAGCAGAACCCGGCAGCCGCCCGCAAGAAGATCGTCGAGTTCGCCGCCGAGCACGGCTGGCCGCTCTTCGTGAAGCCGGCCCGCGGCGGCTCCTCGATGGGCATCACCAAGGTCGACGACCTCTCGGGCCTGGACGAGGCCGTCGAGGAGGCCCGCCGCCACGACCCCAAGATCCTCGTCGAGTCGCTGCTGCGCGGCCGCGAGATCGAGTGCGGCGTCCTGGAGTTCGAGGACGGCCCGCGCGCCAGCGTGCCCGCCGAGATCCCGCCGGTCACCGACCACGACTTCTACGACTTCGAGGCCAAGTACATCGACTCGGCCTCCGGCATCGTGCCCGCCCCGATCGGGGACGAGGCCACCGCCGAGGTCCAGCGCCTGGCCGTCGCCGCCTACGAGGCGGTGTCCTGCGAGGGCCTGGTCCGCGCCGACTTCTTCCTCACCGAGGACGGCGAGTTCGTCATCAACGAGATCAACACCATGCCGGGCTTCACCCCGATCTCCATGTACCCGCGCATGTGGCAGGAGAGCGGCGTGAGCTACCCCGAGCTCGTCGACCGGCTCATCCAGGCCGCGCTGACCCGCTCCACCGGCCTGCGCTAGAACCGGCGGAGCACGCGGACCGGAGTGCGGCTCAGCCGCACTCCGGGTCCAGGGCGCAGGGGATCGTCCTGGCCACGGGGGCGGCCAGATCCGTGAGCGGGCCGACATCGTGCGCGTACCGCTCGTCGAGGCTGACCTCGACATAGGTCCTGCGGTACACCGAGGTGAAACGGGGGCCGCCGCCCTCGGTGACCTCCAGCATCCAGCGGACGCCGTTCGCCGAGACGGCCTGTGACTTCGGGTCGCTCATCTTTTCGGGCCGGGGGACCCCGCAGCGCAGTACGATCGCTCCGTCACCCCACCCGGCGGTCAGCTCGGAACCGGGCTCCGGATCACTCCGCGCCAGCCCCGCCACGGTGTCGGGAAGCTCCTTCGCCAAGGCCTGGCAGAGGGCGGCCTCCGCCACCGGGGGGCTGGGAACCTCGACGGACGCCGCGGCGCCCGTCGAGGAGCAGCCGGCGACGGCCAGCAGCAGTACGGCGGCCGACGCGGCGGCGGGCAGGCCGAAGGGCCGGTGGGCAGACATCACCGGCCAAGGGTAGACGGGGGCTACAGATGAACGACCGGGCAGGTGAGGGTGCGCGTGATGCCGTCCACTTGCTGGACCTTGGCGACCACCATGCGGCCGAGCTCGTCGACCGTGTCCGCCTGCGCGCGCACGATGACGTCGTACGGACCGGTCACGTCTTCCGCCTGGAGCACCCCCGGGATCTTGGAGATGGTGTCGGCGACGGTCGACGCCTTGCCCACCTCGGTCTGGATGAGGATGTACGCCTGAACCACGGAACCTCCAGGGCGACCACGAGGATCTTGTGGGAGAAAGGGACGCCACGGTACCGCGTCGCCGCGGGCCGCGGGGAGACCCGCGCGTCCCGGGGCACCCGGGGCGTGGCGCACGCAGGACAGAAGTTGACGGTCTACTTGACGGTACCCAGCACGGTGACGGCCCGCGACCCGCGGCGCGCACGGACGCGCCCCCGCCCGCCGGCCGGCACGAAGACACGAGGTGAGACGCGGTGAAGGGCACAGTCGGAGAACTGGGCGAGTTCGGGCTCATCAGGGAGCTCACGTCCCGGCTCACCTCCACCCCGGCGGTGCGGATCGGGCCCGGCGACGACGCCGCGGTCGTCTCCGCCCCCGACCGGCGCGTGGTGGCCAGCACGGACATCCTCCTCGAAGGACGTCACTTCCGCCGCGACTGGTCGACGGCGTACGACGTCGGCCGCAAGGCCGCCGCGCAGAACCTCGCCGACATCGCCGCCATGGGCGCGGTCCCCACCGCGCTCCTCCTCGGCCTCGTCGTACCCGCCGAACTCCCCGTCACCTGGGCCACCGAACTCATGGACGGACTGCGCGACGAATGTCAGGTCGCGGGCGCCGCGGTGGTCGGCGGCGACGTCGTGCGCGGCGACACGATCATGGTCTCCATCACCGCGCTCGGCGATCTGCGCAACCACGACCCGGTCACCCGGGGCGGCGCCCAGCCCGGCGACGTCGTCGCCTACACCGGCTGGCTCGGCTGGTCCGCCGCCGGATACGCGGTCCTCTCCCGCGGCTTCCGGTCCCCGCGCGCCTTCGTCGAGGCCCACCGCAGGCCCGAACCGCCGTACCACGCGGGCCCCGCGGCCGCCGGACTCGGCGCCACCGCCATGTGCGACGTCAGCGACGGCCTCATCGCCGACCTCGGTCACATCGCCGAGGCCAGCAAGGTCCGCATCGACCTGCGCTCCGGCCTCATCGACATCCCCACGCAGATGAACGACATCGGCCAGGCCGTCGGCGTCGACCCCATGCAGTGGGTGCTCACCGGGGGAGAGGACCACGCCATCGTGGCCACCTTCCCGCCCGACGTGAAGCTCCCGGCCCGCTGGAAGGTCATCGGCGAGGTCCTCAACCCCTCGGCGCTGCCCCAGGTCACCGTCGACGGGGCGCCCTGGCACAGCGCGGGCGGCTGGGACCACTTCGGGGAGACCGAGTGACCCCTCCGCTGGTGCTGACCGTCGCCGGATCCGATTCCGGCGGCGGCGCCGGCATCCAGGCGGACCTGAAGACGATGCTCGCCCTCGGCGTCCACGGCATGAGCGTGCTCACCGCCGTCACCGCGCAGAACTCGCGGGGCGTCCAGGGCGCGTGGGAGCTGCCGGAGGAGGCCGTACGGGCCCAGTACCGGGCGGTCGTCGACGACATCGGCGTCCAGGCCGTGAAGACCGGGATGCTCTCCTCCGCCGCGCTCGTCGAGACCGTCGCCGAGCTCCTCGCCGGCACGGACGCGCCGGTGGTCGTCGACCCCGTCGGCGTCTCCAAGCACGGCGACCCGCTGCTCGCCGCCTCGGCCCTCGACTCCGTCCGGACGAAGCTGCTCCCGACGGCGACCGTCGCCACGCCCAACCTCGACGAAGTGGCGCAGCTCACGGAGGTCCACGTCGTCCACGAGTCCGACATGCGGATCGCGGCCGAGGCGATCCTGTCGTACGGACCGGAATGGGCCCTCATCAAGGGCGGGCACCTGCCCACGGGGCCGGGCGAGGCCGTCGACCTGCTCACCGACGGCACCGAGGAGTACTGGCTCCGCGCCCCCCGGCACGACAACCGCCACACCCACGGCACCGGCTGCACGCTCGCCTCGGCCATCGCGTCCGGGCTCGCGAAGGGGCTGAGCGTGCCGGAGGCCGTACGGCAGGCGAAGGGGTACGTGACCGGGGCCATCGCCGCGGGCTTCTCGCTCGGCACCGGCATCGGCCCGGTGGACCACGGCTGGCGCTTCAGGACCTGAACGCGCGAGGGCCCGTACGCGTAGTCGCGTACGGGCCCCGAGTGACCGCCCCAGGAAAGGCAAAAGGTCGGTTCACCTAGGTGAACCGACCTTTCAAGGCAACCGCAGGGGCTGCGCTACGACAGAACTCGCGCCGCAATTAGCGCGAGACCTTGCCGGCCTTGATGCACGAGGTGCAGACGTTGAGCCGCTTCGGCGTCCGACCGACCACGGCACGCACGCGCTGGATGTTCGGGTTCCAGCGACGGGACGTACGGCGGTGCGAGTGCGAAATGTTGTTGCCGAAGCCCGGCCCCTTGCCGCAGACGTCGCAGTTGGCAGCCACGGGTCACTCCAAAGACTTCAGAATTACAGTGAAATCCGGCGCACCGGAATCAGGAGTCTGAAGTGGCTTGCCGGGGAACGGCCCGGCGTGGACCGGGCAACCGAAGCAGCATACAACGCCTGCCTCGGTGGAACGAAACTACCATGGTCTCCGCCGACCTCGCCCCGGGCCCAGGTCACGGGCCGGACACCCCGGGTCTACCCTGCGGTGAGCTCACCGCAGAAGGAGGACCCCCGTTGTCGCGAGCCCTTCCCCCTTTCGAGGAGCTCGTCGAGCTCGACGCGGAAGCGCTCAGGACCTGGTGCGCACGGGCCCTGGACGCCCTCGGCCGGGAGCGCGAGGACATCGACGCGATCAACGTCTACCCGGTCGCCGACGGGGACACCGGCACCAACCTCTACCTGACGGCGGAAGCCGCCCATCAGGCCGTCGAAGCGGTCTTCGCCGCCTCCGCGCCCGACACCGCCGAGACCGTACGGGCCATGGCCCACGGCGCCCTGCTCGGCGCCCGCGGCAACTCCGGGACCATCCTCTCCCAGCTGCTCCGCGGCATGGCCGGCGTCCTCGCCGAGGGATGTGACGGTGATCACCTCGCCCGCGCCCTCGCCGAGGCCGCCACCTCGGCCCGCCAGGCCGTCGCCCACCCCGTCGAGGGCACCATCCTCACCGTCGCGGCCGCCGCCGCAGGGGCCTGCGCCACCGGCGGCCCGCTCGTGGAGGTGGCCAGGAACGCCTACGAGGGCGCCAGGACCGCGCTGACCGCCACCCCCGGGCAACTGGCCGTGCTCGAACGCGCCGGAGTCGTGGACGCCGGCGGACGGGGCCTCGTGACCGTCCTCGGCGCCCTCCTGGAGACCGTCACCGGCCAGACCCCGCCCGACCCCGCCACCGCCCCCCGCCGCCCCGCCGCGCCCCACCCCGGCGAGGAGTGCGAGACCGGCGACGGCGGACCCGCCTACGAGGTGATCTACCTCCTGGAGGCCGACGACAGCGCCGTGGAGCTGCTCCGCGGGCGACTCGACGCCCTGGGGGAGTCCCTGGTCGTCGTCGGCGGCGACGGGCTCTGGAACGTCCACGTGCACGTCGACGACGCGGGCGCCGCCGTCGAGGCCGGCGTCGAGGCCGGCCGGCCGCACCGGATCCGCATCACCCACTTCGCCGCCGACAGCGCCGCGGCCACCGGACGCGGCGAACGCGCCCAGCGGGCCGTCGTCGCCGTCGTCCCCGGCGAGGGCCTCGCCGGACTCTGCGCCGAGGCCGGCGCGACCACCGTCCAGACCCGGCCCGGCGAACAGCCCGCCGGAGACGAACTCGTCGACGCCATCAGGCGGGCCCACGCGCGCGAGGTGGTCCTGCTGCCCAACGACACCGAGCTGCGGCAGACCGCCGCGGCCGCCGCCGAACGCGCCAGGGCCGAAGGCATCCGCGTCGCCCTCATCCCCACCCGGGCCGCCGTCCAGGGCATCGCCGCCCTCGCCGTCCACGAACCCGACCGGCGCTTCGACGAGGACGTCGTCGCCATGACCGCCGCCGCCGGAGCCACCCGCTACGCCGAACTCGCCGTCGCCGAACGCCAGTCCTTCACCTCGGCCGGCGTCTGCCAGGCCGGCGATGTCCTCGGCCTCATCGAGGGCGACGTCGCCGTCATCGGCACCGACCTCACCGAGACCGCCCGCACCGTCCTCGACCGGATGCTCTCGGCAGGCGGCGAACTCGTCACCCTCGTCGTCGCCGACGACACCCCGCCGGACCTCGCCCCCGACCTGGAACGGCACGTCCGCCGCGGCTACCTGGCCGTCGACACCACCACGTACCACGCGGGCGCGGGGGCACCGCCGCTGCTCATCGGGGTGGAATAGGGCCCGTTCCGGGCGGTTGTCCACAGCCTTCGCCGCGAGTGTCGGTCCCTTGGTGTGGAATGGAACGCGTGCCCGCGCTCGACGAACCACTCAAGAAGGCCCTCGGTCCCGCCACCGCCAAGGTGATGGCCGAGGCGCTCGACCTGCACACCATCGGCGACCTGCTCCACCACTACCCCCGCCGGTACGCCGAGCGCGGGGAGCTGACCACCCTCGCCGACCTGCCGCTCGACGAGCACGTCACGGTGGTCGCCCAGGTCGCGGACGCCCGTGTGCTCACCTTCAACGGCTCCAAGGGGCGCGGCCAGCGCCTCGAAGTGACCATCACCGACGGCAGCGGCCGGCTGCAACTGGTCTTCTTCGGCAAGGGCGTCCACAAGCCGCACAAGGACCTGCTGCCCGGCACCCGCGCGATGTTCGCCGGCAAGGTGTCGCTCTTCAACCGGCGCCTCCAGCTCGCCCACCCCGCGTACGAACTCCTCCGCGCCGACGGCGAGGAGGCCGCCGACAGCATCGGCAGCTGGGCCGGGGCCCTCCTGCCGATCTACCCGGCCACCACCAAACTGGAGTCCTGGAAGATCGCCAAGGCCGTCGACGCCGTCCTGCCCAGCGCAGGCGACGCCGTCGACCCCCTCCCGCCCGCCCTGCGCGAGGGCCGCGGCCTCACCGACCTGCCCGACGCCCTGCGGAAGATCCACCGCCCCCGCACCAAGGCCGACATCGCCGACGCCCGCGAACGCCTCAAGTGGGACGAGGCCTTCGTCCTCCAGGTCGCCCTCGCCCGCCGCCGCCACGCCGACACCCAGCTCCCCGCCGTCCCCCGCCGCCCCACCCCCGACGGCATCCTCGCCGCCTTCGACGCCAAGCTCCCCTTCACCCTCACCGAAGGCCAGCGGAAGGTCTCCCGGGAGATCTTCGACGACCTCGCCACCGACCACCCCATGCACCGCCTCCTCCAGGGCGAGGTCGGCAGCGGCAAGACGATGGTGGCCCTGCGCGCCATGCTCGCCGTCGTCGACGCCGGGGGGCAGGCCGCGATGCTCGCGCCCACCGAGGTCCTCGCCCAGCAGCACCACCGCTCGGTCACCGAGATGATGGGCGAGCTCGCCGAGGGAGGGATGCTGGGCGGCGCCGAGCGGGCCACCAAGGTGGTGCTGCTCACCGGCTCCATGGGGACGGCCGCCCGCCGGCAGGCCCTGCTCGACCTGGTCACCGGCGAGGCCGGGCTCGTCATCGGGACGCACGCGCTGATCGAGGACAAGGTCCAGTTCCACGACCTGGGCCTGGTCGTCGTCGACGAGCAGCACCGGTTCGGCGTCGAACAGCGCGACGCCCTGCGGGGGAAGGGCAAGCAGCCGCCGCACCTCCTGGTGATGACCGCCACGCCCATCCCGCGCACGGTCGCCATGACCGTCTTCGGCGACCTGGAGACCTCCGTCCTCGACCAGCTGCCCGCCGGCCGCTCGCCGATCGCCAGCCATGTCGTCCCCGCCGCCGACAAACCGCACTTCCTCGCCCGCGCCTGGGAACGGGTCCGCGAGGAGGTCGGGAACGGGCACCAGGCGTACGTGGTCTGCCCGCGCATCGGCGACGAGGAGGACCAGAAGAAGAAGTCCAAGGCCTCCGCCGAGGACGAGGCCGAGAAGCGCCCGCCGCTCGCCGTCCTCGAGGTCGCCGAACAGCTCGGCAAGGGCCCGCTCGCCGGGCTGCGGATCGCCGTCCTGCACGGCCGGATGCACCCCGACGACAAGGACGACGTCATGCGCCGCTTCGCCGCCGGCGATCTCGACGTCCTCGTCGCCACCACCGTCATCGAGGTCGGCGTCAACGTGCCGAACGCCACCGCCATGGTGATCATGGACGCCGACCGCTTCGGCGTCTCCCAGCTCCACCAGCTCCGCGGCCGCGTCGGCCGCGGCTCCGCCGCCGGGCTCTGCCTGCTCGTCAGCGAGATGCCCGAGGCCAGCCCCGCCCGACAGCGGCTCAACGCGGTCGCCGCCACCCTCGACGGCTTCGAGCTCTCCCGCATCGACCTCGAACAGCGGCGCGAGGGAGACGTCCTCGGACAGGCCCAGTCCGGCGTCCGCTCCTCGCTGCGGATGCTCACCGTCATCGACGACGAGGAGGTCATCACCGCCGCCCGCGAGGAGGCCACCGGCCTCGTCCTCGCCGACCCCGACCTCACCGCCCACCCGGGGCTGCGCACCGCGCTCGACGCCCTGCTCAGCGAGGAACGGGAGGAGTACCTGGAGAAGGGCTGAGCGAGAGCGGCCGCCCTATCCTGGTAGCTGTTGCGCACGCAACAGGTACAGGACAACGACGCAGGACGAGGACACCGATGACCCGCGTGATCGCCGGCACGGCCGGCGGGCGCCGCCTGGCCGTGCCGCCAGGCAACGGCACCCGCCCCACCTCCGACCGGGCACGGGAAGGCCTCTTCTCCACCTGGGAGGCGTTCCACGGCCTCGACGGAGCCCGGGTCGCCGACCTGTACGCGGGCTCAGGCGCCGTCGGCCTCGAAGCGCTCTCCCGCGGCGCCGCCCACGCCCTCCTCGTCGAGGCCGAGCCCCGCGCCGCGAAGACGGTCCGCGAGAACATCGCCTCGCTCGGCCTGCCCGGCGCCGAACTCCGTACCGGCAAGGCCGAACAGATCGTGACGGGACCCGCCCCCGCCGAGCCGTACGACCTGGTCTTCCTCGACCCGCCGTACGCCGTCGAGGACGCCGATCTCCGCGAGATTCTCCTCACACTGCGCTCTGGGGGCTGGCTGAGCGAGGATGCCCTCGTCACCGTGGAGCGCAGCACCAGAGGCGGTGAATTCGGCTGGCCGGCCGGCTTCGCACCCCTGCGGTCCCGTCGCTACGGCGAGGGAACGTTTTGGTACGGTCGCGCCGCCTCTACGTGCGAAGACGCACGATGACCGGACCGGAGAGCGAGGGACCCACGTTGCGCCGCGCCGTCTGTCCGGGGTCATTCGACCCCATCACCAACGGACATCTCGACATCATCGCCCGCGCCTCCAAGCTGTACGACGTCGTGCACGTCGCGGTGATGATCAACCAGTCGAAGAAGGGCCTCTTCACGGTCGACGAGCGGATCGAGCTGATCCGCGAGGTCACCGCCGACTTCGGCAACGTCGAGGTGGAGTCCTTCCACGGCCTCCTCGTCGACTTCTGCAAGCAGCGCGACATCCCCGCCATCGTCAAGGGCCTGCGCGCCGTCAGCGACTTCGACTACGAGCTGCAGATGGCCCAGATGAACAACGGCCTCACGGGCGTGGAGACGCTGTTCGTCCCCACCAACCCGACGTACAGCTTCCTCTCCTCCTCGCTGGTCAAGGAGGTCGCGGCCTGGGGCGGCGACGTCTCCCACCTGGTCCCGCCGACCGTCCTCCCCCGGCTGACCGAGCGGCTCGCGCAGCGGTAGGCGCCGAAGTGACACGCGGCCACCACCGCTGACGCTCCGTCACCTGGTGTCGGACGGGAGCCGACTGCCCTTAAAGTCGTCCCGTCCGTCTCCATCCAGCTGTAGAGAGTGGCGAGCACCGGTGGACGTGCAGAAGAAGCTCGACCAGATCGTCGCGACCGTGCAGGGCGCCCGCTCCATGCCCATGTCGGCATCCTGCGTGGTCAACCGGGCCGAGCTGCTCGCCCTGCTCGAAGAGGTGCGGGACGCCCTGCCGGGCTCCCTCGCCCAGGCGCAGGAGCTGATCGGCGGCCGCGAGCAGGTGGTCGAGCAGGCCCGCCAGGAGGCCGACCGGATCATCGAGGCCGCTCACGCCGAGCGCGGCTCGATCGTCTCCGACACCCAGGTCGCCCGGCAGTCGCAGGAGGAGGCCGACCGGATCCTCGCCGAGGCCCGCCGGGAGGCCGAGGAGGTCCGCGCCGAGGCCGACGACTACGTCGACTCCAAGCTCGCCAACTTCGAGGTCGTCCTCAACAAGACCATCGGCTCCGTCGACCGCGGCCGCGAGAAGCTCCTCGGCCGCGGCCCGGGCCTCGACCAGGACGGCTACCCGGACGAGGACGCCCCCGAGTACAGCGCCGACCCGCAGACCCTGATCCAGCGGGCCGACGAGTACGTGGACGCCAAGCTCGGCGCGTTCGAGGCGGTGCTCAGCAAGACCCTGGAGGCGGTCGGCCGGGGCCGGCAGAAGCTGCACGGCCGGATCGCCACCGACGACCTCGGCGAGCACATGGCCGCCCAGGACGGTCTCGGCGGCGCGGTGCACACCAGCGACGCCGACTACCTGGCGGGCCTCGCCGAGCTCGCCGACCCGCAGCCGCAGATCCCCGCGCAGCTCCCCCCGCAGACCCCCGCCCCGGTCGCCGCCCAGCAGGACCCCTACGCCTACCAGCAGCAGCCGCAGCAGGACCCCGGGTACGGCTATCAGCAGCAGGACCCCTACGCGTACCAGCAGCAGCCCGACCCCTACGCGTACCAGGGTCAGTACGGCTACGAGCAGCAGGCGTACGTCCCCCAGGCCCAGCCGCAGCAGGCCGCCGCGCTCGACGAGACCAGCTTCTTCGACACGAGCATGATCGACCTGGAGCAGCTGCGCCGGTACGAACAGGGGCACTAGCCCCGGATTGGGCCCTGAGCGAAGCGTCCAGTATCCTGGCTCTTCGGTCGCGCGTATTCCGCGATCTCTGCTGCCCACGTCCGGCAGCCCCCCTCACGATTCGTACGATCCGAAAGCAGGAAGAGCCCTGAGCACGCGCCTCGACCACCGCAACCCCCTCGTGTTCGACACGCACGAGCTGGGGCGGCGTCCTGGTGCCCTCCAGCGGATCTCGCGTTCGGTCGAGGCGCCCGGTGGTTCCGCCGCCTTCGGCGTCGAAGGGGTCATCGGAGTGCCCGAGGGCTCTCCGGTGGAAATCGATCTCCGTCTTGAGTCGGTCATGGAAGGGGTGCTTGTCACAGGCACCGCCCGTGCATCGGCCGAGGGGGAGTGCGTAAGGTGTCTGGAGCCCGTCGAGCTCGAGCTCGACGTGGACTTCCAGGAGATGTTCTCGTACCCCGACTCCGACGACCGGGGCCGCTCCAAGGCGGCCGCGGACGACGAAGCCGAGGACGACGAGGACATGATCCCCCTCGAGGACGGCATGTTCGACCTCGAACCCTTGCTGCGTGATGCGGTGGTGCTCGCACTGCCGATGCAGCCGGTGTGCCGGGAGGACTGTGCGGGTCTGTGTTCCGAATGCGGAGCCAACCTGAACGAGAACCCGGACCACCACCATGACGCCGTCGACATCCGTTGGGCGGCATTGCAGGGACTCGCCGGTTCGCTGGGAACCGATGAGAAGGACAACATGAGCGGCAAAGCCTCTGACGGGGACGTCCGAAGCGCCGCCGAGAAGCAGGAGAAGTAGCCGTGGCTGTTCCGAAGCGGAAGATGTCGCGCAGCAACACGCGCCACCGCCGGTCGCAGTGGAAGGCTGCGGTCCCCACCCTGGTTTCGTGTGAGCGTTGCCAGGAGCCGAAGCTGCAGCACATCGCGTGCCCGAGCTGCGGCACCTACAACAAGCGCCAGGTCCTCTCGGTCTGAGGCTGGTGAGAGGCACGATGTCTGAGAACATCAGCGCAGCCTCGTCCCACACGCTTCTGGAAGGGCGGCTCGGGTATCAGCTCGAGTCCGCCCTTCTGGTGCGTGCGCTGACGCACCGCTCGTACGCGTACGAGAACGGCGGTCTGCCCACCAACGAGCGGCTCGAGTTCCTCGGGGACTCGGTGCTCGGCCTGGTGGTCACCGACACGCTGTACCGCACCCATCCCGACCTGCCGGAAGGCCAGCTGGCCAAACTGCGGGCCGCGGTGGTCAACTCGCGTGCGCTTGCGGAGGTCGGTCGCGGCCTCGAACTCGGCTCCTTCATCCGGCTCGGCCGGGGCGAAGAGGGCACGGGCGGCCGGGACAAGGCGTCCATTCTCGCCGACACCCTCGAAGCGGTGATCGGCGCGGTCTATCTCGACCAGGGTCTCGAAGCGGCGTCCGAGCTGGTGCACCGGCTCTTCGACCCGCTGATCGAGAAGTCCTCGAACCTCGGTGCCGGCCTGGACTGGAAGACCAGTCTCCAGGAGCTCACCGCGGCCGAGGGCCTGGGTGTGCCGGAGTACCTCGTCTCCGAAGAGGGCCCGGACCACGAGAAGGTCTTCACTGCTGCCGCCCGCGTCGGTGGTGTCTCGTACGGCACCGGCACCGGCCGCAGCAAGAAGGAAGCGGAGCAGCAGGCCGCCGAGTCCGCGTGGCGTGAGATCCGCGCGGCGGCGGACGAGCGCCTGGCGGCGGCGAAGGCCGCGGCCGATGCCGGCACCGCCGGCGAGCAGGAGAAGGACGGGGTCACCCCGGCCACCGCCTGACCGCGGCCCCCGCACTCCTTCAGCGGAGTCCTCCCGCCCGCCTCCACCGGGGGCGGGCGGAGCCGTTTCCGGACCTTGCCGGGCCGGTAGGCTGGCGGCACCATCCCAGCACCCCCTCCGGAGGAGTCCCGTGCCCGAGCTGCCCGAGGTCGAGGTCGTACGGCGCGGTCTGGAGCGCTGGGTCGCCGGGCGGACCGTGGCCGGGGTCGAGGTGCTGCACCCCAGGGCCGTACGACGGCATCCGGCGGGCGGGGCGGATTTCGCGGCCCGGCTGACGGGGCAGCGGTTCGAGGTCGCGAAGCGGCGCGGCAAGTACCTCTGGGTGCCGCTGGCCGGCACCGGCACCTCCGTGCTCGGGCACCTCGGCATGAGCGGTCAGCTGCTCGTGCAGCCGGAGGACGCCCCGGACGAGAAGCACCTGCGCATCAGGGTCCGCTTCGACGACTCGGCCGGCACCGAGCTCCGCTTCGTCGACCAGCGCACCTTCGGCGGGCTCTCGCTCCACGACCAGACCCCCGACGGGCTGCCCGACGTCATCGGGCACATCGCCCGCGACCCGCTGGACCCCGAGTTCGACGACGCCGCCTTCCATGCGGCGCTGCGGCTGCGCCGTACGACCGTGAAGCGCGCGCTCCTCGACCAGTCGCTGATCAGCGGCGTCGGCAACATCTACGCGGACGAGGCGCTCTGGCGGTCCCGGCTGCACTACGACCGGCCCACCGCGACCCTCACCCGGCCGCGCTCGGCCGAGCTCCTCGGGCACGTCAGGGACGTGATGAACGCGGCGCTCGCCGTCGGCGGCACCAGCTTCGACAGCCTGTACGTGAACGTCAACGGCGAGTCCGGCTACTTCGACCGCTCCCTCGACGCCTACGGGCGCGAGGACGAGCCCTGTCACCGCTGCGGGACGCCGATGCGCCGCCGCGCCTGGATGAACCGCTCCAGCTACTTCTGCCCGCGCTGCCAGCGCCCGCCGCGCGCGACGGCCTGACGAGCGGCTGAGCAGCCGGGGGGTCAGGCGGTCGGGGTGGCCGCGCGCTGGGCGTCGTAGTCCTCGCGGGCGGCCTCGACCTGGGACATGCGCCCTTCGAGCAGGTGGATCAGGCCGATGAGGTGGTCGGCGATCTCGCGGCCGAGCGAGGTGAGGCGGTACTCGACCCGGGGCGGGTTTGTGGGCTGCGCCTCGCGGTGGACCAGACCGTCGCGCTCCAGGGCGTGCAGGGTCTGCGACAGCATCTTCTCGCTCACGCCGTCGACCTTGCGACGCAGCTCGTTGAAGCGGAACGTCCCCTCGTGGAGGGCGGTCAGCGTCAGGCTGCCCCAGCGGCCCGTCACGTGTTCCAGCGTGCCGCGCGAAGGGCAGGCGCGCGCGAACACGTCGTAGGCGAGGTCGTCAGTCATGCCCCCCACCGTACTCCCGCGCAGCGCTTACTGCCATGAGGGCGCTAACCGAACGCTTGCGCTTTCCAAAAGTTAGTGCTCTACTTCTGGTCGTTGCCCTGCTGACCCGTTCGACCGAGGAGCCCCTTGTGACCACCCCCGTCGTCTCCATCGCCTACCACTCCGGCTACGGCCACACCGCCGTCCTGGCCGAGGCCGTCCGCGCGGGTGCCGCCGACACGGGCGCCACCGTCCACGTGATCAACGTCGACGGAATCACCGACGCCCAGTGGGAGCTGCTCGACGCCTCCGACGCGATCGTCTTCGGTTCCCCGACCTACATGGGCACCGCCTCCGGCGCCTTCCACCAGTTCGCCGAGGCCTCCTCGAAGCGCTGGTTCTCCGACGCCTGGCTGGACAAGCTCGCCGCCGGCTTCACCAACTCCGGCTCCAAGAGCGGCGACAAGCTGCACACCCTGCAGTTCTTCCAGACCCTCGCCGGCCAGCACGGCATGACCTGGGTGAACCTGGGCCTCAAGCCCGGCTGGAACACCACCGACGCCTCGGAGAACGACCTCAACCGCCTCGGCTTCTTCTCCGGCGCCGCCGCCCAGACCCACAACGACCAGGGCCCCGAGGGCGTCCACAAGGCCGACATCGCCACCGCCGAGCACCTCGGCCGCCGCGTCGCCCTGACCGCCCGCACCTTCGCGGCCGGCAAGACCGCCGCCTGATCCGGCGAGCACCCGTAAACCCGAGAGGGCCCCGTCACCAGGAAGGTGACGGGGCCCTCTCGCGTATCCGCGGGGGTACGGCTCAGTAGCCGAAGTCCTGGGTCCACCAGGGGCCGCCGTCGGCGAAGTGGACGCCGACGCCGAGGGTGGTGAAGTCGCAGTTGAGGATGTTGGCGCGGTGGCCGTCGCTGTTCATCCAGGAGGTCATGACGGCGGCGGCGTCCACCTGGCCGCGGGCGATGTTCTCGCCGCCCATGCCGGAGACGCCGGCCTGCTGGGCTCGGGCCCAGGGGGTGTCGCCGTCGGGGTCGGTGTGGTCGAAGAAGCCCCGGTTGGCCATGTCGGCGCTGAACGCGCCGGCCAGCGCGGCGAGCCGGGCGTCCGAGCGGATCGGGGTGCAGCCGACCTTGGCGCGCTCGACGTTGACGAGCCGGACGACCTCGGCCTCGGCGGCGGCGCCGCGGTCGGCGGTGGAGGTGACCACGGCCTTCTCGGAGGCCGCCGTCCTGGCCGGCTCGGGCTTGGGCGCGGGCGCCTTCGTGGTGGGCGCGGCCGTCGTCCTGGGAGCCGTGGGCTTCACGGCGGCCTTCGTCGTCTTCGACGGCGTCGGCGTCGGCGTGGGCTTCGGGGTCGTCTTGGGGCTCGGCTTGGCGGACGGGGTCGCCGAAGGGGAGACCGAACCGCCGCCGGCCTTGCCGGAACCCGTGCCGCCGGAGGTGCCGGCCGGGGTCTGGGTGGCCCCGCCCTGCGTGGTCAGCTCGGCGGCCTGCCGGGCCTGCTGCTGGTGCTCGCTGCTGCCGGCGCTGCCGACCGTGAACGTGTCCCCGCCGGGCAGCAGGCCGGAGGCGACGGCGACGGCGCCGACCGCGACCGCCGCGGAGACGCCGAGCAGGCCGGTGCGGACGGGCCGCCCACGGAGGGCACCCCGGTGCCGGCGGTCCGCACCCGCCGCGTAGTCTTCTGCGGCGGGTGCGGCGCCGGAGCGACGGTGGCGTCCCATCTGCTCTGCCTTCCTGCTGATCCGGGTGGACCGTGCGGTCCGCGTGGTCCGTGCTGAGTCTTTGCTGATCTTTGCTGTCGGCACCTGTCCGGTGTGACAGTCGAACGGCGTGCGCCCGAACGGGTGAGCCGTGTTCGTCGGGACTGTACGCCATGAAACGCCGGGGGTGACGTGCTCATATGGCATTTCACCCGTTAGCGTGCAGCCATGAGTGACGACGTACGGATGACCGCCTGGGTACGCGGCCGGGTGCAGGGAGTGGGCTTTCGCTGGTTCACCAGGGCAAACGCACTGGAGATCGGCGGCCTGGTGGGCTTCGCCCTGAACCTCGACGACGGCCGCGTGCAGGTCGTGGCCGAGGGGCCGCGTGAGAATTGCCACCGTCTGCTCGACTGGCTCCGGTCCTCCGACACACCCGGGCGCGTGGACGGTGTCACTGAGATCTGGGACACCCCTCGCGGCGGCTACGACAGCTTCGCCATCCGCTGACCGTGACCCGTGGAACACCCGTCCGGTGACCCTGCGGGGCGCCGGGCGGACGCGCGGTCACCGAGGCGGTGAGGGGGAAACCGCCTGGTGGTTGCCAATGTGCGTCCGTCGTGCAAGGCTGCCGGTTAAGGATGATCGCGACGCCCTGAGGCACCGAGTTGCGAGGACCCGCCGCGTGCTGAGCGGTGGTGGACCCCTCGGTCGCCCCTTCAAACGGGGCGTGATCGTGTTGACCGTCAAACTTTTTGGTGAGACTCTGGAAGCCCCGCGCACCTTAGCTGTTTGGCAGTGGAACCGGCACGACAAGCAGTACTGCCGAGCACCGCGGGTGCGAATCCCTCACGACCCACACCGCTACGGTCGGTCACTCATTGTGGAGGACCATCCATCATGGCAAAGGCGCTTCTCGGTTACGTCGGCGGCTCCGACCCGCGACTCCTCGCCGAGATGCGACGGCTTCAGCAGCGCGTCCAGGACCTCGAATCCGAGCTGGTACGGATTCAGTCCGAGAACGACTCGCTCGCCGCTGCCGCCGCTCAGCACCAGGGAGAGTCGCTGCTGAACAGCATCGACCTCGACGTACCCCAGGCGGAGCCTGCGCTCACCTGACAACCCAGCCCCGTGGGGCCAGGTGGGAAACACTCCTTGCAAGGGGCGCTTCGGCGTCCCTTCTCTCTTTCACCCGCCGTTTCCCCCACGTCCCACCCCTCCTCACCCGAGGATCTGCCCCCCGCCTTCGCGGGTGAAACGCGTGTGCCCCGGTAGAGTCCCCGGGGTGCACCTCAAGGCCCTGACCCTCCGCGGATTCAAATCGTTCGCCTCGGCGACCACCCTGCGGTTCGAACCAGGGATCACCTGCGTCGTGGGACCCAACGGATCCGGCAAGTCCAATGTCGTGGACGCGCTGTCCTGGGTCATGGGCGAGCAGGGCGCCAAGTCGCTGCGCGGCGGCAAGATGGAGGACGTCATTTTCGCCGGCACGACCGGGCGCCCGCCGCTCGGCCGCGCCGAGGTCTCGCTGACCATCGACAACTCCGACGGCGCGCTGCCCATCGACTACGCCGAGGTCACCCTCACCCGGATCATGTTCCGGGGCGGCAGCAGCGAGTACCAGATCAACGGCGACACCTGCCGGCTGATGGACTTCCAGGACCTGCTCTCCGACTCCGGCATCGGGCGCGAGATGCACGTCATCGTCGGACAGGGCCAGCTCGACTCCGTGCTGCACGCCGACCCGATGGGCCGCCGCGCCTTCATCGAGGAGGCCGCCGGCGTCCTCAAGCACCGCAAGCGCAAGGAGAAGGCGCTGCGGAAGCTGGACGCGATGCAGGCCAACCTCGCCCGCGTGCAGGACCTCGCCGACGAACTGCGCCGCCAGCTCAAGCCCCTCGGCCGGCAGGCCGCCGTCGCCCGCCGGGCCGTCGTCATCCAGGCCGACCTGCGCGACGCCCGCCTGCGCATCCTCGCCGACGACCTCGTCCACCTCCAGAAGGCGCTCACCGCCGAAGTCGCCGACGAGACGGCGCTGCTCGCCCGCAAGGAGGCCACCGAGACCGAGCTGCGCGCCGCGCTCGCCCGGGAGGCCGGCCTCGAAGCGGAGGCCCGCGCCCTGGTGCCGCGCCTCGAACGCGCCCAGCAGAGCTGGTACGACCTCTCCCAGCTCGCCGAACGAGTCCGCGGCACCGTCTCCCTGGCCGACGCGCGCGTGAAGAGCGCCACCGCCGCGCCCGCCGACGAGCGGCGCGGCCGCGACCCGGAGGACCTGGAGCGGGAGGCCGCCCGGGTCCGCGAACAGGAAGCCGAACTCGAAGCGGCCCTTGAGGAGGCCGAACGCGCCCTGGAGGACGCCGTCGGCCACCGCGCCGGACTCGAGACCGCGCTGACGGCCGAGGAGCGCCGCCTCAAGGACCAGGCCAGGGCCATCGCCGACCGCCGCGAGGGCCTCGCCCGGCTGCACGGCCAGGTCAACGCGGCCCGTTCGCGCGCCGCCGCCGCCCAGGCCGAGATCGACCGGCTCGCCGCCGCCCGCGACGAGGCGGGGGAGCGGGCGGTCGCCGCCCAGGAGGAGTACGAGCAGCTCAGGGCGGAGGTCGACGGCCTCGACGCGGAGGACACCGAGCACGCCGAACGGTACGAGGCCGCCCGCCGCGAACTGGCCGACGCCGAGGCCGCCCTGAGCGCCGCCCGCGAGGCCGCCGGTGCCGCCGAGAGCCTCCGCGCCGCCACCCGCGCCCGCCACGAGACCCTCGCCCTCGGCCTGCGCCGCAAGGACGGCACCGGCACCCTCCGTACCGCAGGTCTCGCCGGGCTCCTCGGCCCCGCGGCCGAACTCCTCACCGTCACCCCGGGATACGAGATCCCCGTCGCCGCGGCCCTCGGCGCGGCCGCCGACGCGATCGCCGCCACCGGACCCTCCGCCGCCGCCGACGCCCTCCGCCTGCTGCGCAAGCAGGACGCGGGCCGCGCCTCGCTGCTCCTGACGGACGCCACCGAACCGGCCGGGCCGGACGCCGCCGACGGGCACGTCCACGCCGCCGGCCTGGTACGCGGACCCGCCGAACTCATGGGCGCCGTCCGCCGCCTGCTCGCCGGCGTCGTGGTCGTCGAGGACCTCGACGCGGCCGTCGAGCTGGTCAGGGCCAAGCCCGCGCTGACCGCGGTGACCGCCGAAGGGGACCTGCTCGGCGCGCACTTCGCCCAGGGCGGCTCCGCCGGGGCGCCCAGCCTGCTCGAAGTCCAGGCCTCGGTGGCCGAGGCCGCCGCGGAGCTCGACGAACTGACCCTGCGCTGCGCGGCCTTGGCCGAGGAGCGGCAGTCGGCCGACGAGCGGCGCCGCACCGCGGCCGCGCTGGTCGAGGAGCTCGACGCCCTCCGCCGTACCGCCGAGCGCGAGAAGTCGACCGTCGCCAAGGAGCTCGGGCGGCTCGCGGGACAGGCCAGGGGAGCGGCGGGGGAGGCCGAGCGGACCGCGGCGGCCGCCGCCCGCGCCCAGGAGGCCCTGGAGAAGGCCACCGCCGACGCCGAGGAGCTGGCCGAACGGCTGCTCGTCGCCGAGGAGGCCACCGCCCCCGGGGACGGCGACGACGAGCCCGACACCTCCGTCCGCGACCGGCTCGCCGTCGACGGCACCCAGGCGCGCCAGGCCGAGATGGAGGCGCGGCTCCAGGTCCGTACCCACGAGGAACGGGTCAAGGGGCTCGCCGGACGGGCCGACTCGCTCGACCGGGCGGCCCGCGCCGAACGGGAGGCACGCGCGCGTGCCGAGCGGCGCCGGGAGCGGCTGCGCCACGAGGAGCGGGTCGCGGGCGCGGTCGCCGCGGGCGCCCGGACGCTCCTCGCCCATGTCGAGGTCTCGCTCGACCGCGCCGAGCGGGAGCGGGCCGCGGCCCGGACCGCGAGGGCCGATCGCGAGGAGGGCCTGACGGCCGCCCGGTCGCGGGCCCGGGACCTCAAGGACGAGCTCGACAAGCTGACCGACTCCGTGCACCGGGGCGAGGTGCTCGGCGCCGAGAAGCGGATGCGGATCGAGCAGCTGCAGACGAAGGCCCTTGAGGAGTTCGGTGTCGAGGCGGCCGACCTGGTCGCCGAGTACGGCCCCGACCAGCCCGTACTGCCGTCGCCGGCCGAGGACGGAAGCGACCGGGGCGACTCGGACGAAGCCGCCGCCGCGCCGCGTCCGTTCGTCCGTTCGGAGCAGGAGAAGCGGCTCAAAGCAGCCGAACGGGCGTACCACCAGCTCGGCAAGGTCAATCCGCTGGCCCTGGAGGAGTTCGCGGCTCTGGAGGAGCGGCACCGGTTCCTCTCGGAGCAGCTGGAGGACCTGAAGAAGACCCGGGCCGACCTGCTTCAGGTCGTGAAGGAGGTCGACGTACGCGTCGAGCAGGTCTTCACGGAGGCGTACCGGGACACGGCCCGTGAGTTCGAGGGCGTCTTCTCGCGGCTGTTCCCCGGCGGCGAGGGCCGGCTGATCCTCACCGACCCGGACAACATGCTCACCACCGGCGTCGACGTGGAGGCCCGCCCGCCGGGCAAGAAGGTCAAGCGCCTCTCGCTGCTCTCGGGCGGCGAGCGGTCGCTGACGGCCGTGGCGCTGCTGGTGTCGATCTTCAAGGCGCGGCCCAGCCCGTTCTACGTGATGGACGAGGTCGAGGCGGCGCTGGACGACACCAACCTCCAGCGGCTGATCCGGATCATGCAGGAGCTCCAGGAGTCCTCGCAGCTGATCGTGATCACCCACCAGAAGCGGACGATGGAGGTCGCCGACGCGCTGTACGGCGTGTCCATGCAGGGCGACGGCGTCTCGAAGGTGATCAGCCAGCGGCTCCGCTGAAGAGTCCTACGTTCAAGACTTGAATGATGACTCCCTTCCACCTCTCTTAAAGTCATACGACATCGGCTATTGACTTCGAAACTTGAAGGCATAGTCTCTGCAACGTTGCTTTTACCTTCACGTGGTGGGCGGCGTGAAGTTGTGCGCCACTGGAAGGGCTTCCCCCCACCGAGGAGTCCATGTGACCAACACCGCGCAGGCGCCCACGCCGCCGCCTTCCGAAGGCCGAGCCGCCCACCCGGACCACCTCGGCCACGTCATCTTCATCACGGCCTCCGCCGCGATGGGCGGATTCCTCTTCGGCTACGACAGCTCCGTCATCAACGGCGCCGTCGAGGCGATCCGGGACCGCTACGACATCGGCTCCGGAACCCTCGCCCAGGTCATCGCCATCGCCCTGATCGGCTGCGCCATCGGCGCCGCCACCGCAGGCCGGATCGCCGACCGCATCGGCCGCATCCGCTGCATGCAGATCTCCGCCGTGCTCTTCGCCGTCAGCGCCGTCGGCTCCGCGCTGCCCTTCGCCCTCTGGGACCTGGCCCTCTGGCGGATCATCGGCGGCTTCGCCATCGGCATGGCCTCCGTGATCGGCCCCGCCTACATCGCCGAGGTCGCCCCCGCCGCCTACCGAGGCCGCCTCGGCTCCTTCCAGCAGGCCGCGATCGTCATCGGCATCGCCATCTCCCAGCTCGTCAACTACGGCATCCTCCAGCTCGCCGACGGCGACCAGCGCGGCGAGATCGGCGGCATCGAGGCCTGGCAGTGGATGCTCGGCGTGATGGTCGTCCCCGCCCTGCTCTACGGCATGCTCTCCTTCGCGATCCCCGAGTCCCCCCGCTTCCTCATCTCCGTCGGGAAGACCGACCGGGCCAAGGAGGTGCTCGCCGAGGTCGAGGGCCACGGCGTCGACCTCGACCAGCGCGTCGCCGAGATCGACCGGGCCATGCGCAGCGAGCACAAGTCCACCTTCAGGGACCTGCTCGTCGCCGGCAGCAAGTCGAAGCTGCTGCCCATCGTCTGGGTCGGCATCGGACTCTCGGTCTTCCAGCAGCTCGTCGGCATCAACGTCGCGTTCTACTACTCCGCGACCCTCTGGCAGTCCGTCGGCATCGACCCGTCGAGCTCGTTCTTCTACTCGTTCACCACGTCGATCATCAACATCATCGGCACCGTGATCGCGATGGTCCTGGTCGACCGGGTCGGCCGCAAGCCGCTCGCCCTCGTCGGCTCCGTCGGCATGGCCGTCGCCCTCGCCTTCGAGGCCTGGGCCTTCTCCGCCGACCTCGTCGACGGCAAGCTGCCCGAGACCCAGGGCGTCGTGGCGCTCGTCGCCGCCCACGTCTTCGTGCTCTTCTTCGCCCTCTCGTGGGGCGTGGTCGTCTGGGTGTTCCTCGGCGAGATGTTCCCCAACCGGATCCGCGCGGCCGCCCTCGGCGTCGCCGCCTCCGCCCAGTGGATCGCCAACTGGGCCATCACCGCCAGCTTCCCGTCCCTCGCGGACTGGAACCTCTCCGGCACCTACATCATCTACACGGTCTTCGCCGTGCTCTCGATCCCCTTCGTGCTCAAGTACGTCAAGGAGACCAAGGGCAAGGCGTTGGAGGAGATGGGCTAATCCCCGCTGCCCCTCTCCTCACCCACGGAACTGGCCCGGCCCGAGGCCCACGCCTCGCGCCGGGGCAGTACGCCGTCAGGCCCCCAGTCGCGGCACCACCTCGTCGCAGAAGAGGCGCACGCTGCGCCAGCCCTCCTCCACCGGCATCCCGCCGCACAGCGGATGCAGGACGAGGCTCTCCAGACCGAGCGCCAGGCACTCCTCGGGGGTGACGACCCGGTACACCCCCTCCGCCCGCAGCTCCGCCACCGTCGTCGCCGTCGACCGGACCGCCGAGGTGATGTCCTTCGACTGCCAGGAGGCGTACGTCCGCGCCTCGTGCAGGAAGTGTTCCCCGTACTCCGCCCAGGTCCGGTCCGGGTCCTCCGACAGGTGGAGCAGCGGGGTCTCCTCGGCCGGCATCATCGTCCAGCCCTCGGTGCCGTACTCCGCGCACCGCTCCCGGTAGTAAGCGTCGAGCTCCGGCAGGTGCGCGCTCGGGAAGAACGGCAGCCCGAGCCGGGCCGCCCGCCGCGCCGCCGCCCGTGAGGAGCCCCCGACGAGCAGCATCGGATGCGGCTGGGTGAAGGGGCGCGGGGTGACCCGTACCGTACGGCCCTGATAGCTGAACGGCTCCCCGGTCCAGGCCGTGAGCAGGGTCTCCAGGAGCAGGTCCTGGAGCTTGCCGCGCCGGCCCCAGTCGACCCCGCGCTCCTCGTACTCCTCCGGCCGGTAGCCGATCCCCGCCACCGTCACCAGGCGTCCCCCGCTGAGCAGATCGAGGACCGCGATGTCCTCGGCGAGCCGCAGCGGGTCGTGCAGCGGCCCGATGATCGCCGAGACGGTGACCGCGATGCGCTCGGTGGCCCCGAAGACCGCGCCCGCGAAGGCGAAGGGGGAGGGCAGCCAGTTGTTGCCGACCCCGTGGTGCTCCTCGGTCTGCACCGTGTCGACGCCGTGCCCGTCGGCGTACGCGGCCATCTCGACGGCGGCCCGGTAGCGGGCGGAGAGGGATGCGGGGGTCGCGCGGGGATCGACGAGGTTGAACCGTACGACGGTGAACGGCATGGGAAGTCCCCCTCCGCGGGTGGGATACCGGCGAAGGGGGACGTTATCTGACGTGACGTCAGATGGAAACGGTCTCGCGGACCTCGTCCGGATCCACCGGCGCCCGCTCGGGCGTCCGCGGCAGCACCGCGTACAGCACGCCCGCGACCACGATCGTCGCCGCCCAGCCAAGACCGTTCTCGCCGACCCAGGACGAGGCGAGCGGACCGGCGAACCAGTCGACCTTCGTGAAGAGCAGGCCCACGACCAGCGCCACCGCCCAGGCCGTCATCGCCTGCCAGGCGAAACCGCCCCGGTACCAGTACGCGCTGGTCCTCGTGGTGTCCATCAGCGCCGCCGCGTCGTACGAGCGCCGCCGCAGCATGTCCACGCCGAACACCCCGATCCACGCCGAGAACGCCACCGCGAGCAGCGTCAGGAAGGAGATGAACGAGCCGGTGAAGCTGGTCGCCACCACCATCAGGAGGAAGCCGAAGACCAGGCTGATCACCGCGTTCACGCTCACCGCCGCCGCCCGCGACACCTTGATGCCCAGGGTCTGCGCGGTGAACCCGGCCGAGTACATCGACATCGAGTTGATCAGCAGCATCCCGATCAGCGCGATCAGCAGATACGGCACCGAGATCCACATCGGAAGCAGCTCGCCGATGAACGAGACCGGGTCCTGAGCCGACGCCAGGTCCGGCGTGGACACCGCCATCACCGCGCCCATCAGCACCATCGGCAGCACCACGATCCCGGCGCCGCCGATCGTCGAGCCGACCATCGCGCGCGAGGAGGCCGTCCGGGGGAGGTAGCGCGTGAAGTCCGGGCCCGAGGGCACCCAGCTGATGCCGCCGGCCGCGATCGTGCCGATGCCCGCGACCATCATCGCCGTCGAACCGGCCGGCTTCTCGAAGACCGCCGACCAGTCGGTGTTCGCCACCAGATAGACCAGGACCAGCACCGAGAAGGCGCCGAAGAGGTACGTCGACCACTTGCTGCACACCCGCAGCGCGTTGATCCCCAGGCCCGAGACCAAGAACGTGCAGGTCACGAAGAGCAGCAGGGTCACCACGATGAGGAGCGTGTTCGACTTCACGCCGAAGACCAGGTCGAGGACGGTCAGCACCGCGTACGCCCCCGCGACCGCGTTGATCGTCTCCCAGCCCCAGCGGGCCACCCAGATCAGCGCCCCCGGGAAAAGGTTTCCGCGCTGACCGAACACGGCCCGCGACAGCGCCATGCCGGGGGCCCCGCCGCGCTTCCCCGCGATGGAGATGAGCCCGACGATCCCGTACGACAGGATCGGCGCGACCACCGCCACGACCAGGACCTGCCAGAAGTTCAGGCCGTTGAAGACCACCAGGCCGGCGCCCATCGTGAGCAGCAGCACACTGATGTTGGCCGCCACCCAGGTCGGGAAGAGCTCACGGACGCGCCCGGTCCGCTCGGCGTCCGGGACCGGTTCGAGACCGCGGGTCTCCAAGGCGCCGTCGTGCGGGGCGCCTGCGGCGTCGGAGGCGTGGGGCATAGGTGTACTCCGTAGGACAGATGTGGGGGAACCACCCACTGTACGTGCTCCACCTATGGCGTCCTCGTGGCCGATACTGGACGCGTTATGGAACTCATCCTTGCTGTAGTCATCGCTCTGGTCGTCGCGGTCGCCGTGACGAGCGGGCTCGTGATCAGCGGTCGCAAGAAGAAGCAGCTGCCGCCTGCCGAGCCGCCGTCCACCACGCCGACCATCACCGCTCCGCCCGCCGAACCGCACGTCGGCGAGGAGGCGGAGACGCCGCGGGAGGAACCACGCCGCACGGTCGAGGAGGTCCAGCTCCCCACCGAAGCGACCCCCGAAGCCCCGGTCGCGGTCGAGGAGCCCCTCGTCGAGGAGCCCGCCGCTCCCGAGATCGAGGTCCCCGAGCCCACCGCCGGCCGTCTCGTACGGCTCCGGGCCCGCCTCGCCCGCTCCCAGAACTCGCTCGGGAAGGGGCTGCTCACGCTGCTGTCCCGCGAGCACCTGGACGAGGACACCTGGGAGGAGATCGAGGAGACCCTCCTCACCGCCGACGTCGGCGTCGCCCCCACCCAGGAGCTCGTCGAGCGGCTGCGCGAGCGGGTCAAGGTGCTCGGCACCCGCACCCCCGACGAGCTGCGCGGCCTGCTCCGCGAGGAGCTCGTCACCCTCCTCGGCCCCGACCTCGACCGCACGGTGAAGACCGAGAGCCCCGCGGACGTCCCGGGCATCGTCATGGTCGTCGGCGTCAACGGCACCGGCAAGACCACCACCACCGGCAAGCTGGCCCGTGTCCTGGTCGCCGACGGCAAGTCCGTCGTCCTCGGCGCCGCCGACACCTTCCGCGCCGCCGCCGCCGACCAGCTCCAGACCTGGGGCGAGCGCGTCGGCGCCCGCACCGTGCGCGGTCCCGAGGGCGGCGACCCGGCGTCGATCGCCTTCGACGCGGTCAAGGAGGGCATCGCCGAGGGCGCGGACGTCGTCCTCATCGACACCGCCGGCCGACTGCACACCAAGACCGGCCTCATGGACGAGCTCGGCAAGGTCAAGCGGGTCGTCGAGAAGCACGGCCCGCTCGACGAGATCCTCCTCGTCCTCGACGCCACCACCGGCCAGAACGGTCTGATCCAGGCCCGCGTCTTCGCCGAGGTGGTCGACATCACCGGCATCGTGCTGACCAAGCTCGACGGCACCGCCAAGGGCGGCATCGTCATCGCCGTCCAGCGCGAGCTGGGCGTCCCGGTCAAGCTGGTCGGCCTCGGCGAGGGCCCGGACGACCTGGCCCCCTTCGAGCCGGGCGCCTTCGTCGACGCCCTGATCGGCGACTGACCCGCGCTCCACGCGCACGCGTGAGGGCCCCCGCCATCCGATGGCGGGGGCCCTCAGGTACTTCTAGAAGTGCGTCCGGTGACAGATGTACGCCAGGGTGCCGAGCAGCAGCCGCGCCTGCGGCGGCGCGCCCGCCGTGTCCAGCGTCGGCGGCCGCAGCCAGTGCACCGGCCCGAGCCCGCCGAGGTCCGACGGGGGAGCGGTGACGTAGCTGCCCGGCCCCAGACAGTGCAGGTCCAGATCGGCGTCGTCCCAGCCCATCCGGTAGAGCAGCTGCGGCAGCTCGGCCGCGGCGCCCGGCGCCACGAAGAACCGCGCCCGGCCGGTCGGGGTCGCGCACACCGGGCCCAGCGGCAGCCCCATGCGCTCCAGGCGCACCAGCGCCCGCCGGCCCGCCGCCTCCGCGACCTCGATCACGTCGAAGGCCTTGCCGACCGGCAGCAGCAGCGCCGCGCCCGGGTACTCGGACCAGGCCTTCGTGGCGTCGTCGAGGCCGGCGCCGGCCGGGACCGGTTCCGCGAAGGAGAGGGGGTGCGCGCCCGGGGCCGTACAGGCCCGGTCCCCGCAGGAGCACTGGCCGGAGACGGCCCGCGCCCCGGGGGCCACGTCCCAGCCCCACAGTCCTGTGTACTCCGCCACCGCTGTGCACTCCGTGGTGCGTACGCGGCGGCGTGCGCCGGACCGCATCTCACGAATGCCGCCGATCGTGAAACCCATGCCCCCTCCAACGGGTCGAGCGCGCCGGTGGTTACGACCCGGAGCACCGCCGTCACCCTTCGTCACGCTCCGTCGCCCAGCGTGGCGCACGGTCGTGACGGGGGTGGTGCGGGCCGGTGCGCGCGCCTCTCCGCGCATCCGTCCGCTCACTCCGGTTCGTCGCATGTCAAGTGAATCGCGTTCCACGGGCGGCGAGTTCATTCGAAGGGGTGGCGAATGGTGGCGTTTCTTGAATCGCCCTCGTAGAGGGGTGATCGTAGGATTACTTTCGGTACTCGAACCCGGGGGCCGCTTGCGCACGCGGGTATGCCGGAGGCAACCCGGTTTCCAGTTCGAAGGAGTGCGAACGCCGGACGGGTGCCGCGAGACACGGCATTCTGATAGGGGTTCGCACGACAGGCAATCAGGTGGATGGGGGCGTTCCAGTGGGCGGCAACGGCGCAGACGGTACGACTGCCGGCAAGCGCCCGAACGAGCAGCTGGGCTCGTGGTTCGTGCGCAGCGGCTGGTCCAAGGGCGAACTCGCGCGGCAAGTGAACCGCAGGGCGCGCCAGATGGGCGCGCACCACATCTCCACCGACACCTCCCGGGTGCGCCGCTGGCTCGACGGCGAGCAGCCCCGCGAACCCATCCCGCGCATCCTCTCCGAGCTGTTCTCCGAGCGCTTCGGCTCCGTCGTCGCCATCGAGGACCTCGGCCTGCGCACCGCCCACCAGTCGCCGTCCGTCTCCGGCGTCGACCTGCCCTGGGCCGGGCCGCAGACCGTCGCCCTGCTCAGCGAGTTCTCCCGCAGCGACCTGATGCTCGCCCGCCGCGGCTTCCTCGGCTCGTCCCTGTCGCTCGCCGCCGGACCCGCCCTCATCGAACCGATGCAGCGCTGGCTCGTCCCCACCCCGGCCGGCGACATCGAGCGGCCCGACCCGCTCGCCGAAGCCCGCCGCCCCAACCGGCTCTCCGAGGTCGAGCTCGACCTCCTGGAGTCCACCACCGCCATGTTCCGCAAGTGGGACGCCCAGTGCGGCGGCGGACTGCGCCGCAAGGCCGTCGTCGGACAGCTCCACGAGGTCACCGACCTCCTCCAGGAGCCCCAGCCGGCCGCCACCGCCAAGCGCCTCTTCACCTGCGCCGCCGAACTCGCCGAACTCGCCGGCTGGATGAGCTACGACGTGGGCCTCCAGCCCACCGCCCAGAAGTACTTCGTGCTCGCCCTGCACGCCGCGAAGGAAGCCGGCGACAAGCCGCTCGGCTCGTACATCCTCTCCTCCATGAGCCGCCAGATGATCCACCTCGGCCGGCCCGACGACGCCCTCGAACTCATCCACCTCGCCCAGTACGGCAGTCGGGACTGCGCCACCCCCCGCACCCAGGCCATGCTGTATGCGATGGAGGCCCGCGCCTACGCCAACATGGGCCAGCCCTCCAAGTGCAAGCGGGCCGTCCGGATGGCCGAGGACACCTTCGCCGACGTGGGCCTCGACGGCGAGCCCGAGCCCGACTGGATCGGCTTCTTCTCCGAGGCCGAGCTCAACGGCGAGAACTCCCACTCCTACCGCGACCTCGCCTATGTCGCCGGCCGCTCGCCGACCTACGCCTCGCTCGCCGAGCCCGTCATGGAGCGGGCCGTCGAACTCTTCGAGAAGGACCCCGACCACCAGCGGTCGTACGCGCTCAACCTCATCGGCATGGCCACCGTCCACCTCCTCAAGCGCGAGCCCGAGCAGTCCGTCGTCCTCGCCGAGAAGGCCCTCGGGGTCGCCCGCAGCATCCGCTCCGAGCGGGTCAACACCCGGCTCCGCAAGACCGTCGACAACGCCGCCCGCAACTACAGCGACGTCGCCGAGGTCGTCCAGCTCACCGACCGCCTCACCCAGCTCCTCCCCGAGGCCGCCGAAGCGGTCTGACCCTCCCGTCACCCGCGAGGCCCCCGTACCCCGGCCGCGCCGGACGTCCCGTACTGCCCGATTCGGCTCCCCCGCCGCAAGGTCACACGGACGGCCAGGCGCGGCCGGCTTCGTTCTTCGCGCGGGTACGGGCGTTACCTCGCCGTGACACGGCCGTTCACGGCCGCGTAACACGTCGCACCCCTTCGTCACTGGGCCGAAACATCGAGCGGCATCGACGGAAACCGCGCTGCGCGAATCTCTGGCCCATAACCGGCCACGCCCTCACGGCCGCCGCTCTCTCCGGCCCCGCCCCGCACAGGCCGTACCGACGACGAGGAGACGCCGATGGCACCAGCCATCACGACCCTGGCAGCAGACGCCCCCGAGCTGTCCGCCGCCAACACCGGGTTCATGCTCATCTGCTCTGCCCTGGTCATGCTGATGACCCCGGCACTCGCCTTCTTCTACGGAGGCATGGTCCGCGTCAAGTCCACGCTGAACATGCTGATGATGAGCTTCATCAGCCTCGGCATCGTCACGATCCTCTGGGTGCTGTTCGGCTTCAGCATGGCCTTCGGCACCGACATCGGCTCGATCGTCGGCTGGTCCTCCGAGTACGTCGGCCTCAGCGGCATCGGCATCACCGAACTCTGGGACGGCTACACCATCCCGGTGTACGTCTTCGCCGTCTTCCAGCTGATGTTCGCGATCATCACGCCCGCCCTCATCAGCGGTGCCCTCGCCGACCGCGTCAAGTTCACCGCCTGGGCGCTCTTCATCACGCTCTGGGTCACCGTCGTCTACTTCCCCGTCGCCCACTGGGTCTGGGGCACCGGCGGCTGGCTCTTCGACATGGGGGTCATCGACTTCGCCGGCGGTACGGCCGTCCACATCAACGCCGGTGCCGCGGCCCTCGGCGTCATCCTCGTCATCGGCAAGCGCGTCGGCTTCAAGAAGGACCCGATGCGCCCGCACAGCCTCCCGCTGGTCATGCTCGGCGCGGGCCTCCTCTGGTTCGGCTGGTTCGGCTTCAACGCCGGCTCCTGGCTCGGCAACGACGACGGCGTCGGCGCCGTGATGTTCGTCAACACCCAGGTCGCCACCGCCGCCGCCATGCTCGCCTGGCTCGCCTACGAGAAGCTCCGCCACGGCTCCTTCACCACCCTCGGCGCCGCCTCCGGCGCGGTCGCCGGCCTCGTCGCCATCACCCCCTCCGGCGGCTCCTGCTCCCCGCTCGGCGCCATCGCCATCGGCGCGGTCGCCGGCCTCGTCTGCGCCATGGCCGTCGGCCTCAAGTACAAGTTCGGCTACGACGACTCCCTCGACGTCGTCGGCGTCCACCTCGTCGGCGGTGTCATCGGCTCCCTCCTGGTCGGCTTCTTCGCCACCGGCGGCGTCCAGTCCGACGCCAAGGGCCTCTTCTACGGCGGCGGCCTCGAACAGCTCGGCAAGCAGGCCATCGGCGTCTTCGCGGTCCTCGCCTACTCTCTGATCGTCTCCGCGGTCCTCGCCCTGATCATCGACAAGACGATGGGGATGCGGGTCAGCGAGGACGACGAGGTCTCCGGCATCGACCAGGTCGAGCACGCCGAGACCGCGTACGACTTCAGCGGCGCCGGCGGCGGCATCACCGGACGCAGCACCTCCGTGGCCACGCCGGTCCTGAGCGAGAACAAGAAGGTGGACGCATGAAGCTCATCACCGCGGTCGTGAAGCCGCACCGGCTCGACGAGATCAAGGAGGCCCTCCAGGCCTTCGGGGTCCACGGCCTGACCGTCACCGAGGCCAGCGGCTACGGCCGCCAGCGCGGTCACACCGAGGTCTACCGCGGTGCCGAGTACACCGTCGACCTCGTCCCCAAGATCCGCATCGAGGTCCTCGTCGAGGACGACGACGCCGAACAGCTCATCGATGTCGTCGTCAAGGCCGCCCGAACCGGCAAGATCGGTGACGGCAAGGTGTGGAGCGTGCCGGTCGAGACCGCCGTACGGGTCCGCACCGGCGAGCGCGGTCCGGACGCACTGTAAGCACACGTGAGGAGCCGCCGGGTGACGAGCCTCGAAGCGAGTACAGAGACCGAAGATTCGGGACCCGGCGGTTACGCGGCGGCCCGGCTGCTCCTTCTCCACGAGAAGGAGCGGTCCGGGCCGCCGCGCCGTTCCGCCCTGGCCCGGCTCACCGACGACTGGCTGGCCGGCCTCTTCGCCGCCGCCGCACCGCCCCGGGGAGTCGCCCTCGTCGCCGTCGGCGGCTACGGCCGCGCCGAACTCTCCCCGCGCAGCGACCTCGACCTCCTCCTGCTCCACGACGGCAGCGCCGACAAGGACACCGTCGCCGCCCTCGCCGACCGGCTCTGGTACCCCGTCTGGGACCTCGGCATGGCCCTCGACCACTCCGTCCGCACCCCCGCCGAGGCCCGCGCCACCGCCACCGAGGACCTCAAGGTCCAGCTCGGCCTGCTTGACGCCAGGACCGTCGCCGGAGACGCCGGACTCGTCGCCGCCCTGCGCACCACCGTCCTCGCCGACTGGCGCAACCAGGCCCCCAAGCGCCTCCCCGAACTCGACGAACTCTGCCGGGAACGGGCCGAACGCATGGGGGAGCTGCAGTTCCTCCTCGAACCCGACCTCAAGGAGGCCAGGGGCGGCCTCCGCGACGCCCAGGCCCTCCGCGCCGTCGCCGCCTCCTGGCTCGCCGACGCCCCCCGCGAAGGCCTCGACGACGCCCGCCGCCGCCTCCTCGACGCCCGCGACGCCCTCCACCTCGTCACGGGACGCGCCACCGACCGGCTCGCCCTCCAGGAACAGGACGCCGTCGCCGCCGAACTCGGCCTCCTCGACGCCGACACCCTGCTCCGCCAGGTGTACGAGGCCGCCCGGACCATCTCGTACGCCACCGACGTCACCTGGCGCGAGGTCAACCGCGTCCTCAAGGCCCGCTCGGCCCGGCCCCGGCTGCGCTCGATCCTGGGCGGCCGCGGCAGCGGAGGGCGTACCGCCGGCGGCCGGGTCGGAGCCGGGAAACCTCCCGTCGAGCGGACCCCGCTCGCCGAAGGCGTCGTCGAGATGGACGGCGAGGCCGTCCTCGCCCTCAGCGCCCGGCCCGAACGCGACCCCGTCCTGCCCCTGCGGGCCGCCGCCGCGGCCGCCCAGTCCGCCCTGCCGATCTCCCTGCACGCCGTACGCCGGCTCGCCGCGGCCGCCAAACCGCTCCCGGTGCCGTGGCCCGCCGAGGCGCGCGAGGAACTCGTCACCCTCCTCGGCGCCGGCGAGGCCACCGTGCCCGTCTGGGAGGCCCTGGAGGCCGAAGGGCTCATCACCCTGCTGATCCCCGACTGGGAACGCGTCCGCTGCCGGCCCCAGCGCAACCCCGTCCACACCTGGACCGTCGACCGCCACCTCGTCGAGACCGCCGTCCGCGCCTCCTCCCTCACCCGCCGCGTCGGCCGCCCCGACCTCCTCCTCGTCGCCGCGCTCCTCCACGACATCGGCAAGGGCTGGCCCGGCGACCACTCCGTCGCCGGCGAGACCATCGCCCGGGACGTCGCCACCCGCATCGGCTTCGACCGCACCGACGTCGGCGTCATCGCCACCGTCGTCCGCCACCACCTCCTCCTCGTCGAGACCGCCACCCGCCGCGACCTCGACGACCCCGCCACCGTCCAGTCCGTCGCCCACGCCGTCGGCACCCTCGGCACCCTCGAACTCCTGCACGCCCTCACCGAGGCCGACGCCCTCGCCACCGGCCCCGCCGCCTGGTCGTCCTGGCGCGCCTCGCTCGTCGCCGACCTGGTCAAACGCGTCGCGGGCGTCCTCACGGGCGAGACCCCGCCCGACCCCGAGGCCGCCGCGCCCAGCGCCGAACAGGAACGGCTCGCCATCGAGGCCCTCCGCACCGGAGAACCCGTCCTCGCCCTGCGCACCGAACCCGTCGTCGCGGAGCCCGAGGAACCCGAGCCCATCGGCGTCGAACTCCTCATCGCCCTGCCCGACCAGCCCGGCGTCCTCCCCGCCGCCGCCGGCGTCCTCGCCCTCCACCGGCTCACCGTCCGCGCCGCCGACCTCAGGGCCGTGGAACTGCCCACCGCCCTCGGCTCCGGCTCCGTCCTCGTCCTCGACTGGCGGGTCGCCGCCGAATACGGCTCACTGCCCGAGGCCGCCCGGCTCCGCGCCGACCTCGTCCGGGCCCTCGACGGCACCCTCGACGTCCCCGCCCGCCTCGCCGAACGCGACGCCGCCTACCCGCGCCGCCGCGGCCTCGCCGCCCCGCCGCCCCGCGTCACCGTCGCCGCCGCCGACTCCCGCCTCGCCACCGTCATCGAGGTCCGCGCCCAGGACGCCCCCGGCCTCCTCCACCGCATCGGCCGCGCCCTCGAAGGCGCCACCGTCCGCGTCCGCAGCGCCCACGTCTCCACCCTCGGCGCCAACGCCGTCGACACCCTCTACGTCACCCGCCCGGACGGCTCGCTCCTCCCCGACGAGGAAGCCGTCGACCTCGCCCGCACCCTGGAGGAGGCCTTGCGCTGAGCGCGTGACCCGGGGGCTGCTGGTTCCGCCCCCGGGCCGGATACCCTGGGTGGCGACCATCCGCCCCGACCCCGAGGATCGCGACCACCGTGTTCGATACGCTTTCCGACCGCCTCAGCGCGACTTTCAAGTCCCTCCGGGGCAAAGGCCGCCTCTCCGAGCAGGACATCGACAGCGCGGCCCGGGAAATCCGTATCGCCCTCCTCGAGGCCGACGTCGCCCTGCCCGTCGTCCGCGCGTTCATCAAGAACGTCAAGGAGAGGGCCCTCGGCGCCGAGGTCTCCAAGGCGCTGAACCCCAGCCAGCAGGTCATCAAGATCGTCAACGACGAGCTGGTGGCGATCCTCGGTGGCGAGACCCGTCGTCTGCGGTTCGCCAAGTCCGGGCCGACCGTGATCATGCTGGCGGGTCTGCAGGGTGCCGGTAAGACGACGCTCGCCGGAAAGCTCGGTGTGTGGCTGAAGGGGCAGGGGCACTCGCCGCTGCTCGTGGCGTGTGACCTGCAGCGTCCGAACGCCGTCAACCAGCTGTCGGTCGTCGCCGACCGCGCGGGCGTGGCCTTCTACGGCCCGCAGCCGGGCAACGGCGTCGGTGACCCGGTGCAGGTCGCGAAGGACTCGATCGAGTACGCGCGGACCAAGATGTACGACGTCGTGATCGTCGACACCGCCGGCCGCCTCGGCATCGACCAGGAGCTGATGCAGCAGGCCGCGGACATCCGCGACGCGGTCAGCCCCGACGAGGTCCTCTTCGTCGTCGACGCCATGATCGGTCAGGACGCGGTCAACACCGCCGAGGCCTTCCGCGACGGCGTCGGCTTCGACGGCGTGGTGCTCTCGAAGCTCGACGGCGACGCCCGCGGTGGTGCCGCGCTCTCCATCGCGCACGTCACCGGCAAGCAGATCATGTTCGCCTCCAACGGCGAGAAGCTGGACGACTTCGACGCGTTCCACCCGGACCGCATGGCGTCCCGCATCCTCGGCATGGGCGACATGCTGTCGCTCATCGAGAAGGCCCAGCAGACCTTCGACGAGGAAGAGGCCGCCAAGATGGCCTCGAAGCTCGCGTCGAAGAAGGGCCAGGAGTTCACCCTCGACGACTTCCTGGCGCAGATGGACCAGGTCCGCCGGATGGGCTCCATCTCCAAGCTCCTCGGCATGCTCCCGGGCATGGGCCAGATGAAGGAGCAGATCGCCAACATCGACGAGCGTGACGTCGACCGCATGGCCGCCATCATCAAGTCGATGACGCCGGCCGAGCGCCAGGACCCGACGATCATCAACGGCTCCCGCCGGGCCCGTATCGCCAAGGGTTCGGGCGCCGAGGTCAGCGCGGTCAAGGGCCTCGTCGAGCGGTTCTTCGAGGCCCGCAAGATGATGTCCCGCATGGCGCAGGGCGGCGGCATGCCGGGGATGCCGGGCATCCCGGGCATGGGCGGCGGCCCCGGCCGGCAGAAGAAGCAGATCAAGCAGGCCAAGGGCAAGCGCAAGAGCGGGAACCCGATGAAGCGGAAGGCCGAGGAGCAGGCGGCCGCCGAGCGCCGCGAGCAGGCGCAGGCGGGCGGCGCCTTCGGTCTGCCGGCGGCGGGTCAGGCCCCGAAGGACTTCGAGCTCCCGGACGAGTTCAAGAAGTTCATGAGCTGACGGCTCGTAGCTCGTACTGCGGGTGCGAGTACGTGGAGGGGGGGGGGGGGGGGGGGGGAGAACCCACCCCCCCCCCCCCCCCCCCCCCCCCCCCCCGAAAAAACCCCTCTCTTCTTTTGTCGTGGGGGGGTGCGGGGGGGGGGGGGGCACTGTCTGCCCCCCCTGCCCCCCCC
>NZ_JBVJVO010000004.1:0-601170 GCF_055603625.1 Streptomyces sp. NPDC037273
CCGCACCCACCCCCCCTTCCCCCCTCCCTCTCCTCTCCCCCCCCCCCCCCCCCCTCCCCCCCCTCCCCCGCCCCCCCCCCCCCCCCCCCCCCCCCCCCCCCCCGATCCTCCGCTCGTGCACGCGCAGGTGCAGGGTCGCCAGGTCCAGGAGCGGGGTCGCGACGCCGAGGGCGCGGGCGCGGTCGGTGAGGTCGCCGAAGAGGTGCTCGACCTCGGTGGGGCGGCCGGCGGCGAGGTCCCGGTAGAGGGAGGGGACGAGCGGGGAGCCGGAGGCGGCGACGACGGCGAGGGTGGCGGCGCGTTCGGCTTCGGTCACGGGGTGGCCCGCGGCGGCCGCGATCGCGGAGGCCTCGTCGAGGACGGCGGGGGCGAGGGCCGGGCCGCCGGGCGCGTCGTACACCTCGCCGACGGTGCCGCGCATCAGGCTGGTGACGGCGCCGAAGGTGGTGATGAACACCCACTTGTGCCACATGGCGGTGAGGACGCGGTCCGGGACCGGGGCGGTGATCCCGGCGCCTTCGAGGGCGGTACGGATCTTCTCGACGCGCGGGGAGAGGGTGCCGTCCTGTTCGCCGAAGGCGAGGTGGGTGAGCGGGGCGAGGCGCTGGATGTCGCCGTTGTCGTCGAGGGTGGTGACGACCTTGGCGACGCCGCCGAGGACGGACTTCTCGCCGAAGCGGGCGTTGAGGGCGTCGATGTGGGCGAGGCCGTTGAGGAGGGGGACGACGGCGGTGCCGGGACCGACGGCGGGGGCGATGTCCTCGATGGCCCGGTCGAGGCCGGTGGACTTCACGGAGAGGAGGACGAGGTCGTACGGGCCGGTCAGCTCGTCGGCCGTGACCAGTTCGGGCGTGAGCAGCAGCTGCTCGCCGGTGCCGAGGATCCGCAGCCCGCGGGCGCGGATCGCGGCCGCGCGGGCCGGACGGACGAGGAAGGTGACGTCCTCTCCGGCGCGGGCGAGGAGAGCGCCGAAGTAGCCACCGGTGGCACCGGCGCCGACGACCAGGATCTTCATGACTGTGGGCCTCTCGTGGGGCGCCCGGCGGGCGCGGTGGTGGTGATCAGGGGGTGGAGCAGACGGTGCGGCCGGGCGAGCGCCGCGGTGACGGGGTCGGCGTCCGGGCCCGGCGGGGTGAGCCCGGGGCCGGGGGTGACCAGGACGTCGGTGACGGGGACGGCGGCTCCGCAGCCGGTGCAGCGCCCGTCGGGGGTGAGCGGGGAATCGTCGGCGGTGTGGCGGAAGACGCGGCGCGGGCCGCCCTCCGCCGCGTAGAACTCCTCGCCCCACGCGGTCAGCGCGCGGACCGCGGGCCAGAGGGCGACGCCCTTGGGCGTGAGCGCGTACACCTCGCGGCGGCCGGTGCCCGGTTCGGGGCGGCGTTCCATGACGCCCGCCTCGGTGAGCGTGGCGAGCCGGTCGGTGAGGACGGCCCTCGGCACGGCGAGGTGCGCGGCGAACTCCCCGAAGCGGCGCACGCCGTAGAAGGCGTCGCGGAGGATGAGCAGCGTCCAGCGCTCGCCGACGATCTCCATCGAGCGGGCGAGGGAGCAGGTCTGGCCGCGGTAGTCGCGCGGAAGCGTCATGGGGCGGAGCCTAACCCACAAGAGTTCGGTGACCGAACTGTTTTCGCGCGAGCGAAAGGGACGACTAGGCTCTTGCTCACCATGAACCAGCCCACGGAACCCAAGGCCGACAAGTCGGGTGTGCGCCGGCACAACCTGAGCCTCGTCCTGCGGACCGTCCACGACGCGGGCGAGACGACCCGCGCGGCCGTCGCCGCCCGCGTCGGGCTCACCAGGCCCGCCGTGTCCTCCCTCGTCGAGCAGCTCCTCGACCTCGGCTTCCTCGTCGAGTCGGGCAAGACGTTCAGCGGACAGGCCGGCCGGCCCGGCACCGTACTGAAGCCCGCGGACACCGGGGCGGCGGCGGTCGGCGTCGAGATCAACGTCGACTACGTCACCGTGTGCGTCGTCGACCTGACCGGCGCCGACCGCGTCCGGCACACCGAACGCGTCGACAACCGCGCCCCCGACGCCACCGAAGTCCTCTCCCGCGCCGCCCGGATCACCGCCGAGGCCCTCGAAGCCGCCGGCGAACTCCGGCTCGCCCCCGCCGGAGCGGGACTGGCCCTGCCGGGGCTCGTCTCCGACGGCACCGTCCGCCAGGCCCCCAACCTCGGCTGGAACGAGGTCGCGGCCGAACGCCTCTTCGCCGACTCCCTCGCCGCCCTGCGCCCCGACACCCGGGGCCTCGCCCTCACCTCCGACAACGAGGCCAACATGGCCGCCCTCGCCGAGCTCCGCTTCGGCACGCACGGCGACCTCAGGACCTTCCTCCACCTCACCGGGGAGATCGGCGTCGGCGGCGCGATCGTCGTCCACGGCGAACTCCTGCGCGGCGCCCACGGGTTCGCCGGCGAGATCGGCCACCTCGTCGTCGACGCCGAAGGCCCCCGCTGCCGCTGCGGCTCCCGCGGCTGCCTGGAGCAGTACGCCGGCCAGGCCGCCCTCGTCGGTTCGGCGGGCGCCACCGGCGTCCCCGACCTCGTGCGGCGCGCCCAGGCGGCCGACCCGCGCGCGCTCGCCGCCCTCGGCGACGCGGGCCGCATGCTGGGACGGGCCCTCTCCGGCGCCGTGAACCTCCTCGACCCACAGGCCGTCGTCCTCGGCGGCATCTACCCCCAACTGATGCCCTGGCTCGCCCCGGCCCTGGCCGAGGAGCTCTCCGCCCGCGTCGTGTCCGGCCTCTGGACCCCGGACGCCCACCGCCTGCGCCCCGCCTCCGCCGCCACCGACGCCTCACGCGGCGCCGCGGCCCTCGTCCTCCACGAGGTCCTCGCCGACCCGCTGGCGTACGCCCCGGCCGGCGGCTGATCCGCGGTCGACGGCACGCCCTGACGTTCGGCCCGTCCACCCGCTGATCCGCGGTCGACGGCGCGCCCTGACGTTGGGCCCGTCCACCGGCTGATCCGCCGTCGACCCGCCGGCGGCGCGCGGGCGTCCGCTCTCATCGGGCTCTCACGCGGGACTTATCCCGTCATCACACGCCACCCCTAGCTTCGCGCTCATGTTCCTCACCTACCTCCGGCGCGAGCTGCGCCGCCGCAGAAAGGCGGCGCTCGTCGTCGCCTCCGGGCTCGCGCTCGGCATCGCGCTGGTCATCGTCGTCAACTCCGTCTCCGCCGGCATGAGCCGGGCCCAGGGCAAGGTCCTCGAATCGCTCTACGGCCTCGGCACGGACCTCACGGTGACCAAGGCCCAGGAGCGGCCCGAGGCCGGCGGGCAGGCGCAGCGGCCCAGGTTCGAGTTCCAGGGGAAGGACGACGGGGCGGAGCAGAGCAGCGACCGGCTGATGGTGCAGGGCTTCCAGACCCTCGCCGACTCCACGGTCGCCACCGTCGCCAAGCAGCCCGGCGTCGACCGCGCGGTGGGCGGCCTGAGCCTCGTCAACCTGAAGATCAACGGCGAGTTCAAGCGCGGCCAGATCCAGCGCGGCCAGGCACAGCAGGCCCAGCCGGGCGGCCCCGGCGGCAACGGCGGTGCCGACGGCGGCGGGACCGGCGGATCGGGTCCCAGTGACACCGTCACCGGCGGCGGCGCGGCCTTCGACGTCGACTCCTTCACCCTGTACGGCACCGACGTCACCGCCCCCGACCTCGGCCCCCTCACCACCTCCACCCTCACCAAGGGCCGTTCGTTCAAGACCACCGAGACCGACGCGAAGGCCGTCGTCCTCGACAGCGCGTACGCCCAGCGGGAAGGCCTCGCGGTCGGCGGCGAACTGACCGTCAAGGGAGTCGAGTTCGAGATCATCGGCATCGCCACCGCCGACAGCGGCCAGCCCGCCGCCCAGGTCTACCTGCCCCTCAAGCAGGCGCAGACGCTCTCCTCCTCCGCCGCGAAGATCACCACGATCTACGTTAAGGCGACGGACTCGACGCGCATCGACGCCGTCAAGGCCGCCATCCAGAAGAACGTCTCCGGCACCACCGTCACCACCTCCGCCGACCTCGCCCAGACGGTCTCCGGCTCCCTCGACACCGCCGCCGGACTCGCCTCCAACGTCGGCAAGTGGCTCTCGTACGCCGTTCTGCTCGCCGGCGTCCTCGTCGCCGGGCTCCTCACCTCCGCCGCCGTCGGCCGCCGCGTCCGCGAGTTCGGCACCCTCAAGGCCCTCGGCTGGAAGAGCGGCCGGGTCACCCGCCAGGTCGTCGGCGAGGCCCTCGTCAACGGCGTCATCGGCGGCGCGCTCGGCATCGCCCTCGGCCTCGCCGGCGCCTACGCCGTCACCGCCGTCAGCCCCACCCTGACCGCCGAACTCGGCGCGACCACCGGCGGGTTCGCCGGACGCGGCAGCACGGGCGGCGGCATCGCCTTCGGCGGACCGGCCGGCGGAGCCCGTACGGCCGTCGGGAAGACCGTCGACATCGCCCTCACCGCCCCGGTGAGCGTCACCACCGTCGGCCTCGCCGTCCTCCTCGCCCTCGGCGGCGGCCTCGTCGCGGGAGCCTTCGGCGCCTGGCGTGCCGCGCGCCTGCGCCCCGCCGACGCGCTGCGCCGCGTCGAGTAGAGAACCGCCCCCCCCGGGGCGCGTCCGGCGCACGATCCGCCGGGCGCGCCCGAACCCCCTTACGCACCACAGGAGTCGCACCGTGTACGAACTCATCGGCGTCACCAAGCAGTACCGGCGGGGTCAGCAGAGAGTCGACGCCCTCGCCGGGATCGACCTCACCCTGGAGCAGGGGGACCGGCTCGTCATCCAAGGCCCCACCGGCGGCGGCAAGTCCACCCTCCTCCAGATGCTCGGCGGCCTCGATCGCCCCACCTCGGGCCGCGTCCTGCTCGACGGCACCGATCTCGCCGGCCTCTCCGAGCGCCGCCTGACCGCCGTGCGCGGCGAGAACATCGGCTTCGTCTTCCAGAGCTTCAACCTCATTCCCACCCTCACCGCCCAGGAGAACGTCGAGACCGCCCTCGTCCCCCTGGGCGTGAAGCCCGCCGAGCGCCGCCGCCGCGCCGCCGACTCCCTCGAAGCGGTCGGCCTCGGCGAACGCCTCGGCCACCTGCCCTCCGAGCTCTCCGGCGGCCAGCAGCAGCGCGTCGCCATCGCCCGCGCCCTCGTCAAGCGCCCCAAGGTCCTCCTCGCCGACGAACCCACCGGCAACCTCGACGAATCCATGCGCGACGAGATCGTCGACCTTCTCGAAGGCCTCTGGAAGGAACACGGCCTCACCTTCGTCATGGTCACCCACGACACCGCCATCGCCCGCCGCGCCCCCCGCCTCGCCACCCTCCGCAAGGGCCGGATCACCCTCAAGGAGAACGATCCGGCCCCCGTCCGGCCCTAGAGGGTCACGCCGTGGCGGCGCAGATACGTGAGCGGGTTGATGTCCGAGCCGAAGTACGGTGTGGTCCGCACCTCGAAGTGGAGGTGCGGGCCCGTCACCCGGCCGGTCGCCCCCGAGCGGGCGATCCGCTGGCCCGCCGAGACGCTCTGGCCCCGGGACACGTCGATCCGGGAGAGGTGGGCGTACTGGGTGTAGCGGCCGTCGGGGTGACGGAGGACCACCTCGTAGCCGTACGAGCGGCTGAAACCGGCGGAGACGACGCGGCCGGGTCCGACGGCGCGGACGGTCGTACCGGTGGGGACCGCGAAGTCCTGGCCGGTGTGGTAGCCCTTCGACCAGGGGCCGCGCTGGCCGTAGTAGCCGGTGAAGACGTAGGAGGAGACCGGCGTCACCCAGGCGCGGGAGGAGCCGGTGGGGGCGGTCGGCTTGGTCGGGCCGGTGGGCTTGGTGGGGTTGGCGGGCTTGCCGGTGCGCTGCTCGTACTTGGCGGCGTGGCTGGTCCAGTACCAGTGGCCGCGGTACTTGAACCAGTAGACGCGGTACTGAGGGTCCCAGCCCTCCCGGCCCGGGAAGACCGGCTCACCGGAGCGTCCGCCGCCCGAGGTCAGCAGACCCTGATCCTGTTTCCGGGTCTGCCGCTTCGCCGTGGCGGTCTCGTTCACGCGCTTGCTGTACGTGGCCTGGTGGCTGGTCCAGCGCCACTGGCCGGCCTCGTTGACGTACCAGTACTTCGAGCCGTCCCAGCCCGCGTGCGCGGGGGCGGGTTCGGCGGCTGCCGTGCCCGCCGCGCCACCGGCCAGGGCGACCGCGCCGACGGTGGCGACGACGGCGCGGCGCACCCCGTTCAGGGCGGGGCCGTTGCACCGGGCGGCCTCGGCGCGGAGGCGGGCGGCCTCGGCGCAGCCCGTGCAGGCGCAGTCCAGCGGTATGTCGTCGGTGAAGCCGGGCGCGGCGAGTTCGAGCGAGGTGGTGGTGGGGAGGGGCACGCGGGTGAGTTCGGGGGTGGTGATGCCGGGGGTTTCCACGATCCTCGTCACTCCTGGTTCTGGGGGGCCGGTCCGCCACTCCGGGTGTAGAAGGCCACGGTCAAGTCCTTGACCAGGGCCTGGCGTTCGAAGTCGTCGAGCTCGACGAGCCCGCGCGAGGTCAGTCGGGTCACCGTGTCGTCCACGGCGTCGATCACGCCGGTCAGCACGGAGTCGCGGTGCCGGGCGTCGAGCACGGCGAGCTGGCGCCGCTGCATGGCGGCGGCCACCTCGGGGGCGTACTCGATACGGGTCGGCTGGGCCGAGAAGACGGCGATGCCGACGGCCCGGCACTCGGCCGCCAGCATGCGGGTGAGCGTGTCACCCACCGCCTCCGCGTCCCGCAGGGTCGGCGCGTCGCCCCGGAAGGCGTCCGCGGGCAGCTGCGAGAGCACCCGCGCGACCGCTGCCTCCACCTGCTCCCGCAGATAGCCGAGATGGTCGTCGACGGAGAACAGCGCGCGGGCGGTGTCCCGTACCGACCAGACGACGAGGACGACCACGCGCAGCGCGGACCCCTCGGCGTCGACCACGGCGATCGGTTCGCTGCGCCAGTGGCGGAGCCGTACGTCCATCCGGCGGCGCAGCACGAACGGGCTGATCCAGACGAGACCGGTGCGCCGCACGCTGCCCCGGTAGCGGCCGAACAGCGAGAGGACCCAGGCGGATCCGGTACGCCCGCGGGTCAGCCCGCCGAAGGCGACGACGGCGACGACGACACAGCCCGCGACGGCGGCCCACTGCCACGGCGGCAGGTCGACACCGCGCCAGGGCGGTCCCGCGCGCCACAGCACGGCCGCCACGCCGGCGAGCGCCGCCAGGCCGGCCAGGACGGCCACCCAGCCGGCGAGCGCGGGTCCCGGGCGTTCGGCGAGGTCGGGTTCGTCGGGCGGGGGCCGGCGGGGGAGGGCGGTTCGGTCGGCGCCCGCCGTGTGGCGGGTCGCCTGGACGGGGCTCGACCTGAAGAGGTCGTCCATCGGTATGCCGTCCGGCTGCCGGCGGACGCGGACGGGCAGGGGCCGCTTCAGTTGCTCGGTCATGTGACCCTTCCGGCCGCACCCCGCAAGGAGGTGACGACACGTCTGATGATCTTCACACGTCATCGTTACAGGGGTGTATGTCCGAAATGCCGCGCCGAAAGTCCTGAATGCCCGGGACTTTAGTCCCTTGGCCAAGGCTTCACACCAGGCCGTTGTCAGTGGCTCCCCCTACCGTTTTCCCCATGACGACGACGACCTATCTGGAGCTGTCGCAGGACGGCGGCGGTGCCCACAAGTTCTACGAAGTGACCGTCGACGACCTGACGGTGTCGGTCCGTTACGGCCGGATCGGAGCGGCCGGACAGACCCAGAGCTCCACGTTCCCGACCGTGGCGAAGGCGCAGGCCGCCGCGGCGAAGAAGATAGGGGAGAAGGTCCGCAAGGGATACGCCCCGGCGGTCCGCGGGCAGCGCGCCGCACGGGCCGTGACACGCCGTGAGGTCACCTCCGCGCCCTCCACCGCACGGGCCGTCGCCCCCGTCCTCTGGCGCTTCCGCACCGGCTCCGCCGCCTTCGGCATCCACGTCGACGAGGAGCGCTGCTGGGTCGGCAACCAGGCGGGAGACGTCTTCACCCTCGACCGCACCGGCGAAGTCCAGGCCCGCTTCAGCCTCCCCGACGGCGTCAAGTGCCTGGTCGCCGACGACTTCTGGATCTACGCGGGCTGCGACGACGGCAAGGTCTACGACCTCTCGTCCAAACTCCCCTTCGCCGCGTACGACATCGCCACCGACGTCGACATCTTCTGGCTCGACATCCACGAGGGCGTCCTGCACGTCGCCGACCGCTCCGGCCGCCTCACCGTCATCGACCACGAGGACGAGCACCAGTGGGCGCGCGGCGGCCAGGGCGAGCACGCCTGGATGGTCCGCGCCGACGGCGAGGCCGTCTACTACGGGGACACCAGCGGCGTCGCCGCCCACGCGCCGGACGGCGGCGGCGAGCTCTGGCACACCGCGACCGAGGGCGGCGTCCTCTTCGGCTGGCAGGAGGACACCGCGGTCTACGCCGGCACGTCCCGCAAGAAGGTCCAGCGGCTCTCGAAGAAGGACGGACGCGTCGAAGCCGTCTACTCCTGCGACAGCCCCGTCTACTCCTGCGCCACCTCGCCCGGCGGCCGCTTCGTCTTCGCCGCCGACTCCGCCTCCTCCGTCTACTGCTTCGACCGGAACGGCGCCCGCCTCTGGAAGCTCGGCACGGGCGGCGGCTCGGCCCTCTCCATGCAGTACCGCGACGAGCGGCTCTACCTCGTCACCACCGACGGCTCACTGGTCTGCGTGGACGCGAGCGAGTCCGCCATCGAGGCAGCCAAGGGCGGCACCGTCCCCGTCGCCCGCGACGTCAAACTCGCCGCCGCCCTCCCCGTGTACGAACCGGCGACGAGCGTCGCCGCGGTCACCGCGGTCACCGCCCTCAGCGACGCCCCGGCCGGCTCCGTCGTCGTGGAGTGCGTGACCGAAGGCGGCAGGACCCGGGTGCGGGTCGTCTCCGCGGGATACGACTCCGGGTGGAACGTCCAGTTCCCGCGGGCGATCCGGCAGCCCGGCGCGCGCTACGTGGTGGACGCCCTCCACCCGGCCGCCGGCGGCTTCTACCGCGTGCGCGGCGACATCCGGCGGCTCCTGTGACGACCGGCGCGGGGGGCGGCTCGGGAGGCGGCTCGGGGGTCTTCGAGGCGGCCACCGGGGATGGGCCGCCGCTCCCCCCGGGCGACGCCGAGCAGCGGTCCCGGGAGATCCGCGCGGCCGTCGACGGGCTGCTCCAGATCAGACGGCTGACCCTCCGTCAGGGCGGCGACCCGAGGACCGCGCCCGCCGACTGGGAGCGCCGCCAGGTGGTCCGCGCGGTGGCCCTCGCCCTGGAGTCCGGCGGGATCACTCCCTCGTCCGTGGACGCCACCGGGGCGCGGCTCTCCACCGGCTACCGGGTCACGGCGGGGGAGCGGCCCGGCACGGCCAGGGTCGAATGGCTCGGTCCCCCGGGCTCGGGCGCCGCCCACGAGGAGGCGGCGGCCCTGGGCGCGTGCCTGCCCGTGCTCGAACGGCTCGGCTGGGAAGCCCTCCTCTACAAGGGCCCGCGCGGCCGCCGCTTCCTGGAGGCCGAGCCCATGTCCCCGTGAGGCGTCGCCCGTCAGTCGGTCGTCAGGCGATCGAGGCCGAGACGATCGCGGAGACCGCGATGTTGCAGGAGGCGGTGACCCACACCGCCGGGTGCGGCTGGGGGTCGACGAGGGTGGCGCCCAGCTTGCCGGGGGTGACCAGGTCCACGACCAGGAAGGCCACCGCCATCATCACCAGGCCGAGCAGCCCGAACGCCGCCGTGGACACGAGCCCCTTGCCGAAGTCGTCGTACGTCGTCCAGATCGACGTGAAGACGATACCGCCGATGCCGAGGAGGGCCGAGCTCAGCAGGATGGAGGCGTTGCGGTTGCGGTCCTCCCAGATCTGGCGCCCGAGCTTCCCGGGCGTCAGCACATCCACCAGGACGATGCCGAGGATCAGCAGGACCACGCCCAGGGCGCCGTAGGCGCCGGCCCGGCCGAGGCCGTTGACGATGTCGCTCATGGGGTTGCCGGCTCCGAAAGATCGCGATCACGGCGGATCGGTGGTCAAGGACCGGCAAAATGTAGCGCACCCGTCAACAGCGACCGCCGCCCACCCGGAGCTCGGGCGGACGGCGGTGAGGGGACGACGGTGAGGGGACGGCGGACGCGGCCGGCGGCCGGGTCCTGCTCCCGGCCGGGGTCAGGCTCCCGGCGGCAGGTTCTTCGCGCGGGAGCGCACCTGGAAGGCCACCACGACCTCGACGGCGCCGACGGCGATCAGCCAGATGCCGGCGAGGAGCGTGAGGACGGCGGCCGACTCCAGCGGGGAGACGATCAGCACGACACCGGCGAGCGCGCTGATGACACCGAGGAAGATCTGCCAGCCGCGCGCCGGCATCGCCGGGTCGGAGGCCGCGGCCACGGTCTGGGTGATGCCCCGGAACAGCCAGCCGATCCCGATCCACAGCGCGAGCAGCAGGATCGACTGCATGGCGCCCCGGAAGCAGAACAGGCCGAGGAGGATCGACAGCGCGCCGCTGATGAACGCCATGACCCGCAGCGCCGTGGTCGCGTGCGTGCCGAAGGCGGCGACCAGCTGCATCACACCGCTGAACAGCAGGTACAGACCGAAGAGCACACCGGCCACGACGAGGGAGGCGCCCGGCCACACCAGGACGAGCACGCCGAGGACCACCGCGACGAGTCCGGCGACCAGCAGCGCCTGCCAGGCCGCACCGGCCAGCAGGCCGAGCGGCCCGGGCGGTACGTCTCCCCGGGGCGCTCGGTCGTGGGGGCGTTCGTGAGTCTGTGTCATGGAGCCGAACCGGTCCTTTCGTCGCGTACGGGGTGGGGAGTGAAGGGGGGAGGGGCCGGTCAGAGCGGGGTGGCGTAGGAGCTCAGGAAGAGCGCCTCGGTGAGCGCCATGTGCTCGATCTCCGAGGGGTCCACGCTCTCGTTCGGCGCGTGGATGAGGCACCCCGGCTCCTCGACGCCGATCAGGGCGATCTCCGCGTCGGGGAAGTGCTCGGCGAGGACGTTGCAGAGCGGGATGGAGCCGCCCTGCCCGGACTGGACCATGTCCTTGCCGTACGCCTCGCGGAACGCCGCAGCCAGGGACTTGTAGGCGGGGCCGTCGGTGCGCGCCCGGAACGGCTGGCCCGCGCTCTCCGCATCCACCTCCACCCGGGCCCCCCACGGGGCGGCCGAGGTCAGATGGTCGGTGAGGGCGCGCAGGGCGTCCTCGGCGTCGATCCCCGGCGGCACCCGGAGGCTGACCCGGGCCCGTACCTTCGCCTGCACGGCGGCCGAAGAACCCACCACCGGCGGGCAGTCGATGCCGAGGACCGTCACGGCGGGCCGGGCCCAGAGCTCGTCGGCGACCGAGCCCGTGCCGACGAGGGAGACGCCGTCGAGGACGCCGACGTCGGCGCGGAACTGCTCCGGCGGGTACTCCACGCCGTCCCAGACGCCGTCGGCGGGCAGCCCCTTGATCACCGTGTTGCCGTGCTCGTCGCGCAGGCTGTCGAGGATGCGGACCAGCGCGGCCAGCGCGTCGGGCGCCGGCCCGCCGAACATGCCGGAGTGCATCTCGCCCTTGAGCGTGGAGACGGTGACGACGACGTTCGTGAGCCCGCGCAGCGAGGTCGTCGCGGTCGGCAGACCGCGCGCGAAGTTGCCCGTGTCGCAGATCAGCAGCGTGTCGGCGGCGAAGAGCTCGGGCTGGAGCGGCACCAGCTGTTCGAGGCCGCCCGTGCCCTGCTCCTCCGAACCCTCCGCGACGAACTTGATGTTCACGGGGAAGCCCCGGCCCTCCGGACCGCCGAGCGCGCGCAGCGCCGTCAGATGCATGGCGATGTTGCCCTTGCAGTCGGCCGCGCCACGCCCGAACCAGCGCCCGTCGCGCTCGGTCAGCTCGAACGGCGGGGTCTGCCAGGCGGCGTCGTCCAGCGGCGGCTGCACGTCGTAGTGGCAGTACAGAAGGACCGTCGGCGCACCGTCGGGCCCCGGCGCGTGCCCGACGACCGCGTCCGTGCCGTCCGGCGTCGTCACCCGCCGCATGTCGCGCAGTCCGGCCTCCGTGAAGGCGCGTACGAGGAAGTCGGCGGCCTTCGCGCACTCCTCGGGCGGGAACTGCCGGGCGTCGGCCACCGACCGCATCGACACCAGCTCGGTCAGGTCCTGCTTCGCCCGGGGCATCAGAGCCCGCACCTTCTTCCGCAGCGCGGCGGTCTCGGCGGTATCGGTCGGCTCGGCGGTCATGCGTACCCACTTCCCTCGGGCTTCCTGCGGGGACGCGGCGGACGGCGGCCCCCGGGACGCTACGGCCCCCTCACTAAAGCAATGGCCGATAAAAGGCGCAAAATATGACTCATACGGAGTATTCGCCCCGTCTCTCAGGCGGCGGGGAGGCCGCCGGGCGACGAAGGTGAGGGGTGCGCGACTCCGTACGCCCGCCGTACGTCTCCCGTACGCACCCGCTGTACGTCTCTTGTCCCGCACGTCTCCCGTACGCCCCCACCTCCCGCACCTGGAGAACCTCATGGCCCACCTCAACCGACGCGACCTCGGGCTGCTCGTGCTGAGGGTCGGCACCGGCGCCGTGCTCGCCGCGCACGGCACCCAGAAGCTCCTCGGCTGGTTCGGCGGCGGCGGCATCGAGGGCACCACCAAGGCGATGGAGGCCATGGGCTTCAACCCGGGCCGCGAGAGCGCCATCGCCGCCGGGCTCGGCGAGGCGGGCGGCGGCGCCCTACTCGCCCTCGGCCTCGCGACCCCCGCCGCCGGCGCCGCCGCGGCCGGCGCCATGGCGGGCGCCGTCGCCGTCCACGCCCCGGCGGGCTTCTTCGCCTCGGGCGGCGGCTACGAGTACCCGGCCTTCCTCGGCTTCACCGCCGCCGCCATCGGCATCACGGGCGCCGGCCGCTACTCCCTCGACCACGCCACCGGACACGTCCTCGACCGCCCCTGGGTCGTCGCCACCGCCTTCATCGGCACCGCCCTCGCGGCCGCCGCCGTCGTCGGCCGCCGCGCCGCGGAGCAGGCCGCCCCGGAGCCGGACCCGGAGCCGGAGCAGGCCTAGCCGAGACCGGACCAGGCAGAGCGGAAGGGGGGACCCGCACGCGGCCGCCGCGCGGGAGGGTTAGGCTCGCCGCAGAGGAAGGGACGGGCGCCGCGCATGAAGATCGACCTGACGGACACCGACTCCAGCAGGATCAACAAGGCGATCCTGGAGGGACGCAGGGCCGTCGGCACCCCCGCCGTCGGTGCCGTGCTCACCCTCGTCGTCGTCACCGACGAGGAGAACGCCTACGACGCGGTCAAGGCCGCCAACGACGCGTCCCGGGAGCACCCCTCCCGCACGCTCGTCGTCATCAAGCGCCACGCCCGCTCACCCCGCGGCCGGCAGGAGACCCGCCTCGACGCCGAGGTCCGCCTCGGCACCGACGCCGGTTCCGGCGAGACGGTCCTGCTCCGGCTCCACGGCGAACTCGGCGCCCGCGCCGACTCGGTGGTCCTGCCGCTGCTCCTGCCGGACGCCCCGGTCGTCGTCTGGTGGCCCGTCGACGCCCCCGAGGTGCCGTCCCTCGACCCCCTCGGCTCGCTCGCCCAGCGCCGCATCACCGACATGTACGCGGTCGAGGACCCGCTGGCCGCCCTTGAGGCGCGCGCCGCCTCCTACGCCCCCGGTGACACGGACCTCGCCTGGACCCGGCTCACTCCGTGGCGCTCGATGCTGGCCGCCGCGCTCGACCAGGCACCGCTCGCGGTGACCTCCGCCGCCGTCGAGAGCGAGGCGGAGAACCCCAGCGCCGAACTCCTCGCCCGCTGGTTCGAGGTCCGCCTCGGCGTCCCCGTCGACCGTGTCGTCACCGACGGCCCCGTCGTCACCGCCGTCCGCATGGACACGGTGGACGGCGAGATCCGGATCGACCGCCCCGAAGGCCCGGTCGCCCGCCTCTCCATCCCCGGCCAGCCCAGCCGCGTCCTCGCCCTCAAGGTCCGCACCACCGCCGAACTGATCGCCGAGGAACTCCGCCGCCTGGACCCCGACGAGGCCTACGCGACCGCCCTCCGCGGCCGAGGCTGACGGGCCGGTACGGCCATCGGAGCCGTACCGGCGTCGGAGCCGTAACGGCCGCTCACCGGGTCCCCGCGGCTACCCCCGCAGGCGTCCCGGCAGCCAGCGCAGCTGGGCGGCCTCCTGGAAGGTGCCGCCGCCCTCGTGGTCGTTGAAGTCGTAGACCTCGATGGCCTTGTCCTCATGGGCATACGCGTTGAAGGCCGCGAACACCGTGGACGGCGGGCACGTCTGGTCCTCCAGAGCGGTGGAGAACAGCGCGGGGGCCGTGGCACGGGCCGCGAAGTGGACCCCGTCGAAGTAGGCGAGCGTGTCCCGCACCTGCCCCAGGCGGCCGCGGTGCGTCTTGAGGTAGCTGCCGATCTCGCGGTACGGGTTGCGGTCCGTGATGGTGATCGCGCGCGGGAAGTCGCACAGGAACGGCACGTCCGGCGCCACCGCCACCAGATCGCGCACCAGACCCGCCACCGCCAGGGTGATGCCGCCGCCCTGGCTTCCGCCGGTCACCGCCGTCCGGCTCGCGTCGGCCAGCGGGTGCGAGCGGGCCGCCTCCACCGCGCGGACGCCGTCCGTGAACAGCCGCCGGTAGTAGTAGGCGTACGGGTCCTCGATGCCGCGCGTCATGAAACCGGGGAACGACGGCGCGCTGCCCACCGGGTCGGGCGTGTCACCGGTCGCCCAGCTGCTGCCCTGTCCGCGGGTGTCCATCACGAAGTGCGCGAACCCGGCCGAGGCCCACAGGAGGTGGGTGTGCGGAAGGCCGCGCCCGCCGCCGTACCCGAGGAACTCCACGACGACCGGCAGGGGTTCGGTGGTCCCGGCGGGCACGACGAACCAGCCCTTGACCGGCTGTCCGTCGAACCCGTTGAACGTCACATCGAAGGTCTCGACCGACGCCAGCCCCGTCGCCACCGGCTCGAAACGCGCGTCGAGCTCGTGCGTACGGGACTCGTCCAGCGTCTTCGCCCAGAAGCCGTCGAAGTCCTCCGGCTCCACGGACACGCTGCGGTGGGCGCGGAGTTGGTCGATGGGCAGGTCGAACTGCGTCATGTGAACCGCCTGGTGAGGAAGGGTCGCGTTCGGGATCTCGACCGGTACCCACCGGCCCTGCCCACCCTAGCCGCGCACCCGCCCGATTCATATACGTGAATCCCGAGCGTCACCCGGTCCGGTGACGCCGCCTCGGCGATGACGTCCGCTGCCCCGCGCCCGGGGCGGCCGCCGCCCCGTCCGGGCACCCCCCGACAGACACTCCGCCACGTCGGCGCCACGAGAAGGCCCACGGGACGGTCCGCGTGACATCCTCGGACGAACCGCCCACACCGGAGACGAACGTGGGCCTTCTTCGTCCTGCGCGGAGGGACTCCATGCTCATCAGCCACGCGGTGCGGGACGACGTCCTGCACGTGACCCTCCACTGCGACCTGGACGTCACCAACCGGGCCGCCGCCGCCCTCCAGATCCAGGGGCTCGTCCAGGGCCACCGCCCCGCCAGGCTGCTCATCGACCTCCCCGCGGCCGACCCCAGCCCCGCCACCCTCAGCGCCCTCGCCCGCACCCACCGCATGTGCGCCGGCCTGGGCATCCCCCTCTCCCTCGGCGGCGCCAGCCCCCGCACCCACCGCCTCCTCGACGTGAACAGCACCTGAAACGAGCGGGCCCGGCTCAGCGCTCCGCCGGCAGCGCCACCCGCGCCGCCGCCTCGACGAGTTCCTCGTCGACGGGCCGCCCCAGCACGAGCACCCGGTAGTAGACGGGGCCGAGCACCAGATCGGCGAGCCGTTCGACGGATTCCCGGTCGGGCACGGCATCCGTATGGCGTGCGACGACGGCGGTCAGGCCCGCCACATCCCGTTCCCGCTGTTCGAGGAGGAACCCCTCGCGCAGGGCGACGGCCGCGTCCTTGTCGAGCTGGGCATGGCCGAGGAGCGCCTGGAACACCTGCCCGGCCGGCTCTCCGAAGAAGGCGGCGACGCGGCGCAGATGGGCCGCCAGGTCCTCGGCGGCCGTGCCGCCCGCCGGCTCGGCCCAGGCCAGACCCTCGCGGGCGTCGTCGGCGAGGGCGTCGAGCAGGATGTCGACCTTCGACTTCCACCACCGGTAGATGGTCTGCTTGGCCACCCCCGCCCGCGCCGCGATCCCCTCGATGGTCGTCGCCGTGAACCCCTGCTCCACCAGCAGATCGTCCGCCGCGTTCAGCACCGCGACCCGGATGCTCTCGCTCCGTCGCGGACCCGTACGACTCACGACCGCCGACGGACCCCGCCCGCTCCCGGCCCCGGCCCGCCCGTCGCCCCGTCCTTCGCTCTTCCGTGCGGCACTGATGGTCGCTCACTCCTCGCTTCGTACACCTCCCGCGATTCTGGCACGCCGGCCACCGGCGGAAACGGCCCGATCAGGGGCGTACGTCCCGCGCCGCGGAGGTACGAGTCCCCGCCCCCGCGCGGGTACGCACCAGGCTCAGCAGCACGGCGAGGGCGAGCAGCGCCACCACGGCACTGAAGACCTCCCCGGCCGGCCGCAGACTCGTCGCCCTGATCAGCACACCCACCCCGATCGCGGGCACCGCGAGCATCGAGTACAGGATCGCGAAGAAGGTCGACACGCTCGCACCCCGGTGCTCCGGGGCGCCTCGCGTGGCGATCCCCCCGATGCCGTGCCCGAGCGCGATCCCGGTGGCCAGGCCGTTCACGGCCGCGCCGATCACCAGCGGCACGAGACTCCCGGCCGCCATGGCCGCCGCGATGAGCGCCGCCGCGACCATCAGCCCCACACACGCCGCCGGCAGCGCGACCTCGGACCGCACCCGCCGCACCAGCAACTGGCCGACCGCGACACACGAGAAGGCCACGAACACCACCAGACCCGCCGGCACATGACTCGTCTCCCGCAGCACCGTTCCCAGGAACAGCCCCGCGACCGCCGTGAGCACCCCGAGCACCGCGAACCCCGCCCCCGCCGCCATCGCCGACCGCAGAAAGTCCGACCGGATCTCCGACGGCACCCGCAGCCGCTGAACCCGCAGCGTGAACGCCGACCTCCGCCCCACCGTCTCCGGCGTCGCCACCACCCCGACGACCCCGACCACCGACACCACCATCATCACGACCCACGGCGTCCGCAACGGCTCCGGCGCCACATCCGCCAACACCCCCGCGAGCAACGTCCCACAGGCCAGCCCACCCATGTTCGCGAACAACGCCACCATCGGCGCCGGCACCCGACTCCCCTCCGGCACCAACTCGGTGAGCGCCGCCGTCCCCGCCCCCGTCACCAACGCGGCCGCGAACCCCGACACCACCCGCGCCGCCACCAACCACCCCACACCATCCGCGGCCAGAAACACCCCCGCCGCCCCCGCCGCCAACACCGTCGCCGCCACCAACACCGGCCGCCGCCCCACCTGATCCGACAACCGCCCGAACACCAGTAACCCCACCACCACCCCCATCGCATACACCGCGAAGATCACCGTCACCCCCATCGGCGCCAACCCGAACCGCTCCCCATACAGCGGATACAGCGGCGTAGGCGCCGTCGTCCCCGCCATCACCCCCCAAAACGCGAACCCCACCGCCACAGCCCCGAACCGCCTCCCCTTCGCCCCGCCTTCCACACGCCCGCTCCCATCCACCACGACCCCGCCTTCCTTCCTCACGCCGACCGCCGCGCGCGATTCCGCGACCCGGCCTCAGAATGGACGCACCGTTGCTTCTAGTCGTGCAGACACTAGACGAGTCGTTGCGTCTATTCAATGTCTCGGTCCACACCCCAGCCCCCCGGTGCTGAGTTTCCGCACGTGAGATCGCATGGTCGACGTCGAGCCCGAGACGGAACTCAGTCAGGCAGCCTGCGTCCTCGCCCTCTGCGCGGCGTTCACCGCGCTGAACGGAGCGTCGGAGGACGGGCCGCCCAGCCGTCGGCCCAGCTCAGGATCTCGTCGGCCAGCGCGGCCGCATCCGCGTCGGGTACGCGTTCGCGCCGCCCCGGTCCGTGCTTGCCATGGCGCACTCGATCCGCGAGCCGCTGTCGGGCGACGTCGGGGGTCTTCTGCCCCCAGTTGTAGGAGTCGCTGTTGCAGAACTGATGGGTGAGGGTGACGTTGTCGAGGGTGTCGGTACCGCCCGCGATGACCTCGACAAGGTGATGGACGCTCGGGGCGCAAGGGTGCGGCGGCTTGAACGCGCGGTCCACCGGGCCGCCGCAGATCGCGCAGCGCCAGCCATCGCGCTCCCCGACCTGCGCCGGCGTGTACGTGTCCCGTGGGCCGTTCTCCCGCAGCCGCTGCGCCCGCCGCCGATTCTGCCGCCGCTTCACCGCCCTGCGGCGCTCCGCAGCCTGCTCCTCCACCGTGAGGCCCGACCACCGGGCCTCGTCGAGCACGGCGAACTCCCACCGCCCGGGACTTCCGCCACCGACCTCGACAACAGGAGCTCGTCTCTGGTGACTTCGCACGTTCTCGTCTGGCGCAGGCTCGGCAGATTCCTCACTCATGGGCCTCATTCTGCGGGCCGTGATCGCCCCCGGCGCGCAGCCGCAGGCGAGGTCACCGGGTTAGGCTGGAAAGGTCGAAGACGTTCCCCACCCGCTTCCCGCTGATCGCGACGAGGCCGGCGGACGGTCCCGCCTCAAGCGCGTCGGAGGCGGATCGGCCGGACATGGAGGCGGCTATGTCCTCGAACTCCCCGAGCGGCCGCGATGCGCCGGGTTCCGGGGTCGTCGTCATCGACACGGCGAGCACCGCCGCAGCCGGGACGGCCCTGAACGCCGCCATCTCTGAGCTGCCGGCCGCTGGTGGCACGATCGTGATTCCCGCGGGTGTCTGGACGGTCGACACGGCCGTCCTGATCTCGAAGGGCGGAGTCATCCTAAGGGGCGTCAGTCAGCGGGCGACCGTGCTGCGTTTCGACGGATCGACGGTGACCGCCGCCTTGAGGACGAGCGACGCGACCCAACGGGACGTGGTGATAGAGGACTTGAGTATCGAGTCGAGCTCAAGCGGCCACGGCGTCGCGATCGATGCCTCGCATTTCGTGAACTCGACCCTGCGGAATCTGCGGATCGGCAGAGGAGGCTCATGCCCGCGTGTGGGCATCGGCTACGACGCGGGCGGTTCCCATTACAACGTCGTCGAGAACTGCCGAATCGCGGTGTCCGGGGTGGATTCCGTCTGTGTGAGGTACGCGAACGGCTCCAACAGCAATGTGGTGCGCAACTGCCGCCTGTTCGGCGACAACGCCCACACGGTGGGTGTGTACGTCGACTCGCATGCCGTGTGCGTCGATCATGTGGACATCGAGGCGGACTTCCTGATCGGCATCGAGGTGGCCGCCGACGGTCACGACTGCCTCGTCATCGCCCCATACATCGAGGCGGGGAAGACAGGGATCCGGCTCGCCGCGAACGTGGAGGCCTTCACCTGCGTCGGCGGCGTGGTCATCGACAACCGCGTGGCCAACATCGCCGACAAGGGGGCCAAAGAGCCGTTGTTCCTGAACACCCGCATCCAGTACGACCCCTACACGTCCATGATGGCGGTCCGATCCCCGGGTTTCCCGCGGGCGTATCCCGAGCCCGGGAACGTCGCCCTGCCTCAGGACCACGGCCTGCAGGCCTGGACGGTGGACCCGTCCTACGCGTCGGCCGGCACCCTGCTGACGAACGGCACCCAGTACTTCGCGGCGATCCACGTGCGGAACACGGTCGAGATCACCAAGCTGCACTTCGTGGTGATGAAGGGGGCGACCGCCCCAGAACCAGGCCGGAACTGGATAGGCCTCTACGACGTGCAGGGGAAGCGACACCGACAGGCTGCCATCGACGCGGAGATCTCCTCCGCCGGTCCACAGAGCGTCACCATCCCCGTCGAGCGGCTCACGCCGGGCGTCTACTGGATCGGCTTCCTCTGTAACGCCACCACCGCGGTCACTCTGGCCCGCGCTGGCGGCGTCAGTGCCGCCGGAAACTCCATGAACCTGCCGCCGGAGCAGCTGCGCTACTTCGTGAACGGCACTGGAAGGTCCGTGCTGGACCCGTCCATCCCCCTGGCGTCGAACGCTGTCGCCGGATCGGTGGCCCTGTGCGCAGCGGCAGGGTGACGAAGAAGCATCCGGTGACGGAGAGTCGACACCGTCACAGAGCGTCGGGGCGGGGCGAAGGCCGGACCGGTGACGGAAAGTCAGTGCTGTGACGGTGAGTCAGCACGGCCATTCGACCACTGAGCGGCAGCACGTCCCGTCGCGTGGTCTACCGGCGTGCACGTGTCTAAGCTGGTGAGGGGGACGCGGCCGCAGGCGATGGGAGCAGGAGCCATGGGCGGCAGGCAGAACTTCACCAGCTTCGCGACGCGCACGGCGCTCGCCGGCAGGGGACACGGGATGAATGTCACCGACCCCTCCGCGCCTCGGATCGACGTCTCCGCGGAGGCTCCTTGACGACCCCGTCGGTCTCCGTCTCCGCGGCCCGCCGCCGTCCGACGGCAGTGCTCGGCGACAGGGCCGGTCATCGAGGGGTGGGCTGCCAGGGGGGAAACGATCCCTGTGCGCAGAGGAGCGCGTCATGGCCCGGAACGAGGAACTCAAGCACAGGAACGACCCGGGTCCGCAACCCGGCAGGCCGCTGAGGCTGACGCCCGGAGTCGGTGAGCACAGGGGCGCAGACGGAGTCCTGCGCAGGTACTTTGACCCTGGTGCGACGCTCTTTCTCGCGCCGACGGCCCGCAAGGCCGTGAACACCTTCGTACGCGAGCGGGCGAAGGACATGGGGACGGAAGGCGCCGACCTCCGCGAGGTCGGCAAGGACGAGGGCAAGGCCTCCCTCAACGTCCGCTACCAGCAGTTTCACCAGGACATCCCGATCCTCGGGGCCACGCTTCAGATGGTGGCCGACACCGGGCAGGCGGCTGTCGTGCAGGTGGAGAACGCGACGGAGTCCGACGTCTCCGACGCCCCCGACGCGAGCGAGGCGCAGGCCGCCGACGTCGCGGAGAAGGCCGCACTCGCTCCCTTCGGCAAGGGGTACGAAACGGCTGCTGTCGTCCGTGACAACCTGGTCTACCTGCGGGACACAGTCAGACCCCCGCTGCCGGAGGCGGACAGCCCGACGGCGACGGTCGCTCTCCTGAGGCAGGGGAAGCGGCGCCCCGACGGCAATCTGCACCTCGTACACGACCTCATCGTCGAGACCACCGGTCCCTTCGAGCACTTCCGGGTGGTCGTGGACGCTGTAGGCGGGAAGCTGTTGTGGATCGAGGTTGCGGGACGGTACGTGACAGCGACGCTCAAGGTGTACGTGCCCGACCCTGTGACCGAGTCGAACGACGGCACCCTGAGTTCCCTCTCGGACGACGCCAGACTGAAGCCCTTCGCCCACGAGGTCCATGCGGAGATCGCGGCCGCCGACGGCAACGGAAAGTTCCACCTCGACGGCGAATGGTGCCGTTGCATCGAATGGGACGCACCGACCTTCCCTCAGCCGGAATCGACCACGCCCAACTTCACGTTCGACACCCACCCCAAGGACAAGGCGTTCCTCAGCGCGAACGCGTACTACTGGATCGACTCCTTCGCCCGCTATCTCCGCAGCCTGGGCAACAAGCCGCTCAACCTCCGCATGGTCAAGGTCGACGTCGACCCGCAGGGAGCCCAGAGCACCGACAAGAGCGAATGGATCGGCACGACGAATCCCCCGCGGATGCGCTTCGACATGAAGCTCGTGCCCGGCGCCGCCGACCTCGGCATCATCGTGCACGAGTACACGCACGGTGTCGTGCAATGGCTGCGGTCCGGCGCAACGAGCCCCCTGGAATACGAGCACAGCATCTGTGACGTCATGGCAGGCATCTACCGGGACCAGTTCAACCCCGCGGGAAACCGGCGGGGGGAGACGTTCCCCTTCGACAACAACGCGCAGGAAGCGTGGAGCAAGGACCGACGGCTCGACCTGACCCAGCGCTTCGACGACCCGGGCTTCGGCACCTTCGGGACCGACCTCCGCACCGGCATGCTGGCCTCGGCGCTGTGGCAGTGCTATCTCGGCATGGGTGGGTCGTCCAAAGTCAAACCCGTACGGGAGAAGGCCGCCGAAAAGATGATCAAGGTGCTGCTCGAGATGGTGCCACGACTGCCGGCGGACACAGCGCAGAGCAAGGACAACGCCTTCCACCTCGCCGAGATCTGCATCGCCGCGGACACCACGGTCCACGGGGGTCTGCACAAGAACGTGATGCGCAATGCATTCGTGAGGCAGGGCCTCTTCCCGAAGCCCAACATCGACGTGTTCATCGCGGACAGGGCGGGCGACATCGGTGATGTACCGAGCGGCGGCGACAATGACCCCTTCTGGACGTCACCGGACATCTGGGTCCGCCACAAGCCCGACGGTGACCCCCAGCACGAGGAACCCATCGCGAATCAGCCGAACAACCTGTACGTGCGCGTGCACAACCGCGGGACCGACGACGCGCAGCCGGGCACCTTCACGGTCGAGACCCGCCGGTGCAACCCGGGCACGGGAATGACCTGGCCTGATCATTTCAAGGTCATCAGCTCCCAGGTGATCCAGGAGACGATACCGGCCGGTGGATCGGTACGCGTCGGACCCTTCGCATGGACGCCGACCATCGCCGACCACGAATGTCTCATCGCGGTCGTGCACGGTGCCGACGACCCCGCCGTCGACGCCACATCGGGCAAGCCGATCGCGCACGACAAGCTCGTTCGCTTCGACAACAACGTCGGCCAGCGCAACGTGTACCCCAAGCCCTCCACCCTCGGCGGCCAGACGAACATGGAGATTCGGCTCAACGGCGGACCGACGGCGACGGACGGCTCGTGGGAACTGGACGCAACCGCCATGCCGCCGGACACCCAGATCACCATCCGAACGCTGAGCCGCATCGTCGAGCCCTCCGAACTGACCAACATCATGCGGACGGAGACCGGAGAGGTCCGTTCCACGCTGCAGATGAAGGGCGGCGACACAGCGATCGTCAAAGGCTTCCATCTCGACGCCAAGGACGTGGTGACGGCTGATGTCACCATCGACTTCTCCCACGAAGCCGTGCACCTCAAGCCCTACGACCTCATCTCCACCCAGATCCAGGACGAACAGGTGGCGGGCCGCCTGACGATCGAGATCACGGCGGTCAAAGACCTGCACGAATGGTTCTTCGGCAACAGGCACACCGACGAGGTACACATCGAGACCTGTCCCTTCTGGGATTCGATCCACGAGTCGAGCAAAGTGCCGTTCCCGACCATCGATCTGGCCCTGGCCTACGGCTACAACGGCTGCGCCTACTGCCTCCCCGAGTTCAACAACCCGAACATCTTCGGACCGGAGCCGGACGACGGCCCGCCGGACTGAAGTAACCCCTTCAGCCCCGCGACGCACGCTGGAGAAGGCGACAGAGACATGGCAGCGACGCTTCCCTTCACGGACGGTCTGATGCTCCGGTACCTGACACCGGAGAACGTACAGTCGCTGCTGTCTCCCACCGCCGACCCGGACCGCAATCGCGTGCGGTCACTGCTGCGCTCCGTCTACGACCCGGAGTACCTCGACATCAGGTCGGTGGAATCCGTCCGTGTCGACCACACCGAGTTCCAGACCGCCGTCCACGCCTCGATCGCCGTCCACGGGTCCTGGGACAAGTCGATCCCCACCACCGAACAGGCCCGGGCCACCGTGGAGATCCCCGCGACACCACCGGTCCAGTGGATCGACATGTCACTGGACACCGTGGTCAACGTGAAGGCGGCACACGTGGGCAGCCTCCTCGCTTCCGTGGACGCGGACGCCTGGGAGGCGGCCGAGGGCACCGGAGCAGGACAGGACGAGTTCGAGAGGGACTACCGACTCCAGTACGCCGATCCACCACCCTTCGATCCGACAGCGCCGCCCCGCAGCCTTCCCTTGCGGGTGTCGACGCTCTTCTTCGACCGCCTCGACCTCGTCGACGCGCTGCGCCGGCTCAGCCAGGCCAAGCGGGCGGTCGACGCGGCGAGTCCACAGCCGGAGGTTCACGACGGCGGCGCGAAGCTCGCCTCCAGCGCGTGGCTGGCGGTCTTCCCCGCCATCTCCGCTGACGATCCGTCACAGGCCACCGAGAAATCGGTCGGCGATCTGCTGGCGACCCAGGGATTCGTCGCCGCCTTCGAGACGACCACCTGAAGCCCGGCAGGCACCGGCCAGCGCCCCCTCCCCGACGACGGGCGCACACATGGTGAGGAGCAGTCGATGCCGTTCAACTACATCACTGTCAAAGCGAGCAGTGACCTCTTCACACCCGCCACCAGGTCCTTCGGAGACATCCTCGTCATCGGTAAGGGGGCCATCGGGGGTAAGGCTTCGGCCGCCCGGGACTTCATGTCCCCGGGTAAAGCCGAGGAGGCGTACCCGAGGGGGAAGACGAAGCTGGTGGACAAGGCCGATCCCTCCACCAAGACCGCCGTCACTGACGTGCAGGTCCCCACAGGAACCGAGGTCGCGATCGGGAAGCCCAATGAGGTCGAGGTCCGCACGGTCACGGCGGCGACGAAGGTGACGGCCGGCAAATCGACCTGGACCCTTGACCGAGACCTGGACAAGGGCCATGCGGTAGATGACCCGGTGGTCGGCCTCGGTCTCAGCGACCTGGCGGCGTCCATCTCCCTGGCATTCCGGCAGACGCCGCCCCCGACCCGGGTCTGGGGCATCGAGGTGGCCTTCACCAGTCCCGATTGGGACGACGCGTTGAAGAAGGCCGTGGACGTCCCGGCGCAGATCGTCGTGCTCGCCAACACCCCGCTGACCGAGACGGCGACCGGCGTCACCCACCCGGTGGTAAGTCTGGCAGACCACGTCATCGCAGTCTCCAACAGCGGCGGAGACGGTAGCGAACGCATCGGCGTCGCCATGCTGGACCCGGAGCTGACGCAGGACCAGCAGGTCGGTCTCAACACAGGATCTGTTCACGACAACCGGATGGTCCTGGTCGCCCACAAGTCCGACGACGACGTGGCCGCGGCCGTGGCCGGAGTGATCGCGGGCCACGAACCGCACATCTCCCTCCTGCTCAAACCGATCTCGATCAAGATGACTCAGTTCTTCACGGCGGAAGAGATCCAGAAGTACTACGACAACTCGATCAACTGGGTGGCGAGCCCGGTGCTCCTCCCCGGCCATGGCCTCTACTTGGGCGAGGGGCTCACCGCGAGCCCGAGCGGCAACAAGGCTTACGTAGACATCGTGCGGACACTCGACGACATCAGCTTCCGGGTCAAGGCCGCGCTGATCGAGGCCATCGGCGACGTCCGCATCGACCGCCCGGGTCTGCGCACGGTCGTGACGTTCGTCCAGAGCGTGCTCTCGCCGCTGGTGAACCGTGGCGTGATCGAGAGCTACGCCATCCACATCCCGCTGCTCGTGCTCCTGGAACGTGAGCGCGCCACCCTGAACGCCGACGAGCTCAAAGAGATCAGCAACGCGCGGAGCGGCCGGACCGTCCAGATGGATGTCTCGGTCGTCTACGCGGGCGTGATCCACCAGATCAGCGTCAATCTGGTTCTCAAGGGTTAAGGAGCGATGAGATGCCCGAGGTCAAGTGGGACACCAGGTTGACGGTGATGCTCGGCACCACGGCGGTCACCCCCATCGACTCCTTCAACCCCACGTTCAACAGTCCGGTGCAGCCCCTGCACTCACTGGAGGCGGACAACGTCGCCCATGTCGTCCAGCCCAAGGCGTTCACTTTCTCCATGGCGGTGAAGGCGATCGGCCCGGTGGTCGCCCAGCTCACCGACATGGCTCTGAAGCACGAAAGCTTCAACATCGGCCTTCAGGAGGCCTCCGGAAAGGACTGGACGTTCCAGCAGATCCTGTTCAGCGAGTGCTTCATCACGTCCGCCGCGACCACGGTCCTCGTCGACGGCGTGCCGACCACCACCTTCAACTGTGTCTGCCTGGAAGTCACGACCACCACCTGACCGGAGAGTACGGAGGACGTCATGTCGCACCAGGAGGTCGAGCCACAGGGCGCGATGCCCGAAGTCCTGGGACCGGAGCCGGTCATGGTCTCCGGTCCGGGGGCGGAACTCCACTTCCACTTCCCGATCGAGGTCGTCCTGGCGGGAGACATCGCCGAGGAGACCCGTCGGGACCTCGTCTCGGGAATCTACGAGGCCTTGCACGAGGCCCTCAGCTGACCCGGCGGCCCGGAGGGTTCACATGCCCACCACGATCACCTGCCACTTCCCCATCACCATCACGATCACGGGGACGCCTTCGCCCGCCGGTCTGGAACGCTTGGGCGAGGTGGTCGAGCAAGCCCTGATCGCACGCCTGGCCTTCGCGCGGGCGAAGGTAGCCGCGGTGGGCTTCCCCGAGATCGTCCCGGTCGACGACGCGGACCGTTCGAGGGCGGCGCCGTGATCACACCCGTCGAGGTCACACCGGTCACCGCCGCGGAGACGGCGGCAAACGGCGTGGCGTACCGGCGACTGCATCTGCCGACTTCGGTCCCCGTCACCTGCAAAGGTGAACGGCCCGGATACGAAGCGCAGCTGGCGGCCCTGCTGCTCCGTGCGATCACCCAGGCCATCGAGAAGGACGACCGGAACGCGGGGACCGATACGCATCGGCGGGGATGGCCGACGGCCGCCGACGGGACGGCAACCGGGTCGCCGGTGGCATCGGCTCCCAGTGCTCGAGGGCATCTCACCTTCGCCATGGCCTTGCCCGACACCGACGAGGGAGGTGCAGGTGACGGCAAGGAGAGAGAGGAGAGCACCGGTCAGGGGACGAACGAGTCCGCCCCAGGGGAGAGCCAGAGCCAGGGGGAGAATGCGTCGGCACCTGAGGCGCCGCCGGCGACCACAGCACAGACCTCCGGGACGGCAGTCACCACGGAAAAGACCACAAGCCCCCCGGCCGACGGCAATGCATCCGCTGTTCCCGCCGGCACCGCACCCGGGGCACCCGCCACGGCCACCACACCCGTAGGGGAGCAGTCGACGGACCCGGCCGAGTCCGTGCCGGGCGGACTCGCAGACGTGCGCCGAGCAGCACTGGAGTTGGCGGCAGATCCGGAGACCCGCGTCATCGAAGGACCGAGCCCGGTCGACGGGGCTGCCGTGATGGTCATCGGTGCCACCCAGCTGGTGATGCTGGGCGAGGCGACCCGCTACGCGCGCTCCCGCAGCCTCCTTCACGCTGTCCAGCTCGGCGACTATCTCTTCGGCGCACGCTCCTTCGCCGTCGTGGAGGGGTCTTTCGGCACAGCCGCCAGCTACTTCCTGGCCGTGGCCACCGCACCCACCGTCACCAACGAGACCATCGGACCGCCGGTGGCGAAATGGGAGCTCGAAGGCCAGCAGGTGAACACCTTCACCGGCTTCCGCGTCCTTCCCTTCGTCGCCGCGCGGGACGGTCACCGGTACGCGGTGAACCTCCTGTGGACCAAGGAACGCGGCTGGCTGTGGGGAGACTCGGGCGAAGGCAAACGCTGGATCCGGATGTACAAGTCGGCCCAGGAGTTCTGGCTCTCGGCCGAGGAGCTGAAGGAGCTCACCTTTGCCGAACTGGACCGGCTGGTGGAATCCGGCCTCGGCGGGAACGACGAGGATCTGGAGAAGGCCGCCGCCCAGCTGGGCGAGATGAACGAGAAGGCGTTCGCCCTGGCGGACACGAAGACGAGGGAGAGGTATCTCGAGGTCCTGATCAAGGCGTGGACGTTCGAGGAACACCGGCACGCGATCATCCAGATCATGCTCTCGCTGGAAGGCTGGGCCCAATTGCAGGCGGTCCGGGAGCGGTTGATCCTTGCGGGCCTGTACGAACAGCTCTTCGCCGACATGGGGAGCGATCTCTGGGACCTCCTCATGGTGGTCGGAAAGAAGTTCGGCGGTGGGCAACCCCTCACGGTGCTGGAGCTCATCGAGTTCGTCGCTGAGGCGCTCAACCTGAAGATGCACCAGGACGCCGGGTTCACTCGTGGCGTCGGACAGGAACAGACCGCCGTCATCGGCCTCAAGCAGGCGATAGAGATCGAGGAGGCCATCAGAGCGGCCATGGGATTCGTCGTGGGCATGCTCGAATCCCTGAAGATCATGCTGACACAGCCCGAGAAGATCCTTTCGGCGCTCTGGGGACTCCACGAGCTCACCGTGACCTGCTTCCTGGCCGGGTACGGCCACCCCGAGTCGATCCGTCGTCTGCACGCGGTGATCAAAAAGATCGGAGAGGTCGCCGGTAAGGCCGCCGGCTCGCTCGTCGACGGCTTGCGCGGCGCCATGATCTTCGGAGTCGGCCCACGGGTGCGCATGAGGATCAAGTGGGCCGTGATCATCGAGGCGCTCACCTGGCTCACCGAGATCCAGGCCGTGGTCGAGGGACTGGCCAAGATCGAGAAGATCGTCGCCATCCTGCGTTTCCTCAAGATGCTCAAGGTGTTCGAGGGTGAGCAGATCGCCGCGCGCTTCGTCCGGTTGGCCGAGGCGCTCCACGCGGGCAGTGCCGTACTGAAGGGCATGAAGGACGAGCATGCGGTGGCGGAACTGCTGATGATGCTGCCCGAAGAGGACGGCATCCGTCTCGGCGCCGCACTCCAAGAGGTCGAGATACCCAAGGGCGCCACCCTTGCGGCGCTGATCGAGCACCCCCGGCTGGGCCCCGTACTCACCGAGCTCCAGTCGAAGGCCGAGGTGCTGCGGGTGCTGGGCGCCAAGTCGGGTGGGCTGACACCGGAGCTGGCGCAGACCTTCGCACGGCTGACCGGAAAGGACGGCTTCGACCTCGCCGAAGTCTCCAGAATCGTCGATGCCCTTCAGGACGGCGAGGGCGCTCGGTTCGCGAAGATGCTGGAAGAGATCGGATTCGGCCGGATCGGTGCCCAGGCACAGGTGAAAGCGGAGCTGCTCGCTCTGCTGGCCGGGGACAGCCGGCGCATGGAGGCCGTCCGTCAGTACGGGATCGCCGTGGTGGGCCAGATGCACGCCCGCGCCGCCGGAAAGGCAGAGGCCTTCGACGCCAAGCTCGCGAAACTGGAGAGGGCCCGTGCGAGGTACCTCGCCGAAGGCAAGGCCGTGGAGTTCGGAGAGCTCGTCGACGGGCTCAGCCAAGGCAAGAAGGCGGCCTGGTGGCGGGTGGACAGGCCCCCCAAACCGCCCCGCGTCTTGGCGACTGCCGTCGAACGCGCTCCGGTCAAGCAGCGGATCAAGGAAGTGCGCAAGCGTTTCGGGCGGCGCCCGCGAGTGGACAAGAAGGCGATGGAGAACGCCCTGCGGCAGATCGACCGCATGTCCAAGACCGACCCCGCGAAGGCAATGGAGCACCTGGAGAAGTTCGAGGATCTGGCCAAGGCCCAGCACACGACCGAGGGCCAGGTCGCCGAGGCCATGGCGGAGGCACAGGCACGGACGACCCGCGAGGCAAGGGCGCTGCACCACGAGGTCGATGAGGCACCGGCGCAGGCGCTCAGCGCCCGCGACGAGCTCAAGTCGAAGACGGGGGTGGCCGAATCGCCCTCGGCCGAGTTGAGGCGGTCCATGGAGGGCATCGGCCAGCACGGGCTCCCTGGGAACGTGCCACACCACGAAGCGGCGTCGAGGTCGATCAAAGCCGAAGTGCCCAGGGCCATCCTCGAGGAGGTGGGCATCGACCCTGCTACCAGCCCCCTCAACGGCGTCATGCTGCCTCAGAGCAGCTTGCATCCGGGCACCATTCCCCAGGGCTGGACGCGTCACGAGGTGCTGCATACGGACAACTACTACAAGTGGGTGACGGAGACGCTGGTCGAGGCAAGGAAGGAGGGCGGTCCGGAGGCTGCGTACCGTGCGCTGAACGAGATCAAGGAAAAGCTCCTCAACGGGAAGCACTTCCCGCGTGATGTGGGCGCCCCCCATGAGACTTACCTCCAGTGGTTGGAGAAATACCGTCACAACCTGGAGTGGTTGACCGATGCGGAGCAGCTTGAGCTGATCGAGAGACTGAGGGACGCGCTCCAGCGGAAGCGGGCACCGAGGGTGACCCGGAAGGTGGGTGTGGGCGCGACGGCGGCCGAGTCCGGGCCGAAGCTCCATCCCTCGGAGAAGGCGAAGGCCAAGGCGAAGGCCAAGGCCGAAGTGGCACCGAAGGTGGAGCCCGCCCCGGAGCTGAAGCCCGCAGCCGGGGCCAAGCCCAAGGCCGAGGCCGAGGTAAAGACCACGAGCAAGGGGAAGGCCAAGTCCGAGGCAAAGACGCCGACCAAGTCCAAAACCGAGGGCAAGTCCAAGGCCGAGGCCAAGTCCAAGAGCAAGGTCAAGCGCAAGGCCAAGGCCAAGGCGACGACCGAGGCCGAGGCCAAGGTCACGGCCGAGGCGAAGCCCGAGCCTCAGACCTCACTCAAGTCCGAGCCTCAGACCGCGCCCGAGCACGAGCCTCAGACCGCAACCAAGCCCGAGACTGAAGCCCAGCCCAAGTCGGACAGCGAGGCGCCGGCCAAGTCCGGGGCCGAAGCCGCAGCCAAGCCCGAGCCGGAGGTCACGGCCGATGCCAAGCCCCAGGCGGAGGTCAAGCCGGAGTCCGAGGCCAAGCCCGCGCCCGCCGGGCCCGCGACCCCGACCCCCGAGCCGCAGTCCGTGCCCGAGCCCGATCCGAACGTGCGCTACCGGATCGACATCGAAGACGACCCGGTGGCCGCAGCCGCCGCCGGCGGCCACGTCAGGGTCGACCCCAAGCCGGCCAAGCCGAAACCGCACATCCGCGTCGAGCCGACTCCACCCACCCGCGTCGCTCCTCAGGTTGCCGAGGACGTGCATGGCGAACTGGTGCTCGAGGTCGAGGAGGAGGTGCGGAAGCGGAAAAAGAAGAAGCGCGTGCCCAAGAAGGGAGGCCGGGAGGGATGACCAGGAGAGGTAGGTGTGGACGATGCCGGCCGGTTTCAACGTTCCCGTCCTGATCGGCGCGGTGCCGCTGTTCACGGTCACCAGCCTGACCCTCGGTGAGGGCTATCAGGTGGCGAGGATCGCCGGTAGCCGTCTGACGCAGCTCGTGGCCCCGACGACCCGAACGATCAGTGTGGAGGCCGTACTCGTCGGCAGGACACGGCTGTTGTCGAAGAAGGGCCTGGAGACCATGGCGCTCACCTCGCGTTTTCTCGCGGGTTCCACGGCGCCCTTGATGAAGCTGGCCGGGCTGCCCGTCGTCTGCGGGATGACCGTGAGCCTCGACATGCAGATCACCAGCCTGCGCTTCACCCAGTCCAACCAGAAGCGGGACGCCGTGGACGTCACCATCAGCCTCGAGCAGGTCCCTCGCTCCAGCCTGATGGCCATACTCGGGGAGGCCATGGACCTCGCGCTGGCCGTCGGTACCGTCGCGATCCCCACCGTGAGCAAGACGCGTGGACCGGTTCGTCAACTGGCAGGTGGACTGTGACCGCCGAACTGCTCTTCCAGCGACTCCCGATCGAGCCCGACGCGGGGCTTCCGCAGGTCTTCCGGTGCCTGGTCGGCGAGACCACTTACGACTTCGCCTTGTATGCCAACTTCGAAGGTGGCGCGGACGACCCTCCCGAGACGCTGTACGACCTCGCGGCGTTCAGCCGCACACCTCAGCCGAGGAACCCCGACCTACAGCCCGTACCTCCGGGCCACCTTGTGCTCAGGGTGGCGGGCCCCGGCCCCGACGGACCACGCGTCCTGCTCCTGCGCAAGCTGGTTCCCGAGCCGGATCTCGTCCACGAGGCGGGCCCGCTGGCCATCAGGCTCGTAGAGGCGACCGTGGCTCGGGGCAACCTCAATGGACTGGGCCACTACGGCTCCCGGATCGTGATCGGGGTGGCACAGCGATGGGAGTGATCCTCTGGTACCAGCTCGAGTTCCCGAAACTGCAGCAGAAGATCTCCAACGACGTCCTCAGCGGGTCGGTGCTTGCCGAGGCCGAGATCGTGGTCAAGTACGGGATCGGTGAACCGGGATCGTTCGAGATCACCTTCGACGACCTGCCGCTCTCCGTCCATGAGGCGCTGACGGACGCGCTCGCGAAGGCCCCGGCGCCCGACGGCGGAGTCAAGGTCGTCATTCGCCTCGGGTATCTGGACGATCCCTCCGGCCGGGAAGAGGTCCTGTCGGGCAGGGTCGACGGGATCAAGTCCGCAACCCGCTTCCCTCCGCTCGGCATCCGCCTCACGGGCTTCGAGGAGGCTGCGTACCGGTTGCTCAACCACACCGACCCGGACAGCATGCCCCCGAGCTCCTCCCTCTCGGAGAAGGAGACGACGCCCTACGACGCGGCGAAAAAGATCACCGAGCGCGCCAAGGTCAAGCTGGTGGGCCCTGACGAATCCGACGCCCCCAAGCGCCCGATCAACCGGTCAGGCAAGAACTCCTTTGCGCTCCTCAAGGGCATGGCCTCCGACTTCGCACGCGAGATCCTCGTCCAGGACGGCTCGGTCCAGTGCGGCGAGACCCTCAGCCATCCGCCCAGCGAGAGCAGGTTCCCCTTCATCCCCCCGGATGTGGTGCTCGCGGCCGCGATGCTCTCCGAGGACTGTCTCGTCGAGTACAAGTCGCTGACCGTGGCCCGGCTCGCCGAGTTCAAACCCTCCCAGCTGGAGGCGGTCGGCAAGCAGCCGGACGTGGTCACGGACAAGCCGGACCCGGAGAAGGTGGAGCTCTTCGACTTCACGGTGCTCGGCGTCCCCTCACTGCGGGCCGGCCAGATGGTGGCGGCCGGAGTGGAGGGCTACCAGAAGGCGCTCATGAACTTCCGCGTCCTTCAGTTGACCCACACCTTCTCGCCGAAGAACGGGTACACCTGCACCGGCCGCGCCGTGGAGTACAGCGGCGTGGGCGGTAACCACCGGCGCAGCGAGCTGGCGCGCAAGGCGACTCCGCATTCGATCGCCGAATTGATCGCCGGCAAGGCACAGGAGCGGGCAGCTGCCACCCCCTCCGTCGACGTCGGCCAGATCGACAGGGCGAATCCGGAGAAGCGGGTGGCGAGTGTGACGGTGGGACAGGTGTCCGACTATGCCAAGGCTTCGCCCAGCGTGGACCTACCCGTCACCGGAGAGAAGGGAGAACGGCACGACAGGCCCGTCGTGTCACCGTTCGCCTGGCACAACGTCGGTCTTTCGGTCCCGGTGTACCCGGGCATGCGTGCCCTCCTCAACCAGGTCAGGGACGACCCCGACGACGCCGTGGTGACCGGTTTCGTGTGGGCCAACGATCCGGAGATGGAACGTCCCAAATCGCATGAAGGCGACTGGTGGCTCTGTCTGCCCACCGATCTCAGCATCGGCGACGCTCCCAAGCCGACCGGCAAGACAGCCAACGACCTCATCAGCGCGCAGGGGCTCAGGGTCGTGGAGGCGATCGGGCTGAAGATCGCGATCGGGAAGGACGCCTGCTCGAAGATCGGCAAGCGCCCGACCGAAGGGGACGCCGGAGTCTTCCTGATCACCCACGCCTCGGGGACCACGGTAGAGATCGACTCCGACGGCAACGTCACCGTGGACGCGAAAAAACAGAACGTAGTGCTCAAATCCGAGGGCGTGACCCTCACGATCGGTCAGAGAAAGGTGGCGATCAGCTGATGTCCCTCGTACTCGTCCAAGGCGCGATCATCCAATGCACCCACCAGGGCAGACTGAAGCTCGCTGTGGGCGACCCCCGGGTCACCGTCAAGGGCAAGGGAGTCGTCCTCGCGGGAAAGGAGACCGGCCTGGTGTTCGGCTCGGCGACGACTCCCGTGCCGGGCATGATCTCTCCCTGCGCCGCGACCACTCCCGCCGGGGTGCCCCAACCCTGTGCCATCACACCGGCGACCCCCGACGGCTGGTCGAAGAAGCTGACGGTCGGCGGTAGCCCGGTCCTGCTGGCCACGGCGTCCGGGGTCACCGCAAGCGGACAGGGACCCGGACAGTGGAAAGTGTCCGACCCCGGCCAGGCAGTGCTGGAGAGCGTCTGATGACCCAGAACGAGCCGCTGGAACCTCCCGCCGCCGGTGGCGAAGCCGGTCTCCTGCCCGGAGACCGGCCCGGAGGACAGACCAGTGATTCCCTCAGGGCCGGTCCCTCGCCTCCCGTCCCGTCCCTCGCGACCGCCTTCCGGGTCTCGTCGGCCGGATCCGAACTGGCCGCCGGTGCGATGCGCCTGTACGCCTCCGGCTCCGCCCAGTCCGAAGGTGCCCCCAGCCTCGGTCGCAGCCTCGCCCTCGACGAGGGAGACCTCGTCCTCGACGGACGCTCCCACGACCTCGCCCTCGTCGTCGGCGCCGATGCCCTGGGCCAGGCGCTGGAGCTGGGCGTCGCCACCCAGACGGGCACCGACCGGCTCAACACCCGGTTCGGCTTCGACCGACTGGCCATGGCCACGTACGCCGAAGACCTGCCCACCCGCAAGCAGTTCCTCACCATGGAACTGGTCCGCTGTCTCAGTTCGGACCTCCGGGTCACCGACGTGCGAGAGGTGTTCTTCGACGACGATCCGCGCTATCTGGAACTGCTGCCCGGACTCGACACCGAGGCCCACCGCCGGGAAGTCGCCGCCGCGCACGCGGCACGGGTCTACGCGGTCTACGCGATCGTCGACACCGTCGCGAACACCACAGTCACCCTCCGAGCAAGGGGGACCCCATGACCTCCGAGGAACGGTTCGGCGTCGCCGAGGACGGGTTCGTCGTCAAGGGCATCGACCGGATCATCGCCGACCAGCAGACCCGCGCCCGAGCCATGTTCGGCGACGACGTCGACCTCACATCGGGCAGCGCCCTGCGCAAGGTTCTGGACGCCGCGGCCCTCGACACCCACGAACTGTGGCGCGCCCTCGAATCCCAGTACTACGGCACCTTCATCACCACGGCCCAAGGTCCCAGTCTCGACCTGCTCGGCTGCGACCTGGGCCTGCGCCGCCGCGAACTGCGGGCGCACGGCCCCGTCTTCCTCACGATCACGATCCCGGATGAGCAAGCCGACCGGCGCTACGCCGTTCCGCAGGGCACGGTCATCGTGACCGAGCCCGCCGTCGGCAGACCCGTCCTGGCCTTCCGGAGCACACGGGCCGTCTTCCTCTCCGCGGAGGAGAAGAGCGCCACCGTAGAGCTCCAGGCCGTCGCGCGCGGTGCCGACGGGAACATCTCCGGCGGCACCAAGCTGCAACTCGACCCCGAATGGGCCCGGCGCAACCTCAACCTGGGGGCCGCCGAAATCGAGGCCGTCGCTCAAGAGAGCTTCCACGACGGTGACGTGGGTGAATCCGACGCCGTCTACCGGGCCCGCCTGCTCGGCGTCCCCCGTACCGTATGGACCCAGGAAGCACTGCTCGCCCAGATACTCGACGTGAACGGCGTGCGGGACGCGGCGATCTTCGACCCGCTCGGCGGCGTCGAGGCCACCCGTCGTACCTTCGGGACTTTCCGCTACGGCAGTCGCTCCTTCTCCCGGGAGCGCCAGACCGGCTCCCCCTACTTCTTCGACATCGTCGTCGCCGCCGAGCCCGGCTGGCCGTGGCGCAACGGCGAGGCACTCATCCCAGGTGTGTACGACGAGGTGCTCGACGTCGTTCGGCAGTGGCGGCCGGTGTCGGTCTTCCCCGACATCCTCGCGGCCAACCAGGTCGACGTCGGCATACGCGCCACCCTCGTCATCGAGGCGGGCCACGACGGGGAAGCCGTCAAAGGCGCGATCGTCGACGCCGTACGGGCCTCGGTCAACCGGCTCCGGCTCGGACACGGCGTCCTCCACTCCGACATCGTCCTCAGCGCCCGCACCGCCGCCGGCGTGGTGGACGTACAGAACCTGCGGCTGCGCCGCTTCGCCCCCGCCTTCGGACAGATCCACTACGGCGGAGGTGCCTACGGCGGATCCCAGGAACTGTCCGTGGGCGAGAACCTGGAACTCGCAACCGACGAGATCGCACGTTTCTCCGTGGACACCTCCATGGCCGACCTCCAGGTCGTGGTCACATGAGCACGACACGGCCCTGCCGACTGCCCCGCTTCCGCGATCCGCTACCGGGCGGCGCCCTCGCCGTCATGCGGGAGGCCCTCCCCGCTCCGTACGACCGGGGGATGGAACGCATGACTGTTCCACTCGCTCCCGTGCCCGGCAGCGTAAAGGTCAACGTCCCCTTGTACGACTTCGACCGCTACGAGCGTCTCTACGGCAAGCCACCTGACTCCCCCCGCTACCTGCTCGCCCCCCGACAGGACGTCACACAGCCCCTCACCGTCCGGGTCTCCTTCACCCGCGCCAAGGGAATGGACCAGGAGCAAGTGGACGTACGCATCCCCGCCGGCCACCCGGCCGGGCGCGCCGTGACCGTGCCGATCCCCGGCCGCGCGGACGAGATCACCGACGGGCTGCGGATCGTCGCCCTCCATCCGGCCGCTCCCACCCGCACCTTCGGGACCGTCACCTGGGAACTCACCGCGCTACTCGGGAACCTCGCCAAACTGCTCTGGATCATGGGCGCCGAACACGAACTCGTCGCCGCACACTTCCAGGACGTGAGGGAACAGCGCAACACCGAGACCGCTCACGGCGTCAGCCTCGACCTCCTCGGCCTCGACCTGGGCGCACCCCGCTTCCCGCCCCGGCCCCACACGGTCGACGACGCCACGATCGCGCTGTTCCACCTCGACGACCTCCCAGCGCTCGACCAGGACGGAATCCCGGACACTGCGGTGCAGGTGACCACCGTCGTGGATGCCGCCGCGCCCACTCGGCCGGGGGAGAACAACGGTGCTCGCAGCGGCAGGACCGGGCGTTTCGCGCGGGCCTTCGGCTTCGGCCCGGACGAGAGCTTCATCAGCGTCGACAGTTCCGCCGACTTCGCTCTCCCGGCCACCGCGGCCTTCACCGTCGAAGCGGTCGTGCGACCCGACCGCGTGACCGCCCCCGGGGCAGTCGTCGCCAAGCGAAAGAAGCTCAACACCCTTGAGCACAAGGGCTGGGCCCTGACCGTGGGCACCTTCCACGGCGTCGACCGCAACCTCCGCTTCTCCCTCTCCGACGGCAGCACGGCGGTGGACCTGTTCGCCGACCGCGACCTCGGCGACGGCGCCTTCCACCACATCGCCGGCGTCCTCGCCCGTGACGACGACACCTCCACGGTCCTGCTCCACGTCGACGGGAAGGTAGTGGCCCGCCGGGTCACCGACGCATCCCTCGGCGCGCTGACGAGCAACGCCAAGCTCGTGATCGGCCGGGGAACGGAGGCCCGGGGAAACGAGGACATCGCCGCGCAGTACACAGGTCTGATCGAAGAGGTACGGATCTCCAGCGTCGCCCGCGACTCCTTCGACCCCGTCACCGGAGAGGCCGACCGGCAGTACCGTCGCAGGCTCCAGATCTTCCACAGTTGGCTCCTGCCCACCCCCGACCGGCTCCAGGCCGCGGTGAACACGGCAGCCGGAGCGATCACCATCGCCCCAGGAGACGACGAGCCCTTCGTGGTCCGGGAACAGAGCAAGACCCTGGCCACGGGTGGACTGCCCCTGCGTGTCCTCCCGACCGTGCTCCCGGTGAGCCAGTCCGTCACGGCCGACGGCGAGTTCGGCACGCCCGAGGAGACCGCCGTCGGCACCGCCACCCGCGACGAACCCGACTTCGACCCCGCCTGGCTGATAACTCGGCCGGCAGAGCCCGGCGTGACGTTCGCGGACGACGGCGACAGCCATCGGATGCAACTCGGCGTCGACCAAGCACTGGACGCCCTCCTCGTCCGCCTGGCGGCCCTTGACCGCCCCGTGGGCGCGGCACTGCACGTGCTCAAGGCGTACGACGCCGCCTCCACCCGCCTGCACAGAGTCGGGCGCGCCATCCTGCTCACCCACACACCCGACATCGCCCCGGAACGGCTCGGCGCGCTCGCCCACGCCGCCGGCTTCGGCTGGGTCCAGCACACGGGGGACGGCCACATCTACGCCGCCCAACCGCGCGGCGAGGTCTTCCGCATCACCGCGGCCACCACGGGCGACACCCCCGGTCTGCCGGACGTCACGGAAGGCGGCACACTCGTCCTCGGCATCGAGCCGGACCCCTCCCCGTTCAGCGACGCGCGGGTCCGATGGTCGATCCTCCGCTCGGGAGCCGGCGACGCCGCCTTCCCACCTCGCGAGCCCGGCGCCCTGCGCGCTCGCACCGCCGGCGACGTCTCCGTCCGGGTCGAGGTCGTTCGGCGCGGTCACGTCGGTAGCGGCACGCGCCGAATCCGTATCGGCCTGGCCGACGACTCCCTCGGGGCAGGACAAAGCATCAGCGGTGCCGGTCGCATCGGTGCCGACGAAGTCACAGCGGCGGGCCCGCCCACCGACGACTTCGCGCCGGGCGCGCTGCGCGTACGCACCGACGACCTCAGCGGGCCACCGCGTCTCGTCGACTACGGAACCGAGCCCGGGAACCGCCTGATGCAAGGTGTCGCAGCCGATGCCCTCGACCGGCTCCTCGACCTGCTCGCAGGCACCCCCGAGAAGCTCGTCGTGCTCTCGGCGTACACCCCGAGGACCGAGGGCTCCCCACCCCCGACAGACCCCGACGTGGCACTCCACGCCCAAGGTCGCGCCCTACGTCTCCGACACCCTTCGCTGACCGCATCGGCCCTCGCGGCGCGGGCCTTCGCAGCTGGCTTCGCCCACATCAGGGTCGACCGTCCCCCGGCCTCCGATCCGAACGGACCTCAGACGGTGCGGGTCGCCGTCACGTCCGGGGAGCAACTCACCGTGACCGTCCCCGGCAACGACGCCGCCGGGAAATCCGCCCCGCTGGAGGTCGACGCCGAGCAGTCCGTCCTGGTGAGGGTCACCCCGGCCGCCGAACCCGCAGAGGCCTGCTTCGCCGCGGACGGCTCACGGGTCTTCCTCTCCGAGCCGGGCACACACCGGATCACCTCCTTCGAGCTCACTGCGATCCCCGGGCGCCCCGCCCCCCGGTTCCGACAGAGCGCCTCGCATCGGGTCGCTCCCTTCCCCAAAGCCCTCGCATTCGGCGGAGGACACCTCTTCGTGGCCCACGAACAACTCGGCCACATCGCGGTCCTCGACCCGGAGAAGCTGACCCAGGTCACCACACCGCCCGAGATCGCCTGCCCTCTGCCGAGATCGCTGGCGACGGACTCCGACCGGCTCTACGTCGCCTGCGGCGACAAGACCCTGCGGGCCTTCTCCCTGACGACAGGGGCGCCCGCAGGCTCCCTGGAACTGCCCGCCGCGCCACGGTCCCTCGTGGTCGCCGCCGGCAGTCCCTCCCTCTTCGCCGTCCTGGACGACGGCCGCTGGTGCCGGGTGGAGCGCGCGGGGCTGGTCCTGCGCGAGAAGGCCGACACCCGTGATCCGAACGCCGGCTCCGTCGCGGTCACGAGGGACGGGAAGAAGCTGTACGTGATCTGCCCCGGCGGTGGCTCGGACGGAACCGGAACGGTCCAGGTCTACCGCCCGCCGGACGTGGCTCTGAAGGCCGAGATCCGTGGATTCCCCACCGGCGCCGCGCCGGCCGCGCTGAGCCTCAGCGATGACGGGCAGCTGCTGTACGTGGCGACGGAGGGTTCGCCCTCGGCGGTCGGACGGGTGCACCTCATCGACGTCGCCACCGACGCCCGCCTGCCGCAGGTGTTCAACCCGGGCCGAGGCGGTACGGCTCTCGCCACGAGTCCCCCCGGCACCCCGTACCCGCCCTGCCTCGTCATGGCTCCGCGCCACGGCGGCACCGTGCTCCTCGCCGACCCCGCGCCGCTTCGCGAACCCCAGCCCGGTCCGCCACGCCTCGACACCGAACTTCCGCTCGGCACCGGCCTGGGCGAGGTCCTCGTTTGGTCCTCCACCCCGAACGGCCAGGGCGCCGCCGCCCCTACGACGCCCGACGCCCCGGTGTGCGCGCTCGTCGGCCGCACGCCCGGCCGGGTCAGGATCCGGGCGGCCTATCTCCCCACCGAGGGTCTGCGGCCCTACCAGTGCGAGGTCAGGCTCAAACCCGCACTGGACTCGAACCCCGACGCCACCATCACCAAGGAGCAGTACGACCTGATCCTCAACGTCCTCAACTGGTTCCACCCCCTCGGCGTCGAATGCCGCACCGAACGCCTCCGCGTGCTGGCCCGTCTCGACCCGGAAGAGACCGAACTGCCCCGCCTCTACACCTTCCCGACCTACCACGTCACGGACCCCTTCTCGTCCCCCTTCATCCGGCTACTGAAGGACGGCCGTCATGATTGACCGCTACAAGCCCCAGTTCACCCACAAGGACTGGATCGACAACCAGGACCGAGTCCAGGCAGGTGGCGAGGACGGCCTCAACAACCGCTTCCACCGGCTCGAGGCCGAATTCGCGGGCCTCGCGGACAACCAGATCAATCCGATCCTCGACGTGCTGGGCACACCGACGAGACACCTCACGCTCGTGCCTGTCCTTGTCCGCTACACCGTGTCCGATGCGGCCAAGCCGGGTTGGGCACAGGCGATCGACATGGCGGAGCTACCGAACAACGTCAGCGAAGCGCACGGCTTCATGAACGTCGTGCTCCCGGACGGCTCTCGCATCAATTCGTTGCGCGTGACCGGACAGAACAACTCCAGCACGGGCACGCTGACGGTGGCTCTGAAGGGCCGCAGGATCGACAACAGCGGGGGAGACCCCGACGTTCTCGTCAGTACGACCGTGCTGGACGTCACCGTCACTCCGCCGGCGCAGGCGGACATCACGAATGAGACGCACCGCTACTTCCTGACTGCCGACTTGGACGACGCGGAACAGAACTCAACGGTGCAGATCTTCTGTATCCAAGTCACCTATCAGTGACTCTACGGAGCGTTCATCGGCCTCCGGCGCATCGACAGAGGAGACGATCATGTCACCTGACCCTCCCATCAAGGGGTCTGAAAGCCCCGCCGGGGTCGCCCTGGAGGGACGCAAGTACGGCCTGTGGGGTGAGAGCGGGGGTGGAAGCGGCGTCTTCGGCACCAGTTCGAAAACGGGTACCGATGAGAAGCCGATCGGTGGGGTGCTCGGCATCCACGCGCAGATCCATGGTGTCGGGGTCGCGGGTGTGTCGACCGACGGTGGTGGCGGCACGGGTGTTCTCGGCGTCAACAAACTAGGGGACGGGATCGGCGTGTCGGGTCGGAACATGGTGGCCGGTCCAGGCGTGCGGGGCACGGCGGTCCTGGGCTCGGGCGTGGAAGGCTCGAGTGTCGAAGGGACCGGGGTGACCGGCACCGGTGGGCCCGGGCAACCGGGTGTCGCCGGTACCGGCACGGACGGCCCCGGCGTCCAGGGCAAGAGCACGACCGGCTCCGGTGTCTACGGCACGACTGACGGGTCGGAACCAGGTGTTCTCGGATCATCGGCCGAAGGCCCCGGGGTGAAGGGCAAGAGCACCAACGGCCCGGGCGTATCCGGCGAGGGGGCGGGATCCGCCCCGGGCGTCACGGGCTCCGGCGTCACAGGCCCCGGCGTCGAGGGGACCAGCAAGAAAGGTGCTGGGGTCACCGGTACGGGTGGCGAGACGGGCGCGGGCGTCGTCGGCAATGCCACAGCCGGGCCGGGGCTCTCCGGTACGAGTACGGGTGGTCCGGGAGTCTTTGCCCAGGGCGGCGGCACGTCGCCGGGTGTGGAGGCAAAGGCTTCGGCTGGAGCGGGAGTGTCCGCCTCCAGCACCGACGGTCCCGGCGTATCGGGCAGCAGTACGAAGGGGGACGGCGTCAAGGGTGAAGGGGGACTCCAGGGGGCGGGCGTCTTCGGGCACGCAAGCGCCGGCCCGGGCGTCTCGGGTTCGAGCAACGCGGGTGTCGGCCTCAAAGGCACGGGCGGCGGGACCTCGGCCGGCGTCGAGGGCATCGGTTCGTCCGGCGCGGGTGTGACCGGTACGAGTACCAACGGTGTCGGAGTCTCCGGCAGTAGTACACAGGGAATCGGCGTGACAGGAAAGGGTGGAGGCAGCAGCGCCGGTGTGGAGGGAACCGGCGCCTCGGGGCCGGGGGTGTCCGGCACCAGCTCCCAAGGCGTCGGTGTATCGGGGACCGGCGGCGGGGGCTCTCCCGGAGTCCTCGGCACGGGTGGCGGGGGTGCCGGGCTCAAAGGTGTCAGCACCAGCGGATCAGGTGTCCTCGCTGAAAGCACCAGCGGCGCGGGGCTGTCCGCTTCGAGCAAGAAGGGCACGGGTGTCACGGCCACGAGCAGTGAGGGCGTCGGGGTGTCCGGCACGAGTGGCGGCGAGAATCCCGGTGTCCAGGGAACCGGGGGCGCCGGCCCCGGTCTGTCCGGGTCGAGTACGGAGAACGTGGGCGTGTTCGGCAAGGGGGGCAGTGGGAAAGCCGGGGTCAAAGGGGAGGTCACCTTCGGTCCGGGTGTCTTCGGCAAGAGCCTCCAGGGCTACGGAGTCCAGGGTGAAGGCGCGATCGGCGTGTACGCGAAGGGGACGTCGCAGGCCGCCTATCTGGACGGCGACGTCGTGATCACCGGGACTGTGTCCGAAGGCGCGAGCCTCATGCGGATCGACCACCCGGTCGAGCCCGACGAGCGATTCCTGGTCCACGCGGCGGTCGAGTCCTCGGAGCTGAAGAACGTCTACGACGGCTCAGCGGTTCTCGACGGGGACGGTTGTGCCACGGTCGAACTGCCGGAATGGTTCGAGTCGTTGAACGAGTCGTTCCGTTACCAGCTCACCGCCGTCGGGGCCCCGGCCCCTGACCTGCACGTCAGCCGCCCTCTCTCGGACCACACCTTCGAGATAGCGGGCGGAAGGGCGGGGCTGGACGTCTGCTGGCAGATCACCGGAGTGCGCTGCGACAACTGGGCGAAGGCCAACCCGCTGATCGCCGAGCGGAGCAAGTCGCGCGAGGAGAAGGGTCTCTTGCTGCATCCCGCGGTGAACGGCCGTCCGGCGGACCACTCCCTCTCCGAACTCGTCACCCGTGCCACCGGTCCGAACGCGGTGACCAAGCGGAAGGAATGAGGCACGACCGGCGGCGGCCGCTTCGCAGAACCGTCATTGGCCCGTAACGCCCGATCGTTGACCCGGATCCATGGCCCTTGCGAGCATCGGGGCATGAGGTTGTCGACCTGTCCCCAGCACCGGTAGCCCCTCGGATTCGGGGGTCGCCGTGCTGCCGTGTGACCGACCCCGGATTGAGGACCATGGATGAGACCAGCGCTTATCGTGACGCCGGGCGGGAGAGCCGCCGCTGACCATTCCGATGGGGCGACCGCCGTGCTGCGGGCCGTGCTGCGGGAGGGGCCGCTGGCGCGGACGGCGATCATCAGGGAGACGGGGCTCAGTGCGGCGGCCGTGTCGCGGCACGCGGCGGAGCTGCTGGCGATGGGGCTGGTGTGGGAGCCGCCCGAGCCTGCGCGGCGGCCTCGGCCGGGACGTCCGCGCATTCCGCTGGACATCGAGACCTCGCATCATGTGGCGGTGGGCGTGCACATCGCGGTGCCGCGGCTGACGTTCTCGCTGACCGATCTGCGCGGCGGGGTCATCGCGCAGGAGAGGGTGCCGAGGCAGGCGCAGCACGGGGCGGTGCTTCACGATGTCGTCCGTCGGCTGCCCGGCTTTCTGCGCCGGCATGCCGGTGGGCGCTCCGTGCTCGGACTGGGGGTGGTCACGGGCGGATGGGTCGACCCGGACGCCGGTGTCCTGGTCGAGAACTCCGCGCTCGGCTGGCGTGACATTCCGCTGCGGCGCATGCTGCAGCGGGCGGTGGGGCTGCCGGTTCACGTGGAAGGCCACGCGCGGGCTTTGGCTCAGGCCGAGCTGCTGTTCGGCGCGGTCCGTGGCGGCGACCTGGTGCACTTGTTCGTGGGCAACGCGGTGGACGCGGCGATCGCCACCGGGGGCGTCCTGTTGCAGGGCCGCCAGTACGGTGCCGGAGGCGTCGCCCACCTGCCCGTGCCCGGGTCGACGGAGCGCTGCCCGTGTGGTCGTACGGGCTGCCTGCAGGCCACCGTCTCCGACCGGGCCGTCGCGCAGCGCGCTGTCGCGGCGGGGGTCATTCCGCACCCCGACCTGCAACTGCTCGTAGGTGCCGCTCGGGCCGGTGACGCCCGTGCGATGGACCTGTGCCGCGCCCGGCTGCGGCTCATCGCGCACGCGGTGCAGCCGCTGCTGGACCTGATCAGCCCGGATGCCCTGGTGCTGACCGAGTCCGCCACCCTTCATCTCCCGGAGTTGCTCGGTGAGTTGATCCGCGAGCTGGGCGGCGACGGTGATCAGGTGCGTACCGGTTCCTTCGGTACGGACACGCTCGCGGTGGCCGCGACCGCGCCGGTTCTCGCGGCCGTCTACCAGGACCCGCTGGGGCTGCGCACGGTCGGAAGCGCCCGATGACGGCGAGCGGGCGAGCGGGGTTTCTTCCATACCGCCACAAAACATTGCTCGTACCGGGGCCGTGGCCGCAGACTCCTCCCATGGACGCACAGCAGAGGGCCACGATCAGGGCAGCCGCAGGCCGGCACCCCGTGAACGCCTTCCGCGCGCACCACTTCGCCGGACTGGGCTGTCGCGCCCGCTGACCGGCGTACCGCCGACGCGCCCCCGCGCGTCCGCGCCGCGGCGTCGACCGCCGCGCACTTCTTCCCCCGGACTCCCGTCCGGCACCGGATCGATCTCCGACCCGGTGTCTTCCACACCTGGGAGTACGCGCCCGCCAGGTGATTCCGCGCGCCCTGACGCCCTGACGCCCTGACGCCCTGACGCCGTGACGCTCTGACGCCGTGACGCTCTGACGCCGTGACGCTCTGACGTCAGCACGTCAGCACGTCAGCACGTCAGCACGTCAGCACGTCAGCACGGCAGCGCGTCAGCGCGACAGCACGGCGCTCTCCTCGACATGCCCGAAAGGACACCGCCCATGAGTACGCTCTCCGTCCGCCCCGTCGCCGGTCACATCGGCGCCGACATCGACGGTGTGGACCTCGCCCAGCCGCTGGCCACCGAGACCGTCGAAGGGATCAGGCAGGCCCTCCACCGCCACAAGGTCGTCTTCTTCCGGGGGCAGCGGCTCGACCACTCCTCCCAGATCGCGTTCGCCCGACACTTCGGCGAGCTCACCTACGCCCACCCGCACGACGACGCCCCGCCGGAGGACCACCCGGAGATCTTCACCATCGATCCGCGCCGCTTCGAGCAGCGCTACGGGAAGAACTTCCGGGACGAGTACCGCAAGCGCCAGTACAGCTACTTCGACGGCTGGCACACCGACGTGACCGCGGCGGTGAATCCGCCCGCCGGTTCCATCCTGCGTGCCGAGACCGTCCCGGAGGTCGGTGGCGACACGCAGTGGACCAACCTCGTCGCCGCGTACGAGGGGCTTTCCGCCCCGGTGCGGGCGTTCGTGGACACGCTTCGTGCCGAGCACCGGTACGGCGGCAGCCGGCCGGTGGGCGAGGACAGTGAGTACGCCCGCCGTGTCAACGACAACCTGCTCGTGTCCGTGCACCCGGTGGTCCGGGTGCACCCGGAGACCGGGGAGCGCGCGCTGTTCGTCAACCCCGGTTTCACCAGCCACATCGTCGGCGTCACCGCGGGCGAGAGCAAGCGGATCCTGGATCTGCTGTACGCCGAGATCACCCGGCCCGAGTACACGGTGCGCTTCCGCTGGGAGCCCGGGCACGTGGCGTTCTGGGACAACCGGGCCACCGCGCACCTCGCTCCGCGCGATCTGGAACACCTCGACGTCGAGCGTCGGCTGCACCGGGTCACGCTGATCGGCGACGTCCCCGTCGGACCGGACGGGCGCGAGTCCGAGCTTGTCGCCGGCCGCCCCTTCACCGCCGACCACCGGGTCGCCGTCGCCTCCTGACACCGCCGAATACAGGCCGCCGGCGCCCCCTGTGGATTCCCCGTCACACGGCGTCGGCGGCAACCCATCCAGACCGCGCATCCGTCAGTGCGCCGAACAAGCAAAGGGCCCCCGGTACCGCCATGTCCACATTCCCCTCAAGGCCGTTGAACCGCCGAGGCTTTCTCGCCCTGGGCAGCGGTGCGCTGCTGACGCTCGCGGGCTGCGCCTCCTCCGACGAGCCGGGTTCCACGAAGCTCGGCGCGCTCCCGACCCTGGCACCCGACAAGAGCACCGCCCTCCGCATCGGAGTGAGCACCACGGAGGCCCAGCTGGCTGCCGAGCCGTCGCTCGGCCCGCTGCCGTTCTCCGCCACATGGGTCCGCCTCAACGGCGGGCCGGAGACCATTCAAGGATTCCGTGCGGGGGCGGTCGACCTGGCCGCCAACGCCGGAATGCCGCCGATCCAGGCGCACGACATCGGCGTCGACGCCAAGATCGTCGCCATCTCGCACAACACGGCGGTCAACTACATCCCGACCACCCGGCCGGGCAGCGACATCAGGACGGCGAAGGACGTCGTCGGCAAGAAGATCGCCTTCTCCCAGGGCCAGGCGCAGGGCGTCACCATCCTGAAGTGGCTGAAGGAGAACGACATCTCCTACAAGGACGTGACCCTGGTTCCCCTGCCGAGTTCCCAGTTCCTGACCGCTCTCCAGGGCAAGCAGGTCGACCTCGCCCCGCTCACCGAGCCGTCGCTGACGAAGTATCTGAAGCAGTACGCGAGGGATGGCGCGCGGACTCTGCCCACCGACGTCCAGGACCTGCTGAGCCTGTTGTGGGCGCCCACGTCGGTGCTGGCCGACGACCGGAAGGCAGCGGCGATCCAGGCGTTCATCCCCATCTGGGTCAAGGGCAACAACTGGTCCTGGGAGAACCCCGGGAAGTGGATCGACTCCTACTACGTCAAGGACCAGGGCGTCACCAAGGAAGCCGGCGAACGGATCGTCAAGTCACGGAAGAAGCCGTTGTATCCGACGGACTGGGACTCCTCCATTGCCTGGGAGCAGTCGATCGCCGACCTCATGGCCGGCGCGGGATTCGTCAAGAAGTTCGACGTCAGCGTCCTGTTCGACCGACGGTTCGAGCACATCGCCGCGCAGGCCGCGCCCGCCGAGTACCGCGGGCAGGCCTGAGATGGGCGAGTACCTCTGGTACATCCCGAACACGGTCGAGCCCGGTCATCGCGGCGACGACACCCTCGACGGCTGGGACACGCTCGACCACTCGACGGAACTGGCGCGGGCGGTCGAACAGCACGGCTGGGCCGGGGCCCTCCTCGGCACCGGCTGGGGGCGACCGGACACCTTCACCGTCGCGGCGTCGCTCGCCGCCCGCACGACCACGTTCAAGCCGCTCATCGCGATCCGGCCCGGCTACTGGCATCCCGCGAACTTCGCGTCGGCCTCGGCCACGCTCGACCGGCTCAGCCAGGGACGGGTCCTGGTCAACATCGTCAGCGGACTGGACGACGCCGCGTCGTACGGCGACGGCGAGTTCGACCCGTCACGCCGCTACGAGCGCACGCTCGAGTTCCTCCGACTGGTCCGCCGCCTGTGGACCGAGGAGGAGGTGACCTTCCACGGAGAGCACTACCGGGTGGACAACTCCCGCGTGCGGCCCCGCCCTTGGGGCGCCGAACAGGGACGCCACCCCCGGCTGTACTTCGGAGGCGCGAGCCCGGCCGCCGAGCGGGTCGCCGCGCAGGAGGCCGACGTCCAGCTCTTCTGGGGCGAGCCGCTCGACGGCGTCGCCGGGCGGATCGACCGGCTGCGCGCACTCTCCGAGACCGTCGGACGCACCCACCGGCCGCTGGAGTTCGGGCTGCGCGTCACCACCGTCGTCCGGGACACCACGGAAGAGGCGTGGCGCGCGGCGGAGGAGAAGGTCGCCCGCATGGCCCAGCAGGGCCCACGTGCCCGGGAGGCGTTCCGGCGGCACGCGGCGGTCGGCCAGCAGCGCCTGCTCGACCTGGCGGAACGGGGCGAAGTCCTGGACACCTGCCTCTACACCGCGCCGGGCCGCTACGGAGGCGGCGGCGCCGGCACGACGTGGCTGGTCGGCTCCCCGCAGGAGGTGGCCGACGCGCTGCGGAGGTACCGGGCGCTGGGCGTGACCCACTTCGTGCTCTCGGACACCCCGTACAAGCAGGAGATCGCCCGGGTCGGCGACGGACTGCTCCCCCTGCTGAAGGAGCCCGACCCGACCGATCCGGCATCACCCACCGGAAGAAGCCCGCGGCTGCCGGCCGCGCACCCGACGGAGGCTTCCGTATGACCGCGGTGCTGCACGACACCACATCCCTGCGCGCCGTGTACGGCGCGTTCCCCACCGGCGTCACGGCGATCGCCGCCCTGATCGACGGAAAGCCGGTCGGGCTGGCGGCGAGCTCCTTCACGACGGTGTCCCTCGCGCCGCCGCTCGTCTCCGTATGCATGGCGCACAGCTCCCGTACCTGGCCGGTGCTGCGCCGCGCCGAGCGCCTGGGCATCAGTGTGCTCGGCGCGGAACACGGGCCGCTCTGCCGACGGCTCGCCGGTCCCAGTGAGGAGCGATTCGCCGGGGCCGCGTGGCAGACCACACCGGGCGGCGCGGTGCTCCTGCACGGAGCCGGCGCCTGGCTCGAGTGCTCGGTCGACAACGAGGTCCGCGCCGGGGACCACGACATCGCCGTGCTCCGCGTCCACGACCTGCGCCTCGACGAGGCGGTGGATCCCCTCGTCTTCCACTCCAGCACGTTCCGCTCGCTCACCCCTCGATCCCCGGAGCCCCGATGAACCTCGACATCGCACGTACGGGCGGAGGCACGGCCACCGTCACCGGCGGGCCGCGGAAGGCCCCTCCGGCCTCCGCACCGCCGCCGCCCCCGGAAGCCGGCGGTCTGGTCCCGGCGCGCCGGCGACGCCTCGGCCGCGGCAAGTCCATCCCGTTCGGCAGGCTCCTCGGCCCCCTGCTGGTCATCGTGGTCTGGTGGGCGGCCTCGGCGGCCGGCTGGCTGGACCCGCGCAAGCTGTCGTCCCCCTCGTCGGTCCTGACCTCGGCCCAGGAACTGTGGACCAGCGGACGGTTGCAGGACAGCGTGCAGACCTCGCTGACCCGCGCGCTCCTCGGCCTCCTGATCGGGGTCGTGGCGGGCGTCGTGCTGGCACTCGCGTCCGGGCTCTCCCGCGTCGGTGACGCCTTCGTGGACGGCACACTGCAGGTCAAGCGCTCCATCCCCAACCTCGCCCTGCTTCCCCTGCTGATCCTGTGGCTCGGGATCGGCGAGACGATGAAGGTCGTCGTCATCGCGCTCGGTGTGCTGGTGAGCATCTACATCAACACGCACGCGGGGCTGGTCGCCATCGACGCCCGCTACGTCGAACTCGCCGAGGCACAGGGGCTCTCCCGCCGGCAGTTCCTGCGCAAGGTCGTGCTGCCCGCCGCTCTGCCCGGCTTCTTCACCGGCCTGCGGCTGGCCGTGACCGCCGCCTGGCTCGGCCTGATCGTGGTCGAGCAGATCAACGCCACGTCGGGAATCGGCTACATGATGTTCCAGGCCCAGCAGTACGCGCAGTCCGGGATCATCCTCGTCGGCCTGGTGCTGTACGGCACCTTCGGATTCGTCTCCGACGCCCTCGTCCGCCTGGCGGAAGGGAGGGTGCTGTCGTGGCGCCGTACGATCACCGCCTGAGCGGCACCCCGGTGGCCGAAGCCGTGGATTCCGCCGCCGTCCGCATCAGCGACCTGACCCGGTCCTTCGGGGACCGCCGCGTGCTCGACCGCATCGATCTGACGATCGCCCGCGGCGAGTTCACGGCGCTGCTTGGACGCAGCGGATCGGGCAAGAGCACCCTGTTGCGCGCGGTCGCCGGTCTCGACCACGGCACGGTCGGCACGGGGGAGATCCTCGTACCGGAGCGGGTCTCGCTGGTGTTCCAGGACTCCCGGCTGCTGCCGTGGCTGAGGATCCTCGACAACATCGTCCTCGGTCTGCCCGGGAAGGACGCCCGGGCACGCGGACGCGCCGCCCTGGACGAAGTCAGCCTGGCCAAGCGGGAATCGGCCTGGCCGCACGAACTGTCCGGCGGTGAACAGCAGCGGGCCGCGCTGGCCCGGTCACTGGTGAGCGCGCCGGAGCTGCTGCTCGCCGATGAGCCCTTCGGCTCCCTGGACGCGCTGACCCGCATCCGCATGCACCGGCTGCTGCGCCGCCTGTACGAGACACACCGACCCGCCGTGCTGCTCGTGACCCACGACGTGGACGAGGCGGTGACCCTCGCCGACCGCGTACTCGTCCTCGACGACGGGGAGTTCGTCCAGGACCTGCGCATCGACCTGCCCGCGGAACGCGACCCCGGCGACTCCCGGTTCCAGCACTACCGCACCACCCTGCTCGGCGCCCTGGGCGTCCTGCCCGCCCACCGCACGAAGGAACAGTCATGAGCAAGCGAGCCGAACAACTCCATCTCAACGCCTTCCTGATGGGGGTCGGCCACCACGAGGCCGCCTGGCGGCTGCCGGAGTCGGACCCGTACGCAGGCTGGGACGTCGCGCACTACCAGAACCTCGCCCGGATCGCCGAACGGGGAAGGCTCGACTCGCTGTTCCTCGCCGACAGCCCGGGCCAGCACGGCGACCCGGCGCGCAGGCCGGCCGGACAACTCGAACCGACGGTGCTCCTGACGGCGCTCGCCGGGGCGACCGAGCACATCGGCCTGATCGCGACCGCGTCGACGTCGTACAACGAGCCGTACAACCTGGCCCGCCGGTTCGCCTCCCTCGACCACGTGTCCGGCGGACGGGCCGGATGGAACATCGTCACGACCGCCGGCGCGGACGCGGCCCGCAACTTCGGCCTCGACGACACGCCCCCGCACAAGGAGCGGTACGCCCGCGCCGACGAGTTCCTCGAAGTCTCCGCCAGGCTCTGGGACAGCTGGGCCGACGACGCGATCGTGGCCGACAAGGGTGCCGGCATCCACGCCGACGCCGCGAAGGTCCGCAGGATCGACCACGCCGGGCGGTTCTTCCGCGTCGACGGCCCGCTGAACCTCCCCCGCTCACCGCAGGGCCATCCGCTCCTGGTGCAGGCCGGCTCGTCCGAGAACGGCAAGGCGTTCGCCGCCCGCTGGGCGGAGGCGGTGTTCACCGCGCAGCAGACCCTCCAGGAGGCCCAGGCCTTCTACGCCGACCTGAAGGAGAGGGCGGCGGCTCACGGACGCGATCCCCACGGGATCAAGATCCTGCCGGGCATCGTGCCCGTCATCGGCGACACCGAGGCCGAGGCGGCGGAACTCGACCGTGAACTCGAACGGCTGATCAGCCCCGAGTTCGCCAGGCGGCAACTCGCCCGGCTGCTCAAGCTCGACCCCGACGCCCTCGACCTGGACGGCGAGCTGCCCGACGACCTGCCGTCCGAGGACGAGATCGAAGGCGCCAAGAGCCGGTACACCCTGATCGTGGACCTGGCCCGGCGGGAGAAGCTGACGGTACGACAGCTCATCGGCCGGCTCGGCGGCGGTCGCGGGCACCGGACGTTCACCGGCACGCCCGTCCAGGTGGCCGACGCGATCGAGGAATGGTTCGACAACGGCGCAGCCGACGGGTTCAACATCATGCCGCCGGTACTGCCGTCCGGACTCGAGGTGTTCGTGGACAAGGTCGTGCCGATCCTTCAGGAACGCGGCCGGTTCCGCACCGACTACACCGGCACCACCCTGCGCGAGCACTACGGACTGCCCCGCCCCGCCGACTCGTTCACGCCCGCACCGGCTGTCGGGGCGTCCGTGTGACCGTCACCTCCTGTAGCACCGCGGACCGTACGACCCAGGCGGTCCCCGAACCGGTCGCACCGGGGTGGGTGCGCCGGCTGACCCGGTACTGCCTGGCCTACCGCGCCGACCTGGCCTGGGCGTACGGTGCCGCGCTGGTCGCGGCGGTCGCCACGGCCGTACTGCCGCTCGTCCTGCGCCATGTCGTGGACGGCGTCGAGGAGCCGACGGCACGTCTGACCCCCTGGGTCGCGCTGCTGCTCGGCATCGGAGCGCTGCGGTTCGGGGCGAGCTTCCTCCGCCGGTACTGCTCCGGACGGGTATCCCTCGGCGTGCAGTACGACCTGCGCAACGACGCCTTCGCCACGCTGCTGCGGCTCGGCGGCAACCAGCAGGACGACCTGCACACGGGCCAGGTCGTCAGCCGCGCCATCTCCGATGTGACGCTCATTCAGATGCTGTTGCAGTTCCTGCCGAACATGTTCGGCAACGCGCTGATGTTCGCCATGTCGGTGGTCCTGATGGCGTCGCTGTCACCGCTCCTGACCCTCGTCGCCCTCGTCGTGGGGCCGGTGCTCTGGCTGATCGCCTTCCGCAGCCGCCGCGACCTGTTCCCGGCCCACTGGCACGCGCAGCAGGAGGCCGCGGAGGTCGCGTCGACCGTCGAGGCGGCGGTCGCGGGCGTCCGCGTCGTCAAGGGCTTCGGGCAGGAACGGCGCGAGCTGGACGCCTTGGAGCGGCGGTCGCGCGGCCTGTTCTCCTCCCGGGTCCGCATCGCCCGGCTGACCAGCAGGTACAACCCGGCGCTCCAGGCCGTCCCGGCACTCGGGCAGGTCGCCGTGCTGGCACTCGGCGGCTGGCTGGCGCTGCACGGCAGGATCTCCCTCGGCACGTTCGTGGCGTTCACCGCGTACCTCGGTTCGTTCGTGACGCCCGTCCGCCAAGTGGCCATGCTGCTCACCGTGTGGCAGCAGGCGCGCGCCGGAGTGGAGCGGGTGCTCGACGTCGTCGACGCGCCCTCCGACATCACCGACGCACCGGACGCCGTCGACCTCCCGGACGGGCCGCCGGCCCTCGAGTGGGACGGCGTGGTGTTCGGCCGCGACCGGACGGCCGGACCGCTCCTGGACGGGTTCACCCTGCGGGTCGAACCGGGGGAGACACTGGCACTCGTCGGTGCGGCCGGGTCCGGCAAGTCCACGGCGGCGTCGCTGCTGCCCAGGTTCTACGACCCGGCCGCCGGTACGGTCCGGGTCGGCGGCACCGACGTGCGCGAGGTGCGGCTGGCCGATCTGCGGGCCCGTATCGGCTTCGTGTTCGAAGAGCCGCACCTCCTGTCCGACACCGTGGGCGCGAACATCGCCTACGGTCGCCCGGACGCCCCGTACACCGAGATCCGTCACGCGGCACGGCTGGCCCAGGCGGACGGATTCATCACCGCCCTGCCGGACGGCTACGACACCCTGATCGGCGAGCAGGGCCTCACGCTCTCCGGCGGGCAGCGCCAGCGGATCGCGCTGGCCCGGGCGATCCTGCACGACCCCGCCGTCCTGGTACTCGACGACGCCACCTCGGCGATCGACGTCCAGGTCGAGACGGCCATCCACACCGGGCTGCGTCAACTGGCCCGTAAGCGAACGACGTTGCTCATAGCCCACCGGGCGTCGACGCTGGAGCTGGCCGACCGGGTCGCCGTGCTCGATCGCGGCCGGGTCGTCGACATCGGCACGCCCTCGGAGCTCCAGGCGCGCAGCCCCCTCTACCGGTCGCTGCTGTCCCCCGACGGCCAACCCGGCGAACTCGGCGTGGACGCGGCCTCGGCGGCGGAGCCCCCGCGCCCGCGCGGCGTGACCGAGGAGCTCTGGCGCGGCCACCCGGACACACCCCCGGCCCGCCGGGACGTCGGCGTCCGGGTCGCCGCCGCCTACGCGCAGGCCGCCGCGACCTCCGGACCGGGCCGTGCGGGGCACGGGGCGGGCCTGCTCGGCGGCGCCCCGCCCAGCGCCGAACTCCAGGACCGGCTGGCCGCGTTGCCGCTCGAGGACACCGACCCGAAGGTCACGCCCGGGCAGGCACGCGCCTGGGACCCGCACTTCGGGCTGCGGTCGCTGATACGCCCGTTCCGCCTGCCCCTGCTCGCCGGTCTCGCGCTCGTCGCTGCCGACGCGCTCGCCCAGATCGCCGTCCCGGTACTCGTCCGGCACGGCGTCGACAGCGGCGTCACCCGGTCCGAGCCCGCTGCGCTGCTGCTGATCGCCGCCGTCGCGGCGACGGTGGTGCTGCTCGGCTGGCTGGTCAACATCGCCCAGGTACGGGTGACAGGCCGCACGGGTGAGCGCCTGCTCCACACCCTGCGGGTGCGCACCTACGCCCAGCTGCAGCGGCTCGGTCTCGACTACTACGAGCGCGAGCCGGCCGGCCGGATCATGACCCGGATGACCACGGACGTGGACGCGCTGTCGGCGTTCCTGCAGACCGGTCTGGTGACCTTCGTGGTCTCTCTGCTGACGACCCTCGGCGTGCTCGCCGCCCTGCTCGTGATCGATGCCGGACTCTCCGTCACCCTGCTCCTCATCCTGCCGGGCCTGGTCGCCGCCACGATGGTCTTCCGCTCGCGGTCGTTGCCCGCGTACCTCGAAGCGCGGGAGCGGGTCAGCGCGGTCAACGCGTACCTCCAGGAGAACGTGAGCCTCATCCGGGTCACCCAGGCGTTCGGCCGTCAGGCGCACAACGCGCGGGACTTCGCCGAGCTGGCCCGGGCGTTCCGCGACGCCCGGCTGCGGGCCCAGCGGCTCATGGCGACGTTCTTCCCGTTCGTCGAGTTCCTGAGTACGGCCGCGAGCGCTGCCGTCCTGGTGATCGGCGCCGGGCACGTACGCGACGGCCGGCTCACGGTGGGAACCCTGATCGCGTTCCTGCTCTACGTCGAGCTGTTCTTCTCACCGATCCAACAGCTGTCCCAGGCCTTCGACGGCTACCAGCAGGCGGTCGTGGGGCTCGGCAGGCTGCGCACCCTGATGCGCGAACCGGTCGGCACGCCCACCGCCGCGCACCCCCTGCCGGTGAGCGAGCTGCGCGGCGAGATCGAGTTCGACCGGGTGTCCTTCGCCTACCGGGACGGCGAACGCGCGGTGCTCCACGAGGTGAGCCTGCGCGTCGCCGCCGGACAGACCGTGGCTCTCGTCGGTACGACCGGCGCGGGCAAGTCGACGATCGTCAAACTCGTCGCCCGGTTCCACGACCCGACGACCGGGACCGTACGGGTCGACGGCACCGACCTGCGCGCACTGGACCCGGCCGCATACCGGCGTCGGCTGGGACTCGTCCCGCAGGAGACGCACCTGCTCGGCGGCACTGTCCGCGACACGATCGCGTACGGCCGCCCCGACGCCACCGACGCGGAGGTGGAGGCCGCGGCGCGCGCGGTCGGCGCGCACGAGATGGTGGCCGGGCTGCCCTCCGGCTATCTGACCGAGGTCGGCGAACGCGGCCGAGGCCTCTCCGCGGGCCAGCGGCAACTGCTCGCGCTCGCGCGGGCCGAACTCGTCGACCCGGACATCCTGCTCCTGGACGAGGCCACCGCCTCCCTCGACCTGGCCAGTGAACGCCGGGTGGCCGCCGCGACGGCCGCCCTCACCCGGCGGCGCACCACCCTCGTCGTGGCGCACCGGCTCACCACCGCCGCCCGCGCCGACCAGGTGATCGTCCTGCGCGACGGCAGGGTCGCCGAGGCCGGCACCCACCAGGAACTCCTCGCGGCCCACGGCCCGTACCGCCGCCTGTGGGACGCGTTCCGCGCCGCCGGCACCGCGGCCGACGTCGACCGACTCGCCGAAGCCGCGGCAGCGCCCGGACGGCGGCCCACTCCCACGGCCATACCCACCACCATTCCCACGGAAGGAACGTCATGACCATCCCGTACCGGCCCTTCGGCCGCACAGGTGTGCAGGTGAGCGCGCTCGCCCTCGGCGCGATGAACTTCGGCGCCCGAGGCAACCCGAGCCACGAGGACGGGGTGGGCATCATCCACCGCGCCCTCGACGCCGGGATCAACATCATCGACACGGCCGACGTGTACTCGCAGGGGGAGTCCGAGGAGATCGTCGGCGAGGCGCTGGCGGGCCGCCGGGACGACGTCTTCCTGGCCACCAAGTTCCACGGCCGCATGGGCGAGGACGTCAACCGGTTCGGCAACTCGCGGCGCTGGATCCACCGCGCGGTCGAGGACAGCCTCCGGCGGCTGCGGACCGACCACATCGACCTCTACCAGGTGCACCGCCCGGAGGAGGACACGGACTTCGACGAAACCCTCGGCGCCCTCTCCGACCTCGTCCACCAGGGCAAGGTCCGCTACCTCGGCACCTCCACGTTCCCGCCCTCCCGGATCGTCGAAGGCCAGTGGACCGCGGAGCGGCGGGGCCGCGAGCGCGTGGTGTCCGAGCAGCCGCCCTACTCGATCCTGACCCGAGGCGTCGAGGCCGAGGTACTCCCGGTGGCACAGCGGTACGGACTCGCCGTGATCCCGTGGAGCCCGCTCGCCGGCGGTTGGCTGACCGGGCGCTACCGAGCAGGCCGGCCACAGCCGGAATCCAGCCGGGCGGCCCGCCAGCCGGGACGCTTCGACGTCGACAGCACCGAGAACGCCGCCAAACTGGAGGCCGTCGAGGCCCTCGCCGTCCTGGCCGAGCAGGCCGGCATCACCCTCATCGAGCTCGCCCTCGGCTTCGTGCTCTCCCACCCGGCCGTCACCGCCCCCATCATCGGCCCGCGCACCCTGTCCCAGCTGGAGGAGCAGCTCGGGGCGGCGGACAGCCCCCTGCCGCCGGACGTACTCGACGAGATCGACAAGATCGTCCCACCGGGCACCACCCTCTCGGCGCGGGACGCGGGATACGTCCCACCCGGCCTCCACGACACGAGAGCACGCCGGCAGGCCTAGGCGACCCCTCCTCGGCGTGCTCCGGCGGGCGGCCGCCAGGAGGGTTGACCCTCACCCACGGGTCAGGGGTTAGCGTCACCGGACCTCACCCCCGAACCGCCCCCGGAGACCCGTATGACGGCCACAGAGCTGCCCGCCTCCACCCTGGAGGTCCGCCTCGCCTCGGTTCCCGAAGGCCTCCCCGAACCCCGGCACTTCACCCTGTCCCGGAGCCCGTTGCCCGCACCGGCACTCGGCCAAGTGCTGGTGAGGAACCGGTACTTCCTCGTCTTCCCCGGCCTGCGGACGCTCATCGGCGGCCGGACGAAGGGCCTCCCGTTGCCCTTCCTGGCCGCCGGGGACGTCCTCTTCGGCCCGGCCGTCGGCGAGGTGGTCGCCGCGCCGGGGGACGGGCCGCTGAAGCCCGGCGACACCGTCGTGCACATGGCCGGCTGGCGTGACCATGCGCTGCTGCCCGCCGCCGACGTCGCCCCCACGGACGGCGCCCTGCCCACGCCGGTCGCACACCTGGCCCAGGGAGCGGCTCCGTACGGAGCGCTGACCCGGCTGGTCAAGGTCCGCCCCGGCGACAGCGTCCTGGTCACGGGAGCGGCCGGCGCCGTGGGCACCCTCGCCGGGCAGATCGCCCGCCTGCTGGGCGCCACCACGGTGATCGGCACCACCCGTTCGCCGCACAAGGCCGACCGGCTCGTACGGGAGCTGGGCTACGACCGCGTCCTGCTGGCCGGCCCCGGACAACGGCCGTTCGCCGAGCAGTTGGCGGCGGCGGTCCCCGACGGCCTGGACGTGGTCCTGGACACCGTCGGCGGCGAGCAGCTGACCGTCGCCCTGGACGCCGCTCGCCCCGGCGCCCGGGTGGCCCTCGTCGGCGCACTGGCCGGACAGATGTCCGCGCACACGGCCGGCGAGAGGTCGCCCGCCGAGATCGACACCTTCGGTCTGGTGGTCCGGGGCATCACCCTGACCGGATACTCCGGAGCCGACCACCCAGGCGTGGAGGAGGAGTGGGCCCGCCGCTTCGGCGCCTGGCTGCGCTCCGGCGAGATCTCCTTCCCGTACACCGAGATCGAGGGAATGCACGCGGCCCGCGCCGCGTTGCCCGAACTGATCGCCGGCCGCCATTTCGGCGCGGTGATCGTACGGTTGTAGCCGACGCCGGGCATACGAGGGAGGCGGGGAGTGCGGATCGGTGACGCGGCCGCGGCCGCGGGAACGACGCCGAGGGCGCTGCGCCTGTACGAGGCGCGCGGCCTCCTGCCGCCCGCCGAGCGCACCCCGTCCGGCCAGCGCCGATACGGCGACGCCGACGTCGCGCTCGTCCGCGTCATCCGCGACCTGCTCGCCCTCGGCCTCACGATCGAAGATCTGAGCACCCACGCGGACCGGCTTCCCCTGCTGGCACGCCAACCGGCCCCCGCCTGCGGCTCGGCCGAGGCCGCCGGCGGCGGCAGCGGCCTCGCTCCGGTCGTCGACCGGCGCATCGCCGCCCTGGACGCCGAGATCGCCCGCCTGACCCGCCGCCGCGACGAACTGGCCCGCCGGACCGCGCGTCGGCGACGCGTGGGAGCCTGAAGTGATCAACACGGCGGGAACGACCAAGCAGGGCGTCAGTAAGTAACAGGCAGGTACGGGGGTTGTGGTGAGTCAGGTGCTCTATGGCGAGCGGTCGTGGAATCCGTTGGCTCGGACGGTCGAGCTGACCGAGGAGGAGCTGCGCAGGGGCGGCAGGGTCACGCCCCTGGGCGAGTTGAACCTGGGGGCCATGGCCGAGGCCTACCAACGCGGACAGTGGCTCGGCGGCGGCGGGACCGAACGTCCGCTGACGCGGCTGGCACAGGGGCCCGGAATCGTACCGGTGACCCGCGTCACCGGCACCAGTACGCCGCTGAGGGTACGTCAAGCCGCTGACTTCGCACAGCAGTTGGGCGAGCTTGCCGTGCGGCTGAGCGGCGGGCCGGAGAGTGTGGGCACGCTGGCCCGGCGGGCCTGGACCGAAGGCGTCCCGCTGTGGATCGCTCGCCGGTACGCCGAAGGTCCCGCCGGGCCGATCGCCGTCGCCGTGGACCGGCGCCAGTTCCGCGTCGACGTATGGGGACCCCAAGCCCCGGTCGTACGGCTGCGGGCACCGCAGGGTTTCCAGCGGGAGTCGAGCGACCCCGCCAAGGGGCTGCGCCTGACCGTCGGCGACGATCCCGCCGCCCTCAGACTGGCGAAGAAGCTGCGCAAGTCGAAGAGCTCCGTGGAAGTGGAACTGTCGGGGCGACGGTGGCTGCTGCGGCGCTCCACCACGACCAGTTCATGGCTGCTCCGTGACGAACAGCCCGTCGCCCTCCTGACACGTCCACCACGGCGACAGACCCCCGACCCGGGATCGGTCCTGCTCCCTCTCGCCCCCGTGCGCCACGAGACCCCGGACCCGCTGGACGCGGTCATGGCACACGTCTTCGCGGTCGCCTTCGGCCTCGGTGACACGACGGGCCTCGCGCGTTTCCGGTCCGTGCGGAGCCGGACGAACGGCGGTGATCCGGTCGTCACCGACACCGACTGGGACCGCTCCTGGTTCAGCAACCTGGGCAGCGGCAGCGACGACAACGAGCCCGGCGGGGGAGACGGCTGGGGCTCGGACGGCGGCGACTCGGGCGACTCCGGCGGTGGCGACGGCGGGGGAGACGGCGGAGGCGGCGACTAGGGCCTCTCCGGCGGATCAGGCCTGGAACAATGATCGTTCGCGCCAGGTCGAGCCAGGGGTACGACCTGTGCCGCAGGCCGACGATGACGGGCATGGGGGCATGGGAGTGCGTGGCAGGCTGCGGACGCGGTTCAGGTACTGGTTCGACGGGACGATGGATCGGGGCACGCCGGCACTCATCAGCTGGCTCGCGCTGGCCTCGGTGCTGCTCATCGGGTGCGCCTCGACCCTGGTCGTGCTCTTCACCGACACCGACGCCGAGGACAACGGCGGCTGGTTCGGCGTGGCCTGGATGAGCGTGCTGCGCACCCTCGACGCCGGAACCATGGGCGGGGACACGGGCAGCCCTGTCTTCCTGGGGCTCATGCTCGCGGTGACGATCGGTGGCATCTTCCTGGTCAGCGCCCTGATCGGTGTCCTGACCACCGGCCTCAACCAGAAGATCCACGAGCTGCGCAAAGGCCGGTCACAGCTGATCGAACGCGGTCACACGATCGTCCTCGGCTGGTCTGACCAGGTCTTCACGGTCATCGCGGAGCTCGTCGAGGCGAACCAGAGCGAACGGCGTTCGTGCGTCGTCGTCCTCGCCGACCGCGACAAGGTCTCCATGGAGGACGCCATCCGGGCCCGCATCCCCGAGACCGGCAGCACCCGCGTCATCTGCCGCTCCGGCAACCCGCTCGTACGGACCGACCTGGAGCTGGTCAGCCCGGACACGGCGAAATCGATCATGGTGTTGCCGCCGGGGGGCGAGGACAAGGACGTCGAGGTCATCAAGATCCTCCTGCTGCTGAACAGCCGGCGGTGGCGGGGCGTCCGGCCGCACGTGGTCGCCGCGGTGCACGACTCGGAGAACATCGCCGCGGCCCGGCTGGCGGCGGGCGAAGGCGCGCTGGTGATCGACGCCGAGGACATCGCCGTACGTCTCATCGCGCAGGCCCACCGGCAGACCGGGCTCTCGGGCGTGTTCAACGAACTGCTCAGTTTCGTCGGCAACGAGTTCTACCTCCGCGAAGAGCCCGCGCTCGTGGGGAAGACGTACGGAGAGGCACTCCACGCCTACGAGGTCGGTGCTCCGGCCGGATTGCGACGGGCGGAAGGCCAGGTGCTGGTCAACCCGCCCATGGACACCGTCATCGGTTCCGGCGACCTCCTCCTCGTGATCGCGCAGGACGACCTGCTCATCCGGCCGGCCCGGACCCGTCCACGGATCGTCGAGTCCGCCATCACCTCGGCCCCCGCCGAGCCGCCGCAGCTGGACCGCACCCTCCTCATCGGCGAGAACTCCCGTACGACCAAGCTCGTCACACTCCTCGACAGCTTCGTCCAGCCCGGCTCCACCCTGGACATCGCCGCGCCCCGCCGGCCCGACGCCGCACTGCGTCAGGGGACCGCGCACCTCACCGTGGGGTACAAGCACTGCGAACCAACCCGCCGCTCATCCCTGGAGGCCCTTGAGCTGGGCGGCTACCAGCACATCGTCGTCCTCTCCGACGACACGATCGCCCCCGGCCCGGCCGACGACCGGACCCTCGTGACCCTGCTCCACCTGCGCGACATCGAGGAACGGCTCGGCGACCCGTACTCGATCGTCACGGAGATGAACGACGACGCCAACCGCGAAGTCGCCCAGGTCACGAAAGCCGACGACTTCATCGTCAGCACCAAGGTCATCAGCCTGCTCCTGACCCAGCTGAGCGAGAACCGCGACCTGTACGACGTCTTCACGGACCTCTTCAACCCCGACGGCTCGGAGATCTACCTCAAGCCGGCCTCCGACTACGTCGTCCCCGGCGCGGAGGCCGACTTCGCCACGGTCGTCGAGGCGGCGCGACGCGAGAGCGAGACGGCGATCGGCTACCGCCTCGCCCGGCACAGCGAGGAGCCGCCCACGTACGGGATCTTCCTCAACCCGTCCAAGAACGCCCCACTCGTCCTCGGCCCCGAGGACGCGGTCGTCGTGCTGGCCGAAGGCTAGGCGGGGCGGGGCGCAGCACGGCGCCACGGTGCCGGCCCGATGACGATGTCGGTCTGCCGCTCGGCGGCGTCCACGCCCGGACGCAGCGCGTCGAAGTCGCCGTAGGGCACGCGCAGCAGCTCCGCCCGGCCGTCCGACCGGGGCCCGCTAGTCACCGCGGTCGTCCTGCAGCAGGTTGCGGCGCTCCTGTTCGCGCTTGGAGCAGGCGGCTGCCCGGATCGCCTCGTCGCTCTCCAGGCCCGATCCCAGCGCGCCGCCCACCGTGGCGACCGAAGCGACGAACCAGGACAGCGTCCAGTACACCGAGGCGTGCAGCGGCGTCTGTGTGGTGGAGCGAACAACCGTTCGTTGAGGACCGACGGTCATGACCGTGGACGCGTTGTGGAGAGCCGCCCGCTTCCTCGCCTCCGGCGAAACCTCGTCCGTTCCATGCCACCGGTCCGCGTCCACGATCAGCCAGCCGATCATGAGCGCGACGGACCCGACCGCGGCGACCACCAGGCGTGACGTGCTCAGGGAGCTGGCCAGGCTCCAGACGGTGGAGTTCACGGTGGCGACCGTTCCCGTGGCGAGTGCGGCCGCCAGGGCCTTCGACAGACCCGGCACCAACCGCCACGGCTGGTTGGCGCGGACCATGCCGAAGAGCACCCTCAGGTATCCGCGTGGCCCCATGACGACGTACCGGAGATCGGCGATCTCCTCCTCACCGGCCTGGCCCGGACGGATGGGCGCGAGACGACCGGTGAAGGGCCCCCGCAGTGGCTGACTTCCCTCAGGCCCCTCAGGCCCCTCAGGCCCGGTGGCCTGCGGGCCCGCCAAGCTGAGCACGGCTTCTTCCACGGCCTGCCGGGCCCTGGTCTGCAGCCGGAAGCCCCCTCAGCGCGGGAAGGGAGAGCAGCGCCAAGCCGTGTTCGTGACTCAGATCCACCACGAGCTCGCGCCCATGCGAGTGCAGCGGAAGGTCGGTGAGGGCCACGACGATGTCCCAGTTCCCCTCACGGCCACGGTCCATGATCCGGCGCGTCAAGGTGGACAGGTCCTCGGTCCCCGCCGTGAAGGGCTCACTCACCGCCTCGACGTCGAACCGTCGTCCCCGGCCCCACCTGTCGGCGAGCCGGTCGGGAAGCATCCGCGCCATGCGCTGCGCGATCTCCGTCGGCGTATCCGGGTCCGCCAGAAGAGCCACGACCGTAACGTCCTGAGACGACACCCGTATGACTCCTTATCGTCGGCTGCCCCCATCGGCTGGAAGCCGAGTCGTTCTCCCCCAACACCCCGGCCGGCGCCTGCCCGGAGTGCCACGGACTGGGCGTCGTGCACGACGTCGCCGAGGACCTGCTCGTCCCGGATCCCTCGCTGAGCATCCGCGAGGGGGCGATCGCCGCGTGGCGGGGCGCCTGGCAGGGCGCCAACCTGCGCAGTGTCGTGAACGGCCTGGGGATCGACATCGACCGGCCGTGGCGCAGGCTCAGGAAGAAGGACCGGGACTGGCTGCTGTACACGGACGAGCAGCCCTCCGTGTACATCGAGCCGGAGGAGGGCCGCATCGACTACGGGTACCAGGGGAAGTTCTGGAGCGCCCGCAAGCACGGCGAGAGGACGCGCGAACGGGCGCTGCGGTTCGTCAGGAGCGTGCCCTGCCCCGCTTGCCACGGCAGCGGACTGCGGCCCGAGGCGCTCGCCGTGACCTTCGCCGGACGTTCCATCGCCGAGATCAACGCGATGCCGCTCACCGAGGTCCTGGCGCTGCTATGGCCCGTCGCGGGGCGGTCCGAGGCCGACGCCACCACGTCGACCGCCCGATCCGGGGAGACGACCGAGGTCGCGGTCCGGCTCTGCGGCGACCTTGTCGCCCGGATCGAGGTACTGCTCGACCTGGGCCTGGGATATCTCGGCCTCGGGCGCCGCTCGACGACCCTGTCGCCGGGCGATCCGCAGCGCCTGCGGATCGCCACCCAGCTGCGCTCGGGGCTGTTCGGCGTCGCCTACGTCCTCGACGAACCCTCCCCGGTCGCCGGTCTCGAGCGGGTCGGGGAGTCGGCCACGGGCCAGCACCTGTTCGGGCGCGCCCGGCCGCTCGATCACCGCCCGCGCACACCGCACGGCTGGCTGCACCTGCGCGGCGTCTCCCGGCACAATCTGCGCGACGTGTCCGTCGACGTGCCGCTCCGCGTACTGACGGCGGTGACGGGCGTGTCCGGTTCCGGGAAGTCGACGCTGGTGACGCAGGTGCTCGCCGAGGTCGTCCGCGGCCACCTAGGCCTCGCACCCGAGGAACCCGACGAGGCGCGGCTGGAGGTCGACGTCCAGGACGCGTCGGGGGTCGAGTCGTTCGACCGCCTGGTCCGGGTCGACCAACGGCCCATCGGCCGGACGCCCCGCTCCAACCTGGCCACGTACACCGGGATGTTCGACGCGGTGCGCAAGCTGTACGCGGCGACGGACGAAGCCAGGGCGCGCGGATACTCGGCCGGGCGGTTCTCCTTCAACGTGCCCGAGGGACGGTGCGAGACCTGCCAGGGCGAAGGATTCGTCGCGGTGGAACTGCTGTTCCTGCCCGGCACCTACGCCCCGTGCCCCACCTGCGAGGGCAGCCGGTACGACGCCGAAACGCTGGAAGTCACTTATCGCGGCAAGAACATCGCGGACGTCCTGGCGCTGTCCGTCGACGACGCCGCCGACTTCCTGTCCGCCGTCCCCGCCGCCTCCCGCAGTCTGGAGACGCTGCGCGAGGTGGGACCGGGGTACCTGCGGCTGGGCCAGCCCGCGACGGAACTCAGCGGCGGTGAGGCGCAACGCATCAAACTGGCCACCGAACTGCAGCGAGCCCGCCGCGGGCACGCGCTCTACCTGCTCGACGAGCCGACGGCGGGGCTGCACCCCTCGGACATCGCGCTCCTGCTGCGACAGCTGCACCGGCTCGTCGACGCCGGCAACACGGTCGTCCTCGTCGAGCACGACCTGGACACGATCACCACCGCCGACTGGGTCATCGACCTCGGTCCGGGCGGCGGCGACGCGGGCGGGCGGGTCGTCGCGGCGGGCCCGCCGGCCAAGGTGGCGAGGGCCCGGCGCAGCGCCACCGCGCCCTATCTCGCGGCCCGGCCGGCGCGCTCCTGACCACCGTGCGAGCGGCTGAGTACGGGTCAGCCGGCACTCGGCCACCGCGCGACGCACGGAAGCGTCTTCCCGGCGGTACGGTCAGACCGCCGCCGGAGCGAAGCGGCGGAGTTCGTCCGCGCCCGGCTGTACGACGCCGTAGCTGTTCTCCGGCACCTCGTTCCAGGCGCCCGGCAGATCTCCCAGGGGCTCGGAGACGACGAGGCGGGTCTCCTCCGAGACGCCGCGCAGGAACGCGACGTCGGGGTGGAGGCGGCGCAGGGCGTCGACGCGGCTGCTGTAGAAGAGCGAGCGGGACGCCCGGGCGGTGGAGTAGCGGAAGACCCAGACGCGCTCGCCGTCGGTGAGGGCGAGCGTCATCTGGAGGGGGTTTTCCACCCCGTGATCGCGTCCGACCCGCTCCACGACGCCCGCCATCATGGCGACGGCCGCGGGCGGGTCGTCGTCGAGGCCGTAGGTGAGGGCCAGGTAGAACATGACCTCGGAGTCCGTGGTGCCCTCGATGTCGGCGTAGAGCGCGGGGTCGACGAGCAGGGTCAGGTCGCGGCGCAGCAGCGGGAAACTCGCGATGGCGCCGTTGTGCATGAACATCCAGCGGCCGTGCCGGAAGGGGTGGCAGTTCGACTGCTGCACGGCCGTGCCGGTCGAGGCCCGGATGTGGGCGAAGAAGAGCGGGGACTCGACGTGGTCCGCCAGCTCGCGCAGATTGCGGTTGTTCCACGCGGGCCCGATCTCCCGCAGCAGCGCGGGGGTGCCGGTGTGCTCCGAGTACCAGCCGATGCCGAAGCCGTCGCCGTTGGTCGTCTCCACGCCCATCCTGGAGTGCAGGCTCTGGTCGATCAGGGAGTGGTCGGGCTGGTAGAGGAGCGTTTCGAGCAGCACCGGCGTCCCCCGGTACGCGAGCCACCTGCACATACGCGATCACCTGAATCCCTGTGCGGCACCGGTCCGGCATGCCGTCCGGTCCTCTCATTCTCGACACCGCCGCTCCGGGACGCCACAGCGGCGGTGCCCCGGGCAGCGTCCGTAGTGCCCCTCGTGCCCCGACGGCTGCCCGTCCCGGCCCGGCCTCCGGCCGGCGGTCGCGTACGGATCAGCCGGCGCCGGTGCCCAGCAGGCCCTCGCGCAGGCGCTTCACGGTGCGCGAGAGGAGCCGTGAGACGTGCATCTGCGAGCAGCCCAGCCGCTCACCGATCTGCGCCTGGGTCAGTTCCTCGACGAACCGCATGTGGATGATCCGGCGGTCGCGCTCGTCGAGGTCGGCGATGAGCGGAGCCAGCGAGTGGAAGTCCTCCACCAACTCCATGGCGGGGTCCTCGGTGCCGATGAGGTCGGCCAGCGAGGCGTCGTTGTCCTCGTCCTCGCCGCTGAGGGCGGCGTCGAGCGACGAGGAGTTGTAGCCGTTGGAAGCCAGTTGGGCCTCGGTGACCTCCTCCTCGCTGAGGCTCATCAGCTCGGCCAGTTCCCTGACCGTCGGCATCCGTCCCAGGCGGGTGCTGAGTTCCTCGTTCGCCTTGGCCAGCTCCACGCGCGCCTCCTGGAGCCTGCGGGGTACGTGCACCGCCCAGGAGGTGTCCCGGAAGAACCGCTTGATCTCGCCGACGATGTAGGGGACGGCGAAGGTGGTGAACTCGACCTCGCGCGAGAGCTCGAACCGGTCGATCGCCTTGATCAGGCCGATCATGCCGACCTGGACGATGTCCTCCATCTCGTCGGCGCGGTGCCGGAAGCGCCCGGCGGCGTAGCGGACCAGGCTCATGTTCATCTCGATGAGGGTGTTCCGCGCGTACTGGTACGCGTGCGTCCCCTCCTCCAGCGTCGCGAGCTCCCTGAAGAAGACCTTCGACAGGGCCCTCGCGTCCCTGGGTGCGACCGCCGACGTGTCCGGGATCTCCGGCAGCGCCCGTGTTCCGGACTCGACTCCCGCCATCGACATCGTGGTGACCGTCACACCTGTCTCCTTTCACGTCTGTTCCTCATGGGTACGCGTGGCCCGAGACTGGCCGCCTACCCCGACTTCTCGCGTTCAGACCTGTCGAATCCGCGTGAGTTTCCGGTTGGTTCCTCCCCGCCGTGCGAGGGGCAGACGGTAAGCCTGACCGACCCTGAGGAGGAGAGACATGACACGGGACCCCTCGATGAGGGCCGTCGGCTGGGCACGTTCACTGCCGATGGGCAGCAGCGTGAAGACGGCCCGCGACTGGACGCGCGAGCACCTGGCGGCGCTCGGCTGGGACCGTACCGCCCCCGGCGTGGCGGACTCCGTCGTGCTGGCGGTCTCCGAACTCGTCACCAACGCCCATGTGCACGCCCGCAGCGACGCGCAGCTGATCCTCACCTGGGACGAGGAGTGCCTGCACGTCACCGTGCACGACGCCTCCCCGCGGGTGCCCGAGCAGCGCAGCCCGGACGACGGCGCGCCGGGCGGCCGCGGACTGTTCCTGGTCGACGCCCTCGCCGACGACGTGCGGACCCGTCTCTGCCCGCGGGGCAAGGACGTCACGGCCTGTTTCCGTCCGGCCGACCGCGGCCGTTCCGGCTGAGGGAACCGCTTCCGCCGCACTTCAGCGCCCCAGGGACGCGAGCAGCGGACCCCAGTCGATGTGGCGTTCCTCCGTGCCGTGCGGTACCAGGGCGAAGGTCTCGCGCACGAAGCGGCCGATCGCCTCCTGCTCGCAGCGGACGACGGCGCACTGTGCCGCCGGCCCGAGCCGGAGCAGGAGCCCGCCGTCGGGGGTGGGACGGATCCGGACCTCGCCGTCGCCGGTGGGGCCGAGCGATCCGGCGAGGATCATGTCGCGGTCGACGCGCCACACCACCGGGTCCTCGTCGAGGAGGTGGAAGGCGATGCTCAGGGCATGGGGGTCGCGGGAGTCGTAGCCGACCGTGGTGCCGATCCGGACCGCCGCGTCCGCGGTGAACAGGTCCATGGCCATCGGCTGGACGAGGCCGCGCGGTGCGGGGAGCGGTGCGACGGGGGACTGGGGCATGAGGGCCTCCGGCTGAGGGGCTGTCAGGGAGCGACTGCGGTGTCCGCTTGTCCCCTCCCGTCCCTGTTACACCTCGTGCCGTCGTGGTGGATGCGTCGATGGTGTCGCGATTCGGTGAAGGCCGTGAAGGTCCGTCAGGGATCGGCGGGACGGGAGCCCTCCGCCGTGCCGCTCAGGACGTCGCCGTCGGGTCCCGCGGTCTCGGACCGGCCTGTCAGGTGCTCGTAGGTGCCGGTGAGGAGGAGCAGCCGGTCGAGGAAGGGCGGTCTCAGATCGAGGTGCAGCGGGACGCCCGCGGCCCCGGCGAGCCGGTGAAGGGCCAGCAGGGCGGAGAGGCCCGTCGAGTCGCAGAGGGTGAGCCGGGCGCAGTCGACGCGGAGGTCCGTCGGGGCGTTCCCCGGGGCGAGGCGGGCCCGGACCGCGTCCAGCAGTTCGTCGGCGCTGTCCCAGGCCAGGTCGCCGGCGAGCGCCACGTACAAGGTTCCGTCGGGCGCGGCGCCGGCCTCGACGCCGAAGGTGTGGTCGGGGGTGTCGGGGGTGGTCACGAGCGGGGCCCCGGGGCGGGCGAGTCGGGTACGGGGAGGAGGGCGCGGCGCCCGGCGGCGACGTGCGCCGGCGTGCGGGGGAAGTCGCGTTGCGCGTCGGCGAGCAGGTCGAGGGCGGCGACCAGGGCGCCGCCCGGCACACCGCGGGCCCGGACGATCCCGGCGGTCCAGGTGACGAAGCCGGTGAACAGCTCGGGGTCGTCGGCGTAGCGGGAGGCGCCGAGGAAGCCGCGGCCGCGCGGGGCTTCGGCGAGGAGCCGGGCGGGTAGGGCGTGCCACTCGCCGTCGACGCGGGCGACGGTGACGTGCCGGGGCGTCTCCCCGGTCTCCGGCCGGGGCCCGGCCGCGCCCGCCGTGCGGTGGGCGAGGGCCGCGACGGCCCGGTCCCGGATGGCGGTGGCGGCGTGCTCCTGGGCGAGGCCGATGCGGCCGGCGGCCCCTTTCGCGCCGATTCCGGCCTGGACGGGGCCGATCACGTCGAGGAGGAGGTCATCGGCGGGGGCTCCGGCGTCGTGGGCGCCGTGGACGGCGGCGGTGGCGGCCGGTTCGTCCCTCGTCTCCAGGGCCGCCTACTGCCGTCGGCGGGTGGCGGCGAGGACGGCGGCCGGGGTGGTGGTCCGCGTGCTCATACGGTGTACCTGCCCCGGGTGTGGCCGTTCACCGCGGACAGATGGGTGGTGTGCGGCGCGGTGATGGCGACGACCGCCATGTCGTCGTGAGGGCCGTCGCCCACCCAGTCCCCGGCGAGCGTCTGCACGCGCTCGACGACGGCCTCGGCCGGGAGCCCCACGCACTCGGAGAGCGCGGAGCGCAGCCGGTCCTCGCCGAACATGGCGGGGCCGAGCGGCCCGCCCCGGGCCTCCGTGATCCCGTCCGTGTAGAGCAGACAGGTCTCGCCGGGGGAGAGGTCCACGGTCGCGGACCGGCTGGTGACGACGGGGAGGGCGCCCACCAGGGTCCCGCCGGTGTCGGCCTCCTCCACCTCTCCCGTGGCCCGCAGGACGAGCGGGCGGGGGTGGCCGGCGCTGGTGAGCCGGAGCCGCACCCGGCCGCCCGTGCGCCGCACCGAGGCCAGGACCAGGGTGGCGAAGCGGGTGTGCCGGGCGGTCAGCAGGGCGCCGTTGAGCAGCCGCAGGACGTCCTGGTGGTCGCCGGCGAGGGGCAGCAGGGCCTGCACGGTGCTGCGGATCCGGCCCGTGAGCACGGCGGCGTCCAGCCCCTTGCCGCACACGTCGCCCAGGACGGCGAGCGTGTCGCGGCCGTCGTCGGTGCCATGGTGCACGTCGTAGAAGTCGCCGCCGATCCGCTCGGTGTCCCGGGACGTGCGGTAGCCGCCGGCGAAGTCGACGCCGTCGACGTGGTGGAGCCGGGGCGGGAGGAGTTCGGCGATCAGCGCGCGGGTGACGCGGGCCTGCTCCGCGTAGAGCCGCGCGGCCGAGAGGGCGGCGCCCGCCCGGGCGGCGAACAGCCGGGCGAAGTGCTCCTCGGAGGCGTCGAAGGCCCGCTGTCCGCCGCGCCGCAGCAGGACCAGGGCGCCCGCGGGCACGCCGTGGCCGGGCAGCGGGGTGATGGCGACGGACCCGGGAGTCCCCCCGAAGCCCTCGGGCACGGCCCAGGGCGGCAGTTCGGCCGGGTCGATCCAGCGGGCGGGCACCGGCGGGAAACCCCGGAGCGCCTCGGCGAGACCGGGCACGACGGCCGGGTCCAGGGTGAGCTGCGTCCGCTCGAAGCCCCCGGCCATGGCGGTGACCACGGTGGAGCGGTTCCGCATCCCGGGCGGGGAGACCACGAGGGCCGCGTCGCCGAGGTGGTCGGCGGCGAGCAGGGCCGCCTTCTCCAGGCAGCGGTCGGGGTTGAGCGAGGCCAGCAGCTGGGTGGAGGCCTCGGCCAGGATCGCGTGGCGCTCCCGTTCGGTGCGCAGGGCGTCCTGCGCGGCCGTCAGGTCGGTGTCGTCGATCAGCCACCAAGCCACGTCGCCGTGGCCGGACTCGGTGGGGTGGGCCCTCAGGAGCCTGCCGTCGTGTCTGCCGCGCAGCGGCGTGGGTCCCGCCCCGGCGGGGGCCGCCGCGGCGGGTGCGCGCGCCGGGCGGGCCAGCCGCCGGTGGGCGTCGGCGAGCCATCGCGGGACGGCTTCGTCCAGCCCCCTGCCGACCCCCAGTCGCGGGAAGAGGTCGGCCGCGGCGGCGTTGAACTCCACGACGCCGCCCTCGCGGTCGGCCACCACCGCAGGGTGTGGCGCACCGTGCCACCAGGGGTTCCTCGCTTCCGCGGTCTCCCGGGAGCGGCTGGACTCGTCCTCGAAAACAGTCATAAGCGTGGCCCGCGTGTCCTGGCCCGCCACCTTCCCACTCGACGACAGCTCGTCCGTCCACCCTTGCGCAGGGGGCTCCGCGCATCAAGTGAGCCCTCCTCTTCCGGTACGTGTACCGCCCGGCCCCGCACGATCCCCACGGTTCCGGCACAGGTGCTTCACCGGAAGCGGCCCTCCGAGGATCAGAGCAGGGAGAGGCGGGCGCGGACCTGCTTCCCCGCCGGGGCGGGCTCCACGGTCAGGCTCTCGCAGACGGCGACGACGATCTCGACGCCGTGCTGGCCGATGCGGCGGGGGTCGTGCCCGCGGGGTACGGGAGCGGCGGCCTCCTGGTCGAAGACCGAGATGTCCAGGACGTCGCGGCCCAGTTCGAGCAGGAGCCGGCAGGGGCCGGCCGTGTGCCGGATCGCGTTGGTGACCAGTTCGCTGACCACCAGCTGCGCGAGCTCGACGCGCTCGTTGCCGACCGGTCCGGGCAGCACGGCCGGGGCGGCCGCGAGGAATTCGGCCGTGAAGGCACGCGCCGACGCGATCGCCCCGCCCCGGGAACCGTCGCCGTAGACGACGGCCGCGGACAGCAGGGGCTCCGGGACCGCGCGCTCCGCGGTGATCGCGTCCGTCATGGCGCTGGCACTCCCCTCGTCCTGGGCCGGTGGCTGGGCTCCTCGTACCCGCCTTTCCCCTCTTCATGGTTCTCACACCGCACCCCCGAGGCTCACCCCGCGGGCAGCACGTCAGGGGGATGCCGGCCCGGTTCCCCCGTGCCGTCCCCCGTCCGGCGTCTCGGCCCCGTGGCCGCGCCAGTCGAGACAGAGTACGAGGACGGGGGCCGACGCGTCGCGGCGGGCGTCACGCAGCGCCCGTACGACGGCCCGGGGGACGTCCGCGCCCTTCCGGTGGCGTACCCGGGTGAGGACGCGGGCGACGGGACCGTCCGGTGCCTCGTCCCCGCCGCCGGCCGTCGGCTCCCCGGCGCCGTGGGCGACGAAGACCAGCCGGTCGCCGTGCAGGAGGCGCAGGTGCTGGGGGGGCGTAGACGGTGTCCTCGAACATGCCCAGGGGCAGTTGGCGGTCCAGGTCGATGCGCTCGGTCCCGGTGGGGCGCAGGCGCCAGAGCGTCGGCGACCCGGCGTCCACCACCTCGGCCTCGCCGGTGGCCAGGTCGATCCGGAGCAGCAGGGCGGAGAGCGGGTGCCGGCCGCGGTACTGCCCGTAGAGCGCCTGGTCGGTGAGGCTGGCCTGGGCCACCAGGTCGAGCCCGGCCCGCCGGGCGTTGCGGATCGCCATCAGGGCGAGGGTGCTCGCCAGGGCGGCCGGGGTGCCGGGACCGGCGCCGTCGGCGACGACGATCACGAGCTCCCGCTCGGTGGCGCTCCAGTCGAGGAGGTGCCCCCCGGAGGCGTAGGCGGGTTCCCAGTGGGCGTGGAGGTCGAAGGCGGGTCCGGCGCAGGCCCGGCCGGGCAGGGTGTCCCACTGCATTTCCCCCGCGATGCTGAGGGCGTGCGTCCTGCGGGTGCGGCGGTACAGGTCGGTGTGGCGGTCGGCGACGCGCAGGGCGTGCCCGAGGGTCTCGGCGACCCGGGCGAGGCTCGCGGTGGTCTCCGGCGCGGAGCGCTCGGCGGGCAGGACGACGACCAGGACGCCGAACCGTTCGCCGCGGACCGTGACGGGCAGGTAAACGGTCGCCGTGGGCCCGACATCACGGAAAAGATATGGTTGCTGGGTGCGGAAGACGCGGCCGGCGGGGCCCGCGTCCACGGGCGTGTGCGACGTCCCGGCAGGGCCCTGGACGGGCTCCACGGGGCGCAGGGCCGTGCATCCGTAGTCGACGAGCAGCAGATCGGCGGAGGTCGCGGCGTACAGCCGCGCGAGACTGGTACGGAGGGAGTCCAGGAGGAGGTGTGGTGCCGCCCCGCGCAGTGCGCCTTCCACTGTCACGTGTCGATCCACCGGATCCGTACCGCCTTCTGGAGAGATGTGGAGATGACCGGTCCGTCGCAAGGCCGCTGTCCCCGGCCCCGGACGTCCGAGGAGGGTCGGCAGGCATGACGAGCAACCCCGCCCCGCCGCCACGGGAGCCGCAGCGGACGGCCGAGTCCGCCCGGGAGCTCATCGAGCTGCTGGAGGTGCTGTGGGAGCGCGGCCGGGACATGGTGTCGTCGACACCCGTCTCGGCGAGTCAGCTGCGCGTGCTGTACAGCCTGGACCGCGAGGAGGGGATCAGCCTGCGCACCCTGGGGGAGCTGCTCGGCTCCGCCCCGCCCTCGGTGAGCCGCATGTGCGACCGGCTGGAGGCGCTGGGCTTCGTGCAGCGGCTGCCCAGCCCCGTGAGCCGCCGGCAGCTGGAGCTGCACCTGACCGCGCACGGCAAGGCGTACCTGCGGGACCTCAGGGCCCAGCGCGAGGAGGCCCTGCTCGCGGTCATCGCGGACATGCCGCCGACGAGCCGCAAGGCGCTGCTGCGGGGGCTCACCGGGTTCCACGACGCGGTGGGAAGGGGCGGAGCGGCCGCCTCGTCACGCGCCCGCACTCCGCTGAAGGACGTCAGTTCGGCCTGACCCCCGCGCGGCGCCGGCGCCGGCCGGGCGCACACCCCATGTCCTCATTGCCACCTCTGGTCGTCCTCGACGCGTTCTTCCGGGCACCGCCCGGGTGTTGCCCCAAGGATACAGTTGTTATGTGGCAACTGTTGACGCGGTGCCGTGCCAGTCGAGACAGACGACCAGGGCGTCGTCCTCCAGCGGGCTGCCGCCGTGGTGGACGGCGAGCTCCCGGAGCACCGCCTGCGGCACGTGCGTGGGCGGCAGCAGTCTCGTCCCCCGCAGCGCACGGGCCAGCGCCCGGTCCCCGTAGCTCTCCCCGGCCGGCGAGACGGCCGCGTACACGCCGTCGCTCCCGAACAGCAGCCGGTCGCCCGGCCGCACCGAGAACCGCTCCGGTACGTACACGGTGTCCTCGAACATGCCGAGGGGCAGCTGCGCGTCGAAGCCGACGGCCTCCACCTCCTGTCCCCGCTGCCGCCACAGCCGGGGCGAACCGGCGTCCACCGCCTCCACCTGGCCCGTGGTCAGGTCGAAGCAGAGCAGCAGCACCGACACGAAGGACTCGCCCCGGTACTGGGCGTACACGGCCTGGTCCGCCAGCGCGGCCTGGTCCGCCAGGGGGAGGCCGGCCCGGCGGGCGTTGCGGAGCGCGTTGATCGCGAGGTTCGTCAGCAGGGCGGCCTCGATGCCCTCTCCCATGCCGTTGGTGACCGTCAGCGTCAGCCGGCCGTCCGAGACCGACCAGTCGTAGTTGTCGCCGAAGATGGCGTAGGCGGGCTCCAGATGGGCGGCCAGGGCGAACTCGGGACGGGCGCAGGAGCGGCCGGGCAGCAGCTGCCACTGCATCTCCGCCGCGAGCGTGAGCCGGGTCGCGCGCCGCGCCAGGACGTACAGGTCCGTGTCGCGCTCCGCCACCAGGATCTCGTGGCCGAGCGCCTCGCAGAGCTGGGCGAGCCCCGGCAGCAGCTGCCCGACGTCGGCCCGCGGGGGCAGCTCGGCCGTCAGCACCCCCAGCCGGTCCCCGCGGACCGTGACGGGCAGATGGATCCGGAGCGCCCCGGACTCCCGGGCCACGTAAGGCTCCTGGGCGCCGAAGGCGCGCCCCTGGGGACTGTCGTGGATCGGCGTCGAAGGGTCCGCCCCGGGAACGTGCCCGACGAGCTGGAGCGTCCGCAGGCCGTAGTCGGCCATGCGGAGCTCCACCCGCAGCACCCCGTGGTCCCTGAGGGCGTCCTCGACGACTCCCACGAGCCGGTGGGGAGCCGCCCGGCGGAGCGCCTGCTCGATCTCGGCGATCTCGCGCACGGTCTTCCTCTTCCTCTTCCGCTTCCTCTTCCCTGCGCCCGGCCCCTGTGCACGGGACCGTGCCGTCCGTCCGCTATCTCGTGCCGCCGGCCGCGGCCAGCGCGTCCGCCACGGCTTCGTGCGGCGGGATGGTCGTCACCACGCCGGTGATCTCCAGGATGCGGCGCACGGCCGGGGTCGGCGCGGCGAGGTACAGGTCGCCGTCGCTCTCCCGCGCCTTGTTGACCGCCTGGATCAGGACGTTCAGCCCCGAGGAGTCCATGAACTCGAGGGCGGACAGGTCCAGCACGAGGCGGCGCCGCCCCTGGCCGAACTGCTCCGTCAACAGCTCCTGGAGCCGGCCGGCCGTCTCCATGTCCAGCTCGCCCGCCACGGTCAGCACCGCGGTGCGGCCGTCGCGGATCTCGACGTCGACATCAAGGTTCGGTTCACGCTCGGACATGTCTCCTGCTTTCGTGGGGGAGGGGCCGGTCTCGGGGTGGGGACGGGGTCAGAACACCTGGACACCGACCACGCACGTGTCGTCGTCCGTGTCCGACTTGCTGCGCGCGAGCAGCTGGTCCAGCAGGTGTTCGAGGCTGTCGGACGGCTGCCGGGCGACGGTGAGCAGCTGGGCCACGGAATCGTGGACGGCGGTGTCGCGCCGCTCGACGAGCCCGTCGGTGTACATCAGCACCGTGTCGCCGGGTTCGAGCCGCAGCTCCGTCTCCTCGTACTCGGTCTCCGCGAGGGCTCCCAGCAGCACCCCGCCCAGGAGCGGCAGGTCGAGCGCCTCCTCCCCGCGCACCAGCACCGGCGGGAGGTGTCCCGCGCGGGCCCAGCGCAGCGTACGGCTCTCCGGGTCGTAGACGCCGCAGACGGCGGTGGCCGTCAGGTGGGCGGTGAGGTGGTGGGCGACGCTGTTGAGCCAGGACAGCAGCTGCCCCGGGCCCGCGCCCGTGACGGCCAGGCCGCGGAGGGCGTTGCGCAGCACCACCATGCCGGTGGCGGCCTCCACGCCGTGGCCGGCGACGTCCCCGACGCACAGGAGCACCTTCTTGGACGGCAGCACGACCGCGTCGTACCAGTCGCCGCCGACCAGGGACCCGGACTCCGCGGGCCGGTAGCGCACGGCCACGTCGAGTCCCGGCGCGTCCAGCGGCGGCATGGCCGGCGGCATGATCGCGTGTTGGAGCTGGAGGGTGAGCCGGTTGCGTTCCTCGGCCGCCTCCTCCGTCGCCGCCAGCCGGTCGCGGGTGGCCGTGAGGGCGACCTCGGTCCAGTGCTGTGCCGAGATGTCCTGGTACGCGCCCCGAACGGTCTGGAGAGCGCCGTCGTCGCCCGGGGCGGGTTCGGCGGTCACCCGGATGTGCCGGGTGACGCCGTCGTGGCGCAGCATGCGGAAGGCGGCGGAGCCCACCTGTCGCTGGTGCAGCACCTTCTGGAGGAAGCGGTGGACGGTGCCGGCGTCGTCGGGGTGGACGTGGCCGGCGAGGTCGCGCAGGGCGACCGGCGGCTCCGTCGCCCCGCGGCCGAAGAGCTCGTACAGCCGGCTGTGCCAGGTGATGTCACCGGTGACGAGGTCCTCCTCGAAGGCACCGACCCGGCCGAGGCGCTGGGCGTGCTGGAGGAGGCTGGCGAGGCGCGCCGACTCGTCCTCGACGCGCCAGATGAACAGGACGCTCGCGCCGTACCGGCTGATGCTGATGTCGGCGAGCGAGGCGAGCGGCACCTGGTCCACCAGGGCCGTGAGCCGGACCCGGCGGGCGCGGAACGGCTCCCCCGTGGCGTAGACCCGCTCGATCCGTTCGAAGAGTTCGCTGCCGCCCGCCGTCGCCGGGTACGCCTCCAGGAGCAGGGCTCCGTCGACGGAGCCGCGGGGCCGTCCGGCCGGATCCTGGAAGTGCGCGTTGGCGTGCCGGATGCGGAAGTCGACGAGTTTCCCCGCCTCGTCCAGGTGGGGGGTCAGGACGAGGGCCGGGTCGTAGAGCCCGTCCGAGAGTTCGGCCAGCGCCGTCTCCCCCTCCCCGCCGGGGACCGGGAGGCCGTCGGGGACGAGGAAGCCCCCGGGGGACGCCTCGGGCAGGGTCTCCAGGGTGTGGGCGCAGAGCTCGGCGAGGGCCTCGATCTGGCGCTCCACGACCTGCGGCAGGGGGTCGAGCGGGCGGGCCCAGCAGATCTCCAGGACGCCGTGGATGCGGCCGCCGGTCCCGGCGGGGACGACGACCCTGCCGCCGTCGGGATGGCGCCCGCGGCCGATGGAGGGGATGCCCGAGGCCGCCAGGGAGGCGTGGCGGACGGTTCGGCGTCCGATGAGCGCCTGGCGGGCCGCGGTGGTCACGCCCGGCGGCACGTAGTGCCAGCGGGCCGCCTCGTCGAGGCCGAAGCCGGCGTGGCCGCGCAGGCTCAGCGAGGTGTCAGGACCCGTGGTCCAGATCGCGACGGCGACGGCGCCCAGCGGTTCGAGGGCGTGCCGGAGCAGGGACTCGGCGACGGCCTGGGTGTCGCCGGCGCTGAGCGCCGCGCTCTCCGCCGTGCGCAGCCGCACGGCGACCGAGGCGGCGGCGGTGGCCGGGGTGGCCGAGGCGTCCGTGGTGGCCGCGGTGGCCGAGGCGTCCGTGGTGGCCGCGGTGACCGAGGCGTCCGCGGTGGCCGCGGTGACCGGGGCGGCCGCAGTGGGCGAGGGCTCGCCGACGGCCGTTCTCACGAACGCGTCCGTCGCCTCGGCCATCCGGTCACGGGCCGCCTGGTTGATGACGTCCGCGGCGAGCTCCAGGCGGGACACTCCGGCCCGGTCGGCGAGCTCCGCGAGCTGGCGGGCCGCCTGGGCCGGGCCGCAGCCCAGGCGCTCGACGATGACCCCCTTGGCGAGTTCGATCAGGGCGCGGCCCTCGGCCGCCGCGTGCGCGGCGCGCACCTCGCCGCGCAGCCGTTCCACCGTGGCGGCCAGCCGGCCGTCGACGGCCGCGGTGTCCGGGACGTCGTCGCCGGGGGGCGGGGGAGTGGTCACGAGGCCGTCCCTCCGTCGAGCCAGCGGCTGACGCAGGCGATGAGTTCGTCGGAGTCGACGGGCTTGGTGACGTAGTCGCTGGCCCCCGACGCGAGGCTCTTCTCCCGGTCGCCCGGCATGGCCTTCGCGGTGACGGCGATCACGGGCAGGTCCGCGTACTGGGGCAGCTCCCTGATCCGCGCGGTCGCGGTGTAGCCGTCCATCTCCGGCATCATCACGTCCATCAGGACGAGGGAGACGGCCGGGTTCGCCAGCAGCGTCTCGATGCCCTTCCGCCCGTTCTCGGCGTGCAGCACCGTGATGCCGTGCAGCTCCAGGATGCCGCTGAGGGCGTACAGGTTGCGGGCGTCGTCGTCGACGGCGAGGACGGTCCTGCCGCTCAGGGTGCTGTCGACGGCCTGGGGCGCGGGCACCCCGTGGTCGCCGCGCACCAGGGGCACGACGTCGCCGGGCTGCTCCGCGGACAGGTGCAGGGCGATCCGCTCGCGCAACTCGTCGAGGCTGGAGAGGAGTTCCAGCGGTCGGCGGCGGGCGAGGTCCTGGAGGGCGCCCTCCTCGTCGGCGGGGAGCCGGCGGTTGTTGTGGGCGAGGACGGGGACGGTGCGCAGCGCCTCGTCCCCGTTCATGGCGTCCAGGAAGCGCAGGGCGTCGCCGTCCGCCATGTCGACGTCGAGCACGACGCAGTGGAACGGCTGGGCGGCGAGCGCGGCGGCGGCCTCCTGGGGGCCGACGACCGCGACCAGTTCGATGTCCGAACGGCCCGTCTGCCCGCCGTCGGCCGAGAACTGGCCGACCGCGTTCTCGGCGACGACGGCGAGGAGCCCGCGCGGGCGCTCCTCGATCACGAGGAGGCGCCGGGGCGGCCGGGCGGCCGCGCCGCCGTGCGGCGCGAGCGCGCCGCCCCGGGCGGGGGCCGGGATGGCGGGCCCTGCCGGGGAGTCCGTCGGCAAGGCGGCGGGGGCGGGCTGCTCGGCGAAGTCGGTGCGGGCGACGGGGAGGTAGAGGGTGAAGGTGCTGCCCTCGCCCGGGACGCTCGTGACGGTGAGGGCGGCGCCGAGGAGACGGGCGATCTCGCGGCTGATGGAGAGGCCCAGGCCGGTGCCGCCGTACTTGCGGTTGGTCGTCCCGTCGGCCTGCTGGAAGGCGCCGAAGATGGCCTCCAGGTTCTCGGGGGCGATGCCGATGCCGGTGTCGGCGACACGGAAGGCGACGACGGGGCCGCCGCGGTGCACGGACACGGGCAGCTCGTCGTCCGACGCCGGTTCGATGCGCAGCTCGACGCTGCCGTGCTCGGTGAACTTGACCGCGTTCGACAGCAGGTTGCGCAGCACCTGCCGGAGCCGTGCGTCATCGGTGACGAGGTCGACGGGGACGCCGGCGGCCGTGGAGACCGTGAAGGCGAGGCTCTTCTGCGAGGTGAGGGGGCGGAACGTGGCCTCGACGTAGTCGAGGAGCCTGCGCAGCGGCACGCGCTCCGGGTTGAGGTCCATCTTCCCGGCCTCCACCTTGGAGAGGTCGAGGATGTCGTTGATCAGCTGGAGCAGGTCGGATCCGGCCGAGTGGATGATGCCGGCGTACTCGACCTGCTTGGCCGTGAGGTTGCGGGTCGGGTTCTGGGCCAGCAACTGGGCCAGGATCAGCAGGCTGTTGAGCGGGGTGCGCAGTTCGTGGCTCATGTTGGCCAGGAACTCCGACTTGTACGTGGAGGCCAGGTCGAGCTGCTGGGCGCGGTCCTCCAGCTCCTGCCGGGCCTGCTCGATCTGGAGGTTCTTGGCCTCGATGTCGCGGTTCTGCGTGGCGAGCAGGGCCGCCTTCTCCTCCAGCTCGGCGTTGGAGCGCTGGAGCTCCTCCTGCCGCACCTGGAGCTCCTCGGTGCGCGAGCGGAGTTCACCGGCCAACCGCTGCGACTCGTCGAGGAGTTCGTCGGTGCGGGCGTTGGCGACGATGGTGCTCAGGTTGACGCCGACAGTCTCCATGAGCTGTTCCAGGAAGTCCCGGTGCACGGAGGTGAAGGGGCTGAACGACATCAGCTCGATGACGCCGAGCACCTGCTCCTCGACGACGACCGGCAGCACCACGAGGCTGCCCCGGGACGTGCTGCCGAGACCCGAGGAGATCCTGACGTACTCCGACGGGACGTTCTCGGCGGAGATCGTACGGCGGCTGCGGGCGGCCTGCCCGACGAGCGACTCGCCCAGCCGGAAGCGGACCCGGCCCTGGTCGCCCGCGGGGCGTCCGTAGAAGCCGACGAGGCCCAGCTCGACGCCGGCGGCCCCCTCCTCGGCGAGGTAGAACGCGCCGTACTGGGCGCCCACGAGCGGGGTCAGCTCGTCCATGACGAGTTCGGCGACGACGGCCAGGTCGCGGTGGCCCTGCGTCAGCGCCGACATCCGGGCCAGACTGGACTTGAGCCAGTCCTGCTCCTGGTTGGCCCGCGTCGTCTCGCGCAGCGAGCCCACCATGGCGTTGATGTTGTCCTTGAGCTCGGCCACCTCGCCCGACGCCTCGACGGTGATCGAGCGGGTGAGGTCGCCCTCGGCGACGGCGCTCGCGACCTCGGCGATGGCGCGAACCTGGCGGGTGAGGTTGCCCGCCAGCTCGTTGACGTTCTCGGTCAGCCGCTTCCAGGTGCCGGAGACCCCCTCGACCTCGGCCTGGCCGCCGAGCCGGCCCTCGCTGCCGACCTCGCGGGCCACCCGGGTCACCTCGGCCGCGAACGAGGACAGCTGGTCGACCATCGTGTTGATGGTCGTCTTCAGCTCCAGGATCTCGCCCCGGGCGTCCACGTCGATCTTCTTCGACAGGTCGCCGTTGGCGACGGCGGTCGTGACCTGGGCGATGTTCCGGACCTGTCCGGTCAGGTTGTTCGCCATGGAGTTGACGTTGTCGGTGAGGTCCTTCCAGGTCCCGGCCACGTTCGGCACCCTGGCCTGGCCGCCGAGCCGCCCCTCCGTTCCGACCTCGCGGGCGACCCGGGTCACCTCGGCCGCGAACGAGGACAGCTGGTCGACCATCGTGTTGATGGTCGTCTTCAGCTCCAGGATCTCGCCCCGGGCGTCCACGCCGACCTTCTTCGACAGGTCGCCGCCCGCGACGGCGGTGGCGACGTGGGCGATCGCCCGGACCTGGGCGGTGAGGTTCCCCGCCATCGAGTTGACGGAGTCGGTCAGATCGCGCCAGGTGCCGGAGACGCCCTTCACGTCGGCCTGTCCTCCGAGGATGCCCTCGGTGCCCACGTCACGGGCCATGCGCGTGACCTCGTCGGCGAAGGCCGAGAGCTGGTCCACCATCGTGTTGATGGTGTTCTTCAGCTCCAGGATCTCGCCGCGCGCGTCCACGTCGATCTTCTGGGAGAGATCTCCCTTGGCGACGGCCGTCGCCACGTGGGCGATGTCGCGGACCTGGGTGGTGAGGTTGCCGGCCATCGCGTTGACCGAGTCCGTCAGATCGGCCCAGGTGCCGGAGACGCCGGGCACGGCGGCCTGCCCGCCGAGCGTCCCCTCCGTGCCGACCTCGCGCGCCACCCGCGTCACTTCGGAGGTGAACAGGGAGAGCTGGTCGACCATCCCGTTGAACACCCGGGAGATCTCGCCCATCAGCCCGTCGGCCTCGTCCGGCAGACGGGTGCCGAAGTCGCCGTCCCGTACCGCCGTGAGCCCGGCCAGCAGCTGGCGGAGTTCCGGCTCGACCAACGCGGCCGGCCCGGACCGCTCCCGTCCGGAGGAACCCCTGGTCGTCGTCTCAGACATGCCCCATCCTCGTTCCCGACCATGTGCGCACACGGACCGTCCGGCCCACGCCGCGCGCCGGCCGACCGTTCCCCCCGGGTCGGCTGCGGCCGCAGCGATCGTTGCCGTACGGCAATCATGACGACACTACCCCTCCGTGATCGACAACAGGAGGGCAGTGCCGGTCATCCGGCCGGAACCCGTCCTCCCCGGCCCCCGGGACGGGGAGTGCGACGCCGCGACCGGGCCGCACACGGGCCTGAGCACGCGGCCGAGCCCGGCACCCTCCTGACGGAGGTGCCGGGCTCGGCCGCGCCGCGGGCGGGAGCGCGCCCGCCCGGGGGACCGCCTACCAGCGGTACCAGCGGCTCGTGCCGCCCCTCGGCCGGGCCACGAAGCCCAGCAGCCACAGGACGAGCACGATGACGGCGATCCACCAGAGCGCCTTGACGGCGAAGCCGGCGCCGAAGAGCAGCAGGGCGAGGAGCAGGACGAGAAGCAGGGGGACCATGTGGGTCGACCTCCGTGAAGTCGGTGACGGACGGAAAGGTGAAAGGGCGGTGGACGGCGGACACACGCGCCGGCCCCTCGCGGGGGCGGAAGCGCCGCCCGCTCAGCCGCGGCGTTCGAAGAACAGGGCCACCGGGCCCAGGTCGCGTCGCGCGGCCAGGCGCCCGGTCCGGCGCCCCCACCCGTACGCGAGGGCGAGCGCGGCCGCCGTGCCGGCCGCGGCACCGGCCGTCACGGCCCGGTGGGCGCGCGCGGCGGCCCGCAGGCCGCCCCCGGTCCCGGGGGCCGTCTCCTCGGACGGCGCGGAAAGGAGGCGCAGGCCCGCGAGAACGGCCGGCTCGTACGCCTCGTCCACGTCGGGGTCGTCCACCCGCCTCAGGCCGGGGCGGTCCGGGACGGCGTAGGGGCCGGTCCAGGGGAGGGGGTTCCGTCCGCTGTTCTCCGAAGCACTCATGGGCACCGTCTCGCCGGAGTCCCGCACGCTAAACCTGAAGGATCACGGCCCCCGCCCCGCCCCGCGCCTCTTCCCCGCGTGCTTGACCGCGCCCTTACGGGACAGACGACCACCCATGGTGACGTCACTGCTCGTGGTCTGTTCCGTCCTCGCCGCGCTCGCCACCGGCCTCGCGGCCGTCCTGGTGTCCCCGTGGTGGTGGTGCGCGGCCGGACCCGCCCTGCTGCTCGCCGCGGTCGCGACGTACGACGTCGTCCAGCGGCGCCACTCGATCCTGCGCAACTATCCGCTCCTCGGGCACCTGCGGTTCGCGATGGAGGCGATCCGCCCCGAGGTGCAGCAGTACTTCATCGAGAGGAACGTCGACGGCGTGCCCTTCGACCGGGACACCCGGTCCATCGTGTACGAGCGGGCGAAGGGGACGGACGCCGAGGACCCCTTCGGCACCGAGCTGGAGCTGGACCGGACCGGCACCGAGTACCTGGTCCCCTCCATGGCGCCACGCCCCGTGCCGGACGAGGCACCCCGCGTCCGGATCGGCGGCCCCCACTGCGCGCGGCCCTACGACATGGCCCTGTTCAACGTGTCGGCGATGAGCTTCGGCTCCCTGTCGGCCCCGGCCATCCGCGCCCTCAACGAGGGCGCCCGGCGCGGCGGCTTCGCCCACGACACCGGCGAGGGCGGGGTGTCGGAACACCACCTCGCCTCCGGCGGCGACCTCGTCTGGGAAATCGGGACCGGGTACTTCGGCTGCCGTGCCGAGGACGGAGGCTTCGACCCGCGGCTGTTCGCCGAGAAGGCCGCGCTCGACCAGGTCGCCTGCGTCCTCCTGAAGATCAGCCAGGGCGCGAAGCCCGGCATCGGGGGAGTGCTGCCCGGCCCCAAGGTCGGCCGGGAGATCGCCGCCGTCCGCGGCGTCCCCGAGGGCCGCACGGTGATCTCCCCGCCGTACCACCGCGTCTACCGGACCCCCCGGGAACTGGTGCGCTTCCTCGGCCGGATGCGGGAGCTCTCCGGCGGCAAACCGGTCGGCTTCAAGCTGTGCGTGGGCGCCCGCCGCGACTTCCTCGCCGTCTGCAAGGCGATGCTGGAGGAGGACCTCACGCCCGACTTCATCGTCGTCGACGGAGCGGAGGGCGGTACGGGCGCCGCCCCGCTGGAGTTCGCGGACACCGTCGGCCTGCCCCTCACCGAGGGCCTGACCACGGTGCACCGGGCCCTCGTCGGCACCGGGCTGCGCGACCGGATCAGGATCGGCGCCTCCGGCAAGGTCGCCACCGGCAGCGACATCGTCAAGCGGCTGATCCAGGGCGCCGACTACACCAACTCCGCCCGGGCCATGATGTTCGCCCTCGGATGCGTACAGGCCCAGCGCTGCCACACCAACACCTGCCCCGTCGGGGTGGCCACCCAGGACCGCCGGCGCGCCCGTGCCCTCGACGTCCAGGACAAGGCGGAGCGGGTCCGGCGCTTCCAGGAGGCGACCGTCCGAAGCGCCCTCGCGCTCATGGCCGCCATGGGCGCCGACGGCCCCGGGGACCTGGAGCCCGGCATGCTGCTGCGCCGCGTCGGACCCGACGCCGTGCGCCCCCACGCCGAGCTGTACGAGCCGCTCGAAGCCGGTCAGCTCCTGTCGCCCACATCGGTTCCGGACACCTGGGCAGGCGACTGGAAGGCAGCCCATCCGGACCGGTTCACCCTTCGCTGAACCGGTCGAAAGCCCCAAAGGAAGGAGACCCCATGTCCCGTACCGTCGCACAGGTGATCGTCGACGGGCTCGCAGACCTCGGCGTCGACCGCGTCTTCGGCGTGGTCGGCGACGCGCTCAACCCGATCACCGACGCCATCCGGACCACCGAGGGCATCGACTGGACCGGCTTCCGCCACGAGGAGGCGGCGGCCTTCGCCGCCGGAGCGCGCGCCCAGCTCTCCGGAGAGCCGGCCGTCTGCATGGGCACGGTCGGGCCGGGCTCGGTGCACCTGCTCAACGGCCTGTACGACGCGGCCAAGAGCGGCGCGCCGGTCCTGGCGATCTGCGGCCAGGTGCCGCTGTCGGAGAGGGGCGGGGACTACTTCCAGGAGGTCGACAACGACCTCCTCTTCCGGGACGTGGCCGTGTACCGGGTCACCATGACCTCCCCCTCCCAGATGCCCTGGCTGTTGGAGTCCGCGGTACGGGCGGCCGTGACCGGGCGGGGCGTGGCGGTGCTGACCGTCCCCGGCGACCTCGGTGACCAGGAGGTCGAGGAGGACCGGCCGACGCGGTTCGCGCTGCCGCGCCCGGCCGTCACGCGCCCCGACGACCCGGCGCTCGCCGAGGCGGCCGAGACGATCGGCCGGGGCTCGCGGGTCACCCTCCTGGTCGGCCGCGGCGCCCAGGAGGCCCGCGAGGAGGTGCTGCGCGCCGCCGAGCTGCTCTCGGCGCCCATGGTGCTGACCCTGAAGGGCAAGGAGGGCTTCGAGGACGACAACCCGTACGAGGTCGGCCAGACCGGCCTCATCGGCAACCCGGCCGCGGCCCACGCCATGGACTCCTGCGACACCCTGATCATGCTCGGGACCGACTTCCCCTACCGGGACTGGTACCCGGACAACTGCCGGGTCGTGCAGATCGACAGCCGTGAGGAACACCTCGGGCGCCGCGTCCCCGTGGACGTCGGGCTCGCCGGGGACGTGGGCGCGACGCTGCGGGCCCTGCTGCCGCTCCTTGCGCCCGTCACGTCGCGTTCCCACCTCGACGGGGCACGCGAACGGTACGCGGACTGGCAGGAGGGGCAGGCCGGCCTCGCCGACCCCGCCCACGACAGGCGGCTCCTTGGACGCGTACGGGCCCTGTTCGACAACCGGGAGGCGGACATCCGTCCCGAGGCCCTCGCCGCGGCCGTCGACCGCCACGCCGCCGACGACGCGATCTTCACCTCCGACACCGGCATGGCCACCGTGTGGCTCTCGCGGCTCGTCCGCATGCGCGGCACCCGCCGGCTGATCGGCTCCTACAACCTAGGCTCCATGGCCAACGCCATGCCCCAGGCCATCGGTGCGCAGCTGTGGGCCCCGGACCGGCAGGTCGTGGCCTTCTGCGGCGACGGCGGCCTCGGCATGCTCCTCGGCGACCTGATGACGATCCGCTCCGAACGGCTGCCGGTGAAGCTCGTCGTCTTCGACAACCGCCGCCTCGGCATGGTCAAGCTGGAGCAGGAGCAGGCGGGGCTTCCCGAGTTCGGGACAGTGCTGGACAACCCCGACTTCGCCGCGGTGGCCCAGGCGCTCGGGCTGACCGGCATCCGCGTCACCGCGCCGGGCGAACTGGACGATGCCGTGCGCAAGGCGCTCACCCTGCCCGGCCCAGTCCTCCTCGACGTGCTGACCAACCCTGCGGAAGTGGCCGTCCCGGGCAAGCCCACGGTGTCCCAGGGGTGGGGCTTCGCCATCGCCAAGATCAAGGAGAACCTGCCCTCCGGCGCACGCTGAGCGATGAAGCGCCGGACCCGCGGGGGCCTGCCCTCGCGGAGGAGGGGGCGGCCCGCCGACCGGCGGACCGCCCCCTCCTCCGTCCCGCTCAGCCGCGATCGGTGTAGCGGACGCGGACCCACAGGGGCAGGGCGAACCAGCAGATCAGGTACCAGGCGAGGACGCCGGAGACCAGCCAGGGCACGTACGGGTCGTGCGTCGCCACGCGCAGGATCAGGAACAGGGCGGACATCAGCGTCGCGAGCAGCAGCAGGAGGCCGGTGAAGGTGAGCCGGGAGGCCCAGATGACGGCCTGGGGCTTGACCCGCCGCCCCGACACGATCCGGTGGAAGGAGACGGGGCCGATCAGCGCGCCCGTCGCCAGCGATCCGAGGACGGTCGTGACCAGGTAGACCGTCCTGTCGGTCTGCTCCAGGCCGTGGAAGAGGGGGGTGAACACCACGGTGAGGAGGAAGCCGAGGAGGATCTGGACGCCGGTCTGCGCCACCCGGATCTCCTGGAGGAGCTCCTGCCAGCGCCGGTCCGCGCGCTCCTCCTCCGTCTCCCCGCGTCCGTCGTACCCACCGGTGCCGGTGCCGGGCTCTGATGCCTTGTTGCCGCGCCGGCGCGCCCTCGGGCCGACTTCCGGCGCACCGCCGTCTCGTTCGTCCATGAATCCTCCTCAGCAGCACGGGTCGGGCGGCGGAACCGCCGTCTCACGGCGGAAGCCCCCGTCTGGTGCGGGGGCTTCCGTCCGGCGCGGCACGGTGCGGAGTCAGGCCCGCGGCGTACCGGCCGTTCGCGGGGGCGCGTGCCCACCGTCGCCGGTGGCGAGGCCGTCGGTCCACCCGTCCGGCCCCTCCCGCCCCTCCTGTCCGTCCCGTCGGCGCGGTGCGCCGGGGGTCGCGGAGGGAGCGTACGTACGGCCCTCCCCGCTCCGGCCCGGGGCACTGGGGTCCTCGGACGGGACTGCGGCCTCCGGAACGCGCGGGCGTGGCCCCGTCCCCACGGGGAGCCCCCGCACCGGGACGCCGCGCACGGAGATGCCGTGCACGGGGGCACCCGGCAGGGGGACAGCCGGTGTGGGGACGGCCGGCGTGGGGTCGGTCGGTCCCACCGGCGCGGCGCACGGCGCCACGTGGCCGAGGGCTCGGGTCGGGTTCGACATGAGCGCCTCCTGGGTGGGTTCCGTAGGCCGGTTGCCCGTCAGCCTGCTTCCGTGGCCTACAAGTTCGTATGACCGCTCTTCCCGGGTCGAACCCCCGAGGACGCGGAAAACCCGCCTCGGCCCTCGGACGAGCCGGCGCCCGCGACCTCGCGGCACGGGCTCGGGGCGACGGCCGGGGGCGGTGGCCGGCGGGGGGCCGCGGTTCGGGATGGCGGTCCGGGATGGCCGCTCGCGATGGCCGCTCGGGATGGCGGCTCGGGACGGCCGTTCGGGACGACAGGCGAGTGGCCCGCACCTTCCACGGGTGCGGGCCACTCACGGGCGCCACCGATCCACGGCAGGGGGGGACCGTGGATCGTCCGGCGTGAGCGTGTCCCTCGCTCGACTCCCGCCTGCCCCGCCGATCGGGATTCACACCCCTCGGTTTCGAGCCGGAGCACGGCCCGCCGGGAGACGGCCGGGGCATGCGGCCGCCCCGCGTCGGGAGGGGGCCCGAGCGGGGCGGCCGCGTTCGCCGACGCGCGGCCAGGGAGCGGGGCTCCGGCACGGGCGCGCCGGCGCCGGGGCCTCAGACCGATCCGCGCCAGCCGCCCGTCTGGAGGCCACCGCGCTCCTCGATGAACGACTTGAACCGCTTGAGGTCTCCGGCCACCTTGCGCTTGACGAAGCCGAGCTTGTCACCCGCCTGTTCCGTCAGCCCTTCGGGGGCGAAGTCCATCTGGAGCATGACCTTCGTCCGGGTGTCGTCGAGGCGGTGGAACGTCACCACGCCAGCCTGGCGGGCCTCGCCCTCGACCGTCGTCCAGGCGACGCGTTCGTCCGGGATCTGCTCGGTGATGACGGCGTCGAACTCGCGCCGCGCACCGCCGATCTCGGTGACCCAGTGCGTGAGCGTGTCCGTACGCTGCTCGACCCGTTCCACGCCGTCCATGAATCGCGGGAACGACTCGAACTGGGTCCACTGGTCGTACGCGGCGCGCACCGGGACCTCGACCTCGACCGACTCCTCCACCTTGGACATGGCGACACCTTTCTCTCGGAGGCGCATCGTCCCCCTGCCGGGGACGTGCTGCTGAGCTCGTGCGGACCGGGGCGGACCGGCGGCCGTCAGAAGCCGCCCACGCCTCCCCCGAAGGGCCAGGACGTGCGGTAGTACTGGCCGATCTCCTCGCGGTACTGGCGGTCCGCGAGGTGCTTGTCGGAGACGAACTCGGGCGAGTCCTTGACCTGTTCCTTCGACAGGGCGAGGTGGAGGGTCTGCTCCTCCAGGTCGACGCGGGTCACCGCCCGCGCCGGGACGAGCACCTCCTTGCCGAAGATCCAGACGCCCGTGTCGACGACGAGGTAGGAGTCGTCCACCTCGTCGGAGTGCTTGTCCACCTTGCCGATGTGCCCGTCGGCGGCCTCGACGCGCCACCCGGTGAGGTCGGTACCCGCCAGGTGGCCGGACTCGGCACTGAAGGACCACAGATGGTCGGTCATCGCTGTCACTCCTCTGTCGCTGGGTTCGTGCGGGGCGCGGCGCCGGACGTGCGGGCCGCCTCAGAGCAGGTCACGACGGTCGTCGTCGGTGACCGTGGGCGCCACTGGCGGGACCACCATCCGGCGGCGGCGCAGCACGCTGGTGTAGACGGCGGTCCCGAGCAGGCCGACGCCCATGAGGATCAGGCCGACCAGATCGAGGTCGACCGCTTCGATCTCCCAGTCGGTCGCGAACGTGAGGATCGCGCCGACGGCGATCATGATGATGAACAGTCCCAGACCCATGTTGGTTGCTCCTCCCCTGCGGGTTGGACAGCGTCCGCGTACCCGGGTCCGCGGGGATCATTCCGCCGTCCTCGGAGACAGCCGGAACCGGCCGGTCCGAGCCCGTCCTGACCGATCGTCAATAAGCGGAGGGTGTGAGACGGCCGCCCGGGGCAATACGGAGTCCCAGGACACGGACATCGGAGGAGAACCCCCATGACCGCACTGCTGGACCGCATCAAGCGATTCGCCCGCAGCCCCCGGGGCCGTGACGCGGCGGCGTCGCTTCGCCGCGCCGCGGCCGACCCGCGCAGGCGCGCCCAGGCACGCCGCCTGTTCGGCAGGCTGCGCCATCGCTGACGCCCACCCGCCCCTCACGGCCGTACGCCGGCGCCCCGCGCGGTACATCGCGCGGGGCGCCGGCGTACGTGAGCGGTGCCGGACGTGCCGCCGGCCCGGTGACGTGGGGACGCGAGGCCGTCAGCCGTCGCGCCCGCGCGTCTGCTCCTCGCGCCCCACCCCGGGGCGCTGGTGCTTGTCGGTGTGACCGCCCGCGCCCTCCGGGTCGGTGGCTTCACGGCCCGTGGCCCCCTGCCGCCCGCCGGTCTCGCGCCGGCCGCCGGGCAGTCCCCGGGAGGACACCGCCTCCTCGGCCTCCCTGCGGGCCTCCTCGTCGCCGCTCTCTCCCTCCGCCTCGGCAGGCGTGGTGCGCGGCCGGCCGGCGCGGTCCTCATCCGTCCTGTGCTGCTTCTGCTCGCCCATGGTCCCTCCTTCGTCTCCGTACCGTCGCGGGGTGTGTGCGCCCCTCCTCATCGCTCGGGCCCCTCCTCCGGGGCCGACCGGGAATCCCGCCCCGCCGCCGTGGGCGGCGGCCGAACGACACGGGCACTCCGCCGCGCCCGGCCCGCCGTCGGGATCAGTCGTCCGGTGACCAGCAGGCGATCACCCTTCCGCCGCCGGGGGCCAGTGACTCCCAGCCCCCGGGCAGCTCGATCAGCACCACGCCCGAGGTCGGGAAGCCCGCCCTCACCCGTTCCAGCAGATCAGGAGGGCCACTCCCGCACAGGCCGGCGGCCAGCTCGCGTATCCCCGGGTTGTGGCCGACAAGGCCCACGGTGCGAAGTCCGGGGCCCCGCTCGGCCAGGACGGAGACCAGCGTGCCGGGCGGCGTCTTGTAGAGGCGCTCGTCGTGGACGACGGGCGGCGGGTCCTCCAGCGCGGAGGCGGCGAGCTGCCAGGTCTCGCGGGTCCTGCGCGACGGGGAACAGAGCACGAAGTCGAGTGCGACACCGGAGCCCGCGAGCCAGCGGCCGGTCCGTGGCGCGTCCCCCTTGCCTCGCTCGCTCAACTCGCGCTCGAAGTCGTCGATCCGCCGGCCCTTGCGCACGGCCTTCGCGTGGCGCACCAACAGCAGCCGGACCCCGGCCGCGCCGTCCCCCGCCGGCGACGTCCTCCTGTAGCCGGGCTCCGGGCACATGACGCCTCCTTCCGCGCGCGTACGGCTCCGGGTCGTTCCGGACCCTGCGTGTACCCCGTCTCCGTGACCGCACGCACGGGCGACGGCCGGTTCGCGGACGGCCGGCGTCCTTCCCGAGTTCACGGCAGGGGGGTTCCACCGGTTGCGTTGATGATCTCGCCGGTGATGTAAGTGGCCTGGTCGGAGGCGAGAAAGACGTACGCGGGTGCCATTTCGGCCGGCTGTGCGGGTCGGCCCAACGGCGATTGCTCGCCGAACTTCGTGGGGTCGGGCATGGTGGCCGGGATCAGCGGGGTCCATACGGGTCCTGGTGCCACGGCGTTGGCACGGATACCGCGCTCGGCGAGCATCTGGGCGAGGCTGTGGGTGAACGAGATGATCGCGGACTTGGTCATGGCGTAGTCGAGGAGATGAGGGCTGGGCTGGTAGCCCTGTACGGAGGCCGTGTTGATGACACAGGAGCCGCGGGGCATATGGGCCAGCGCGGCTTTGGTGATCCAGAACATTCCGTACAGGTTGGTCTTCATCACGCGGTCGAATTGCGCGGTGGTGATCGCCGCGATTCCGTCCGGCTGCGCCATCTGGTAAGCGGCGTTGTTGACGAGCAGGTCGATGCCGCCCAGCGCGTCCACCGCCTGGTCGACAAGGGCGGTGCACTTGTTTTCGTGCCGGATGTCGCATACGACGCCCACGGCGGTGCGGCCGGCCTGCGTGACCAGGCGGACGGTCTCCTCGGCCTCTTCGCCTTCCTCGGGCAGATGGGTGAAGACGACGTCGGCTCCTTCCCGTGCGAAGGCCAGGCACACGGCCCGGCCGATTCCGGAGTCCCCTCCGGTGACCAGGGCCTTGCGGTCGCGCAGCAGTCCGTTACCCCGGTAAGTGTCCTCCCCGTGATCGGGGCGGGGGTCCATCGCCTCGGTGGAACCGGGATGCTTCTGGTCCTGCTCGGGGAACGGCGGACGGGGATGCAGCCCTACCGGATCGATGAGGTGAGGCTGCTGAGGGGACGGCATGACGGTCTCCTTTCGACGAGCCGGGGAGGAGGATCAGGCGGTCGGCGGGTACGGGGCCGCTTTGAGGCGGCGCGCGAGATGCGCCGTGTTCGCCGCCAGGGTCCTGGTCGTGGCGGCGGACTTCTCGGGGGTTTCGTCGAGGTCCTGGTAGTCGGTGCGCTGCATGGCCTCGCCGACCCAGTAGGTGACGGCGTTCGGGGCGAGGGAGAAGCCGACGTCGTTCAGCCCCTGGAAGAGCTCGGCGCCGACGTGGTGCGCGCCGTCCTCGTTGCCCACGACGCAGACGGCCGCGGCCTTGCCGTAGGTGAGCATCCGACCCCCCTCGTCACTCTCGCCGAGCTCGGCATCGAGGCGCTCGAGGACGCGCTGGGCGACGCTGGACGGGTGGCCGAGCCAGATGGGCGTGGACAGGATCAGGATGTCGCAGCCCAGGATGGTGTCCCGGATCTCCGGCCAGGCATCGCCGTCGCCCATGTCCACCTCGACACCGGGTTTCACGTCATGATCGGCGATCCGGATCACCTTGCCGGTGACTCCGTGGTCGGACAGGGCCGCCATGGTCTGCTCGGCCAGCAACTGGGAGCTGGACCGCTTCGGCGACGGAGACAGCGTGCAGACGAGTGCGACGGCACGCAAAGGAGTGGTTTCGGTCGTTTTGTTCACACCGTCCGCCTACCCCGATGATCGCGATGCATCCCGCCCGTTTTGGCGACGCCCGCCGAACGAAGGCAGGCCGCCCCTCACGCGGGCGCGTACCCGGACACCGGCGTCAACCGGCTGGAGGCTGTCCGTGCGGGTGGGCTTGCCGTTCCCCGGCGCCCGTGGCCTGCCAGGCGCCGGTCGCGGTGTCGAACCGCACGAGGCCCATGCGGGAGAACGCGTGCAGCCACCCCTCCATCGGCCAGTGTCCCCAACGGCGCCGGAACAGGGCTCCGTTGCGGAGGATGTCGTGGGGGTGGCGCGCCGGTGGGTCCTCCACGGGGTGGTACTGGTGGTAGGCGGGGGCTCCGCCGAGCCAGCACAGGTCCACCCCCGCGAGGTGCGCGAGGCGCCCGAGGTCCGGGTCCTCGCCCCCGTAGCCGGTGTACCCCTCGCAGAACCCGCCGACGCGCCGCCAGGTGGCCGCGGTCAGTGCGAACGACAGGGACCAGAACAGGTCCGGGTCGCCGCCGCTCAGGAGCACGTCCGAGGGCGGAGCGGGGCGGCCCGGATGCGGACCGGCCAGCAAGGGCAGATCGGCGAGGCGGTAGCCGTCCGAGGGCGGCGGTGGGAGGTAGGCGACCGTCCCGGACAGGAGACCTCCGTCGAACGCCGCCTCGGCGTAACGTGCCACGCTGCGCGGACCCGGCACACAGTCGACGTCGAGGTCGCCGCGCGAGCGGCCCGCATCACGAAGTCCGGGTGCGACGCCCGCGCAGCCGTGAGCTGCCGCTCCTCCACGACGTGGGGATGGGGCAGGACGTGCGCGGTGCGCCCCCAGCGGGCCGCGATCTCGGCCGCCGCGCCGGAGTGAGGGTGATCAGGCAGTCGGCGGCGGGGACCAGCACGTCGAGGGCGGCGTCATGGATGCTGCGGTCGGGCTGGTGAGGGTTGCGCAGGTCGTGAACGGTCTGGATCAACGGCTTGTCCTGCCACCGCAGTTGGTGACGAGCTCCGCCAACTGCTGCGGGCTCTGCGCGTCGAATCCGAAGTGCAGGTGGTAGACGTCGAAACTGTCGGCGTGTTCGCGCACCCAGCCCGGATCCAGCATCGCCGGTGGCCACCAGCGCTGCGACGTGCTCGGAGCGCCGTTGGGACGAGGGTCGGGGAGGAGCACCACCCCGTCGGCCCCGTCCGCCGCGTGCACGTGCCGTACGTAGACGTGCCCGGCGGGCACGGATGCGACCCTGATCTCACTGGGCGGGCAGAAGCGCGGGAGCCGCGTACGCGATCCCGCCGCGCCGGACGCCTGGTCGGCAGCCATGCTGGGCGCCTAGTCCTCGCCCCGGATGATGTTCCATTCCGGCGCGGCCGGCGGCGCGTCACCGTCCGCGTCCTCGGACCGTGTCCGGCCCACGATGGCGGGGCGACATGTCCGGACGCCTTCTCCGGGGGCTACGTCGGTCCTGGCCGGCCCGGTACTCGCCTGGGCTTCCATGGCTGGTCATCCCTACCTGCATGCGAATCTACGCCTATGTGCGCTTCGTGACGGATGGCGGCTACCCGGAAGACCACTGGGCATACCCGCTACCGGTGCCGTCGACGACGGACACGCGGACACCGCACACCGCGCCGGCGCCGAGCCTTGACCGGGCAGTACGTGCTGTCCACCGTCCTGCACGCCCACTGGTGGTAACCGGCGCCGGCCCCAGGATGTGGGGCCGGCCGCGGGGTGCCGGGGATGCCCGCGCACCTGTCACCTGGTCGGAGACCGCGCCGTAGGGGTGGGCCGGTGCGGGCCTCCTGCCGGGGATCACCCGGACACCATGACGATGGCAGGACGGAGGTCACCGGGCGACAGGCCCGGCATCATCACGCACATGTCGAGCGTGATTCACTCGATCCATAAGAAGCGATGGAGCTTTCAGCGCGTGACTCATGCGTGGCGCGCATGATTCGGGGAGCCGGCCGTGGATTCGATCGACCGCCACATACTGAACATCCTCCGCAAGGACGGGCGAGCGCCCGTGTCGGAGATCGCACGTGCCGTGGGACTCTCGGCGGCTCCGTGCGCCCGCCGTATAGAGCGCATGGAGAGGGCGGGTGTGATCCGCGGCTACACCGCGGTCATCGAGGACAGCCGGGCGGGGATGCTTCAGGCGTTCATCGAGATCCGCCTGCTCGGCGCGACCGACAGCGACGAGATCCAGGGCATCTCCGAGAGCATCCCGGAGATCGAGGAGAGCCACAGCATCGCCGGCACCTCCGACGCCCTGCTCAAGCTACGCGTCCGGGACGTGACCCATCTTCAGCAGGTGATCAACGCCGTACGCCGGACCGGCAAGGTGGAGGGCACCAAGACCTTCATCATCATGAACACCTGGACTCGCGGGACCGAGCAAGCCGGCACCCCGTAACGCCGAAACGGCATCACGCCGGAGGCTCGGAAGGCAGCCGCCTGCCGACGGCAGGCTTTGGCGGCTCCTGGAGCCGTCCGGGCGGGTCACTCCCGTACTGGCGGGACGGTGTGCGCGAGTTGGAAGCGTGAGTGCAGGCCGAGTTTCCGGTAGACGCGGGTGAGGGTCGCTTCGACCGTCTTGACGCTGACGGTGAGGGTCGTGGCGATGTCGCGGTTGCTCGCTCCGGCGGCGGCGAGTTCGGCGCAGCGCTGTTCGGCGGAGGTGAGGCGGGGGCGAGCGCTGTCGCCCGTGGGGGCGGCTTCCAGTCGGCCGAGGGTCTCCGCGGCGGTTTCGGCCCAGGGGTACGCCTGGTGGGCGGCGAAGAGGTCGGCGGCGCCCTGCGCGGCGGTGCGGGCGCTGGCCCGCCGGCGTCCGCGTCGTTCGGTGTGGCTGAGCGCCAGCAGGGTCCTGCCGCGTTCGAGGGGGAGGTGGCGGAGACGGTCGGCCGCTTCGGTGAGGCGCCGGGCCGCGGTGTCGTAGTCGCCACGGGCAGCGTCCAGAAGCGCCTGGGCACGTTCGAGCGGAGGGAGGACCGTGTCCCGGCCGAGGTCGGTCGCGGTGCGGCGGGTGTCGTCCAGCAGGCTCTGCGCCCGGTCGAGGTGGCCGAGGGCGACGAGGGTCTCGGCGAGTTCGGGATGCCAGCGCAGGACGGAGGGGTCACGGACCTGCTGGAGTTCCTCCAGGTCCCGCACCTCCTCCAGGGCCTCCAGGGCTTCCTTGAGGCGGCCGGTCGCCAGGAGGAGGTGGCCGAAGGCGAAGAGGTTGCGGGAGAGGAAGACCTTGTTGTCCTCCTGCCGGGCCGTGTCGACTCCGCGGCGCGCGTGGACGAGGGCGAGGTCGGTGCGCCGGGCGGCGCCCTCGACGAGGGCGGAGGTGTAGCACGCCGGTGCGGGTGACAGGGAGGTCTTGTCGGTCAGCGCCTGGGCGCGGTGGGCGTGGTCGAGCGCCCTGGCGCACCGTCCGGCGCGGAGTTCGGCCTCGGAGAGGCTGCGCAGGATGTCCACGGTCGCCTCGGCGTCTCCCGTCCGCTCGGCTTCGACGAGCAGGGGAAGCAGCACGGTGATGGCCTCCTCGGGGCGGTCGTCGAAGAGGGCGTGCCGGGCGGCGAGGTGCTGGGGGGTGCCGTTGACAGGGATGGAGGCGGTGCGCGGCAGGGACAGGGCACGGCTGAGCGTGGCCTCGGCGTCGGGGTGGCCGAGGACCCGTTGCAAGCGGGCCTGCATCGTGAGGGCCATGACGGTGGTGGTGTCGTCGGCGGTCTCGGCGAGGGCGGTGGCCCGGCCGGCCAGGGCGCATGCCCGGTGGGGGTCGCCCTCATTGACGTTGGCCCAGAGCGACTGGCGGATGAGGATCTGCGCGGTGAGGTCGGAACGTCCGGCCGCCGCGTGGAGTGCGTCGGCGAACAGCTCGTCCGCGCACCGCAGGTGCCGGCCGCTCGCGTCGATCAGGGCGACGAGGGCGTCGACGCGCTGGGCCGGGGTGGTGTCGTGGCCCACGATGAGGCGGGCGGCTGCCCGGCCGCGGGGGAGGTCGCCGTAGTGGGCGGCGTCGCGTGCGGCGGTCAGGGCCCGTTCGGTGAGCAGGTCGCTGTCCTCGTGCGGGGTGCGCTGGGCGGCGAGGAGGGAGAGCTCTGCCGCCAGCGCGTGGTCGCCGCGCTGCCGGGCGCGTACGGCGGCGCGGGCGGCTCGGAGGGCCGACTGCGGGTCGGCGGCGTCGGCCGCCAGCACCGTGTGCCGGTCGCGACGGACGCCGTCACGGCTGGCCTCGGCCAGGAGCGTGTGCAGGCGCCTGCGCGCGTGGCCCGGCAGCCGGGCCACGAGTTCGGTGCCGATCGCGGAGGCGGTGAACCGCAACGTTCCGCCGGGCGGTCCCAGTTCGACGAGTCCGGCCGCCTCGGCCCCGGCCAGGAGGCTTTCGGCTGCCGGGCCGCCGAGACGACTCAGCAGGTCGAGGTCGGGCCGCTCGTCGAGTGCGGCGAACGTCAGCAGTTCCTGTACCGGGGCCGGTACCTCGTCCAGCCACTCGCCCACCAGTCGGCGGGCCGTCGGCGGCAGGGCCGACTCGCTTCCACCGTCCCAGTCCGGGAGCGGGTGCGACCCGTCGGCCAGCGCCAGGGCCAGGGCCGGGTTCCCGCCACTGTGGGTGTGGATGCGCGTGACCTCGCGGGGGGCGAGCCGGTACGGGGACAGCAGAGCCGCGACCTGGGTCGCCGTCAGGGGCGGGATGCGCACCGCGTACGTGCCCTCCCCGCACCAGTGGCCCGCGCCCCCCGGGCGCCAGGTGCGCTCGGCCGCGATGACGGGAAGGTCGGGGGTCAGGCGCAGCGCCCAGCCCAGGACGGCCGCACTGGCCGGGTCCAGCCACTGGGCGTTGTCCACCACCAGCGTCATGGGCGGTGCCTCCCGCAGCAGGGCGGCCGTCTGCCGGCGCAACCGAAGGGCCGAACCGGCATCGCCCGGGGAGCCCGGCTGCTCGGCGGCCTCGTCGAGTCCCGCCGTCAGCTCCCGTGCGGCGGGCAGTGCTTCGAGGGCCAGCGCGAGTTCGAGCAGCCCGGCACAGGAAACCCGGGCGTCCTGCGGACGCGGGGCCAGCCGCAGGACGGGGAGGCCCAGCCGTCGCCCCAGGGTCCCGGCCGCGGTGGTCTTGCCGCTTCCGGGCGGCCCGAACAGGACCACCCGGCGGGTGCCGTGCACGTCTTCCGGCACCACCGGCAGCACGGGACCGCGCTCGGGGGACGCGTTCATCCACATCTCGGAGTCTGGCATCGGGCCATGGTGCGCCCGCCGGGCCTCCCCGTCCAGGTCAAGGGATTGCCCCGATGTCGGCCGGGCCCCGCGTCCCTAGCCTCATGGCCACAGCCGAGCCAACCGCTGCCGAACGCCCCCCGCACCCCAGATGACGTTCTGCGGCACATCCCCGACAAGGCCCGGCGGAAGGATTGCGATGAACCGCAAGAACGCCCTGGCAGCCGGTGTCGCGGCAGCCCTCGCCCTGGGCTCCGTGACCGTGGTGGCCACCCAGTCCACCGCGGCTCCCCGGCCCACCGCGACCGCCGGCAACTCCGCCGCCCAACCCGGCGCCGGCTTCCAGGCGATGACGGCCGACGCGCGCGGCGAGGCGATACGCACGGCCACCCGGAACGCGGCCGCCACCGCCCGCGCCCTCGGACTGGGCCCCGACGAGCGCCTGGTGGCCAAGGACGTGCTGATCGACGCCGACGGCACCCGGCACGTGCGCTACGACCGCACCTACAGAGGCCTGTCCGTCATCGGCGGCGACCTGGTGGTGCACCTCGCCGAGGACGGCACGATCACCGGCTCGGACCTGGCGCACCAGGGCGCGATCCGGGTCGCCGGCACCACCCCGAAGCTGACGGCGGCCGACGCCTCGGCCAAGGCCGTGAAGCACGCCAAGCACGTGAAGCACGCCAAGGCAGGAAGCAAGGACAGCACCCTGATGGTGTACGCGGTCGGCAAGATCCCCGTCCTCGCCTACCGTTCGACCATCACGGGCGCGGGCGAGACCGGCCCCACCTCGCGGGAGGCGGTGATCGTCGACGCGACCAGCGGCGCGGCGCTGGACCAGTACGAGCTGCACCAGAGCATCACGGGCACCGGCAACGGCGTCACCGTCGGCCAGGTCTCCCTCGAGACCACCCAGACCGGCAGCGGCTACACCCTCACCGACGCCGCGCACGGCGGCACGATCGTCTACGACTCGTACAACAGCCCGCAGTCCAGCCCAAGGCAGAACGCCCGGGCCTTCTCCAAGACCACCAACTCCTGGGGCAACGGCACCAGCTCCAGCCGCGAGAGCGCCGCCGTGGACGCCTCCTACGGCCTGGCGAAGACCTGGGACTACTACAAGAACTCCTTCAACCGCTCCGGCATCCGCAACGACGGCCGCGGCGCCCCCGCCTACGTGCACGTCGACACCGGGCTGCTCAACGCCTTCTACGACGACAACTGCTTCTGCATGTACTTCGGCGACGGCTCCTCGCAGAACAGCAACACCCCGGTGACCGCGCTCGACGTGGCCGGGCACGAGATGAGCCACGGCGTCACCGCCGCCACCGCCAACCTCAACTACTCCGGCGAGTCCGGCGGCCTGAACGAGGCCACCAGCGACATCTTCGGCACCATGGTCGAGTTCTCCGCCGACAACACCGGCGACCCGGGCGACTACTACATCGGCGAGAAGCTCAACATGTCGGGCGGTTACATGCGCCGGATGGACAGCCCGGTCGCCGACGGCAGATCCCTGTCCTGCTGGAACTCCAGCGCCGGCTCGGTGGACGTGCACCTCTCCTCCGGCATCGGCAACCACTTCTTCTACCTGGCCGCCGAGGGCACCGGCGCGAAGACCATCGGCGGACGCTCGCACACCGGCACCACCTGCAACAACGACACCTTCGCGGGCATCGGCAAGGACAAGGCCGCCGCGGTCTGGTACCGGGCGCTGTCCACCTACATGACCTCCACCACCAACTACGCCGGCGCCCGCACCGCCACCCTGCAGGCCGCCGCCGACCTGTACGGCACCAACTCCCAGGAGCGCTACCTCGTCTCCAAGGCCTGGGCCGCCGTCAGCGTCGGCACCGCCCTGCCCGACCCCGGCACCCCCACTCCCTCGCCGTCCACCCCCACCCCCTCGCCGACCACGCCCCCCAGCGGGAACGCCCTGGCCAACGGCAGCTTCGAACAGGGCACCGGCGGCTGGACCCAGAGCGACAGCATCATCACCAACTCGTCCCTGCAGGCCGCGCGTGACGGGTCCTGGTACGCCTGGATGATGGGCTACGGCGCCGACGCCGTCGAGTCCCTGTCCCAGTCGAACATCGCGGTGCCCTCCACCGGCGCCCCGAAGCTCACCTTCTGGCTGAAGGTCTCCACCCAGGAGTCCGGCTCCGCGGCCTACGACACCCTCAAGGTCAACGTCAACGGCACCACACTGGCCACCTACTCCAACGCCCACGCGAGCTCCGGATACGTCCAGAGGACCGTCGACCTGTCCGCCTACAAGGGGCAGACGGTGAAGCTGGAGTTCGCCGGCACCGAAGACACCTACCTGTCGACCGTCTTCCTGCTCGACGGCATCACCATCGCCTGACCGCACCCGCTGACCACCCGTGCTCCCGCGGCCGTCGTCCCTCCTCGGGTGCTCCGGACGCGGGAGCCACCGCATGCGCTCCGCCCTCCCAGCGCAGGGCTCCGGGGTCGACAGCGTCCGGCCGAAGGCCGAGACCGCGCCGCTGTTCGACGACGAATGTGCGACGGCGCCGCCGCCCCTTGGGAGTGACGGCGATCACGGGGGCGTTCGACGGTTCGCTGCGTAGCCTTGGGGGGAGTCGCGGCGGCGGGACAGCTGCCCGGACCTGCGGCTCGTCGTAGAGTGTGGAAACAGCCCTTGACCTGCAAAAAGCAGGCAGGGAGCCTATGTCCAGGAGTACCTCAGTGATACGCACGATGTTCAAGTCGAAGATCCACCGGGCGACCGTGACCCAGGCGGACCTGCACTACGTCGGTTCCGTGACGGTCGACGCGGAGTTGATGGAGGCGGCGGATCTGCTGCCGGGGGAGTTGGTGCACATTGTCGACATCGACAATGGGGCGCGGCTCGAGACGTATGTGATCGAGGGGGAGCGGGGCTCCGGGGTCATCGGGATCAACGGGGCGGCGGCGCATCTGGTGCATCCGGGGGATCTGGTGATCCTGATCAGTTACGCGCAGGTGGACGACGCGGAGGCGCGGACGTTCGTGCCGCGTGTGGTGCACGTCGACGCGGGGAACCGCATGGTGGAGCTGGGGGCCGATGCGTCGGCGCCGGTGCCGGGGAGTGACACGGTGCGGGCGCCGCACGCGGTGCCCGGAGTCGTACCCGCGTAGGACAGAGATCAGGGAGAGCGCCTCATGGCGGAGCTGAGGATTCGCGACGACCGGGCGAACGGGCGGCTTGAGGCGTTCGAGGAGGAGACCTTCGTCGGCGTCATCGTGTACTTCGTGCTCGATGACGCACCCCATGCGCTGGTGGCGGTCCACACGATCGTGGAGGACGGGCACGAGGGGAAGGGGATCGCGGGGGCGCTCGTGCGGGAGTTCTACACGATCGCGGCCGGTGAGGGCGTGCCGGTCGTGCCGCTCTGCCCGTACGCCGCCAAGTGGGCGCTGAAGCATCCGGACGAGGCGCCCGTACCGCCGGCCGAGGTGGTCCGCGCGGCGAAGCTCCAGCTGAAGGCCACCCCTGGACTGTGGTGACCCGAAGGAGGGGGTCCGGCGGGCGCGGCTGCGTTCGCCGGGCCACTCTGGGAGGGGGGAACGTCGACCGAGAGGTCTGTGATGACGCACCCGTATCCCGACCCGCTGCCGCCCTCGCCGATCCCGCCGCCGGTGCCCACGCCGCCGCCGGTGCCGGTGCCGCCACCGAACCCGGTGCCGGTGCCGCCGGACCCCGCGCCAGGGCCGGCGCCGCAGCCCGGAGGACCCGTACCGGAGCCGGAGCCTCAGCCGCAGCCGGGTCCGGCGGGTCGGTGAACCAGGTTCCAACCGGTAGGTGACACAAGGGGCTTGAGGTTGCGCCCAGGCCTTGTCACGGAGCGTGCGCACCCCCTAACTTGGACGGCTGCTGCTGTGTTCAAGGGGGGCCCATGGCCGTACGCGGACGTCACCGCCGCAACCAGCCGAGCCGGATCAACCGAGCCTCGCTCACCGTCACCGCGGGAGGCGCCGGCATGGCGCTGCCGCTGATGGGCGCGGGCGCCGCGCAGGCCGCCTCGCTCGACGTGTGGGAGAAGGTCGCGTCCTGCGAGTCCTCCTCCAGCTGGCACATCAACACCGGAAACGGCTACTTCGGCGGCCTCCAGTTCAGCCAGTCCACCTGGGAGCGGTACGGCGGCACGCACTACGCGCCCCGCGCCGACCTGGCTTCCAAGGACCAGCAGATCGCCATCGCCGAACGCGTCCTCAAGGGCCAGGGCCCCGGCGCCTGGCCCTCCTGCGGTCCCCGCGCGGGCCTCACCCGGGGCGGCGCGGCACCCGACACCACCCCCGCGCACACCAAGCCCTCCCGCGCGGGCAACGCACCCCAGGCCACCTCCCTGCCCGGCCAGCGCGCCTTACCCGAGCAGCCCACCAGGAGCCCCGCTCCCACCGACGTCCCGACTGTCCGCGAGATGTACACCGTCACCCCCGGTGACTCGCTCTCGGTGATCGCCCGCGACCAGCACGTACGAGGCGGCTGGCAGGGCCTCTACGAGGCCAACCTGCGGGTCGTCGGCGACGACCCCGACCTCATCCACCCCGGCCAGCGACTCACCCTCCGCATCGCCGCACCGAGGAAGGCCGAGGAGGCGAAGCCCCGTCCGTCGGCGAAGCCCGCCGCCCCCGGGAAGGCCCCCGCCAAGACCCCTGCCAAGCCGACCACCCCGCGCCCCGCACCCACGGCATCGACGAAGCCGGCCCCCAAGCCGGTGTCGAAGCCCGCGGCCGTCAAGCCGGCCCCGAAGCCCGCGGTCAAGCCCGTCTCCAAGCCCCCGGCGGCCAAGCCCACGCCGAAGCCGGCCGCCAAGCCCGTCCCCAAGCCCCGCCCCGCGGCCGACAACGACGACGGCGGCTACTCGGCTCCCGTTTCCGCGGGCATCGGGACCCGTTACGGCAAGCCCGGCAGCTCCTGGTCGAGCGGCTATCACACGGGCGTGGACTTTCCGGTGCCGACGGGGACGTCGGTGAAGGCGGTGGCCGGTGGGAGGGTCGTGTCGGCGGGGTGGGCGGGGGCGTACGGGTATCAGATCGTGCTGCGGCACGACGACGGCCGGTACAGCCAGTACGCGCACCTGTCGGCGCTGAGTGTGAGGGAGGGGCAGCGGGTGAGCGCCGGGCAGCGGATCGCGCGGTCAGGGTCGACCGGCAACAGCACGGGACCGCATCTCCACTTCGAGGTGCGGACGGGTCCCGGGTACGGGTCCGACATCGACCCGCTGGCCTATCTCAGGGCCCGGGGCGTCAGCATCTGACCGGTGGGTGACGGGGTCGTGGCGGACGCCGGCGGCGCCGGGAGCTTCGGGCGCCGTGCGGCCCGGTACGGGGGCGGCGGCGGGGGACACCGCGGATGACTCCGGGGTCACGGTCATGCGGTCCAGCATGAGCTGGACGAGTCCGGCCGCGGCCACCGCGCCGCAGGCCAGCGCGGCGGCGGTGCCGGCCGTGCCGTAGCGGAAGCTCTCGCCGAACAGGGTGAGGCCGACGGCGGCGGCGACGACCGGGTTGACCACGGTGACGGTGGCCAGCGGGGCGGCGAGTCCTGCGCCCCGGTACGAGGCCTGGGAGAGGAGCAGGCCGGTCACGGCGAGGGCGGAGAGGGTGAGCAGGGCGGTCCACTCCGCGAGCGGCGCGTCGGGGGTCCACTCCTCGGCGACGGCCTTGGTGAAGACCGACGCGATGCCGAACGCGACGCCCGCCGCAGCGGCCAGGGCGATGCTGCGCAGCACCGACCGGCCCACCAGGCGCGCCACCGCGAAGAGGACGGCCACCCCGCCGAAGGTCGCGGCCGCGAGCAGCCAGCGTTCGTCGTCGGCCAGGGAACGCGCCTCGGCGCCGCTGGTCAGGCTCAGGAGTCCGGCGAGGCCCACGGTGGCCAGGAGGGCACCGCGCCAGGCCCGGCGCCCCGCCCGGCGGCCGACGAACAGGGCGGCGAGGGGCAGCGCGAAGACGATCGTGAGCGCGCCGAGCGGCTGGACCAGGCTCAGCGGCCCGTACGCGAGGGCGGCGACGTGCAGCGCGGCGCCGACGCCGTTGAGCAGGACGGAACCCCACCAGGCGGGGCTGCGCAGCGGCGCGTAACGCGGGCCCGCGGCGGAGGCCGCGACCCGCTCCTGCACGATCGCCGCGGACGCGTAGGCGACCGCCGAGACCAGGGCCAGGACGACGGACAGCATGAGAGGACTCATACCTTCCACGATCTCTCTTCCCGGCCGTTCGCGTCGTCGTACCAGGGGACGTCTTCGCCCGTACGACCGGCGCAGTACGCGGGCTCCGCGTACACCTCGGGATGTACACCTCCGCAGGTCGGACCGGGTGGAAAGGGGTCATTCCGATCGTCTGGCGGGGTACGTGACCGATCTTGGAACCGGTGTGCGAATCAGTCCCGGCTACGGTGGTCGGCGGTCCCGCGGCAAGGCGCCGGGCAGGGCGCGGGGCGCGACACAGCGGAGGCGGAACGTGGATCTCGTCGAGAGCAGATCGGTGGGCGGCTTCTTCGCGCTGCGGACCACCGCGCCGGAGGGCGGCGGGGCGCACCGCCCGCTCGCGCGGCTGTACGCGGGGGAGGACGGCCCGCTCACCGCGCGCGTGGACCGGGTCGCCGCCCGGCTCGGCGCCCCCGAGCGGCGGGTCGCGGCCTCGATCGCGCACCTCGGGCTCGCCGCCCGCCTCTGGTCGACGGCGCTCGGGCCCGCCGCGCTGTACGGGCGGTTCCCGGACCTGGACCCCGGCGAGCTGCACTGGGACGGGGGGCTCACCTCGCCCGACGACCTCTGGTGGTCCGGCTCCGCGACCCGGCCCGCCACCGTGGACGAGCTGGTGGCGGTGGTCGTCGAGGCGCACCTCGTCCCGCTGCACGCGGCGCTGCGGCGGGACGGCGGGATCTCCGTACGGCTCCTGTGGGGGAACGCGGGGTCGGCGCTGGCGGGGGCGTTGCGGGAGCTGGGCCGGTGGGCGGCCGTCCAGGGGCGGCCTGAGGTGGCCGAGCGGGCCGCCGGGCTTGTGTCGGGGCTGCTCGGGCATCCCGAGCTCGCGGGCACGGTGCGGGGACCCCGACTGCGCCGGGCCAGCTGCTGTCTGTACTACCGCTGCCACGGAGGCGGTCTGTGCGGCGACTGTGTCTTCGACCACGCTCCCCGTACGGGTTTGGAGGCGCGGCCCCCCGCTCCGTAAAGTTGCTTCTTTGAAAGCCCGCGAACGGCGACGAACGAGCGAACGAGGAACCCGAAGGCCATGACGGTGACCGAAGAAAACCAGGACTACGGGCCGGGTCTCGACCCCGAACGCCTGGCCGTCTGCCTGAGCGTCCTCGACGAGCTCGACAAGCTGGACGTCGACCACCCGGACGCCATCCTCGTCCGGCGCGCCACCGCCGGGATCTACCGGACCGTGAAGCAGCGCCGCCGCCAGGAGCGCCGGGCGGCGAAGACCGCCAACGACAAGGCGGTCACCGAGGCCACCGCGACCGGCTCCGCGCAGCGCATCGACGACGAGACCGAGGGCATCCTGCCCAGCTCCGTCACGGAGGAGGGGCGGATCGCGGGGATACTCCAGCGCCCCCGGTCCTGCTACGTCTGCAAGACGCGGTTCGTCGAGGTCGACTACTTCTACCACCAGCTCTGCCAGGACTGCGCCGCCGAGAACCGGGCCAAGCGGGACGCCCGCGCCGACCTCACCGGCAAGCGCGCGCTGCTCACCGGCGGCCGGGCGAAGATCGGCATGTACATCGCGCTGCGGCTGCTGCGCGACGGCGCCCACACCACGATCACGACCCGCTTCCCCAAGGACGCCATCCGCCGCTTCAAGGCGATGGAGGACTCCGCGGACTGGCTCCACCGCCTGGAGATCGTCGGCATCGACCTGCGCGACCCGGCCCAGGTCGTGGCCCTCGCCGACCAGATGACCGAGGCCGGCCCGCTCGACATCCTCATCAACAACGCGACGCAGACCGTGCGCCGGCTGCCCTCCGCGTACGCCGCCCTGGTCGACGGCGAGAGCGCGGCGCTGCCGGCCGGTGAGCTGCCCGCCCACCACGTCATCGGCGCCTTCAACTCCGGCGCGGTCGGCGAGCTCGTCAGCGGCTCGTCGCTGCCCGCCGGCGTGAGCGGCCTCGACGCGCAGCAGGTCGCCGACCTCGCGATGGTCGCCGGCAACGCGACCATCGCCAAGCACCACGACGGCACCGCCATCGACGCGGGCGGCCTGGTGCCGGACGTCGTCGAGAGCAACACCTGGGTGCAGAGCATCGAGCAGATCTCCCCGGTGGAGCTCCTCGAGACCCAGCTGTGCAACTACACGGCGCCGTTCATCCTCATCAGCAAGCTGCGCCCGGTGATGGCCGAGGCCGCGGGGAAGGCCGCGAGCGGCCGTTCCTACGTCGTGAACGTCTCCGCGATGGAGGGCGTCTTCAGCCGCGGCTACAAGGGCGCCGGCCACCCGAACACCAACGCCGCCAAGGCCGCCATGAACATGGTGACGCGGACCAGCGGCGAGGAGATGTTCAAGACCGACGGCATCCTCATGACCTCCGTCGACACCGGCTGGATCACCGACGAGCGCCCGCACTTCGACAAGCTGCGGCTCGCCGAGGAGGGCTTCCACGCCCCCCTCGACCTCGTCGACGGCGCCGCCCGCGTCTACGACCCTGTCGTCCGCGGCGAGGCCGGCGAGGACCTGTACGGCTGCTTCCTGAAGGACTACGCCCCCGCCAAGTGGTAGTCCGGGCCCGCACGGGTTCCGCCGTACGAGTCAGTCCCTGGAATGAGCGTTCTACCGAGAGGTAGGGCGCTCATTCGACTTGTGTCACCCGATCGCGTCACACTTTGGAGCCCGGTAGAGCGCGGATCCGCTCATTTGGTTACTCTGATGTCCACGGTCGGCCACCGAGGAGACACACCATCCTCACGGCCGGCCCGGGGACTGGCCTGCCACCAAGGCCGCGGTCCCGCCCGACGAACGGCGCCACCGCGACCGACCGGCACTTGTCCTACAGGTACGCGACACAAAGGAGTGCGCGGTGACACCCGAACTGACGAAGCAGGATCCGCGACCGGCCGAACCCGTCGACCGGCCCCGCCGCAAGGGCGAGCTGGGAAGCCTGGAAGTGTGGGCCCGCTCGGCCCCCATCCGGCTCGCGGGCTACGAGGACGACCTCGCCGAGCCCCACATCCTGCCCGGCATCGACTGAGCCGGTGCCCTGACGTAAGGCCCGATACACGCTGATCCACCCCTGTGCCCCCGCTCGCCGGAACCCGTGTTCCGGCGGCCGGGGGCACAGGCTTTGCGCGACGCGCACGGACGCGCGGGCCGCGATGGACTCGCGGTACGCGCGGTACGCGATGGACGCTTTCTCGCGTCAGTGTTCGTCGGCCGATTCCCGCAGCCGGATCGGCGGCAGGTACTCGCGCAGCAGCGTCCGGTGCCACCACGCCCCGGTCGTGCGCAGCTCGTGCCAGGTCGTGTACCGGTAGCGGTAGAGCCGGGCGCGGACGTGAGTGGGCGGCGCGTCGGGGAAGGGGTTGTGGGCGAGCAGCCGGAGCGTGTCCCGGTCGCCGTCGAGCAGCCGCTCGACGAAGGGGCCGAACCACTCGCGCGCGTACCCCGGGGAAAGGGCCGCGAACCACATCAGCCAGTCGAGCCGCAGGTGGTACGGGGCGAACTGGCGGGGCAGCCGGCGGGGGTCGCCGGGCTTGCCCTTGAAGCCGTACTCCCGCCAGACCGTGCCCGGGTGCGGAGCCGGGTCGTCGGTGCCCTCGATGACGATCTCGTCCCGGACGCGGCCGACGGTGCCGAACGCGCCGTAGGTGTTGACCAGGTGGTACGGGTCGTACGAGCGGTTCATCGCCTGGTGCCGGGAGAGCAGGTTCCGGACCGGGCGGTAGCTGCGTACCAGGACGAAGGCGGTCAGGAGGGCGACGAGCACCACATACCAGAGCGGCGGGTCGGGCTGGGGGTGGGCGCCGGTGAGCGGCGAGGCGTCCACGACGGAGAGCGCGAGGACGATGGTGATCCAGTTCAGCCAGGCGAAGTTGCCGGACAGCACCAGCCACAGCTGGGTCGCGATCATCAGGCAGGCGGCGACCGTGGCGACCGGCTGCGGGGTGAAGAGCAGGAACGGTACGAAGAGCTGGACGAAGTGGTTCGCGGCGACCTCCACCCGGTGCAGCGGGCGGGGCAGGTGGTGGAAGAACCAGCTCAGCGGTCCCGGCATCGGCTGGGTCTCGTGATGGTGGTAGAGACACGTCAGGTTCCGCCAGCAGGCGTCCCCGCGGATCTTGATGAGCCCGGCTCCGAACTCGACCCGGAACAGCAGCCAGCGCAGCAGGAAGAGCACGAGCACGGGTGGGCCCGTGTCGTCGTTGCCGAGGAAGACGGCGAGGATCCCCGTCTCCAGGAGCAGCGACTCCCAGCCGAACGAGTACCAGGTCTGCCCCACGTTCACGATCGACAGGTACAGCGCCCACAGCGCGAACCAGAGCAGCATCGACACGGCCAGCGGCACCGCGTCGCCGGCGCCGGCCGCCATCGCCACGGCGAGCGCCGCACCGAACCAGGCGGCCGTGGCGAACAGCCGGTCGGAGTAGCGCCAGTGGAAGAGGGACGGAGTGTGCCGCGGGCTGGTCCGGCGTACGTACTCCGGCACCGGGAGCATGCCGCGCTCGCCGATCAGCGCCCGGAACTGGAGGGCTGCCGAAAGGAACGCCACGCAGTACAGCCCGGCGAGGCCCCGCTGGAAGACGATCCGGCTCAGCCACTGGTCGGGTGCCGTGAACCACTCCATCGCTTCCAGTATCGGCCCGGGATCAGCTCCTGACGAGGCGCCGCAGGGTCCTGCCCAGGCGGCGCGCGTACGCGAGCTGGAGCCGTCGGATCAGGGGGCCGCCCAGCCGGGTGTACCAGGCGGCCGGCCGGCTGAACGCGGTCACCGTGAACCGGACCGCCCCGCCCGGCTCCAGCGACACGACGAACGACTCCTCGCCGCACTCCGGATGCCCGGCGAGCGTGCCGTACGCGAAGCCCGCGCGGTTCTCCTCGTACGCCGTCCATATCACCGAGCACGGCGCGGCCAGCCGCACCGGGCCGACGCCCACCGACACTTCGAGCCAGACCCCCGGCTCGGCGCGCCGCGCGTCGCTCCTGACGATCGCCCCGGAGCTCCTGTGCATCCGCCACGTCGTCACCGCCGCCCCGGCCTTCTCGAACGCGGCACGGCCACTGCCCACGACCACGCTGTGCCGCAGGTGGTGGTACCCGCCGGGCAGGGCGTCCGGAGCACGGGTCGCCCCGACCTCCCGGTAGGTGAGGCTCGGACGGGGCTGCGCGGGCGGCCGGGACAGGCTGCTCAGGAGGCGGGTCATGCCGGTGTCTCCGTTCGGCAGGGGAGCGCGAGGACCGCACTTGAACGTGTTCAAGTGGCGAGTTGAGAGTAGGACTTTTCTTGAACGTGTTCAAGTGGATTGCGGGTGGTGGGTCGGTCGTGGGCAAGTGGAGGACGGGTGGGGGCGGATCGGTGGGATGGCCGGTGGGGGTGGTCGGGCGGTCGTCCCGCCGACCGGGTGTCGGCGGACCCGGTCGGCCGCCCTCCGCTTGCGGGGGCTCGCGCACTGCGACAGACATGGAGGACTGGCAGGAACCGGGCCGCCGGGCCCCGGGGAGAGAAAGCGGGAGAACAAGGTGCGCACCCCCTTGCGCCGGACACGGCGCACCCCCGCCGTCCGCCGGACGCCACCACCCGTCGCCGCCTCCGCCGGAACCGGCCGCCGGACACCCCCGCACGTCCCGGCTGTCCCCGCCGCCGCGGCCGCCGCGCTCGCCTCGGCGCTGCTGCTCGCGGGCTGTTCGGCCGGGGGCGAGGACGCCGGGGAAGGCGGTGAGCAGGCCGCGGCGGCGGTCTCGCGGGAGATCGTGCTCCAGCCGGTCGGCGCGCAGGGGCCCGACCCCTTCACCCCCTCCACCGCCCGGATCACGCAGGCGCTGTCCGCGCCGGACCGCGAGCCGGGTGACGGCAGTGGGCGGATGCGGGAGATCGCCGGGTCGACGCCCGGGCTGTACGGCGGCACGCGCGCGGAGGCGAGCTGCGACGTCGAGCAGCAGGCGCGGTACCTCGCGGCCGACCAGGGCAAGGCGCGGGCGTTCGCCGAGGCCGCCGGCATCCCCGAGAGCAACGTCGGGGACTGGCTGCGCGGACTGACCCCGGTCGTCCTGCGCGCCGACGCCCGGGTCACGAACCACGGCTACCGGGAGGGCAGGGCCACCGCCTTCCAGTCCGTCCTGCAGACCGGTACGGCGGTCCTCGTCGACCAGTACGGTTCCCCGCGCGTCCGCTGCGCCTGCGGCAACCCGCTGCGTACGCCGGTCGCGGTCCAGGAGGGCGTCCACCAGGGCGACCCGTGGGACGGCTTCGACCCCGACAGGGTCATCGTGGTGCGGCCCACCACCTCCGTGGTCACCAGCCTCGTCATCGTCAACGCGGCCGACAGCAGCTGGATCGAGCGGCTGACCGGCAGCGACGGGGCGGAGGACCGCAAGCCGGCCGTCGCGCCCGCGTGCGACCCGGACGCCTGCGCCCTGGCCGGGGAGGCCGTCCCGGACACGGTCACCCCCGATCCGACCGCCCCCGACAGCGGCACCTCGCGCGACCCGGCGCCCGTGCCGCCGCGCCCCGTCCCGTCCAGCCCGCCCAGCACGGCCCCGGACCCCTCCGGGACCGGCGGCACGGGCACCGGCGAGCCGCCCGCGCCGCCCTCGGAGCCGTACGACGACCCCTACGCGAACCCGAACCCGAACCCGGACTCGAATCCGAACCCGAACCCGGACTCGAACCCGGATCCGTACACCGACCCCTACACCGATCCCTATGACGTCCCGGGGACCGAGCAGCCCTACCCCGACCCCCGGACGGAGCCCTACCCCGACTCGCCGGACGCGCCGCCCGTCGAACCGCCCACCGTGCCGGACGGGGAACTGCCGCCGGACGAGCTCTTCCCGGCGGGGGCGGTGCCGGACCAGCCGGAGACCTTCGAAGGGTGAAACCGATCTTCATGGTGCGCGGGGGCGGAGCTGCGCCTAGCGTGGCCCCATGAACGCGGGCAGAGGGGGCGGGGAGGCGGTCGAGCGGCTCCGCCATACGCCGGATGAGCCGGTGGGAGGGGCGGTCGAGCGGCTTCGCCGTGCGCCGGAGGAGTCGGCCGGAGGGGCCCGGATCCTGTACGACTACGGGGCCGCCTTCCGGATGGGCGGCTTCGACTGGGACCTGCTCGCCGGCACGATGATCATGGACGACGCCGCGCTCGACGTCTTCGACATGGACCGCGAGGAGTACGACGACCGGCCCGAGACCCTCGGGTCGCGGGTGCTGCCCGACGAGGGCCGCCGGCTCGACACGATGGTGGCGCAGGCCCTCAAGGAGGGCAGCGACCAGTACGGCGCGTACTTCAGGATCCGTCGCCGTGACGGCAGTCATCAGTGGACCCACACCCAGGGGCTCGTGCACCGCGACGACACGGGCCGGCCCGTGCGGATCGTCGGCGTGCTGCGCGACGCCACCCACGAGCTGACCGAGTCCGCCGCGCGGCTCGGTCTGGACGAGGGGCGCAGGCAGCGCGCCGGGGTCGTCGAGGGCACGACGGCGGCCCTGGCCTACGCCCGGACCGTGCAGGACGTCATCGACCTGCTCAACGACTCGCACGCGCTCGAGCACTTCGGCGCCGCGAGCCTCGTCATGGGCCTGCTGGAGGCCGGCCGTATCCACCTGGTCGCCGAGGGGCCCGACGGAGCCTTCGTACCGGGCACGCGGTTCACCCGGGTGGACGAGCCGTACCCGATGAGCGAGGTCATCCGCACCCTGCGGCCGCGCTTCATCGACTCGGCCCGCGACTTCGCCGAGTCCTACCCGGTGCTCTGGCCGCACATCAGCGGCCTCGGCATCACCGCCGCCGCCTATCTGCCGCTCATCGCCCAGGCCCGGCCCATCGGTGCCCTCGGGCTGCTCTACAGCGACAAGACCGGTTTCAGCGAGGACGAGCGGACGCTGCTCGTCGCCCTCGGCAGCAGCATCGCCCAGAGCCTGCAGCGGGCCATGCTGTACGAGCAGGAGCACGACCTCGCCGAGGGGCTCCAGCAGGCGATGCTGCCGCGCCGCATCCCCGAGGTGCCCGGCGCCCAGACCGCCGTCCGCTACCGCTCGGCCCGGCTCGGCCGGGACATCGGCGGCGACTGGTACGACATCATCCCGCTGCCGGGCGGCCGCGTCGGCGCCGTCATCGGCGACGTCCAGGGCCACGACACCCACGCGGCCGCCGTCATGGGCCAACTGCGGATCGTGCTGCGCGCGTACGCCGCCGAGGGGCACCCCCCGGCCACGGTGATGGCCCGCGCCTCCGTCTTCCTGCACGAACTGGACACCGAACGCTTCGCCACCTGTACGTACGCCGAGGTCGACCTCGCCACCGGCGTCGTCCAGGTGGTGCGGGCCGGCCATGTCGACCCGCTGGTCCGTGGCGTCGACGGCGGCTGCCGCCGCATTCCGGTCGAGGGCGGTCTGCCGCTCGGACTCTCGGCGGAGTTCGGCCGCCTCGACTACCCGGTGACGACCCTGGAACTGGACCCGGGCCAGACCCTGATGCTCTACACCGACGGCCTGGTCGAGAAGCCCGGAGCCGACCTCGACGAGGGCTTCCAGTGGCTCACCTCCCTGGTCAAGCGCGGCCCCGCGGACCTCAAGGAGCTGGCCGACCACCTCTGCGACGTCGTCGCCGACCGCGGCGGCGAGGACGACGTGGCGATCCTGCTCCTCCGCCGCGACGGCGGCTTCACCGTGCCGGCCGGGCGTTTCCGCCAGCACGTGGCCCAGAGCGACCCGGAGGCGCTCAGCTCGGCCCGCCACATGGTCAGGGCCGCCGTCCGCGCCTGGGGCGCCGAGGAACGGGCCGACGAGATCGAGCTGGTCGCCGACGAGCTGATGACCAACGCGCTGATGCACACCGACGGCGGGGCCATTGTGACCCTGCGGATCCTGGCCGGGCCCGTACGGCGGCTGCGGGTCGAGGTGGAGGATCGTTCCAGCGCCCTGCCCCGGCGCCGTGAGGCGGGGGAGGCGGGGGTGTCCGGGCGCGGACTGCTCCTGGTCGACCGGATCTCCGACGTGTGGGGGGTGGAGTCGCGGGGCGGCGGCAAGTGCGTCTGGTGCGAGTTCGGTCTGGAGCGCTGAGGCCCGGGCCGGCGCGCTGAGTTCACCTTGGATCACTGCGGTTGTTAACTTAGCGTGAACTGATCGTACTTGACCGTAACTGTCGGTACGCGATTGACTGCGTCCTATCGCCCCTCCGCGCAGGACGTGAGGACATCCGTGAGCAGTACGCAGCTGGCCCCCGAATCATCGGCCCCCGAACTCCTCGCCCCGCTCGACCTCGCCTTCTGGCACCTGGAGTCCGCCGACCACCCCCTCCACCTCGGCGCCCTCGCCCACTTCGGCCCCCTCCCGGCCACCCCCGACCACCAGCCCACGGACGTCCTCGGCCTGCTCGCCCGACGCGCCGCCGCCGTGCCGAGGCTCCGGATGCGGGTCCGTGACGTCCTCCTCCCGGTCGGCGGCGCTGCCTGGAGCGCCGACCCGGACTTCGACGTCCGGCGGCACGTGCGCGAGATCGTCCTGCCCGGCGCCGACTTCGCCGCCGAGACCGCCCGGCTCGCCGCCGAGGTGATGGAGCGGCCCGTCGAACGCGGGCGGCCGCCCTGGGAGATGTACCTCCTGACGGGCGCTCCCGACGGCTCGTTCGCGGTACTCGTCAAACTCCACCACGCACTCGCCGACGGCATGCGGGCCGTCGCCATCGGCGCCGGCATCTTCGACGAGATCGCGGCCGGGCGACGCCCCGCGGGCCGCCCCCGGCCCGCGCCCCCGCGCTCCTGGCTGCCAGGTCCCGGCAGGCTGTTCGGCCTCGCCCGGGACCGCCTCGGCGATCTCGGGCGGGCCGTCGAGGTCGGGGCCTCGGTCGTCGGCTCCTCCATGGTCCGGGCCGGCCGGCCGGCGGAGGCGTTCACGGCCCAGTCCAGCGGCACCCGCAGGATCGCGACCGCGACGCTCGACCTCGACCGGGTCCAGCGCATCCGCCGCGCGACGGGCGGCACGGCCAACGACGTCCTGCTCGCCGTCACCGCCGGAGCGCTGCGGCGCTGGTGCGACGGGCGCGGGCTGCCGCTGCCGGCCGCCGACCCCCGGGCGCTCGTCCCCGTCTCCCGCCGCCGGCCAGGCGCCGCGCCCGGACCCGGGAACAGCCTCTCCGGCTACCTCCTCGACCTGCCGGTCACCGAACCCGACCCGGCGGCCCGGCTCGCGGCCGTCCGGCGCGCCATGGACCGCAACAAGGCGGCCGGCCCCCTCAGAGGAGCGGGCGCCGTCGCCCTCCTCGCCGACCAGCTGCACCCTTTGGCCCACCGCTTCGGCGCCCCGCTGGCCTCCGGCGCGGCCCGGTTCCTGTTCGACGTGCTCGTCACCCAGGTGCCGCTGCCACGCGCCGCGCTGTCCCTCGGCGGCGCCCCGCTGCGCGCGGTGTTCCCCATGGCGCCGCTCGCCCGGGGCCAGGCCCTGGCCGTCGCCATGTCGCCGTACGGCGGCCGGGTGCACATCGGTCTCGTCGCCGACGGCGAGGCCGCCCCCGACCTCGACGCGCTGGCCGCCGCGCTGGGCGAGGAACTCGACCTGCTCGACCCGCCGCGGGGCGGGACGGGCACCTGAACGCCCACCGCCGCCCGTCGCGAGCGCCGAGGCCCGGCGCCTGACGCGCGTACCGGCGGGGGGTGCGGCAGGGTGGAGCCATGCCCGAACTGCCCGAGGTGGAAGCGCTGCGCGAGTTCCTCGACGCGCATCTGGTGGGCAAGGAGATCGCCCGCGTCCTGCCCGTCGCGATCAGCGTCCTCAAGACGTACGACCCGCCCGTGCAGGCGATCGAAGGCGCCGAGGTCAGCGCGGTCGGCCGGCACGGGAAGTTCCTCGACCTGACCACCGCGGGACCGGCCGGTGAGCTCCACCTGCTGATCCACCTGGCCCGCGCCGGCTGGCTCCGCTGGCAGGACCCGCTGCCCTCCGGACCGCCGAAGCCCGGCAAGGGGCCGCTGGCCCTGCGGATCGCGCTCACCGGCGGCGACGGCTTCGACCTCACCGAGGCCGGCACCACCAAACGCCTCGCCGTCCACCTGGTCCGCGACCCGCAGGACGTCCCCGGCGTCGCCCGCCTCGGCCCCGACCCCCTCGCCGACGACTTCGGCCCCGAGGCCTTCGCCGCCCTCCTCTCCGGCGAACGGCGCCAGATCAAGGGCGCCCTCCGCGACCAGAGCCTCATCGCGGGCATCGGCAACGCCTACAGCGACGAGATCCTGCACGCCGCCAAGATGTCCCCCTTCAAACCCACCCAGAACCTCACCCCCGACGAGACCACCGCCCTCTACACAGCCATGCGCACCACCCTCCGCGAAGCCGTCGACCGTTCCCACGGCCTCGCCGCCGGCAAACTCAAAGCCGAGAAGAAGAGCGGCCTCCGGGTCCACGGCCGCACCGGCGAGCCCTGCCCCGTCTGCGGCGACACCATCCGCGAAGTCTCCTTCAGCGACTCCTCCCTCCAGTACTGCCCCACCTGCCAGACCGGCGGCAAGCCGCTCGCCGACCGGCGGCTGTCGAAGCTGCTCAAATAGCCCGCCGGGGTGGCCGTTACACTCCGCCGCATGCTGCGCGTACTGGCCGTCGACGACGAGGAACCCGCCCTCGGGGAGCTGCTCTACCTGCTGCGCGCGGATCCACGGGTGCGGACGGCGGAGGGGGCGGGGGACGCGAACGCCGCTCTGCGGCGGATCGGGCGGGCCTTGGAGGCGGGGGTGGAGGGGGACGAGGGGATCGATGTCGTCTTCCTCGACATTCACATGCCGGGCCTGACGGGGCTGGACGTCGCGCGGTTGCTGGCGGGGTTCGCGCGGCCGCCGTTGGTGGTCTTCGTGACCGCGCACGAGGGGTTCGCGTTGCAGGCGTTCGACCTGAAGGCGGTCGATTACGTGCTGAAGCCGGTGCGGCGGGAGCGGCTGGCCGAAGCGGTCCGGCGCGTGCACGACCTGGTGCACGCCACGGTGGGACCGGCTCCGGCGGCACCCGAGCAGATCCCGGTCGAACTGGGGGGCGTCACGCGCTTCCTGGCCGTCGACGACATCGCGTACGTGGAGGCTCACGGGGACTACGCCCGGCTGCACACGGACCACGGGAGCCATCTCGTCCGCATTCCGCTCTCCACCCTGGAGGAGCGGTGGGCGGCTCGGGGCTTCGTCCGCATCCACCGCAGCCACCTGGTGGCGCTGGCCCGGATCGACGAACTCCGGGTCGACGGCGGAGCCACCTCCGTCCGCGTCGGCGCGGTCGACCTCGCCGTCAGCCGCCGTCACGCGCGCCACCTGCGGGACCTCCTGATGCGCAGGGCGGGCGGCTGACCGGCCGGTACGTCTACCGCGGCCGGGGTCCGCTGCGTAGACTCCACGCGTCCGCCGGGGCCGTACGGCCACCCGGGCGGGCCGTCGGAAGTCGTCGAGAGAGCCGGGAGCGGACCCCGATGTCCGAGCACCACCCCCCGCGCAGACCCCGGCGCGAGACCGTCACATACGCCTCCGCGCACGGCTCCGGCGCCGTGCCGAGGAGCGCCGGGCGGCGCCCCGTCCATCCGCCGGCGCGCTCCGAGATCGACGAGCAGACCACCCTCGGCCACACCTATGTCCGCTCGCTGATGCGCAGCCAGCTCCGCGCCGCCCTCACGGCCCTCGGCGCGCTCGCCCTGCTCGTCGGCTCGCTGCCGCTGCTGCTCGCGCTGCCCGCGCCCGAGGCGCTGGTGTGGGCCGCGCTCGGTGTCGGCGTGTATCCGGTGATCTGGACCATCGCCCACTGGTACGTCCGCCGGGCCGAGCGCAACGAACGCGACTTCACGGGCCTCGTCGAACGGTGAGAACGGCAGGCCGCCCCCGTACGAGCGGGACGTTCGAGGTGTCCGCGTGAACCAGACCCACGCCGTCGCCGCCGTCACCGCCGTCGTCCTCGCCACCGTCCTGATCGGCGCCCTCGGCCTGCGGATCTCCCGCACCACCTCCGACTTCTACGTCGCGTCGCGGACCGTGGGACCCGGCCTCAACGCGGCGGCGATCAGCGGCGAGTACCTCTCGGCCGCCTCGTTCCTCGGCATCGCGGGACTGGTTCTCGTCCAGGGGCCCGCCATGCTCTGGTACCCGGTCGGCTACACCGCCGGATACCTCGTCCTGCTCGTCCTGGTGGCCGCGCCGCTGCGCCGCTCGGGGGCGTACACCCTCTCGGACTTCGCCGAGGCCCGGCTCGAATCGCCGCAGGCCAGGCGGCTCGCCAGCCTGTTCGTCGTCGGCATCGGGTGGCTCTACCTGCTGCCGCAGCTCCAGGGCGCCGGGCTCACCCTGGCGATCCTGACCGGCGCGCCCGAGTGGGTCGGCGGGCTGCTCGTCGCCGTCGTCGTCACGGGCACCGTCGCGGCGGGCGGGATGCGCAGCATCACCTTCGTCCAGGCCTTCCAGTACTGGCTGAAACTCACCGCCCTGCTCGTCCCCGCCCTCTTCCTGATCGGCGCCTGGTACGGGGACGGGGCACCGCGCGCCCGTTTCGACGCCCCCGCCGTGCTGCGCGAGCACACCGTCGTCCGGGTCGCCGACACCGTACGGATCGGGCTCGACGCCCCGCTCACGGTCACCGTCACCGGCAGCGTCGACGCCGTCCCGTACACCGACCGCACCGTCACGCTGGCCCCCGGCACCCACCAGGTGCGCGGCGGCACCACCCTGACCTTCGCGCCGGGCGGGCCGCTCCCCGAGCGGGCCGCCAGCGGAACCGACCCCCTCGGCTGGTCGCAGCCGCTGGCCGGGGGCCGGGACGGACACCAGCTGTACGCCACGTACGGGCTGATCCTGGCCACCTTCCTCGGCACCATGGGCCTGCCCCACGTCGCCGTCCGCTTCTACACCAGCCCGCACGGGCGGGCGGCCCGCCGCACCACCCTCGTCGTCCTCGGCCTCGTCAGCGCCTTCTATCTGCTGCCCCCGCTGTACGGCGCCCTCGGCCGGATCTACGCCCCCGAACTCGCCCTCACCGGCTCCGCCGACGCGGCCGTCCTCGTCCTGCCCGACCGGATCCTCGGCGGACTCCTCGGCGACCTCCTCGGGGCGCTGCTCGCCGGCGGCGCCTTCGCGGCCTTCCTCTCCACCGCCTCCGGGCTCACGATGTCCGTCGCCGGGGTCCTCACCCAGGACGTGCTGCCCTCCCGGGGCGTCCGGCACTTCCGGCTCGCGACCCTGCTCGCCACCGCCGTCCCGCTGGCCGTCGGCGTCTTCGCCTCCAAGGTGCCGGTCGCCGATGCCGTCGGCCTCGCCTTCGCGGTCTCCGCCTCCTCCTTCTGCCCGCTGCTCGTCCTCGGCATCTGGTGGCGGCGGCTGACCCCGCCCGGCGCGATGGCGGGCCTCCTGCTCGGCGGCGGCTCCGCGCTCGTCGCCGTCATGGCCACCCGGGCCGGACTCGCCCCCGCGGGCTGGCCGCACACCCTCATGGCCTGGCCCGCCGTCTGGTCCGTCCCCCTCGGCTTCCTCACCATGCTCCTCGTCTCCCTCGCCACACCCCGCCGCGTCCCACCCGGCACCCCCGCCCTCCTCGCCCGCCTCCACCTCCCGGAGGAATTCACCGGAACCGTGCCCGCCCAGGAGGTACGCCGATGAGCCGGGCCGGTTTCAGAACGGGGGTACGCCGATGAGCGGCATCGCCCTCGCCGCCGCGGCCGCCGCCGGAGCCGTACTGCTCGCCGCGGGCTTCGTCCTGGGGCGGTTCGTCGCCGGGCGCGGTGGACGCGCGGTCGACGCGGGCCTCGGCACACCGGTGGAGCGGGCTACCTTCCACACCCTGCACACCGCCTCGGTCGCCGCGCCGCCGCTGCGCGCCGGGCTCACCGAGGAGACCGCCCGCAAGGCGGCCGGCACGCTGCGCTCGCTGCTCGGCACGGAGGCGCTCTGTCTCACCGACCGGGGCGCGGTCCTCGCCTGGGACGGCCCCGGTGAGGACCATCACCGCGCGCACGTGCCCCAACAGGCCGCCGAGACCCTGGAGTCCGGCCGCAGCCGCTCGGCGCCCACCGGCTGCGCCGACCCCGCCTGTCCGCTGCGCTGGGCGGTGATCGCCCCGCTCACGGGCGAGGACGGGGTCCTCGGCGCGCTCGTCGCCTACGGCTCGCGGGAGTCGGCCGTCCTGGTGCGGGCGGCGACGGAGGTGGCCCGCTGGGCCTCCGTACAGCTGGAACTGGCCGAGCTCGACCGGTCCCGCACCCGGATCGTGGAGGCCGAGATCAGGGCCCTGCGCGCCCAGATCTCGCCGCACTTCATCTTCAACTCCCTCGCCGCCATCGCCTCGTTCGTACGGACGGACCCCGAGCGGGCCAGGGAACTCCTCCTGGAGTTCGCCGACTTCACGCGCTACTCGTTCCGCAAGCACGGCGAGTTCGCCCAGCTCGCCGACGAACTGCGCTCCATCGAGCAGTACTTGGCGCTCGCCGGGGCCCGCTTCGGCGACCGCCTCAAGGTGACCCTGCAGATCGCTCCCGAAGTGCTGCCGGTGACCCTGCCCTTCCTGTGCCTGCAGCCGCTGGTGGAGAACGCGGTCAAGCACGGGCTCCAGGACCGCGAGCGCGGCTGCCGCGTCACGATCGCCGCCCGGGACGCGGGCGCCGAGGCCGTGGTGACCGTCGAGGACGACGGCATCGGCATGGACCCGGAGCTGCTGCGCGCCGTCCTGCGCGGGGAGCACCCGGCCGGCTCCGGCATCGGCCTCTCCAACGTGGACGAGCGGCTGCGCCAGGTGTACGGGACGGAGTACGGCCTCGTCATCGAGACGGGGCTCGGCGCCGGGATGAAGGTGACGGTACGGGTCCCCAAGTACCGTCCCGGGGTGCACCGTTCGGCGCCGTGAGCTGCCGGGCGGAGTCAGCGCAGGTGCAGGGAGAGGTGGGCGAGCGGGAGGCCCAGCTTCCAGGCGGGGAGCCAGACCTGCTCGTCCTCGTCGATCGGCGAATCGGGGTCCCCGACGGTGCGGCCTTCGAGGTCGGCGGCGCGCACCCAGGTGTCCCGCAGGCGGCGCCAGGCGGTGAGCGCGAGCGCCAGGTCGGGGCCGTCGCCGTCGGCGGCGCGGCGGGCGGCGAGCCGCTCCTCGACCCAGGGCGGCCAGGGCCGGTCGTACGCCGTGTGGCGCAGCCAGGCGTCGACGTGGCCGGCGGCGGCCCACCCGGCCGCGGGGCGGTCCGGTCCCTCGGAGAGGTGGACGGTGAGGGCCAGGGCCTGGAGGCCGGCCCGGTACTCCAGTGAGCCGGGGGCCACGAGGGCGGCGGCCCGCAGCACCTCGTCGGCCAGGTACTCGGCGCACAGCCAGGCCATCGGGACGGCGAGGCCGCCGCCACTCGTGGCGCCGGCGCCGTTCGTGCTCTCGGGCAGCAACGCTCCCACCTTCTCCCGGACGTCGGGGACCCGGACGTCAGGGCCCGGGGGAGAGCTTCCTCCGAGAAGGGCGCCCGCGGGTCCCGCTTTGCTCAACTCGCCCGTGTGGTTTCGGATACGTTTCCCGGCCGGATCGGTGCAGGTGAGGTTCGTGTCGTCCGCCGTGTCGGGCGGGGTGGGAGCGGTGCGCGTGTCGGGTGGGACGTGGGGGTCAGCCGAGGAGGGCGTAGACGGCGGTGGCGTGGGCGGCGGTCTCCTCCGTGCCCTCGGCCGTCATCGTGATGTCGGCGAAGGCCATCCGCTTGCCCGCCTTGGTGAGCCGGGCGTGCACCAGGACGTCGGCGCCGACGACGGCCCGCTGGAAGCTGATGGACTGCTGGACGGTGGTCATGGGCACGAAGCCGCCCCGGGCGGCGGCGACCGCGATCACGGTGGCGGTGTCGGCGGCGGCCATCAGGGCCTGTCCGGAGAGCCCGCCGCCCTCCCGGGCGAGCCGGTCGGACCAGGGGAGCCGGAGGACGGCCCCGAATCCGTCGGGCCCGACGGATTCGACGGTGAGTCCCAGGTCGAGCACCCAGGGGGCGAAGTTGTCGGCGAGGACCTTTTCGGCGGCGGCGAGTGTCAGCGTCACCGCGTCATTGTGCGGCCCCGGCCCGCGGCCGGGCAACGGCCCCGTGCCGCGGCCGGTAGCCGGGCAGTGACCGGCCGAGCTGGCGGAGCGCGTAGTGGGAACGGGACTTGACGGTGCCGGCCGGGATGCCGAGGTCGACGGCGGCCTCGTTGACGGTGAGGCCGCGGAAGTAGAGCCGTACCAGCACCGCGCGGTGTTCCGGGCTCAACTCCCGCACGGCCGCGCGGACGTCGAGCGCCGCGTCGGCGGAGGCGGTGGCGTCGGCGGGGTCGGGGGTCACGGCGAGGACCCCGTCGCCGATCTCGGCCGGCCGGGCGAGCCGGGAGCGCCGGGCGTCGATGGCGATGCGGCGGGCCACGGTGAAGAGCCAGGGCCGGATGGAGGAGTAGCCGGCGTCGAAGGCCTCGGGGTGGAGCCAGGCGCGTACCAGGGTCTCCTGGGCGAGGTCCTCGGCGCGCTGCCGGTCCCCGTGGGTCAGCCCGAGCAGGAAGGACTGCAGCGCGGGGCCGTGGTCCCGCTGCAGCTCCTCCAGGGTCCGCTCGTCGGTCGTCGCCGTCGTCATCCCGTTCACCTCTTCCGCGGCTCGTCGTCCGGGCCGTATACGAACGCATTCGGAAGGCGAGGGACAGGGAACGGGCAGCGGTCTGCGCCGAACGGTCACACCGAGCGGCGAATGGTACGGCGAGCGGTCGGACGGAGTCGGTGCGTCCGTTTCAGCGGGGTTCATGACCTGCTGCGGCCTTGACCCTTGACTGAGGCTTTTCCGCGAGCTCAATTCAACAGAACAGATGTTCATCACATGAATTGGGCGGAGTGCTGTACATGAGTTCACGCACCACATCGGCGGGAGCGCTCGCGCTCACCGCCCTCCTGCTCACGGCGGCGACCGGCTGCACCGACGGAGGGACACCCGCCACCGGAAGCTCCTCCGGACCGCCGGGAGCGGGCCGCCCCGGGACGGCCGCCCCGTCCGCCGCACCCGGCGGCGCCTCCGCCCCCACCGGATTCACCCTCGTGGCCTCCGGCGACGTCCTCCCGCACGACTCGATCATCCGCCGCGCCGCCGAGGACGCCGAGGGCGGAGGATACGACTTCGGCCCCATGCTCTCCGGCGTCAAGCCGGTCGTCTCCCGCGCCGACCTCGCCATCTGTCACATGGAGACCGTGTACGGGAAGGAGGGCGGGCCCTACACCGGATACCCCGCCTTCAAATCACCGCCCGAGGTCGCCGCCGCGCTCAAGGCCACCGGATACGACTCCTGCTCCACCGCCTCCAACCACACCCTCGACGACGGCGCGGCCGGCCTCGGCCGCACCCTCGACGCCCTCGACAAGGCCGGCGTCAAACACGCCGGCTCGGCCCGCACCGCCGAAGAGGCCGCGCGGCCCGCCCTGCTCAAGGCCGGCGGCGCCACCGTCGCCCAGCTGGCCTACACCTACGACACCAACGGCTACCCGCTGCCCGACGGTCAGCCCTGGGCGGTCCAGCTCCTCGACGAGAAGAAGGTCATCGCCGACGCCCGCGCCGCCCGCGCGGCCGGCGCCGACGTCGTCGTGGTCAGCGTCCACTGGGGCACCGAATGGCAGACCGAGCCCGACGAGCGGCAGCTCTCCCTCGGCCGCGCCCTGACCGCCTCGCAGACCGCCGGCCGCCCCGACATCGATCTCGTCCTCGGCACGCACGCCCACATCCCCCAGGCCTACGAGAAGGTCAACGGCACCTGGATCATCTACGGCATGGGCGACCAGATCGCCGGCGACATGATCAACCACGAGGGCGCCCACGACCCCCGCGGCAACCAGGGCACCCTCGGCCGCTTCACCTTCGCCCCGCCCCGCACCGCCGGCGCCCGCTGGGAGGTCACCAAGGCCGAGTTCATCCCCCAGTGGTTCGACACCGCACGCGGCCGCGTGGTCAACCTCGGCGCCGACGGCACCGACGACGCGCGCCAGGCCGAGATCCGCGACACCATCCGGCAGGTCGTGCTCAGCCGCGGCGCCGGCAAGGACGGCCTGGTGATGGGGAAGTAACCCCGATATCGGCTCATCGGGTGCTTTCGGACGGAGGGCCGGTGTCGAAGAGGCACACCGGCTCCCGCCCGTAGGAACCATTGGTCATGAAAAAGGATCAGATGGCCAGCGGGCGCCGGACGCTGCTCCGCTTCGCCGCCGCCCTCGGCGCCACCGCCACCGTCGGCGTCCTCGCCGCCGACCGCTTCGGCACCCCCGCACCGGCCACCGGCGCCGCCCGCTCCCCCCAGGGCCCACCCGGAACGGGCCACGGAGGACCGCGCCCCGGCCCCGCCGCCGGACCGCAGGCCGCCGGAACCGCCCGCCTGCGCCCCACCGCGTACCGCCTCCAGCCGATGACCGCCTACGCGCCCCCGGCCTTCCGCCGCGCGGTCCCACCGGTCCGCCAGCGGCCCTTCCTGAGCATGTCAGGCGTCGGCCGCTCCATGGTCCTCACCTTCGACGACGGCCCCGACCCCCGCTACACCCCGGCCATCCTGGAGACCCTCCGCCGCTACGACTGCCGCGCGATGTTCTTCGTCTGCGGCGAGATGGCCGTCGACAACCAGGACCTCCTCCGCGAGATGGCCGCCGACGGCCACGTCGTCGGCAACCACTCCTGGTCCCACCCCCTCATCCCCAAACTCCGCCCCTCCCGCATCCGCGACGAACTCGGCTCCACCAGCGAGATCATCGAACGCACCCTCGGCACCGCCCCCCTCTGGTACCGCGCCCCCTACGGCGCCTGGAACCGCCACTCCTTCGAGATCGGCGCCGAACTCGGCATGGAACCCCTCGCCTGGACCGTCGACACCCTCGACTGGCAGGAACCCCCCACCGACTCCATCGTCCGCCGCGTCCTCGACGGCGCCGCCCCCGGCACCGTCGTCCTCTCCCACGACGCCGGCGGCAACCGCTCCCACACCGTCTCCGCCCTCCGCCGCTACCTCCCCGAACTCCTCTCCTCCGGCTACCACATCACCGTCCCCCGCCGCTGACCCCACCCCCCACGCCAACAGGGCCCCGCCGCCCCCGGCGCCGGGGCCCTGCCCCTCACCGTGCGTCGCGATCGCCCCCTGAACCCCGCCACAGACCGGCAGTTCGTCACACTCCGTATCACGTGTTGAGCGGTTGCGGAACGCGTACGAGTATGGAAGGAGACAGCTCCGTGCGGACCGACGGCGTCCGTCACGGCCGAGTGATCGCCTCGTCGACGATCCTTCCCGTCCCTCATGTGGAGGGCATCTCCCTGAGCCGGATCAGCCTCCGGAGAGCGATATGACGATCAAGAACATGGACTTCGCCTGCCCGAAGTGTGGAGAGGTGTCGACGTACGCCGTGCAGACGGACGGCGCCGCGCCCGAGCTATCGGGTCTGACCTTCCACGAGAACCTGGGAAACCTGCAGAGCCTGGACATTCCGTACACCAACAGTCCGAACCGTGACGCGTACGGCCCGCTGGTCCCTCAGGGCGTCGTCATCCACTACACCCAGGGCCGGTACGAGGGAGCCATCGGCTACTTCCAAAGCTCCGCGGCCAGGGTCTCGGCGCACTTCATCATCGCCAGGGACGGCCGGCGTGTTCAGATGGTCCCGCTGCCCGACCCGGACACCAACGGCCCGCGCGACGGGCGGTACACCGCCTGGCACTGCAAAGGGGGCAACGTCAAGTACATCGGCATCGAGCACGAGTACGGGTACACCGGGGCCACCGGCCCTCAGGACTGGACCACGGCGATGATGGAGTCCTCGGCGGAGCTGTCGGCGTACTTGTGCGCCACCTACGGCATCCCGATCGACGTGCCGCTCGCCCCCAACCAGCGCGGCGAATTCTTCGGCTTCGGCGGACACTACAACGTGCTCAACAACGACCACACCGACCCAGGTCCGTACTTCCCGTGGGACTACTACATGCAGCTCGTGCAGTGGTTCTACGACCAGATGCTCGCTCCCCCGCAGGATGCGCCGACGTCCGCCAAACCGGTCCGGGAACTGGCCGGGTCCGGGATGCCCTCCTACCAGACGCTGTGACCGCCCTATGAGGTGACGCCCCATGCTGGGCTCCACGCTGACCGCGCTTACCGCCTGTTCGGCCGCCCCCGGCCGCATCGACCTGTTCGTCGGTGACGGTGACGGCGCCACGTGGCACAGGACGCATACGACGTCCCCGGATTCCGCGCGAGGACGGTGGGGGGCGTGGCATTCGCTCGGCCGGCCGTGGCCCACCCCGGGGGCGCCGGAGAAGGCCGGATGGCTGAGCGCCGTGCGGTCCGGCCCCGGCCGGATCGAGCTGCTGGCCGTGGACGCCGTTCGCGGGACGAGGCACAGACTGTTCGCGGCGGCTCGTGACGGGACGCTCGGCACGCTCAGCGGTGAGGGCGGTGCGGAGGCGGGCGGGGGAGCGGACGACCTCGTCGGTGATGTCGTCGGTGACATGGCCGGGCATGGCTGGACGCCGTGGACGTCCCCCGATCCGCTGGCCGGGCAGCCCGCGGCGATCGACCCGCTTCTGGTGGAGGAGCAACTGGCGTTGCTGCAGTTGCAGCTCTCCGAGGGCCGGCGTCCCGGCGTCGGCCCTCGCCCCGACGGCTTCGCCGCGACGGAGGAGGACTCCTTCGCCGTCGCGGATCGCAAGCTGTGGCACAGGACGCGAAGGGAACCCTCCCGGTGGGAGAACCTCGGCGGCGACCTCACCGCGGACGGTTCGACCGCCCCGCACCTCGCCGCCGTCCGCGACGAGGCCGGGACCACTCACGTCTTCGCCGTGTGGGCCGGTACGGCCCTGATGCACCGGCAGCTCGACCGCGCCTGGTCCGACTGGCGGCTGGTCGACATCTGGGCCGAGGTGCGGGCCTACCAGGTGCTGCGCCCCGAGGACCTCGTCGTGCTGACCGTGCGTGGGAGCGGGCTGAAGGAACGGGTCCGCGCCGACGGAGTGGTGGAGGTCGTCGCCGCGGGGGCGGGTGCCGCCCGGCTCATCGTGGAGTTCCCTCCCCAGCACATCGCCGAGACGGTCTCCGTGGCGGGCACGACCAGCCAGGCGCGGATCGCGGGACCGTCCCGGCTTGCCTTCGCCATCGGCTCGGAGGCCGTACCGCTCACGGTCGACGGCGTACTGACCGCCATGGGCAGACTGCCCCTGGTCGTCACAGCCGACGCCGCGGGAGCGGAGGGCGCCCGTCTCGAACTGCCCTGGCGTCTGCTGCTGCAGCTGCCGGACGGCGCGCACTGCCGGCACCACGCGCTGCCCGTCGTCGGCGACAACGGCACGACGGAGCTGTGGCACAGCCGGGTCGTCCGCCCCGACGGGGCCGACGCGCTCAGAGTGAGACCCGTCAAGGCCCTCCCGGACGAGCCCGCTCTCGAGACCCCGCTCGGCGACTACACGGCGAAGATCGCCGCGCTCGGGCTGCAGTCCGCCGATCCGCCGGTGATGGTCGACCGGCTCATCCTGAGCGCGTTCGGCGCCTGGTTCGACGCCTCGGCCTCTTGGCCCACGTTCGACTGGACCCACCAGGCCGCGATGGGCCGTGACTACTACGTCCGCGTCCTCACCCGCGGCGCGCTCTTCCCCTTCGGGCACCGGGCCGCCTATCTCGAGATCACCGAGCGCCGGTTCGACCGGAACTCCCCGGCGGTGGCCGCGCTCCGCACGACGCACACGCTCCTCGTCACCGAGCCGACACGCCGCTACGGCATCGGCGACACCGACGGCGCCCGCAGAGTGTACGAGCGCGCCTTCCCCTTCCAGGAGGTGTCCGTCGAACCCCGACAGGTGACGGGCCTGGACGAGGAGGTCTGGCTGCCCTGCAAGGCGTTCTGGCCCAGACGGTCGGGAGCCGACGTCGAGTTCACGGTGCGCGCGCGGGCGGACCGTGAAGTCGTCGAACTCCGGCTGCCGCTGCTCTTCGTCGACGACACGGCCCTCGGCACGTCCAACGCCCTTGCCCTCGACACCGCGTACGCCGCACGACCGCGCTCAGGCGACCGGCGCGGCCCCGGACGGCCCACCTGCGACATCGGCCGCAGGATCGCCCTCGGCATGAAGACCGCCTCCCAGGCGCTGGACGGCGCGATCCAGGAAGTACGGTCGATGTCCTTCGGCGGGGTCGGCGCCGACATCGCCGCGAACGGAGTCGGATTCCACCCCCGTGTCACCGGCATGGACGTCGCACTGCCGGCGGTGCGCCAGTTGACCGGAACGTCGCCGGCGGCGCGGGCCGAGTTCTCCCCCGCGTACCTCACGTCCAAGGGCAGCCAGCGGCCCGAGGTCCTGCTCGCCCTCCCGGTGCCGAAACTCGTCGACTTCGGCGCGGCCGGTTCGCGTACCGGCATGGTGGCCGCGCCGAACATGGCCGTCACCGAGATCTCCCGGACGGCGGGACCGATTGCCGGCGGGCCCTTCCCGCCGAAGCCGCGGGACATGTTCGCCGAGGGCGCCAGACTTCTCGGCGTCGTCTCGCTCCGCGACATCCTGTCCAAGATCACTTCGCGTCCGCAGATCGCGCTGTCCGAGGTGGGCGGCGCGCCGGCCGCGAAGCTGACCTGGAGCGAGTATCTGACGGAGAACGCCGACCCCTTCTACCCGAAGAAGCCCACCTCCAAGGTCTCCCTGGAGGTCAGTTCGCAGACCGTCGGCGGTCGGCCCCAGCTGCGCACCACCGGTGAGGTCACCGACTTCACGCTGGAGATCCCGAACCACGCCTCCGCCCTGGTCATCCTCACCTTCACGAACGTCCGCTTCACCGGCAACTCGGGAGAGACCCCCTCCCTGACCTTCGAGCTCGCGGACGCCCGACTCGCCGGCAAGCTCAACTTCGTCAAGACGCTGGCGGAGAAGATCCCGCAGGCGGGCCGCGGCGGGCCGCACGTCGAGACCTCGGCGGTCGCGATCAGGGCCACGTACACGATCGCCGTGCCCACCCTCGCCATGGGCGTCTTCAGCGTGCAGAACCTCGCGATCAGCATCGGCCTCACCCTCTCCCTCGAACAGCGTCCCGTCGAGATCGACTTCGCCTTCGCCCACCGGGAACGGCCCTTCCTCGTCACCGTCGGCCCCTTCGGCGGCGGCGGCTATCTGGAGCTCGGAGTGAGCGCCGGAAAGGCCGACGGGGGACTGCAACGGTTCGTCGGCGGAATCGAGTTCGGTGCGTGCGTCGCCCTGGACTTCGGCGTGGTGGCCGGCGAGGTCCACGTCTTCGGCGGTGTCGTCTTCGTCAAACAGGGCAGCGGGATCGAGATCACCGGCTATCTGAGGATCGGAGGCAGCGTCTCCGTCCTGGGCCTGATCCGGGTCTCCGTGGAGCTGACCCTCAGCCTCACGTACGACGTCGGGCGCAACGTCCTGCACGGCTCCGCCCGGCTCGTGATCTCCGTCGACCTCACCTTCTGGTCCACCTCCGTCACCCTCGAATGCCGCAAGAGCTTCGCGGGCCCCAGCCTCGCCGCGGGCCCCCGTGACGTGCTGACGGCGTCCGGGGACGCGGGGCGGACCACCGCCGGCGTGGCACCTCGGGGCTCGACGGTCGAGGCCGCGCTCGGCCCCCAGGGCTCCTCGTTCCCTTGGCAGACGTACTGCCGGGCCTTCGCCAAGGAGTGACCCATGCCGGCCTCAGACCTGCGGCGACAGTTCGTCTGGACCCCGATCCCGGCCGGGCGGGTCGCCCTCGTCCCGGGACACTCCACCCCGATGGCGCTGCTGTCCGTCCTCCTCACTCCCCGGCTGATCGCACCCCCGGGAGAGCGGAAGCTGAAGCACTTCGGCATGCAGACCTGGCCCGAACGGCTCGCCGCCCTCAAGTTCGACGTCTTCCGCGGCACGCAGCCCGTCGTCTCCTACCAGGTCCCGCACCTCACCATCGAGAAGAAGGAGATCCGCTTCACCACCGCGCACCAACTCTCCGCTTGGAAAGCCCTGTTCAGCGGCGAATCGCCGGTGACTCCGTACCGGACGACCTCCTACGACAAGCGGGACGTACACGAGTTCCCGGCCTCCGAGGCAGCCGCCGAGGTACGCCAGGCGTTCACGGCCACGGGCCGCGTCCACCTCGACCACGACGGCGAGGTCCCCGAGACCCACCCCGAACTGCGTGCGGAACTGGGCCGGGTGAGCGCGATGTGGCAGGACCGACTCGCGCCGCTGGACGGCACGGCGGGGGACGACCCCTCCGCACCCCGGTCGGCGCTCGCCCGGGCGTACGCCTTCTACCGGCGTGAGAACGACTCGTTCACGGCGCTTCCGCCGGTCACCGCCACGTCCGTGCGCGAGTTCCACGACACGGTGGCCCGCCTCGCCGATCACCCGCTGCTCCTGCGCGCGCTCGGACTGCTGATCGACCTGGCCGTGGAGACCGCCCCGCTGACAGCGGCCGGCGGAGCGAAGGAGCTGCGCGTCGTTCCGCGGTGGCCGAACCCCGACGGCTCCGCCCCGCCCGGCTGGTCCCAAGCGCTCCAGGACGACCTGTCCCCGAAGACCGCCTACCTTCTGGACGGCACGCGGTTCGTCACCGCGTCGCTGCCGGGACCGATGGCCACCGAACTCAAGCGCGGCATGCTGCCCTTGGCCGGCACCGGGGTGGCGGCCCCCGCCGGGGCCGCCGGCGGGCGGTACGAGGTGGTGCCCTTCGACGTCGACGGCGCCGCCCTGCGCATGGTCGGCGTCGCCGAGTCCGACCGCGACCAGACGGCCGAGCGGGACAGGGCCGACGCCGGCGCGCTGCCCGCCCTGCGGTCGATGGGCTTCGCCCTCGTCGAACGGGACCGCGGACAGGAACACAGCAGACAGCTCAGAAGGGCAGCCCAGCGAGCCACGCCCGCCGGCCTCACCTCCCAGCCGGTGACGGCGGATTCGCTGCTCGGCGGCTACCGCGTGGACGTCTACGACGTGGACAAGAAGCAGTGGTACCCCCTCTGCCGCCGGCGCGTCCGCTACAAGATCGGCGACGTGACGATCGGGCAGGCCGCATCCGGCGGCGCCGGCCCCGCAGGCCTCCTCGAAGAGGGATTCGTCCGCCCCGAAGCCGCGGCGACCGGAGCCGACGAGCGGGACGCCCTGTACGTCCACCAGACCGTGATGCGCTGGGACGGCTGGAGCCCGGTCGCGGAGCGCCCCGAGCGGATCGTCGACACGGGGGACGACATGCCGGTCGCGGTGCAGGCACCCCCCTTCGACGCGGTCATCGAGACCGACCCGGGATCGCTGCCCCGCCTCCGCTTCGGCCGGGACTACCGCCTCCGCGTGCGGATCGCCGACCTGGCCGGGGGCGGACTGCGCCCCGACGAGGCGGGGCCCCAAGAGGAATGGACGAACGTCTTCCGGCACCACCGCTTCGAGCCCCTCCCACCCCCGGAACTCGTCCCCACCCGCAGACTGGCCGACGGCGAGACCCTGGGTCTGATGGTCATCCGCAGCGACCGTGACACGACGGTGGCGGCGTACGCGGCGGCCCACGGCCACCGTGCCTTCGACCTCCGCCATCTCCTCGCCCCCGCGTGCTCCCTCGACCTGGCCATCCAGCACGAGCGCACCTTCGACGCCGCCCTCGGCCCCGACGTACCGGCCGCGAAGGTGAAGGAGTTCTTCGAGGTCGCCAAGCGAGCCGACCAGGACGTCTCCGACATCCACGGCGCCACGGTCGTGGGAGCCGAGACCGGCTCCACCGTCCCCGCTCCGTACGTCTACCTCCCGGAGACGGGTGTCACCCTGCCCTGGCTCGCCGACCCCGCCACCAAGAGCATCGCCCTGAACCCCCGCCGCAGGCCCGTCGACCCCGAAACCGGAACGTACGGAACGATCGTGGCCGAGAAGCGCACCGGCGTGTGGCACGGCACCTGGCCGGCGTACGAGCCGATCTCGCTCCGCCTGGAAGGCGGCCCCAAGGGCTGCAAACTCACCCGCTCCTCGGACCAGCGCGCGTTCACCGTCACCCTCGGCCCGGCGGAAGAGGTCACCTTCGACATCGCCTCCTGCCCGGACGGCCGTGGCGTCCAGCTGTTCGGCATCGTCACCTGGCTGGGCATCGACGTCACCAACCCCAATGCGTTCGCCCCCATCACCGAGGGCCGCAACCGCCTCATCACACCGCCCCGGACCGTCACGCTCGTCCATGCCGTACAGCGCCCCCTGGCGACGCCCTCCGGTCTGCTCACCGCCCGCCGGTCCCCCGGGGACACCGGCGCCGTCCTGCGCACCGACGGCCTGCGCCTCCACATCGCGAGCACCGGTCGCCTGGACCTGCGCGCCACCTGGACCGACCACGAGGACCTCCCGCCGAACAAGCCGACCCAGCGCGAGCGGACCGCGATCCTCGGCCCGTACGACGTCCAGCGCGCCCCACGGCACGAGGCGTACCCCACGATCCGCCAGGAGTTCGGCGACACACGCCGCCGGCGCGTCACGTACCGCGCCACCGCCATCTCCCGCTTCCGGGCCCTCTTCCCCCGCGTCACCGCCACCGACCCCCAGGCCTGCCTGACCGAGGGCGTCCTGGAGGTCACGGACGTGCCCAGCTCCGCCCGCCCTCCCGAGCCCAAGGTCCTCCACACCGTGCCGACGTTCCGCTGGACCCACTCGCACGACGGCCAGAAATCGCTCACCCGGTGGCGGTACGGCGGCGGCCTGCGGGTTCTGCTCGAACGCCCCTGGTACGCCTCCGGGGACGACGAACGCCTCGCCGTCCTCACCCTGCCGTACCCATCCGCCCCCGCCGACGTGCTGCGGTACGTCAGCGTCGCGGGCCGCGACCCGATCTGGACCACCGGCGCCCCGCCCCCGGTCCTCAACCGGACGGACGTCGTCGCCCCGCGCGGCGAGCGGGCGGAACTGCCCGAACTGGAACGGGCGCTCGACGTGATCGCGTACCCCGTCCGTTTCGACGAGGAAGGCGACCGCTGGTACGCCGACATCGACCTCTCCCCGCTCGTCACCTCCTCCTATTTCCCGTTCGTCCGCCTTGCGGTGGCCCGCTACCAGGACCACACCGCCGAAGGCGTGCCCACCCTGTCCCCGGCGGTCCGGACGGAACCCGTCCAACTCCCGCCCCACCGCCGCCTCCTCGTCACCCGCACGACGGGACGGGCCACCGTCCTCCTCGACGGCCTCGGCCCCGCCGGCCCCCGTCCGAACCAAGTCCGTTACGAACTCCAGGTCGGACCCGCCGCGGCCACGGGCAGCGGCGCCGGCTGGAGCACCGTCCTGAAGGCCTCCGGCCCCCTCGGCCAAGCCCGCGACCTCGACCTCCCCGCCACCGGGGACCGCCCCCAGCGCATCGTCGTCCAGGAGTACGAGACGCATCCACAGGCCACGAACGACACGGGCTCCGCCGTGGAGAGCCAGGGCCGGCTGGTCTTCGTCGACATCGTCCCCCTGGGAGCGTGGTGACCATGACCGACCCGGTCTTCGGCATATATCCCGAGGACGGACCGCTGCGACTCGCCCCGGGACCGAGCCCCTCCGCCGAGTTCCCCTTCGAGGTGTACGCCTCGAGCACGGTCATGTTCCTGCGGTTCAACGCCTCGGACCCGACGTGCCAACCGCCCGGTGAGGCGGACCCGACCATCGAACTTCAGGTGGATTCGGGCAAGTGGGCAGCCGTGCCCCGCGCTCCCGGAACCGTGACGATCGAAGACAAGAACCTGACCGCGTACGCCACCGCGTCCTGGACCCGTGACCCCGGGGACATGCTCCTCGTGCGGCTGGACATCGACAAACCGTCCGAGCTGCAGTGGCAGGTGCGGCTCACGAACATGGCACAGCAGGATCTCTTCTTCGTGTGGGTCGTGTCGGACCTTGAGGAGGACACGCGTCAACCGCGGATCTTCATGGACTCGCTCCAGCACCGCACCGCCTCCCCGGGTGGCTTCATCGACGACATCGTCGTCAACGTGGCCAACGTCGGCACGAGGGAGCTCGTCTTCTCCACCGAAGCCTCGACCGATCTCGGAGGCGGCTTCTTCCTCGCATCGCTGACATCGCCCATCCAGCCGAGCGAATGCGGTTCCCTTGTCATCCAAGTCGCCCGCGTCGAACACGCGGGCGGCGGTGACAGCACCGACTTCGTACTACAGGCGAACACCCGCGACGAGGCGGAGCGGACGCTCCACCTCAGCCGCTCGAAGCCGAACAAGGAGAAGACCGAGGCCAAGGAGGGCAAGGACAAGGACGGCGATGGGCCCCCCAAGCACCTCCATGACCTGATGGGTGTCAGTGACCTCTTCCCCCGGCCCCTCATCCCCGGCATCGCCTGGGCCGGAGTCGCCGCCCCCCACGAGCACTTCATCCCCCCGGAGCTGCGCCCCGACCTGTCGACGAGCGCTCTCGCCTACGAGGACCCGGCGCCCTAGCGTGGCGGCGGCCGTCATGTGGCTGGTGCTGTGCGGCGCGGGGGACCCGGCGGCTCACTGGGCCGCCGCAGGCCTGCGCGAGCGGGGGCTCGACCCGGTGGAGGTCGTCGACGCGGGAACGCTGACCCGGGCCGTACGGTCCGCGCACCGGATCGAGGAGAAGGAGCGGGATGGATATCGGGTCCGGGGCGAGGGCGCCCGGACGGGCGACGAGACCGCGGGCCGTATGGGGGCGACCATGGAGCTCGTCCTGCCCGGCCGTCGTGACCTCGCGAGCGACGCCGTCCACGGCGTGCTCAACCGGCTCACCCACGCGCCTGTGGACCACCTCCGCTTCGCCACCCCGGCCGACACGGCCTACGCGATGGCGGAGTGGGACGCGCTCGTCCTCAGCTGGCTCCAGTGCCTGGCTCCCGTGACGGTGAACCGTCCGAGCCCGCTGGGTCTGTCCGGCACCTTCCGCTCGCCCGCCGAGTGGACCGTGCTGGCCGCCGCCGCGGGGCTGGAGGTGTCACCGCTGAGGCTGACGGACGACATCACGCACGAACCGCCCACGGACCGGGAGCCCGCTCGTACTCTGCTCGTCCTCGGCGACGACGTCTACGGCGTCCACGATGCCGAAGCGCTCGACGGCCTCCCCGCCGCCTGCATCCGCCTCGCCCGCGCCGCGGAGGCCGACCTCCTGGGGATCCACCTGGAGCCCGACGCCCACGCCCGGCACGGCGCGCGATTCACGGGGGCGACGCTCCTGCCGGACCTTCGGATCGGGGGCGCCCCGATGCTGGACGGCCTTCACGCGTCCTTGACCCGGCTGGCGGCGAGGCCGAGGTGATCATCGTCTGCGGCATCGCGAGCGAGCGCCCGATCGCTCTGGTCACCGACGCGCTGCGCCGCCGGGGCCTGCCGTACGCCGTGCTGCATCAACGCCGCTTCACGGACACCCCTGTCGACATCCGGGTCGACGGCGGTGGGAACGTGGGCGGGCAGCTGCGCTGCGACGGCCGGACCATCCCGTGCGCCGACGTCACCGGGATCTACACGAGGCTCATGGACTGGCGGCTGCTGCCGGAGGCACGGGGCGCGGACGAGGAGACGCTGCGGCACTGCCAGGCTTGGCATCAGGCGCTCGGCACCTGGATGGAGATCGCGCCGGGACGGGTGATGAACCGCGCCTCCGCGGCGGCGACCAACCGGTCCAAGCCCTATCAGGCCCAGCTGATCCGACGGGCGGGCTTCAGTGTCCCGGAGACGCTCGTGACCGACGACCCCGACCTCGCCCTGGCCTTCAGAGAGCGGCACGGCAGGGTCGTCTACAAGTCGATCAGCGGTGTGCGGTCGATCGTGCGGCCGCTCGACGACGAGGCCGTCGCCCGGCTGTCGCGGATCCGCTCGTGCCCGGTGCAGTTCCAGCGGTACGTCGCCGGTGTGAACGTCCGGGTGCACGTGGTCGCCGGTGAGGTCTTCGCCACCCGCATCGAGACCGACGCGGTGGACTACCGCTACGCGGGCCGGTACGGGGGGCACGCCGATCTGACGCCGTGGGGTCCGCCCCGCGAACTGGCGCGGCGTTGCGCGGACCTCGCGGCCGGGCTCGGCCTCGACCTGGCCGGCATCGACCTCGTCCTCACGGACGAGGGCGAGTTCTTCTGCTTCGAGGTGAATCCGAGCCCTGCCTACAGCTTCTACGAGGATCAGACGGCCCAGCCGATCGCCGATGCGATCGCCCGGGCCCTGGGGGGTGACACGACTCAGCGGGACCCGACCATGCGCGCGTAGACGACGACGTTGCCGTCGTAGCCGTGGGCGCGGGTGTAGCCGCCGCCGCAGGTGATGACGCGGAGTTCGGGGTGGCCGGTGTCGGCGTAGACCTGGACGCCGGGGAAGTCGTTCTTGGCGTAGACCTCGACGCCGTAGATCTCGAAGACGGCGACGCGGCCGTCGTAGCGCTCGACTTCGATGTGCTGGCCTTTTTCGAGGGAGCCGAGGCCGTAGAAGACGGCGGGGCCGCGGGCGTTGTCGACGTGGCCGACGACGACAGAGGTGCCGCGCATGCCGGGGGCGATGCCGTTCTGGTACCAGCCGGCGAGGTTGGCGTCCTGGGGGGGAGGGGCGGCGACCCAGCCGTCCTGGTCGAGGCCGACGTCCATGACGGGGGCGGCGACGCGGATGGCGGGGATCTTGATGCGGGAGGCGGGGGCGAAGGGCAGGGGGTCGAGGCCGGTGGAGGCGCCGGGGGGAGGTGGGGTGACGTGGCGGGCGACCGGGCGGGCCGCGGCGGCGGGCTGGGGCGGGCCCTGGGCGTCGTCGACCCCGTTGCGCATCATGGCGAGCCCGGACAGCATGGCGAGGGCCAGGACGCCCCAGGGTTGGCGTCTCCTGCGCTCGAAGACGCGGAAGTCCTTCGCGGGCATGGTTCTCCCTTCGTGGCGTCGTCAGAACGGTAAGGGCGGCCGGACGGGTCGTCGCCCCGGACGGCGCGAACGGGTGGGGGGCGCGGCCGTACGGGTGGAGGGGGGCCGGGGAGGGTCCGCGGGCGGCCCTTCGAGGGCGGCGGGAGCGGTGCCGGACAGGCGGGTGACAGGGGGCTGACCCATCCGAGTATTCGTCAGATAAGCGCCTCGGCCGGTGGTGACCTGGGGTTCTGAAGCGTTCGGGGGACACGGCTTCGGCGTGTCGTCTCACTGGGGTGGACCAGTGCCGAAATGCACAGCTCGCCACGGCTTGTGATGGTTCGTCATGGAAGGCGTACTCGTCGAAACTCCCGGAGCACCGCTTTGGGGCGTCTTCCACTGGAGGTTCAACCATGCGTGCTGCACGCACTCTGGCGGTGACCGCCACCGCAATCGCGGCGGTCGGGCTCGCGGCCCCCCTCGCCGTCGCCACCAACGGGCCGAGCAACGTCACCGTCAACCCCTTCGACGTCCACGCGGGGTCGACGATCACGATCACCGCCAAGGGTTGCGGTCACGGTGGCACGGTCACGTCCAACGCGTTCCCGGAGACCAACCTCTCGGTCAACTCCAACGGGCTCTCCAGCGCCATCGCCCGCGTCTTCAACAACGCCACCCCGGGCAGCTACAACCTCGCCGTCAAGTGCAGCGACAACTCGGCCGTCGTCACGCACCCGTTCCGCGTCCTCGCGGGCCGCGGCGCGCAGGGTGGTCTCGGCGGCTCGCTCGCTCCCAGCTCCACCGAGATGGCCGTCGGCGGCAGCCTGGTCGCCGCCGCCGCGCTCGGCGGTGGGGTGTTCATCGCCCGCCGTCGCCGCATGTCCGGTGCGGGAGTCTGACCGGCCGAACCTCCCGGCCGGCTTCGGCCGGCCCGCTGTGCCCGCCGCCTCCGAGTCCCTTCCGGGACCCGGGGGCGGCGGGCTTTCGCGCTCCGCTCGGGTCCGGCCACGGCGTTCGCTCAGTGGCGCCGGGCCGCGCCGGAGCGGCGGCGGATCACGAACACCACGCCGGCGCCCGCGGCCACGACCAGCGCGCCGCCGGCGGCCAGTTCGACGGGTTCGATGCCCTCGCCGACCGAACCGCCGAGACCGCCCCGCACTCCACGCGCGGGCGTGAGGGTGGTGGCGCCGATGGTCGGGCTGAGGGTGGCGAGGCCGCTGATCGTCAGATCGACGGTGTCCTGGATCCCGCCCGTGCAGTTGAACGAGACCGTGTACACGGCGCCGGCCTTGGCGTCCGAGTCCACGGTCGCGGTGACCGCCGAGCCGGGGGCGATGGTGACGGTGTCGAAGATGCCGGCCGAGGCCGTCGCCGTACTGGCGCAGCCGGGTGCGCTGAGCGTGACACGGCCGCCGGGGGCGACGACCGAGGGCGACACGACGAAATCGCCCGTGGCCCTGGCCTTCGGGGCTCTCGGGCCGTTGGCGGGAGCGCCGTCCGCCGCGATGGCGGCGGGGGCGGCCAGGGCGAGGGCGGCCGCCCCCAGCAGGGCAGTGGTAGCGGCACGTATCGCGCGCATGGTGAATCCTCCGGGTCCCGAGGGGCAGCCGCGGAAGGGGGTTTCCGCCGAAGACCTTGCGTACACCTCGATGCCCGAAACGCTAGGAGCGCACTATCACAGCCGCGATCCCAGGCGTGCGAATGGGGCACCGATGTCCCCCGGGCGGCCCACTCGCGGCGCCGGGATCAGCGTGTGAGCTGCGGGAACAGATCGGTGAACGGCGTGGCGGTGGCCGAGATGCCCCGGCCGAACGGCGCGTCGAAGTCCCAGATGAGGAAGAGCAGGAACGCGATCAGCACGCTGAACAGCCCGGCGAGCAGCAACTCCCGCCCGGTCCTGCGGATCTGGAGGGTGAAGATCAGGCCGACCGTCACCAGGGCGCCGATGATCAGGCCGAACCACACCACCCCCGGCATCGTCGCCCCGGCGCTCTGGCCCCGGGCGCCCCGGGCGTCGTCGGCCGCCGCGACCTGGTCGACCAGCGGCTGGTAGGCCTGCCCCTCGAAGTCGTTGGCGGGCTGGTAGTCGGTGACGCTGCGCCGGACGCGCTCCAGGAGGGCGGTGCCCTCGTCGCTCAGCTCGCCGTGCTCGGACATGTGCGTCCACTCGTCGTGGACCACGTAGGAGACGTACGCGTCGACGTCGGCGCGGATGCCCTCGCGGACGGCCTGCGGGTACACCTCGGCGCGGGCCGAGATCTCGTGCATCGCCTGGGCCTCCTGCCGGACGGTCTCCTGGGCGGCCCCACGGGCCTCCCAGACGCCGGCGATGGCCAGACCGAGGACGATCGCGTAGATCACGCCGATCATCATCGTCATGTACTCGATGACATCGGGGGTTTCGCTGGGGTCGTCGTCCTCGGGGATCCGGCGGTTGTTGATCACGACGATGGTGAGGACGACGGCACAGGCGGCCGCCATCGCGAGGGTCAGAACAAGCCATTCGGACATGGGAGTTCTCCTGCGGGACTCAGGGGAGGGAGGTCACTTGGACCGGGGGCGGAGGATCGCCGTCGCCAGCACGGCCGGGGCGGTGATCATCAGGGTCGCGGTGACGATGGACGTGCCGCCCTCGCGCTTGGTCTGCGTGACCGGGCGGTAGTGGGGCAGGGCCACCGGCGTGGGGGCCGGGGGCCGGGGCCGCACGGTCGGCGGAGGGGGCGGCGCGGGCGCGGGCTCGGGCGGCCTCGTGGTCGGCGGCGCGGGTTTCGGCGGGGCCGGCCGGGGCGCGGGTCTGGTGGCGGGCGGTGTGGGTGTGGGCCGGGGCGGGAGCGGCTCGGGGGTGGGGGACGGCGGTTCCGGCTTCGGCGGGGGAGTGGGCTTCGGGGTGGGCTTGGGGGTCGGCTTCGGCGGTTCGGGCGTCGGCGTCGGTGTGGGCGTGGGCGTGGGGCACGGCGGCGGGGGCTTCGGGTGGCAGGGCTTGGGGTGATGGCCCTTGCCCTTGCCGTGCTGGTGGCCCTTGCCGCGGCCGTCGTCGTCACCGTCGCCGTCGTGGTCGTGGCCACGGCCGCCGCCACGGCCGCCGTGACGGTCGTCGTCGTGGCCGCGACCGCCACGGCTGCCGGCGTCGTCGCCGTGGCCGCGACCGCCGCCACGGCCGTTGCCGCGGCTGGTGTCGCCGTCGCCGGCGATGGCCACCGCGATGGTCGCGCCGTCCTGGTCGGTGGAGGCGTAGGCGCAGGCGTCGGCGGCGGCGGGCACGGGTGAGGCGAGCAGCCACACCAGTCCCAGGGCCGCGAGCGGCCGCGCGAGGAGTGATCCGTACAGAGACACGCCGTCGAGCTTGATCACACGAGCGGCGCGCCGTGGCGGAATCGCCGTGGATTCGCCGGATGGAGGGGATCTCCGGTTGTGTGGGCTTGACGTTTTACCGTGTGTCGGAGACGGATTCGGCGCAATGCCCGGTATCGCCGTACACCGGGATTCCGGCGGGCGGCCGAGAAGCCCCGTTCCGGCCTCGGCGACGAGAAGTGTCCGGTTGTCGCCCTGTCGGTCCGGGGGCCCAACGGGGCATCCTGCACCGGCGACCGGGTCCCTTCGGCGGCAACGACCGAGGTACGGACGGGGCCTGGGCCACCGTCGGGTGGTGAGCGGCGTCGCCGGTGTAGCCGACGCACGATCATATGCACGTGAATTTGCACAGCCTGAAGGCGTGAACTCTGCGTTCCGGGAGCACGTGCCAATGGCGTGTGACCAAGAACGGATCGCTAATTTCCGTTTCTACTCGCTCTCCCGGCGGGCGATCAGTAGCCTCACCTCGAACACCGGCCGCGAACACCTGGCCGCATCCCCCATGGCGACTTGTTGGAGACATTGATGGAGCGTCCCGCCTGGGCTCCGCCTGGTATCGACATTTCGGTACCGAGCGTGTCCCGTATGTACGACTTCTATCTGGGCGGCTCGCACAATTTCGAAGTGGACCGGGAAGCGGCGCGCAAGGCCATGGAGTTCATGCCGGGCCTGCCCAAGGTCATGCAGGCGAACCGGGCCTTCATGCGGCGCGCCGTCCGCCACGCCGTTGACAACGACGTCACCCAGTTCCTCGACATCGGCTCCGGCATACCCACCTTCGGCAACGTGCACGAGGTCGCCAGGAACGCGGACCCCGCCGCCCGGGTCGTCTACGTCGACCACGACCCGGTCGCCGTCGCCCACAGCCGCGCCGTCCTCGAAGGCGACGAGAGCGCCGCGGTCGTCGCCGCCGACCTGCGCAAGCCCGCCGAGATCCTCTACAGCCCCGAGGTGACCCGGCTGCTCGACCTCGACCGGCCGGTGGCGCTGCTCCTCGTCGCGGTCCTGCACTTCCTGGAGGACGAGGACCGGCCGTACGAGGCCGTCGCCGAACTGATCGGTGCGCTGGCCCCCGGCAGCCTCGTCATCCTCACCCACGCCTCGTACGAGGGCATCCCGCTCTCCGAGGAGCAGGCCGGTGGCACCGTCGGCGTCTACCGGAACATCCGCAACCCGCTGGTGATGCGGTCGGGCGAGGAGATCGCCCGCTTCTTCGAGGGCACCGAGATGGTCGAGCCCGGCCTCGTACCGATGCCCCTCTGGCGACCGGAGAGCCCGGTCGAGGAGGAGGACCCGTTCGCCTTCTCCGGCTTCGCAGGGGTGGGGCGCAAAGCGTGAAGGTCCCGTCTCAGCCGACCGGCGCACTCGCGGAGGCCGACGGCCCGGAGGACAGGCTCAGGCGCTTCGTCACCATCTGGAGCCGCGCGATCTTCCCGGTGACGGCCACCTCGCTGACCCGCGCCGAGTTCGAGGGCCATCTGCTGCCGCTGGCGCGCACCCTGTGCGAAGCGCTGCACGCACGGCCCTTCGACACGGCCCCGGCCCACCGCACCGGAGCCGCCCTGGTCGACGCCCACTGCACCGACCCGGACGCGCTCGGCCGCAGCCTCGGAGTCGTCGACTCGTATCTGGTGCTCTACTGCGGTACGGAGTCGGACGTGCCGGCCGAGGAGCTGCGTGCCCGCTGCGCCCGGCTCCAGCACGCCATGGCCACCGGCTACGCGCAGGCCCTGCGCGAGCGGACCCGCGCCGAGCAGGAGGCCATCGCCCGCTCGGCGCTGACCGCCCGCAGCGCCGCCGAGGTCGCCCTGCACGCCACCGAGAGCCGCTTCCGCGCGGTCTTCGACGGCGCGGCGATCGGCATCGGCATCGCCGACCTCGACGGCAACGTCCTGGAGGTCAACGAGACCCTCACCCGCATGTTCGGCGGCATGGAGGCCCAGGTCCGCAGCCGGAACGTCAGCGAGTGGGTCCACCCGGAGGACGGGCCGCACGTCTGGAAGCTGTACGAGGAGCTGGTCCGCGGCGAGCGCGAGCACTACCGCGTCGAGAAGCCCTACTACCGGGGTGACGGAACGGTTCTGTGGACCAACCTCACCGTCTCGCTCCTCCGCGACGCCGAAGGCCACCCCCAGTACCAGCTGGCCCTCTTGGAGGACACCACCGAACGGCGGCTGCTCCATCTGCGCCTGCGGTACGAGGCCACCCACGACGCCCTCACCGGCCTGCCGAACCGGACGCTCTTCTTCGAGCGCCTGGAAAAGGCGCTCACGCCGGGCGACAACGCCCGCTTCGGGCTCTGCTACCTCGACCTCGACGGCTTCAAGGTCATCAACGACAGCCTCGGCCACTCCGCCGGCGACCGGCTGCTCGTCGAGGTCGCCGACCGGCTGCAGAGCTGTGTCACCGGGGCCGGCGAGATGGTCGCCCGGCTCGGCGGCGACGAGTTCGTCGCCCTCACCACCGCCTCCGGCGGCGAACGGGACGTCACCGAACTCGCCGACCGCATCCTCGCCGCCCTCGCCACCCCGCTCCGCATCGACGGCCGCGAACTGACCGTCCGCGGCAGCCTCGGCGTCGTCGAGGGCCCGGCGGGGGAGCGGACCCCGGCCGAGGTGCTCCGCAGCGCCGACATCACCATGTACCGGGCCAAGTCCGCCGGCGGCAACCGCTTCGAGCTCGCCGACCCCGAGGCCGACGCCCGCGCCATTACCCGGCACGGACTCACCACGGCGCTGCCCACCGCCCTGGAACGCGGCGAGTTCTTCATCGAGTACCAGCCGCTCGTCCACCTCGGCGACGGCAGCGTGCACGGCGCGGAGGCCCTCGTCCGCTGGTGCCACCCGCAGCACGGCGTGCTCGGCCCCGACCGCTTCATCCCGCTCGCCGAGGACACCGGCCTCATCGTGCCGCTCGGCCGCTGGGTGCTCCAGGAGGCCGTGCGCCAGGCCCGCTTCTGGCAGGCCCGGCACGCCGACGGCGGCCCGCTGCGGATCAACGTCAACCTCTCGCCGACGCAGCTCCACCACCCGCGCCTGGTCGCCGACACCGTCGACGTCCTGGAGCGGTCGGGTCTCGAACCCGGCGCGCTGTGCCTCGAGGTCACCGAGTCCGCGCTCATCGGCGCCGACGAGGACCTCCTGAAGCCGCTGCGGCAGCTCGCCGAGATGGGCGTGGACATCGCGCTCGACGACTTCGGCACCGGCTACTCGAACCTCGCCAACCTCCGCCGCCTCCCGGTGAGCGTCCTCAAGCTCGACCGCTCCTTCACCCGGGGCATGCAGCAGCACCCCGTCGACCCGGTCGACCTCAAGATCGTCGAGGGGATCGTCTCGCTGGCCCACAGCCTCGAACTCGCCGTCACCGTCGAGGGGGTGGAGACCGGCGCCCAGGCCCGCCAGCTCCGCGACCTCGGCTGCGACACCGCCCAGGGCTGGTACTACGCCCGCCCCGGCGCCCCGGACCGCATCCACTCGCTGCTCCTGGCGGACGCCGTGTGAGCCCCGCCCCGGAGGCCGGACCTCAGCCCTCCTCGGCGGCCGTCGGCGTCCACTCGTACCGGGCGGTGCCGGGCACCTGGTCGCAGATCAGGAGGTAGCCCTCGGGGCTGAAGGCGACCGAGAGCGCCCGGTCCGCCGCGCAGGCCGCGAAGGCGCCGGGCCCGGTGGGGTCCGGCGGCCCGGACTCGACGCGGGCCGGGAGCGTACGGGCCGCTCCCGGGGCCGTACCGTCCGCGGCCGGCCCGGTGGCGGACGGACCGCGGCCGGGCTCGGCGTCCGCGGTGAGCGAGGCGAGCACGGTCGTCGCGGTGGCGGTGAGGACGACAGCGGCGAGGACGGCCGCCGCGAGGACTCCCCGGCCTTGGCGGCGGCGGGGGCCGGGCGGCGGGGGAGAGGTCGGGGAGGTGTGCGGGGCCGGGTTCGGTGCCGCGCCTTGACGGTCGGCGGTCGGTTCGTCCGTGAACTGGTCCGGTACGAGGAAGGGTTCGCCCTCCCACAGGACGGGCCACCGCTCGGGTCCCAAAGCCGCCTGGCAGCGGGCCAGTTCGTCCAGGGCCGCCTGGGCCGTGGGACGGTCGGCGGGATCCGCGGCGGTCATGGCGGCCACGAGTGAGGCGGGGGCGGAGAGTTCCCGGAGGACGAGTCCGGCGGCGTAGACGTCCTGTGCGGGATCGCCGTCCGCTCCGGCCCGTGCCTCGGGGGCCAGGTAGTCCGGGGTGCCGGCGACGAACGCCGGTGAGGTGAGGCGGAGATGGGGCAGGACCCGGGCCACGCCGAAGTCGCTCAGGTACAGGTGCGGCCGCCCGGTCCCGCTCGCGGCGAGCAGCAGGTTGGACGGCTTCACGTCGCGGTGTACGAGCCCCGCCCGGTGGACCGCGACCAGGGCTTCCATGAGCTGCCGTCCGATCGACAGGCCCGCTTCGGGCGGGAGTTCGCCGTAGTCGGCGAGGAGCCCGGCGAGGGTGCCGCCGCGCACCAGCGGCAGCACGAGCCACGCCTCGCCCTCGCGGACGAACCAGTCGACGGGGGCGAGGACGTGCGGATGGCCGAGGCGTACCGACTGCTCGCAGACGAGGCGCAGCAGTGACTCGAGGTCGGCGCTGCCGGACACCTTCACGGCCACGTCGGTGCCGGCGTGGGTGTCGACGGCTCGCCAGACCGTGCCCTGTGCCCCGCGTGCCACCGGCGCCACGAGTCGGTAGCGCCCGGCGAGCATCCCCCCTGCTTCCATGCGCCGCAGAGTACCTCCGCGGCGCCGCCGGTCAGAGCGAGGCGACCGTGAGGACGACGGTGTCGGCGGTGGTGACGACGGAAACGGAGGTCTTGTCCGTGGTGGCGGTGAAGACGCCGGCGATGTCGACCACCTGGTACTGGGCGCCTTCCAAGGCCTTGCGGTACTCCGCGAGGACGCCCTTGGGGTCCGTGGACGAGTACGTCATGACGTAGCCGCCGTCGCTGCCGGTGACGCTCGTCAGTTCCGCGGACGGCAGCGGCATGCCCTCGGGAAGGTCGTCCGGCTTCTGCACGCCGCCGGTGGTGGGCGCCTCGGTCGTCGGGGAACCGGGGCCGTCGGTCGGGACCTGGAGGGTGGTGGGGGCGGCGGTGGCCCCGCCCTTCGTGTCGGAGCCCTCGGACTGGCAGGCGGTCAGGCCGAGGACGGCGAGGGCGGCGACGGTGGCGAGCGAAGTGGTGCGCTTCCAGGGCATGGTGACGTCCCATCAGTGAGGGTGAGGGTGGGGTCGTGCCTTCCGACGGGGAGATTGACACATGAAAACTCCCTTTGACAAGTGTCAATCACCGCCTTAGCTTCGTGCCATGGACGCGACCGCCATCGCCCGCAATCAAGAACTCCAGCGCCAGTGGTACGGAGCTCCGCTCGGCGAGCTGTGCCGCGAGCTGTGCGACCGCTTCGGAATGACCCAGTCCGGGCTCGCGGAGACCCTGGGCATCTCACCCGCGATGCTCAGCCTCGTCATGCGGGGCCAACGCGCCCGGATCGCGAACCCCGACGCGGCCGCCCGCCTCTCCGCCGTCCTCCACCTCGCCCAGGACGTGCGCGCCGGCACCGTACGCCCCGAGGACGCCCCCCGGGCGCTCGCCGGCATCCGCGGCAGCAGAACCCCGGGCCAGGACTCCCTGGGCATCGCCATGACCCCCTGCCACGCCGGCGATCACCCGCAGCCCGACGCCGCCGCACCGGACCCCGGCCCCGGCCGGGCCCCCGCCCCCGCCCCGGCCACCGACCCCGACCTGCGCTTCGCGCTCCGTCTGCGCGAGCTGCTCACCGCCCGCGCGAGCGCCGTCGACATCCTGGCCGCCGCCGCGCTGCTCGACGCGGACCACCCGGGCCTCGCCGAGATCCTCAGGGTCTGCGGCGCGGGCCGCACGGACGAGGCAGTCGCCCTCGTGCGTGCCCTCGGCCGCTGACCGGCCGGGGTGTCACACGGCCCGGCGGGAGGCCATGAGCACCCGCTGGAGCTCCCGCGCGGCCCTCGGCGGGGCGACGTCGCTGCGGTGGGCGAGCGCGATGGTGCGGCGCAGGCCCGGCCGGGCGAGGGCGGTGACGCGGAGGTCGCGGCCCGCGCGCGCCGCGACCATGGCCGGGACGACGGCGAGCCCGAGCCCGGCCCGTACGAAACCGAGCACGGCGTCCAGCTCCCCGCCCTCCACCGTGAACGTCGGCTCGAAGCCCTCGGCCCGGCAGGCCGCCACGGTCAGTTCCCGCAGGTCGTAGCCGTGCCGGAACATCACGAGCGGCTGGTCGCGCAGGTCCTTGATCCGCACCGGCCTGCGGGGCGCGGGCTCCGAGGCGGCGGAGACCACCACCAGGTCCTCCCGGAGCAGCTCGACGGTCGTCAGCGCGGGTGAGGGGGAGGGCAGCGGGAGCACCACGAGCGCCAGGTCGAGCGCGCCGCGCGCCAGCTCCCGTACGAGATCGTGCGAGCCGCCCTCCTCGATGAGCAGCTCGATGCCCGGGTGGAGGTCGTGGAAGGTGCGCAGGACGTCCGGGAGCAGGCCGGTGCAGAGGCTGGGGGTCGCGCCGAGCCTGACCCGGCCCCGCTTGAGCTGGGCCAGCTCCTGCACCTCGATGCGGGCCGTCTCCGTGTCGGCGAGGATCCGGCGGGCGAGCGGCAGCAGCGCCTCGCCCGCGTCGGTCAGGGTGATGTTCCCCCTGGCCCGGCTGAACAGCTCCGCGCCCAACTCCTGCTCCAGCGCCTTGATCTGCTGGGAGAGGGAGGGCTGCGAGACGTGGACGCGCTCGGCGGCCCGGGTGAAGTGCCGGGTCTCGGCGACGGCGACGAAGTAGAGGAGCTGCTGGAACTGCATGTTCCCAGGGTAGGCGATGTGGATAGGCTCGGCCTATCGAGATCAGCCGGACCATGTCTTGGACCTCTCGGGTCCTTCGGCCCTAGCGTCGTACCCATGGCTCTGGCACCCACGAAGGACAAGGCGACGGGCCGACCGCCGTCCCCCACCCCGTCACGCGGATTCTGGTCCTCGACCCTCGGCAAGAAGACGGTCATGGCCGTCAGCGGGCTGATCATGCTCGGCTACCTCGTCGCCCATGTCGCCGGGAACCTGAAGGTCTTCTTCGGCCCCGAGGAGTTCAACGCCTACGGCCACTGGCTGCGGGTCATGGGCGCCCCCGTCCTGCACCACGAGTGGGCCCTCTGGCTCGTCCGGATCGCCCTCGTCGCGGCCGTCGTCGCCCACGCCGTCTCCGCGTACCAGCTCAGCCGGCGCGACCTGAAGGCCCGCCCCACCCGGTACGTCCACCGGCGCAAGCGCTCCTCGTACGCCACCCGCACCATGCGCTGGGGCGGGATCATCCTCGCCCTCTTCATCGTCTGGCACGTCCTCGACCTCACCACCGGCACCGTCCACCCCGGTGGCTTCGAAGAGGGCAAGCCCTACCAGAACGTCGTCGACACCTTCTCCACCTGGTACGGCAACGTCATCTACATCGTCGCCATGCTCGCCGTCGGCCTGCACGTCCGCCACGGCTTCTGGAGCGCCGCCCAGACCCTCGGCATCGGCAACGCCCGCCGCGAACGCCTCCTCAGGGCGCTCGCGAACACCCTCGCGCTCGTGCTGACCGCGGGCTTCGTCTCCGTCCCCGTCGCCGTCATGACCGGAGTGGTGAGCTGACATGAGCTACCCCGAATACACCGACTACGCGACCGGCGAGCCGCTCGCCGACACCAAGGCGCCCACCGGGCCCGTCGCCGACCGCTGGGACACCCGCCGCTTCCAGGCGAAGCTGGTCAACCCCGCCAACCGCCGCAAGCACCGCGTCATCGTCGTCGGCACCGGCCTCGCCGGCGGCTCCGCCGGCGCCACCCTCGCCGAACAGGGCTACCAGGTCGTCCAGTTCTGCTTCCAGGACTCCCCGCGCCGCGCCCACTCCATCGCCGCCCAGGGCGGCATCAACGCCGCCAAGAACTACCGCAACGACGGCGACTCGATCCACCGCCTCTTCTACGACACCGTCAAGGGCGGCGACTTCAGGGCCCGCGAGTCCAACGTCCACCGCCTCGCCCAGATCTCCGTCGAGATCATCGACCAGTGCGTCGCCCAGGGCGTCCCGTTCGCCCGCGAGTACGGCGGCCTCCTCGACACCCGTTCCTTCGGCGGCGTCCAGGTCTCCCGTACCTTCTACGCCCGCGGCCAGACCGGCCAGCAGCTGCTGCTCGGCGCCTACCAGGCGCTCTCCCGGCAGATCGCCGCCGGAAACGTCGAGATGCACGCCCGTACGGAGATGCTCGACCTCGTCGTCGTCGACGGGCGCGCCCGCGGCATCGTCGCCCGCGACCTCGTCACCGGCGAGATCTCCACCCACTACGCGGACGCGGTCGTCCTCGCCAGCGGCGGCTACGGCAACGTCTTCTACCTGTCGACGAACGCGATGAACTCCAACGCCACCGCCGTCTGGCGGGCCCACCGGCGCGGAGCCTACTTCGCCAACCCCTGCTTCACCCAGATCCACCCCACCTGCATCCCGCGCACCGGCGACCACCAGTCCAAGCTGACCCTCATGAGCGAGTCGCTCCGCAACGACGGCCGCATCTGGGTCCCCAAGGCCAAGGGCGACGACCGCCCCGCCGCCGACATCCCCGAGGACGAGCGCGACTACTACCTGGAGCGCATCTACCCCTCCTTCGGCAACCTCGTCCCCCGCGACATCGCCTCCCGCGCCGCGAAGAACGTCTGCGACGAGGGCAGGGGAGTCGGCCCCGGCGGCCAGGGCGTCTACCTCGACTTCGCCGACGCCATCCGCCGCATGGGCAGGGCGGCCGTCGAGGAGAAGTACGGCAACCTCTTCGACATGTACGAGCGGATCACCGCCGAGAACCCGTACGAGGTCCCCATGCGGATCTACCCCGCCGTGCACTACACGATGGGCGGACTCTGGGTCGACTACGACCTCCAGACCACCGTCCCCGGCCTCTTCGCCATCGGAGAGGCCAACTTCTCCGACCACGGGGCCAACCGGCTCGGCGCCTCCGCCCTCATGCAGGGCCTCGCCGACGGCTACTTCGTCCTCCCCGCCACCATCAACGACTACCTCGCCCGCCACCCCCACGCCGAACCCGTCACCGACGACCACCCGGCCGTCCGCGAGGTGCTCGCCGAGACCGAGGACCGGCTCAACCTCCTCCTCGCCGTCGACGGCGACCGCACCCCCGACTCCTTCCACCGCGAACTCGGCGCACTCATGTGGGAGTTCTGCGGCATGGCCCGCACCGAGGCCGGCCTGCGCAAGGCCCTCGCCCGCATCCCGCGGATCCGCGAGGAGTTCTGGAGCCGCATCAAGGTCCCGGGAACAGGACGGGAGTTCAACCAGTCCCTGGAGAAGGCCAACCGGATCGTCGACTACCTGGAACTCGCCGAGCTCATGTGCCTCGACGCGCTCCACCGCGCCGAGTCCTGCGGCGGCCACTTCCGCGAGGAGTCCCAGACCCCCGACGGCGAAGCCGCCCGCCACGACGAGGAGTTCGGCTACGTGGCGGCCTGGGAGTTCGCTGCCGCCGGCGCCCCCGTCCTCCACAAGGAAGACCTCGTCTTCGAGTACGTCCACCCCACCCAGCGGAGCTACGCATGAGGCTCAACCTGCGCGTCTGGCGCCAGAAGAACGGCGCCGCCGAAGGCGCCATGGCCACCTACCAGGTGGACGGCATCTCCGCCGACATGTCGTTCCTCGAGATGCTCGACACCCTCAACGAAGACCTCACCCTCCGCGGCGAGGACCCCGTCGCCTTCGACCACGACTGCCGCGAGGGCATCTGCGGCGCCTGCAGCCTCGTCATCAACGGCGACGCCCACGGCCCCGAGCGCACCACGACCTGCCAGCTCCACATGCGCTCCTTCCGCGACGGCGACACCATCGACGTCGAACCCTGGCGTGCCGCGGCCTTCCCCGTCGTCAAGGACCTCGTCGTCGACCGCTCCTCCTTCGACCGTGTCATCCAGTCCGGCGGCTACATCAGCGCTCCCACCGGCTCCGCCCCCGAGGCCCACGCCACCCCCGTCCCCAAGCCCGACGCCGACTCGGCCTTCGAGCACGCCGAGTGCATCGGCTGCGGCGCCTGCGTCGCCGCCTGCCCCAACGGCTCCGCCATGCTCTTCACCTCCGCCAAGGTGAACCACCTCAACGTCCTCCCCCAAGGCTCCCCCGAGCGCGAGACCCGCGTCCTCGACATGGTCGCCCAGATGGACGCCGAAGGCTTCGGCGGCTGCACCCTCACGGGCGAGTGCGCCACCGCCTGCCCGAAGGGCATCCCGCTCATGTCGATCACGTCGATGAACAGGGAGTGGCTGCGGGCTCGGAGGAAGACGAAGGGGTAGCACGGACCGCCGTCCGCATTTCGGACAGCCTCGGAGCGTGGGCGGCGCCACACCTCGTACCCGTGGACGAAAGACTCTTCACAAGAAGATCATTTTCTCCGTGGAATCTTCGCCGTGAAGGCCTTTCGGAGGCCCGGACAAGAAGATCCACTTCGTTCAACTCTGTACATATCACGACAGGTTGTCCGTATCGCGCCCAACCCGCCCCCGGCGATTTCAGCCCCTCCCATGCCCCCGGGTACTGATGGGTACGCCGGGGGCACCTGACCAAACCCCCGGTCGTACAGACCAATAGGGGGTTTTCATGTCCAGCATCACCCGCCGCCGGGCCCTCGGCGTCGCGGCCGGCGCGGCCGGCGCCGCCGCGGGCCTCGCCCTGGCGCACACCGCCGTCGCCGACGCTCCGCGCGCCGCCGCACCCGCACCCGCGGCGGACCCGTCCGCCTTCGACGAGGTCTACCAGGGGCGCCGCATCAAGGGCGGCCCCTCACAGGGCGGCGGCCACGACGGGGGCCATCACGGAGGCCACCAGGGGGGACACCACGGAGGCGGCTACTCCGTGACGATCGACGGCCAGGAACTGCACGTCATGCGGAACGCCGACGGCACCTGGATCAGCGTGATCAACCACTACGAGCCCGTGGGCACGCCCAGGGCGCTGGCCCGCGCGGCCGTCCGCGAACTCCAGGGCGCCCCGCTCGTACCGCTCACGCTGACCTGACCCCACCTGTCCCGATCCAGGAGCCGCACCACCATGACCGTACGCAAGAACCAGGCCGCCCTCACCTCCGACGAGAAGCGGCGCTTCGTCAACGCCCTCCTGGAGCTGAAGCGCTCCGGGCAGTACGACACCTTCGTCACCACCCACAACGCCTTCATCATGAGCGACACCGACAACGGCGACCGGGTCGGCCACCGCTCGCCCTCCTTCCTGCCCTGGCACCGGCGTTTCCTCATACAGTTCGAGCAGGCGCTCCGGTCCGTCGACGCGACCGTCACCCTCCCGTACTGGGACTGGACGGCCGACCGCACGTCCCGCTCCTCGCTGTGGGCGCCCGACTTCCTCGGCGGCACCGGCCGCGCCCGCGACGGGCAGGTCACGGACGGTCCGTTCGCCCGGAGCGGGAACCGCTGGACGATCAGCGTCCGTGTCGACGGACGCGACTTCCTCCGCCGTGACCTCGGTGCGGGCGGCCGGCAGCTCCCCACCCGCGCCGAGGTGGACTCGGTGCTCGCGATGGAGACCTACGACACCGCCCCCTGGAACAGCTCCTCGGACGGCTTCCGCAACCACCTGGAGGGCTGGCGCGGGGTGAACCTCCACAACCGCGTCCACGTCTGGGTCGGCGGCCAGATGGCCACCGGTGTCTCGCCCAACGACCCCGTGTTCTGGATGCATCACGCCTTCATCGACAAGCTGTGGGCCGACTGGCAGGCCCGTCACCCGAAGTCGACGTACCTGCCGTCGGCCGGTACCGCGAACGTCGTCGACCTCGGCGACACCATGCGCCCGTGGAACGACGTGACGCCGGCGGACATGCTCGACCACACCCCGCACTACACGTTCGACACGGCGGCCTGACCGCCGGCCCCCAGGGACCGGGCCAGATAGGGCGCGGTGCGGCTCTCCGCCGCCCGCGCCACCCGGTCCGGGGGCCCCTCCGCCACGATCCGGCCGCCCTCGTCACCGCCCCCGGGGCCGAGGTCCACGACCCAGTCGGCGGTGGCGACGACGTCCATGTCGTGTTCGACGAGGATGACGGAGTGGCCGGCGTCGACGAGGCCGTGGAGCTGTCGCATGAGGACCTCGACGTCGGCGGGGTGGAGGCCGGTGGTCGGTTCGTCGAGGACGTAGAGGGTGGGGGAGCGGCGGGGGCGCTGGAGTTCGGAGGCGAGTTTGATGCGCTGGGCCTCGCCGCCGGAGAGTTCGGTGGCCGGCTGGCCGAGCCGGAGGTAGCCGAGGCCCACGTCGAGGAGGGTGCGGAGGCTGCGGGCGGCCGTCGGGGTCTCCGCGAAGAACTCCGCCGCCGACTCGACGGTGAGGTCGAGGACTTCGGCGATCGTCAGGCCCCGCCACCGCACCTGGAGGGTCTCCGGGTTGTAGCGGGCGCCGTGGCAGTCGGGGCAGGGGGCGTACGCGCTCGGCAGGAAGAGGAGCTCCACCGAGACGAAGCCCTCGCCCTGGCAGGTCTCGCAGCGGCCTCCGGGCACGTTGAAGGAGAAGCGGCCGGCTTTGTAGCCGCGGTCTCTTGCCTCCTCGGTCTCCGTGAACAGCTTGCGCACGACGTCGAACAGGCCGGTGTACGTGGCGAGGTTGGAGCGCGGGGTGCGGCCGATCGGGCGCTGGTCCACCGTCACCATCCGTCCGACACCAGGGAGTTCCTCGTCGAGGGCGCCGACGAGTGTCGACTTGCCCGAACCCGACACGCCTGTGATGGCGGTGAGGACGCCGAGGGGGAAGGCGGCGTCCACCGCCCGCAGGTTGTGCCGGGTCACCGGACCCGTACGCAGCCAGCCCGCCGGGGTACGGACGTCCCGAGCGGGCGGTGGCTCCCGGTCGAAGAGGAACCGCCGGGTCGCCGAGGAGTCGACGGCGGCAAGACCCTCCGGCGGGCCGCTGTGCAGCACCCGCCCGCCGTGCACGCCGGCCCGGGGGCCGACGTCCACGAGCCAGTCGGCGTGCCGGACGACGTCGAGGTGGTGCTCGACGACGAACACCGAGTTCCCCGCGGCCTTCAACCGGTCCAGGACGTCGAGCAGCGCCTCCGTGTCCGCCGGGTGCAGTCCGGCGGACGGCTCGTCGAGGACGTAGACGACGCCGAAGAGCCCGGAGCGCAGCTGGGTGGCGAGGCGCAGGCGCTGGAGCTCGCCGTTGGAGAGGGTGGGGGTGGCGCGGTCCAGGCTCAGATAGCCGAGGCCGAGTTCGGTGACCGTGCCGATCCGGGCGACGAGGTCGTCGGTGAGGACCCGTGTCGTCTCCGAGGCGTCGGCCGCCCGCGCGGCCGTGGAGAGCAGACCGGAGAGTTCCGTCAGCGGCAGCGCGGCGAGTTCGGCGACGTTCCGGCCGGCGAAGGTGACCGCGAGCGCTTCGGGCCGCAGCCGGCCGCCGCCGCAGGCGGGGCAGGGCGCGCTCGTCAGGAAGCGCTCCGCCTTCGCGCGCAGCGAAGGGCTCTTCGAATCGGAGAAGGTCCGCAGCACATAGCGGCGCGCACTCATGTACGTACCCTGGTAGGGGCGTTGGATGCGGCCCGCCTCCCGCACCGGGTGCACCGTCACGACCGGCTGTTCGTCCGTGAAGAGGATCCACTCCCGGTCCTTCGCGTCGAGCTCCCGCCACGGCCGGTCGACGTCGTGCCCGAGCGTGTCGAGCACGTCCCGCAGGTTCTTCCCCTGCCAGGCGCCCGGCCACGCGGCGATCGCCCCCTCACGGATCGACAGGTCCGGGTCGGGCACGAGGAGTTCCTCGCTGGTGTCGTGGATCAGCCCGAGCCCGTGGCACGAAGGGCACGCGCCCGCCGCCGTGTTGGGAGAGAAGGCGTCGGAGTCGAGCCTTTCCGCGCCCTCGGGGTAGTGCCCGGCCCGGGAGAACAGCATCCGCAGGGAGTTGGACAGCGTGGTCACCGTGCCGACGGAGGAGCGCGCGTTCGGTGAGGAACGGCGCTGCTCCAGGGACACCGCGGGCGGCAGGCCGGTGATCTCGCCGACGGCCGGCGCCCCCACCTGGTGGATCAGCCGTCGCGCGTACGGCGCCACCGACTCGAAGTAGCGGCGCTGCGCCTCGGCGTAGATCGTCCCGAAGGCCAGCGACGACTTCCCGGAGCCGGACACCCCGGTGAACACGACGAGCGCGTCGCGCGGGATGTCGACGTCGACCCCGGCGAGGTTGTGCTCGCGGGCGTCTCGGACGCGGACGTACGGATCGTGGGGGGCGGGGGTGCCGTGCATGGGACGACCCTATCGAATGGTCCGTATTTGCCCTGGTCATCCCCCCGGCCGCCGGGGCGGGGGCGCTGCTCCGTCGCCGTCACACGGCCCGTGGCGTCAGCCCGACCGCCCGGGCCAGCCGCCGGTACGACTCGCTCAGCGCCGCCCGGTCGTACGTGCTCGTGGTGACGAGGACCTCCTGCGCCCCCGTCTCCTTCACCGCCCGCTCCAGCGCCTCGGCCACCTGCTCCTCCGTGCCGTGCAGATGCCCTTCGAGCGCCGCCTCGTAGAGATCGCGCTGCTTGTCGGTCATCGACAGGCCCTCGATCCGCCCGGGTGCTTCGAGCGGCGGGAACTCGCCACGCGTGCGCGAGTAGGCGAGCGCCCACGCCTCCGGGACGAGCAGCCGCCGCGCCTCCTGCTCGGTGGCGGCCACCGCGACCGTCCCGGCGACGATCACGTACGGCTCCGCGGCCCAGCCGGACGGGCGGAAGGACGCGCGGTAGGTGTCGACGGCCTTCAGGAGCCGCTCCCGGCTCCGCAGGTCCCCGATGACCAGGGGAAGCCCGGCCTCGGCGGCGATCCCGGCGCCCTCCCCGGTCGCGAGCACGAAGGGCGGCACCCGCAGACCCTCCGCCGGCCGGGCGTGGACCCGCGGATGTGCCGTCGGCTCGCCGGTGAACCAGCCGAGGAGCTCCGCGAGCTGCTCCCCGAACCGGTCGACCTCGTCCTTGTCCCGTCCGAGCGCCCGGCGCACCCCGTCGGTGAAGCCCACCGAACGGCCGAGGCCCATGTCGATCCGGCCCGGGAACAGCGACTCGAGGACGCCGAACTGCTCGGCCACCACCAGTGGCCGGTGATTCGGCAGCATCACCCCTCCCGTGCCGACCCGCACCACGGACGTCGCCGCCGCCACGGCGGCCGCGAGCACCGTGGGCGCCGAGCCGGCCACCCCCGGCACGCCGTGGTGCTCCGACACCCAGAACCGGTGATAGCCGAGCCCTTCCACCTCCCGCGCAAGCCGTACGGTGTCCCGCAGCGCCTGTGGGGCGTCCTCGCCCTCCCGCGTGCGGGAGCGGTCGAGGACGGAGAAACGGATGCCGTCGAGGAAGCTGCTCACACAGGGTTCAACGCGCTGGGCCGGGAGGGATTCCCGCCGCCGTGGCCCTCGTCCTCGTTCAGCCGCTCCGGCAGCCCGAACAGCGGAAAGAGGCGCCCGGTGTCCCGGAAGGCCGTGATGCCGGAGATCCGGTCACCGGAGAAGTCGAGTACGTGCAGGGCCCAGGGTGTGTACCCGGGGCCGTCCGTGCGGCGCCGGTACTGGCCGAAGGCCGGGGTGCCGTTCGCCGTGGTCGGGACCAGGCGCGAGCCGCGGCAGCCGACGGCGGGGCCGGTCAGCCATGCCTCGATGTCGGAGATCCCGCGCATCCACTTGGCGTACGGAGGCAGGGACAGGGTGGCGTCGACGTGGAGGAGCATGTTCAGCTCCTCCATGTCGTAGCGGGAGAACGCGAGGGCGTACCGGTCGGCGAGCACGCGGCGGACGCCGTCGGCCGGCTGTCCGCCCGGCCCGTCCGTGGGCCGGTGGCGCCCGGCCAGTGTGGCGCGGGCCCGCTGGAGGGCGCTGTTGGCCGAGGCGACCGTGCACGCGTGCAGGTCGGCGACCTCGCGTGCCGAGAAGCCCAGCACGTCCCGCAGGATCAGGGTGGCCCGCTGCCGGGGCGGCAGGTGCTGGAGCGCGGCGACGAACGCGAGCCGTACGGACTCGTTCCGCGTCGCGGCCGTCTCAGGCTCCCCGCCGGGGCACGGCTCCACCCACAGGACCGAGTCCTCGGCGGGCCCCGGCGGGGTGCCGCCGTCGCCCGGGCCGGTCAGATCGATGGGCAGTGCCCGCCGTCGGCCCGAGGCGAGGGCGTCGAGGCAGACGTTGGTGGCGATGCGGTACACCCATGAACGAGGCGACGAGCGCCCCTCGAACCGGTCGGCGTACCGCCAGGCCCGGACCAGCGTCTCCTGCACGGCGTCCTCGGCCTCGCCGTACGCGCCCAGCATCCGGTAGCAGTAGGCGGTCAGCTCCCGCCGGTACTCCTCGAACCGGTCCGTGCTGACTCCGTCCGCCCCCGTGTCCCGCATGCGTTCCCCCTCGGTGCAAGGCCAGGGCATCCGCCCAGGTCACCGCAACGATAGAACGCGTGTCGGAAGGGCCTGCGGAGGGGCGCGCGTCGTTCGTCGTGGTGGAAAGGGCGGGGTGGGGAGGGGGTCGCGTGGTACGAAGCCTGGTGACGTGGAGTGCGACGGAAGGGGACCGGGATGGACCGCGAGGACAAGGGCGTGCGGGCGGTGTCGGCGGCGGAGTTGTTCGACGGGCTGGGGATCGAGTACGAGCGGGCGTTCGTGCGGTTGCCGGCGCAGTGGGAGGCGGTCGAGTGGCTGACCGGGCGGCTGGGGGAGGGGGCCAGGGTGCTTGACGTGGGGAGTGGGACGGGGCGGCCGGTGGCGGAGCTGCTGGTGCGGGCCGGGTGTGAGGTGACCGGGATCGACGTGTCGGCGGAGATGGTGGCGCTGGCGAGCGCGCAGGTGCCGGGGGCGCGGTTCGAGCGGTGTGACGTGCGGGCCTTCGAAGCGCCGGAGGGCGGCTTCGACGCCGTGTGCGCGTTCTTTCCGCTGATGATGATGAGCCGGGCGGAGGCGGCCGCCTGTCTGAAGCGCATGGCGGACTGGCTCGCGCCGGGGGGATATCTGGTGACGGCGACGGTGCCCGCGGACGTGGAGGACGTCGAGATCGTGTGGATGGATCGCACGGTGAAGGTGTCGAGCTTCTCGGTGGAGGAGTACGTGCGGCTCCAGCGGGAGGAGTGCGGCCTGGACGTGCTGCATCAGGAGGTGTCGTTCTTCGCTCCGGACGACGAGCGGGCGGCGCCCGAGGAGCACCTCTTCACGTACGCCCGTAAGGCACCGGTTGCCTGACGCATCGTCAAGTGACGGTGTATCAGTTATTGACGCTTCGTCGGTTCGGTCACAGAATGCGGTCACCCGACGGAGGGATCGCCCGTGCCTCGACCGTTGCGCGTCATCGCCGCCACTTGCGCGCTGTTTCTCGTCACCGCCTGCAACTCCGCCTCCACGGGCGGAAGCGCCGCAGCCCCCTCGTCCGCACGCGGAGTGACCGCCGACACGATCAAGGTCGGCGGCATCGTCTCCATGACGACCGCCAGCGGCTACTCGAAGAAGGACACCGACCTCGGCGCCCGGGCCCGCTACGACCGGGCCAACGCCGAGGGCGGGATCAACGGCCGGAAGATCGAGTACCTGGGGGCCGAGGACGACGGCCAGGACCCCGCCAAGAACCTCGCCGCCGCCCGCAAACTCGTCCAGCAGGACAAGGTCTTCGCCGTCTCCCCCATGAGCTCCGTGACCTTCGCGGGCGCCGACTTCCTCGACGCCCAGAAGGTCCCGACCGTCGGCTGGGGCACGCTCCCCTCGTTCTGCGGACCCGCCCACATCTACGGCTTCAACGGCTGCCTCGTCCCGACCCCCGGCGGCACCCTCAACCAGACCTGGCCCGAGGGACTCGCCGCCGTCCTGGGCGGCTCACGCGGCAAGTCGGTCGCGCTGATCGCCGGCGACAACGACGCCGGAAAGTTCGGCATCCGCACCTTCACCCAGGGCTTCAAGTCGGCCGGATTCCAGGTGCCTTACGCCAAGGCCGTCGTGCCGGCCACCTCGATGCCCAGCGACTGGTCCGCGTACACCAAGGAGATCCTCCGCTCGGGCCCCGGCGGCGGCGCGCCCGACGCCGTGGTCTCCGTGATGCAGACCCCGTACAACATCGGCCTGTTCACCGCCCTCAAGCGGTCCGGCTACAAGGGGATCATCACCGACCCGACGGACTACGACCCCGGACTGCTCGCCAAGGACGCGACCAAACAGGCCCTCGACGGGGTGCACGTCCTGCTGCAGTTCCAGCCCTTCGAGTCCGACAGCCCCGCGATGCGGCAGTTCAAGGCGGACATCAAGAAGGCCGCGGGCGGCAAGGACGTACCCCTCAACATGCACATGATGACGGGCTACATGAGCGCCGACCTCTTCCTCTCGATCGCCGCGAAGGCCGGCAAGGACCTCACCGTCGAGTCCTTCCAGAAGGCTGCCGCGGGGTTCTCCGACACCGGCACGCTCGTCGGCGACCGCGCCGAGCCCAAGGGGCAGAAGGAGAGCTTCGGCTGCGGGGCGCTCGTCCGGCTGAAGAACGGGCGGTACGAGGTGGCCGTGCCGTTCAAGTGCTACCCGCCGATCCCCTTCGGCTGAGGGGCGCGTCCCGTGGGTGACCTGCTGGGCTTCGTGCTGAGCGGGCTGGTCTCGGGCGCGCTCTACGCGCTGCTCGCGACCGGCCTCGTCCTGTCCTACTCCGCCTCCGGGCTCTTCAACTTCGCCCACGGCGCCACCGCCTACCTGTGCGCCCTCGCGTTCTACGAGCTCCACTCCGGCTTCGGCTGGCCGGCCGTCCCCACCGCCCTGCTCCTGGTCCTCGTGGTGGCGCCCGGCCTCGGCTGGGCCCTGGACCGGCTCATGTTCAGAAAGCTGGCCGGGGTCGGCGAGACGGCGCAGATCGTCGCCACGATCGGCCTGCTCGTCGCCCTGCCCGCGGCCGGACTGTGGGCGGTCGAACTCCTGGAGCGGGCCGGCGCCCCGGTCAAGCCCGCCGAGAACCAGTTCGGACTGCCGGGCGTCGGACCGAGCCCCGCCGTGTCCTGGCAGCCGCTCGACGGCGTGGGCATCGACTCCGACCAGCTGATCACCTGGATCGCCGCCGCCCTCGCCGCCGCCGCCCTCTGGGTCCTCATGCGGCACACCCGCCTCGGCCTCCTGCTGCGGGCCGCCGTCGACAACCGTGCGCTGACCGAGCTCCGCGGCATCAGCGCCGACCGGCTGTCCTCGATCGCGTGGATGCTCTCGTCCGCCCTCGCCGGCCTCGCCGGCGTCCTCGCGACCCCGCTCCTCGGCCTCTCCGCCCACGACTACACCCTCTTCCTCTTCGTCTCGGCCACCGCCGCCGTCCTCGGACGCTTCGCCTCCGTCCCCCTCGCCTTCGCCGGCGGCCTCGGACTCGGCGTCCTCCAGAACCTCGTGGCCGGCTACGCCTCCTTCGCCGAGGACATCACCGGCTTCCGCACCGCCGTCCCCTTCCTCATCCTCTTCGCCGGCCTCGTCGCCCTCGGCCGACGCCGCCGCCGCGCCGCCGGCACGGCCGCCGCCGACCCACCACCGGTCGAATACCTCGCCGGCCGGAGCCGGGTCCGCCGCTGGGGCGCCTGGACGGTGGCCGGGACCCTCCTCGGAGCCGCCTTCTACACCGTCACCACGCCCTTCTGGAGCGGCATCCTCACCCAAGGGCTCGCCATCGGCCTCGTGTTCATGTCCTTCACGGTGGTCACCGGCCTCGGCGCGATGGTGTCACTGGCCCAGGCGACCTTCGTCACCGGCGCCGCCCTGGTCGCCGGGCTCCTGATGAGCCACGGCTGGCCCTTCGTCGCCGCCGCCCTCGTCGGCACCGCGGCCGCCGCCCTGCTCGGCGCCGTCGTCGCCCTCCCCGCACTCCGCCTCGGTGGCCGGTCCCTCGCCCTGGCCACTCTCGCCCTCGCCTTCCTCGCGGACCAAGTCCTCTTCCAGATCCGCTGGTTGCGCAACGGCGACACCGGCTGGGAGATCCCCCGGCCCGTGGCCGGTCCCATCGACCTCACCGACGACCGCGCCCTCGGACTCGCCCTGGTGCTGCTCAGCGCCGCCCTCGTCGCCCTCCTCAGCTGGCTGCGCGGCTCCCGCTGGGGCCGCGCCATGCTCGCGGTCCGCTCGGCCCCCGAGGCCGCCGCGGCCTCGGGAGTCTCGGTCGTACGGACGAAACTCCTGCTCTTCACCGTCTCCGCCGGCCTCGCCGGCCTCGGCGGCGTGCTCTACGCCTCCTACAACACCCGCATCACCGCCACCGACTTCACCGCGATGACCGGCCTCGTCTGGCTGGCCGTCGTGGTCGCCGCGGGCGTGCGCAGACCCCAGTTCGCGGTGGTCGCCGGACTCGTCTTCGCCGTCGTCCCCCACCTGATGACGACCTACGTCACCGAGTCCGCCCACCTGCCGGTGATCCTCTTCGGCCTGGCCGGACTCGCCCTGGCGAACGACCCGGACGGCTACTGCGCCGCACTGCCGTCGAGACTGGCGGCCCGACGCGCGAGCCGGGGTGCGGGTCGGGATGCGGGTCGGGGTGCGGGGAAGTCGGCGACGGCGGTGAGGGTGGCCGTTCCGGCGCCCGCGTCGTCGGCCGAGCGGTCGGCCGACTCGTACGGCATCGGCCCCGCGGATACGTCCCCGGGCGCGGAGGGCGGCCCTGGCCAGGTGTTGAGCGGCGTCGGCTCCCGCGACGTGCCCCCGGGCACGGACGGCGGCCCCGGCCAGGCCCCGGGCGCGCTCGAACTGAGCGGCGTCCACGCCGGGTACGGCGGCGCGTCCGTCCTCCACGGCGTGGACCTCGTCGTGCGCGGCGGCGAGGCGCTGGTCCTGCTCGGGCCCAACGGGGCCGGGAAGTCGACGTTGTGCCGGGTGGCGGCCGGACTGCTGAGGCCGGCTGGGGGTCTCGTACGGGTAGGGGGCGAGGACGCCACCCGGGACCTGGCCGTCGGCCGGGCTCGGCGCGGGGTGCGGCTGGCGCCCGAGGGGCGGGGGATCTTCCCCGGGTTGTCGATCGAGGAGAACCTGGCGCTCCAGCTGACGGCGGCCGAGGACCGCGACGCGGTGTACGAGCGGTTCCCCGCGCTCGCCGCCCGCCGCTCCGTCGCGGCAGGCTCCCTGTCGGGCGGCGAGCAGCAACTCCTCGCCCTCGCACCGCTCCTCCAGCGGCCGCCCGCGGTGCTCGTCGCCGACGAACCGTCCCTCGGGCTCGCGCCGCGCGTGGTGGACGAGGTCTTCCGACTGCTCGCCGAACTACGCGGGCGGGGCACCGCGCTCGTCCTCGTCGAGGAGAAGGCGGCCGAGGCGCTCGGCATCGCCGACACCGTCGCCTACCTCGCACAGGGCGAGATCGCCTGGTCGGGGCCCCGCTCGGAGGTGGACCGGGACCGGCTCGCCGAGGCCTACCTGGGGACGGGAGTACGCCGATGAGCCAGCCCCTGCTCCGTGCGAGCGGCATCGACGTCCGCTTCGGGGGCGTCCACGCCCTCCACGACGTCACCGTCTCCGTCGGACCCGGTGAGATCTGCGGCCTCATCGGTCCGAACGGCGCCGGCAAGACGACCCTCTTCGACGTGCTGTCGGGCATGCGCCGGCCGGACGCGGGAGCCATCGCGTACGACGGCACGGACATCACCCGCCGAAGCCCCGTCTGGCGGGCCCGTCACGGCATCCGACGGACCTTCCAACGCCAGCAGCTCTTCGGCCAGTTGACCGTCGCCGACAACCTCCTCGTCGCACAGGACTGGCGAGGCGGCGTGGGGCCCGTGGCGCGCCGTCACCGGGAGCGGGCTGCCGCCGTCCTCCACGAGTGCGGGCTCGACGCGCTCGCCGGCTCGTACGCGGGCGGCCTGCCCGTCGGCCAGGCCCGCCTGGTCGAGCTGGCCCGAGCCCTCGCCGACCCGCCCCGCGTCCTGCTCCTGGACGAGCCCGCCTCCGGGACGACCGCCGAGGAGCGCAGCGAACTCGCCGCCGTCATCCGGCACATGGCCGACGAGGAGGGCTGCGCGGTGCTGCTCGTCGAGCACGACGTGGCCTTCGTGATGGAGCTGTGCTCCCGCGTCGTGGTGCTCGACCTGGGACGGGTGCTCGCCGAGGGGACACCGGCCGAGATCCACGCGGATCCGGCGGTTCGGGAGGCGTACCTCGGCGCCGGACCCGGCACGGCCGGACACGATCGCGCCGATCACTGACGCGCTTGTCGCCGGTGCGCCTCGATTCCCTCTCGCGTCTCCTTCAAGTCAGCTGCAATCATGGCGAGTTGGCGGTGGGAGCGAGTGACGGAGGAGGCGTCTGATCACATGCGTCGAGACGGGTATCGGGGCGGTGGTGTCGGGCGCTACGACAAGGAGGCGGTCACGCGGATGGCCCGCCGTGCGGTGGACGCGGCGGCGCCGCACGAGCTGCCCCAGTTCTCTGTGACCGCGGCGGCGTTCCACCAGGCGGTGGCGAAGGGCCGGATGTGGCAGGTCCACCGTGACGAGCCGCTGGCGATCGGCCTCGACGTGGTCGCCGCGCTCATCAGCACCGCGGCGCTCTCCGCAGCGGTCCAGGTCCTCGACCACCTCGCACAGCAATCCACCGAACGGGCCGTGGACACCACCCGGAACCGGCTGATGCCACGGCTGTTACGCCGCCGGAGCCGACCCGCGCCTGAACCGGGCACGGAGCCCGACAGCACGGAGCCCGACACCACGGAGGCGGCCTCCACGTCCACCGACCCGGCCACCGCGGCCACGGAAGCGGCCTCCATGTCCACGGACCGGGCCGTCGCGCCCACCGAGCCGGAGCGCCCGACCGCCGAGCAGCTGACCCGGCTGCGCGAGGTGGCGTTCAGGGCGGCGCTCCGCTGGCAGGTGCCCGAGCAGCAGGCGCGGGCGATCGCGGACGGGATCGTGGCGGAGCTCGCCACGTTGTCCCCGGCGCGGCCGGAACGGCCGGAGACCGGACATCCGGGCGGCGAGGGGGCGGCCGAGGCCGCCCGGTGAGCCGCTCGGCGGCCACCCCCGTCCCGCCGCGCCGCCCCGGCCCCTTCACCCTGCCCTCCGGCACTTCGGTGCGCTTCGCCCTTCTGATCGCCGCGATGGCCGCCGTATCGGCCCTCCTGGTGAACGGCTTCTCGTCCGTCCTGCTGTCCTCGGTGCGCTGGGAGGAACTGGAGCGGTACCACGACTGCTCCGCGCGGGCCGTGGCGGAGGCGTCCCGTGAACGCCGCGCCGACACGGGCATCCGCATCCCCACCGAGCTCGACCTGGGCGACTGCGTGGACCCGCTCGCCGGTGCGAGCGGACTGGTCACCGCCGGTGTCTCCGCCGCCCTGCTGCTCGCCGTGCTCGGCGCGTACGTCGGCCTGCCGCGGCTCCGGATCCGCCGGCGCGGCTACCTTCCGCTCGCCGGAATGCCCGAGCTGTCTGCGTATCTGGCGGGTCTGCTGGGCGAGTCGGGCGTACGCGCGCGCGTGGGCTTCCTCGCCGAGCCGCTGAACCCGGTGGTGCACGCGCTGGCGTTCGGCCGGGTCGGGCGACGCCGGGTGGTGCTGAGCGGCGGGCTGCTGACGTTGTACGCGCTGGACCGGAGGGCGTTCCGGAGCATCGTCCTCCATGAGCTGGCGCACATCCGGAACCGGGATCTGGACATCGCCTTCCTGACGTTGATCCTGTGGCGGGCGAGCGTGCCGGCGTTGTTGGCGCTGGCCGCCGTCGCGGCCCCCGCGACCGTGCTCGTCGGTCCCGCGCTCGCGGGTTCGGCGCTGGCGTTCGCGGTGCAGATCCCGCTGCTCGCCGTGCTGGTGACCTTGCTCAAGAACGCGGTGCTGCGCAGCCGGGAGTTGTACGCCGACGCGCGCGTGACGGAGTGGGAGGGGTCGGCCGACGGGCTGCGGAGGCTGTTCGTGGAACCGGCGGGACCGAGGCGGGGGAAGGCCGGCCGTGGTCTGCTGAGCGTCCATCCGACGCTCGGCGGGAGGGCGCGGGCGCTGGCCGATCGCGGGGTCCTGTACGAGGCCGGGTTCTGGGACCTGTGCGCGGTCGGGGCGGTGGGCGCCTTCCTGTACGACATGGTGCGGCTGGGGCCGATCGGCGGCGGCAGTCAGGCCGGTCCGGTGACGGAGCTGGTCGGGACGGTCCTGGCCGGGGGCCTGTTGGTGGGCGCGGCGGGGACGGTGCTGTGGCAGGCGGTGGCGTACTCCGCGTACGCCCCGGGGTACCTCACGCCGGCCCGGGTGCGGCGGGCCGGGCTCGGGCTCGGCCTGGGTCTCGGCGTGTTCCGGCTTTTGTCGCCGTCGGAGGTGTTCAGCCTGGTGAGCGCGGGCGGGCAGGGGGTGTCGCTGGCGCTCCCGTACCTGCTTCTGACGGGTCTGTGCGGCTGGGCGCTCGCGCGGTGGTTGGTGCTGGTCGCCGAGGTGTGGGGGCCGGTTCTGGTCCGGCACCGCCGTCCTCGGCGGGTGCTGTGGACGGTGCTGGCGTTCGGTGCGGCCGGGCTGCTGCCGATGGCCGGGTTCCTGCTGACGCTGCCGCTGATGACCCTGTACGCGGCGGTGTTCATCGCGCCGTCGTTGCCGGGTGCGGTGGTGTTCGTCGGCGGGGCGGCCGTGCTCGCGGTCGCGCGGGTCACGACGGTGGTGGCGCCGGCGGTGCTGACGGTGACGGTGCTGCCGTTGGTGGGGCAGTACGTGGCGTGGCGGCCGGGTGCCCGGCACGCGTTCACCGGGTTCGGGCCGCCGGGGCCGCCGCCGGGGTTTCTCGTCCGGTTCGGTGTGCCGGCCGCGTCGGCGTCCTCGGTGGCGGCGCTGCTCGTGGCGTGGAGCGGGGTGCTCGCCGCCGAGGTGGTGCTGGTGGCCGTGGTGATCGCGGGGCAGGTGGCGGCGGCGCTGTGGGCGGGTGCGACGTACGCGCCGCTCCCGCTGGCCCGAGGCGGCCTGGCCGCCTTCGGTTCAGGTCTGCTGGCGATGTCGGCCCTTGGCGTGTTCGCGGGGCTGCTGGGCTGCGCGCATCCGGGCCCCGGGGCCTGCGAGCCGATCCCCGGCGCCGCCCATGTCCACCTGGCCCTGGTGGTGGCGACGGTGGGCGTGCTGCCGGCCTGGGGGGTACAGGCACTCGCGGTCGGGGCACGGCCGAAGCCGACGCGCCGCTAGAAGCCCGCGGGGGCAGGGGAGTCGACGACTTTTTTGGATGCGTCGGGCGAAGAATCCGTCCCGGGGGCTTCCAGAACAATGCGACATGTGAAATTTTACACGTCACGTAGCAGCTGCCCGTGCTTCCCCGCACGTGGCCCCAACGGCCCCGGAGGCCCCCACAGATGCATCCCTTCCGGATATCGAAGACCGGCGCGCGGAGACTTCCCGTGCTCGGCGCCGCCGTCTTCCTCACGCTCGGACTCCTCGCGCCGCAGAGCCAGGCCGCCGCCGTCGGCGCCGAGGCTCCGGGCGGGGCGAACGCGGGCGGGACCGCGGCCCAGGCGCCGCGGGCGATCCCGGTCCCCAAGTCGCCGCACGCCATCGCCAAGAACCCCCGCTTCCGGCTCTCCTCGCAGGACGGCACCGAGGAGTCGGGCCCGGCGGCGGCGCCCGCCGCGGCCTCCGCCAAGGCGAGCAAGTCGGCCTCGGCCGCCGCGGCGGACGCCTGCGGTGACCTCTCCGGCGTCATCAACGCCACCGGAAGCGCGCTGGTGCAGCAGCTGAAGGCCCTGCCTCAGATCCCCTGCACCTACCCGCTGTTCAACCTCACCGGCGAGAACGCGCGGAAGGCCTTCCGCGAGGACCAGATGGTGACGGTCGCCAACGCGCTGCGCGCCGACTCCGCCACGTACCCCGGCGGCAACAGCGCCTCCACGGGCCAGCTGGTGATGTTCCTGCGCGCCGGCTACTACGTGCAGGACAACAACGCGGCCGCCGTCGGCGACTACGGCACCGCCCTCGCCGGCGCGGCCCGCGGCGCGCTCGACGCCTTCTTCGCCGCCCCGCGCGCCAAGGACGTCACCGACGCCAACGGCGAGATCCTCAACGAGGTCGTCACGCTGATCGACAGCACCCACGAGGCCGGCCGGTACGCCGGTGTCGTGAAGTGGCTGCTCGGCAGCTACAACGGCACCTGGCCCGGGCAGATGAACCTCGCCGTGCAGCACGTCGAGTGGGTCGTCGAGAACGGCTTCAAGGCCCAGAACGACGGCCGCGGCTGGCGCGCCGCCCTCAAGGCCGACCCCGCCATCCTCGACACCTGGGCCGGCTTCGTCACCCGGAACGGCTCCCAGCTCAACCGCCTGGACGTGGTCAGCAACGTCGGCCGCTACCTCGGCTACGCCCTCGACGTCCCGGAGCTCAAGGACCGCGTCCGGCCGCTCCTGAAGGACCTGATCAACCGCTACCCGAACGTCGGCCCCACGGCCCCGCTCACCATGAACCTGGGCTGGTACACCCGCCAGTACGACCGGGGCAACTGCGCGGCCTACGCCATCTGCGACCTCGGCGAGCGCGTCCTTCCCCAGGTCCTGCCGACCCAGCACACCTGCAACGCCGGCCTGAGGATCCGCGCCCAGGACATGTCGCCCGAGCAGCTGGCGAGCACCTGTACCAGCCTGGTCAACCAGGACGCGTACTTCCACCGGATCATCGGCGACCAGGGCGCGATCCCCGGTGACGTGAACACGAACCTGGAGGTCGTCGCCTTCGACGACTACACCCAGTACGCGCTCTACGCCTGGGCCATCTACAACATCGACGTCGACAACGGCGGCATGTACGAGGAGGGCGACCCGTCCGTCCCCGGCAACCAGGCCCGCTTCATCGCCCACGAGGCCAGCTGGCTGCGCCCGGCGTTCGAGATCTGGAACCTCAACCACGAGTACACCCACTACCTCGACGGCCGCTACAACATGTACGGCGACTTCGAGGCCGGCATCGTCACGCCGACCATCTGGTGGGTGGAGGGCATCGCCGAGAACATCTCGTACGGCTACCGGGGCGAGCGCAACGGCGACGCGATCGCCGAGGCCGCCAAGAAGACGTACAGGCTCAGCGACCTGTTCGACACCGTCTACGGCCAGGACGCGGACCCCGAGGTCAACTCGAACCGGGTCTACCGCTGGGGCTGGCTCGCGGTCCGCTACATGCTCCAGAAGCACCCCGCGGACGTCCAGGGCGTGCTCGGCAAGTACCGCACCGGTGACTGGAACGGCGCCCGCACACTCCTGAAGCAGACCATCGGCACCCGCTACGACGCGGACTTCGCGAGCTGGCTCTCGACCGACTGCGCCACGAACGACTGCGGCACGCTGCCGGACGCCTCGGCCGCCGCCGCCCCGCTCTGCACCCTGAGCGACCCCCGGCAGTTCGACCAGAACTGCCGCAGGGACGGCCTTGCCGCCACCGCCGGCAACTACAGCTACCACTTCGTGTACCTGCCGGCCGGCGTCAAGAAGCTGACCATCACCAGCAGCGGCGGGACCGGAAACGCCGACCTGTACTACGGCGGCGGCAGCTGGGCCACCACCGCCTCCTACCAGGCGAAGTCCGCCAACGCCGGGAACGGCGAGACGCTGACGATCGACAACCCGCCGGCCGGCTGGGTCTACTTCAGCCTCGCCGCCGCGCGGGACTTCAGCGGCGTGAGCCTCTCCACGCTCGCGAAGTAGCCAACCGGACCCGAGGTCAGCCCTGGCGGCGCGCCGCCGCCAGGGCGTCCTTGACCTCCTGCGCCACGCGGGCCGCGTCGGCGGGGATGTTCACCACGTCGGTGTTGTTCATGTCCACGACGAGGACCTCGCTGGCCGAGTAGTGCTTGTGCACCCAGTCGTCGTAGCCGGACCACAGCGTCCGGTAGTACTCGACGAGGCCCTCGTCCTGCTCGAAGTCGCGCCCCCGCAGACCGATGCGGTGCAGCACCGTCTCGAAGTCCGCCTTGAGGTAGACCATGAGGTCGGGGGCCTTGCGGTACGGCAGGCCGTCGATCTCGCGCATCATCTCGCCGAGCAGCCCCTCGTACACCTGCATCTCGAGGGAGCTGATGCGGCCGAGGTCGTGGTTGACCTTGGCGAAGTACCAGTCCTCGTAGATGGAGCGGTCGAGGACGTTGTCGCCCTGCTTGTAGGCCTCCTTGATCGCGGCGAAGCGCGTCTGGAGGAAGTACAGCTGGAGGAGGAAGGGGTAGCGCTTGGCCTCGATCTCCTCGGGGCTCGCCGAGTAGAACAGCGGGAGGATCGGGTTGTCGTCCACGCTCTCGTAGAAGACGTCGCTGCCCAGCTCCTTGGCGAGCAGCTCGGCCACACTCGTCTTGCCGATTCCGATCATGCCTCCGACGCAGATCACCGGCATACCTCACTTCTCCCTGGGGGTCTTCTGTTCGTGGGCGGGTGAGCTGGGCTTGCCGCACGATGAGACGTACGCCGGTGGTCTGGCGATTCCCGGGAAGTTCGTGATCGACGTGGGCCGGCCGTTCCGCAGCTGCCGCGCTCAGCGGCAGGCCGCAGCCCGCGGCCGCCTTGCATCTTAGATGACTATTTCGCCCCACGGGTGGCCGGTGCGCCGCGCGGAATCCACGGGTGTCCCCGCCCCGCGGCTCCTACGCTGGGCCCGTGACACCGGACAACAGGCCGCTGGCCGTCTTCGACCTCGACAACACCCTGGCCGCCACCGCGCACCGCCAGCACTTCCTGGAGCGCAAGCCCAAGGACTGGGAGGCCTTCTTCGCGGCCGCGCCGGACGACCCGCCGCTCGACGAGGGCGTGGCGCTGTGCCGCGAGGCGGCGGGGGAGTGCGAGGTGGTGTACCTGACCGGGCGGCCGGAGCGCTGCCGGCGGGCGACCCAGGACTGGCTCGCGGAGCAGGGACTGCCGGCGGGAAAGATCCACATGCGGCGCAACCGCGACTTCCGGCCGGCCCGGGTGACGAAGGTCGAGATCCTGCGCCGGCTCGCCGCCGACCGCACGGTCAGGATGCTGGTCGACGACGACATGGCGGTGTGCGACGCGGCCGAGGAGGCCGGCTTCGCGGTGGTACGCGCCCGGTGGGCGGAGCCCTCCGAGGCGCTGCGGGAGGCCCAGGAGAAGGAGGGCCGCACCTGACGGGTCGGTCAGCCCTCGTCCTCCAGGCGGAAGCCGACCTTCAGCCCGACCTGGTAGTGCTCGATCGCGCCGTCGACGATGTGGCCGCGTACCTGCGTGACCTCGAACCAGTCGAGGCCCCGCAGCGTCTGCGAGGCGCGCTTGATGCCGTTGCGGATGGCCGCGTCGACGCCCTCGGTGGAGGTGCCGACGATCTCGGTGACGCGGTAGGTGTGATTCGACATGGGGGCCGAACTCCTCTCGGTACGTTCCCTCCACGGTGCCCCAGGGCGGGTCGGCGCGCGACACGACGGCGGCCGCTCGGCGTCAGCCGGAAGCTACCGAAGGTAACGGCTCGGCCTGCCCGACCTCGGGTCGGATCGGGATGGTCAAGGACTTGACCATCCCGATGGTCCAGACCAGAATCCAGGCCACATACCCGCGCGAACACCCCGTTCGGTCCCCCCATGTCGGGTCAGCTCCCCATGCCGCACGCCCCTGTGTGCTGAACCGCAGAAGGTGACCCACGTGAAGAACCGCCACCTCGCCTGCCCCCTGGCAGTCGCCACCGCGCTCGCCCTCGCCGGCTGCGGGATGCTGCCGGGCGGCGGCGGCCAGACCAAGACCGTCAACATCTGGCTCATGCGGGACAGCGTCAGCGAGGACTTCCTGAAGCGCTTCACCGAGGCGTACGAGGACGAGCACGACAACGTCGAGCTCAACGTCACCATCCAGGACTGGACCGGCATCGGGAAGAAGGTCACCGAGGCCATCAAGGGCCCCGGCGGCCCCGACGTCATCGAGGTCGGCAACACCCAGGTCGCCCAGTACGCCGACACCGAGAAGCTCTTCGACCTCACCCTGGAGTCCGTGCGCGACCTCGGCAGCGAGGACTGGGTCCCCGGCCTCGCCGAGCCCGGCAGCATCGGCGGCTCCCAGTACGGCATCCCCTGGTACGCGGCCAACCGCATCGTCATCTACAACAAGGACCTCTTCCAGGACGCCGGCATCGACAAGCCCCCGGCCACCCGCGCCGAATGGCTCACCGACACCGAGAAGCTCAACAGCGACGGCAACCAGGGCATCTACCTCGCGGGCCAGGACTGGTACACCCTCGCCGGCTTCATCTGGGACGAGGGCGGCGAGCTCGCCGTCGACAAGGGCGGCGAGTGGACCGGCGCGCTGGAATCCCCGGCCGCCCGCCGCGGCATGGCCTACTACAAGGCCCTCCAGGCCCTCGGCGACGGACCCAAGAACGCCGACGAGCAGAACCCGCCGCAGGCCGACGTCTTCGCCAAGGGCGACGTGGCCCAGCTCATCGCCACCCCCAGCGCCGTCGCCGCCATCCTCAAGGCCAACCCGGACCTCAAGGACAAGCTCGGCTACTTCCCGATACCCGGCGCCAAGGCCGGCCAGCCCTGCGCCGTCTTCACCGGCGGCTCCGACCTCATCATCCCGGAGAACGCGCCCGAGCGGACCGCCGCCATCGACGTCGTCAAGGCGCTCGCCGGCGAGAAGTGGCAGTCCGAACTCGCCCGCACCATGGGATACGTGCCCAACAAGAAGAGCCTCGCCTCCGTCGTCGCCAACCAGGAGGCCACCGCCGTCATGGCCAGGGGCGCCGCGCGCGGCCGCGCCACCCCCAACTCCCCGCAGTGGGCCAGCGTCGAGGCCGACAACCCCATCAAGCCGTACATGACGGCCGTCCTCACCGGCGAGGACCCGGTGAAGGCCGCCAAGGACGCCTCGGCCGCCATCACGGACACACTCGCCGAATAGCATTCAGCCTTCGCACACCGGCGATCCCCCGGACGGTCAACTCGAATCCAGCCGGTCACGGAAGAAGTAAGGGGCCGGGCCACCGCGCAAGCGGCCCGGCCCGCCCCTTCCCCTTCCGTCCGCCGGAGGAGCCCGCCATGACCGCACCGACGCACACGCTCGCCGCCCCCGCGTCCGCCGTTCCCACGCTCGCCGTCCCCGCCCAGCCCGGCGCCGAGGCCGGCCGGCAGGAGGACACCCCCCGGTACCTCGTCGGACTCGCCCGCCACCAGGACGACGTACGGGCCGCCCAGCGCCTCCGCCACCTGGTCTTCGCCGGCGAGATGGGCGCCCGCGTCGACGGGCCCGAGCCCGGCCTCGACACCGACGCCTTCGACGCCTACTGCGACCACCTCCTCGTACGCGAGGAGAACACCGGCGACATCGTCGGCACCTACCGGATCCTGCCGCCCGAGCGGGCCGCCGTCGCAGGCCGCCTCTACTCCGAGACCGAGTTCGACCTCACCCGGCTCGCCCCCATCCGCCACGACCTCGTCGAGGTCGGCCGCTCCTGCGTCCACCCCGCCCACCGCAACGGCGCCGTCATCGCCCTCATCTGGGCCGGACTCGCCCGCTACATGACCACCACCGGCCACAACTGGCTCGCCGGCTGCTGCTCCCTGCCCCTCGCCGACGGCGGCAGCCTCGCCGCCGCCACCTGGGACACCGTCAAGGCCAAGCACCTCGCCCCCGAGGAGTACTGGGTCACCCCGCACAAGCTGTGGAACCCCGAAGGCATCACCCGCCCCGAAGGCCGCACCGAACTCCCGCCCCTGCTGCGCGGCTACCTCAGGCTCGGCGCCCGGGTCTGCGGCGCCCCCGCGCACGACCCCGACTTCGGCGTCGCCGACCTCTACGTCCTGCTCTCGCTGCGCCGCACCAACCCGCGCTACCTCAACCACTTCCTGTCGCTCGCCCCGGCCCGGTGAACGGACCCGCCGCACCCTCGCCGTGGCTCCCCACGGCACCCTGCGTCCCGGGCCGCTGCACCGCCCACCCGCACGCCGGCGGTGACCACCCCACCGCCGGCACCGCCCGCGCCGTCCTGCGCCTCGCCGCCGGCACCGGCACCGTCCTCCTCGGCATCCTGCTCGCCCCCGCCACCGCGCCGCTCCCGCCCGCGACCCGGCTCGCCCTCGTACGGACCTGGCTGCGGGCCGTGGTCCGCGCCTTCGGCGTCCGCGTACGGTACGAGGGCCGGGTCCCGGCCACCGGACCGCTCCTGGTCGTGGCCAACCACGTCTCGTGGCTCGACATCCCGCTGATCGCGGCCGTGCTGCCCGGCCGCATGGTCGCCAAGGCGGAGGTACGCCGCTGGCCCGTCCTCGGCGTGCTGGCCGCGCTCGGCGGCACCCTCTTCCTCGACCGGGACGGACTACGGGCCCTGCCCGGCACGGTCCGCGAGATGGCCGGGGTGCTCGCCGGCGGCGGCCGGGTCGTCGTCTTCCCCGAGGGGTCGACCTGGTGCGGCCGGGCGGGCGGCCGCTTCCGGCCCGCCGCGTTCCAGGCGGCGCTCGACAGCGGGGCCGACGTCCAGCCCGTACGGCTCGACTACCGGCCCACCGACGCCGCCGCGTACGTCGGGGACGACCCGCTCGGCGCCTCACTGTGGCGGGTGGTCACCACCCGCCGACTCACCGCCGAGGTCCGGCTGCCGGAACGCATACCCGCCGCCCGGCACCCGGACCGCGGATCCCTCGCGGCCGCCGCTCAGCGCGCCGTCGCCAGCGACAGCGCGAACCTGCCCTCGCCGTCCGTCCACCAGCGATCGAGATCGAGGTCCGCCTCGGCGAGCTCCGCCCGGACGCCGGCCTGACGGAACTTCGCCGACACCTCCGTCCGCATCTCCTCGCCCGCCGCGAACGGCACCACGAGATCCAGCTCCGGGATCTTCACGGTCAGCGCGCGGCGGGCCCGCAGCCGCATCTCGATCCACTCCCGTTCCGCGTCCCACACCGCCACATGGTCGAAGGCGTCCGGATCGGCGTCCGCGCCCAGCTCCCGGTCGATCACGGACAGCACGTTCTTGTTGAACGCGGCCGTCACCCCGGCCGCGTCGTCATAAGCGGCCACCAGCGTCGCCTCTTCCTTCACCAGGTCCGTGCCCAGGAGCAGCGCGTCACCCGGCGACAGCATCGCCCGCACCGAACGCAGGAACGTCCGCCGCTCGGCCGGCAGCAGGTTCCCGATCGTCCCGCCGAGGAACGCCACCAGACGCGGCCCCGGTGTCCCCGGCAGCCCGAGGCCCCGGGTGAAGTCCGCGACCAGCGCGTGCACCCGGAGCCCGGGACGCTCGGCAAGCAGCGACTCGGCCGCCCCGGTCAGCGCAGACTCGCTGACGTCCACCGGGACGTAACTGTCGAGCCCCGGAAGCAGCGCGTCGATCAGGAACCGGGTCTTCTCGGACGAGCCCGAGCCCAGCTCCACCAGGGTCCTGGCCCCGGTGGCGGCGGCGATCTCCGGCGCGCGCTCCACCAGGATCTCCCGCTCCGCCCGCGTCGGGTAGTACTCGGGCAGCCGGGTGATCTCCTCGAACAGCTCGCTGCCCCGGGCGTCGTAGAACCACTTCGGCGGCAGCTCCTTGGGGGAGCGGGTCAGACCGTGCAGGACATCGGCGCGCAGATCGGCGCCCGCGGCATCGGGGGCGAGGGTGCGGGTCAACTGGAACGGGCTCACGCGGACGGCTCCTTGAGCGGGGTGAGGGTGACTTCGGCGCGGGTCGCGGTCACGAGCGTGTGCCCGGGCACCTCGCTCCAACGCGGATCGTCGTCGTACGGTTCGGAGGCCACGACCACCCGGTCGGGACCCTTCAGATACCAGAGGCTGTCCCCCCACGTCGTCCCCGCGATCACGGCACCGTCGGTCAGCAGCAGGTTCAGCCGGGACCCGGGCGCCGCCGCGGCGGCCTCCCGCACGGTGTCGGCCAGCGCCTGCCCCGGCGCGTCCCCGGCCCGCAGCCGGTGCAGCACCAGCGCCCACAGCAGCGCCGAGTCCGTACGCGCCTCCAGGGCGAGCAGCTCCTCGGCCGGCAGCGTCCGGGCCGCGTCGGCCAGCGAACCGGGCCAGCCCGCGACCGCCCCGTTGTGGCTGAACAGCCAGGGCCCGCCGGCGAACGGCGCCGCCGCGGCCTCCCCGTCCGCGCCCGGCAGCGTCGCACTCCGCACCGCGGCGAGCACCGCCCCCGACCGCACCACCCGCGCGAGATCCGCGAACGACGGATCGCCCCAGATCGGCCCGGTCCGCCGGTAGCGCGCCGGCACCGGATCGCCCTCCGCGTACCAGCCCACCCCGAAACCGTCGGCGTTCACCACCCCACTCGCCTGCGTCCGAGGCTCCCAGGACTGCCGCACCAGCGAGTGACCCGGCCGGACGAGCAGCTCGCCGAGCGCCACCGGCTCGCCGAGGAACGCGATATGACGGCACATCAGTCGAGCTCCGCGCCGCGCGCCGTACGGAAGCCCGAGAAGATCTGCCGCCGGACCGGCAGGTCCCAGTTGCGGAACGTCCCCCGGCAGGCGACCGGATCCACCGCGAACGACCCGCCCCTCAGCACCTTGTGCTCCGGCCCGAAGAACACCTCCGAGTACTCCTTGTACGGGAAGGGCGTGAACCCCGGATACGGCAGGAAGTCACTCGCCGTCCACTCCCACACGTCACCGATCAACTGCCGTACGCCGAGCGGCGACGCACCCTCCGGATAGCTGCCCACGGGCGCGGGCCGCAGATGCCGCTGCCCGAGATTCGCGTGCTCAGGACCCGGATCGGCGTCACCCCACGGATAGCGCCGCGACCGCCCCGACACCGGGTCGAACCGTGCCGCCTTCTCCCACTCGGCCTCCGTCGGCAACCGCCGCCCCGCCCAGCGCGCGTACGCGTCCGCCTCGTACCAGCTCACGTGCAGCACCGGCTCGTCCTCCGGCACCACCTCCGTCACCCCGAACCGCCGGCGCAGCCACTGCCCGCCCTCCTGACGCCAGAACAACGGCGCCGCGATGGAGTGCTCCCGTATCTGCGCCCAGCCCTCGGGACGCCACCACCGGCGCTCCGTGTAGCCGCCGTCGGCGATGAACGCCAGATAGGCGCCGTTCGACACCGGCGTCGTGTCCACGTAGAACGCGGGCACCACCCGGGGATGCGCGGGCCGCTCGTTGTCCAGGGCCCACGGCTCGTCCGACGTCCCCATCGTGAACGGCCCGCCGGGCACCAGGACTTCCGGCGGCAGCGGACCCGACGCCGTGACCGGCGGCGGGGGAGCGGCCAGGGCCGCGGGACCCCTCCGCAGCTGATGGGTGATCAACATCGTCTCGTCGTGCTGCTGTTCGTGCTGCGCGATCATCCCGAAGGCGAAGCCCGCGTCCACCAGCGGCCGGCCTTCCAGCGGCGTGCTCTCCAGCACGTCGAGCACCCGCACCCGCACGTCCGCCGCATAGGCGCGAGCCTCGCGCGGAGCGAGCAGCGGCAACGACGGACGCGTGGCCCGCGGATGCTGGAACGCGTCGTACAGCGAGTCGATCTCGGGCCGCAGCGCCTCCCGCCCCGCCACGGCCCGCCACAACCACTGCTCCTCCTGATTGCCGATGTGCGCCAGATCCCACACCAGAGGCGACATCAACGGCGAGTGCTGCGCGGTCAGTTCACCGTCCTCCACGCAGGACGTGAGCAAGGCCGTCCGCGCCCGCGCGACCGTCAGCGCGTCGAGAGCACGGGTCCGCAGGGCTTCCGGATCGTTCTCGTCCTGGATCCCGCTCATGAGGTCACCGCCTGGAGTTCGTCGGCCGGGCAGATCCCGGGGATCACATACCGTTCCTGGAAGGCGGCGACCGCACGCCGTACCGCCTCGCTCGCACCGACCCGGGGCAGCGCGTCGAGCGCGACCGCGAACACCGTCCGGGCGGCCGCGTGCAGACCGGGATCGGAGAGACCGTCGCGGGCCGCCGCGTGCCAGAGCGGATTGCGCGGAGCCGGACCCGGACCGGCCCGCTCCTCAAGCGGTTCGAGCGCCCGGAACACGGTCTCCGCCGCCGCGGGGTCGTCGAACACCGCCGTGGTCACGGCCACCGGCACCATCCAGCCGTCGGGTCCCTGCTGCGCGTCCACCATCCGCAGCTCCAGGTGACCGCGCGGCCGGACCGGCGGGAACATCGTCGTCGCGTGATACCGCAGGTCGTCCGCGTCGGCCGGACGCGGCGAGCCCGTCCGTATCCACTCCCGGAACGTCAGCCCCTCCGGCACCGCCCACGGACCCTCGTCGGCCCGCACGCACAGCACCGGCGTATCGAGCACGTGCGCCGCCCACTCGGCGCGCGGCTCGCCGTCCGGCGACGGCGCCAGCGCCCGCCGCGGGTCGAGCTCCGCCCACAGCGCCTGCCGCGTCGAACGCCAGCCGGTCCGTCGACCGCCGTGCACGGCCGAGTTCGCGAACGCCGCCACGAGCACCGCGCCCAGCAGATGCGCCAGCCGCCAGCGCCGCTCGTACCCGAGCGGCCCCGGCTCCTCGATCCCCGCGTCCACACAGATCTGCACCGACGCCGAATCGCACATCATCGCCCGCCCCGCCGAACCGTTCCGGCCCAGCGCGGTCTCCATCGCGTCGTAACGCGGCTCGTGCAGCACCCTCTCGCGCGGCGCGTGCCACGGATCCACCCCGTACCCGCTCAGCGTCAGCCCCAGCGGGCCCAGCGCACCCCGCACCGCCCGCAGATCCGCGGCGAGCGAGTCGAGGCACTCCATGAGGGAACCGGCCGGGCGCGAGCTCAGCTCCAGCTGCCCCCCGGGTTCGAACGTCAACAGCGACACCAGCGGCAACGACCGCACGGTGTCCACCGCCGCGGCCAGCCTCGGCGGCCGTACGGGTGTCCGCGGATCCCGCAGATCATGCACCAGCCACTCCAGTTCCGCGCCGACCGTGCGCGGCGGGCCGGTCTTGAAACAGATGCCCCGCAGCAGGTCCTCCGCCTCTCCCTCACCGAGAGCCGGCCCGCCGCGCGGTATCCCGCTCGACGCCATCCCTCCACCTCCTCCTCGCGCGGCCCCTCACTCCTTCCACCTAAAGCCACCCCTACCCCCCACGCAAGACCACCCCTCCCGCCCCCGACCGAAACCCGTCCTCCGACGGCCCCGAAATTCCGTTGCCCCCGCCGGGGCGAAACGATCACCCTGGTCACCATGAGTGCCCGACTGCGCGCCATCGCGCGGCAAACCGAGGACATCGTCTCCGCCGCCCGGTACCGAGCGCCGGACGGCCGCACCGTCTCCCTCGCCGAGGACCTGTCCGCCGCCCTGTCCGGAACACGCCTGTACGGCCCCGACCCCCTGCCCGTCACCCCGGACACGGACCGCACCGCCACCGTCGACGTGACGGCCGAGAGCAGCCTCGCGGCGGCCCGCAGGATGACCGGAGCCGACGCCTCCCGCCCGGTGGCCGTCCTGAACTTCGCCTCGGCGCGGAACCCCGGCGGCGGGTACCTCAACGGGGCCCAGGCACAGGAGGAGGCCCTCTGCAGGGCCTCCGCCCTGCACGCCACCCTGCTCCGGGCGCCCGCCTATTACGCCCACCACCGCGCGGAGCGTGACGCCTTCTACACCGACCGCGTCATTCACTCGCCCGGCGTGCCGGTGTTCCGCGACGACCGCGGGGACCTGCTCGCGGAACCGTTCAAGGCCGGGTTCCTCACCTCGCCGGCGCCGAACGCGGGGGTGGTGCGCCGCACGACGCCCGCGCTCGCGCACCGGCTGCCCGAGGTGCTGGCAGCACGGGCCGAAAGGGTCCTGGAGACGGCGGCCACGGCGGGGTACCGGCGGCTCGTGCTGGGGGCGTGGGGGTGTGGCGTGTTCATGAACGAGCCGGCGGAGGTGGCGGGGGCGTTCAAGGCACTGCTGACGGGCGACGGGCGGTTCGCCGGGCATTTCGAGGAGATCGTCTTCGCGGTGCTGGACCGTTCGGCCGGCAGGAGGACGCTCGCGGCCTTCGAGCGGGTGCTGGAGCGCGCGGCCTGACGGGAAACCGGCTGAAATGCGGCTTTCGGGGCATCGTGCCAGGCTGGGGGGACACGGACCACAGTCCGAGACCCGTCACGGGAGGCACGATCGTGGGCAAGAAACAGACCCGGACGAACCGGGGAGCCCGTACCGGCGGTCATGAGCACCGCACCGACGCGGCCGCGAAGGAGAAGGCGGCGCCGACACCCGCGAGAGAGCCTTCGATGCCGCTCGTGGAGCACGCGTCGCACCGGAAGGAACGGAAGTTCGGCCACAACTGAGGCCGGGAGGCCGGGGAGAACGGAGCCGGTCGGCGGACCGGCTGCCCGTCACGGGGTGAGTGAGCGGGGCAGGGGAGCCGACGGGGGTACGAGGACGGGGCCCGGCGCCATGATGGCGCCGGGCCCCGTCGTGTCACCCCCTGGGGCGAGCGGACTACGCGGTGTCGCCGCCGTCGCCGACGGTGATCTCCACGCTCTGCGCGGGGACGTTCGTGGGGCCGAGCCGTTCCTGGGCGGCCGGGTTCATGGTGGCGAGGAGCTGGCGGGCGAGGCCGAGGCCGGTGCCGCCCATGGTGAGGGCCTTGGCGAAGACGTCGGCCATGCCGTCGGCGCCGTTGAGCAGGACCATCTGGTCGACGTTGCCGAAGGCGGAGGCGCCGGCGGAGACGATCTCCGGCCACTTCTCCGCGAGTTGCTGGGCGACGACGGCCTCCTGGTTCTCGGCGAGGGCCGCCGCGCGGGCCTTGATCGACTCGGCCTCGGCCAGACCCTTGGCGCGGGTGGCCTCGGCGACGGCGAGGCCCTTGGCGTGCTGGGCGGCGGCTTCCGCCTCACCGGTGAGCCGGGTCGCCGTGGCCTGGGCGGCGCTGGCGAGCTCGGTCTCCTTGGCCTCGGCTTCGGCGGCGGAGATCCGGGCGTCGCGTTCGGCGGCGGCGAGGGTCCGGGTCTCGTAGGCCATGGCGTCGGCCGGCTTGCGGACCTCGGCCTGGAGCTGCTGTTCCTTGCGGTGACCCTCCAGCTCGGCGACCCGGGTCTCCTGGACGACGACCTCCTGGCGGGAGGCGGCTTCGGCCAGGGGGCCGGCCTGGCGGGCGCGGGCGGAGGCCTGGTCCCGCTCGGCCTGGTAGCCGGCCTGGAGGATCTCGCTGTCACGGGTGGCCTCGGACATGCGGGCCGCGGCCTGCTGTTCGGCCTCGGTGGCCCGCCGGTTGGCCTCGGCCTGGGCGATCCGCGCGTCGCGCTGGACGGCGGCGGCGTGCGGCGCCGCGAGGTTCTTGATGTAGCCGGTGGGGTCCTCGATCTCGTGGATCTGGAGGGAGTCGACGATCAGGCCGAGCTTCTCCATCTCGGTGCCACAGGCCGAGCGGGCCTGCCCGGTGAGCTTCTCGCGGTCGCGGATCATGTCCTCCACGGTCAACCCGCCGACGATGGCGCGGAGATGACCGGCGAAGACGATGTGCACCCGCTCGGACATGAGCTTCTGCTGGTCGAGGAAGCGGCGCGCGGCGTTGGCGATCGAGACGAAGTCGTCACCGACCTTGAAGATGACGACGCCGCGGACCTTGAGCGGAATGCCCTGGTGGGTGACGCACTCGACGGACAGCTGGGTCTCGTTGAGGTCGAGGGACAGCTTGCGGACCGCCTGGACGCCGGGCAGGACGAGGGTGCCGCGACCGGTGACGATGCGGAACCCCATGCCCGCGCCGAGACCCTCGTTCTTGTGGTTGGAACCGGAGATGATCAGCGCCTCGTTGGGTTCCGCGACGCGCCACATCATCTTGAACACGGTGATGAGAACGACGAAGGCGCCGACGACGACGCCTGCCAGAATGCCGATGCCCATGGGCATGGTTCCCCCTTCACCGGGGCCGAGCGGACCCGGTGAAGGGAGTGTGCGCCCGTGACGGGCGCGCACTCAACGCTTTGGTCAACTGTCGTACGCGGCTGTGACATAGACGGTGCGTGGAGGGAGATGTTCCATGACCATCACGACCGTCCCGATCTCGATCCGTTCCTTCGGCGTCGCCGGATGGGCGAGGAAGTGCTCGGCGCCGCCCCGGATCCGGACGATCACCTCACCGACGAGACCGGGGCCGACGGTGCCGGTCACCCGCCCGAGCAGTCCCACCATCGAGGAGTCCATCGACGTTTCGTCCATGACTGAACGGTACGTCAGAACCCGTACTCCGGCGCGTACATGGAACCCTCCGAGCAGCCGGCCCCTGGCCCGGCTCAGCGGACGCTGCGGATGGGGCGCACGGCGAGCGCACCGAGCACCGACAGGACGGCCGCGATGAGGAAGAGGGCCGTGTACCCGCCGCTGAGCGAGACGACGAGCGAGGCCACGAAGGGGGCGACGATCTGCGGTCCCGCGTTGGCGACGTTCAGGACGCCCATGTCGCGGGCCGCGTCCTCGGCCTTGGGGAGCACCATCGTCACCAGGGCGGTGTCGACCGCCATGTAGCAGCCGAAGCCGAGGCCGTTGACGACGGAGAAGGCGAGCATCGCGGTCCAGCTGGCGGAGAGGGCCGGGATGAGCAGGGCGACGGCGGCGAGGGCGGCGGAGGCGCCCACGAAGAGCTTGCGCCGGTCGTAGCGGTCCGAGAGCCAGCCGCCGAGCACGGTGGAGACCACCATGGCGACCGAGTTGAGCGGCATGAGGATCGCGACGGCCTCCTCGGGGGTGAGCCCGGCCGGCAGATCCGTGTGGTCCTTGAGGATGTACAGCTGGAATCCGGCCACCGCGAAGTAGCCGAGGACCAGGAGGGCACGCCCGATGAACGCCCAGCGGAAGTCGTGGTCCTTGAGCGCGCTGCCGAAGGCCGCGATCTGCTCCTTGACCGGCAGCGCGGCCTTGGGAGGCATCCGCTCCTCGCGGGCGCAGGTGGTGAAGACGACGGCGGTGGCCGCGACGATCGCGCCGAAGACCAGGTAGCCGGTGCGGTAGTTCTCGGAGAAGGCCGCGCCGACGAGGGCGCCGATCGTCGAGCCGATGGGCAGGCCGAGGCCGACGGCCGCCGAGGCCTTGCCGCGCGAGGCGAGGGGCACCCGGTCGGGCACCACGGAGGTGATGGCCGCCTGGTAGATGTTCATGACGGCCTGCCCCAGGCACCAGGCGATGGTGACCAGCAGGATCGTGTGGACGCTGCCGAGCAGCAGCATCACCGGCAGGGCCAGCAGGCCGCCGGCCAGGATCCACGGGTTGCGCCGTCCCGAGCGGTCGGACAGCGCGCCCGCGACCGGGTTGAACACGGTCGCGAAGATCGCGGATATGCCGGAGACGAGACCGAAGTTCGCCACCTTGCCCGCCGGGTCGATGTCCTCGATCTGGAGCGCGAGGAGCATGCCGGGGACGCCGATGTACAGGGCGTACATCGCGGTGTTCCCGGCGAGGAGCAGGGGCAGCAGGCCGCGCGTCGGGCGGGGGCCGGCGGCGGGGGAACCCGCTGTGCCGGTGTCGGGTCCGGGGGTCGCGGTGCCGGAGCCGGTGCCGGGGGAGGAAAGGGCCACGGTGCCCTCCTGGGGAGATCGCCCGATGAGGGGGCGAGGAGCGGATTGAACGGTTCGTTTACACGTGTCAGTGACACGGGTAAGCACTGTGTAGCATTCAATTCCGGCCATCCGCCAGACCCTGTGCCGGATTGTTCTGGAAAGATGCCGAAGCGATGAGCCAGTCAACCGATCAGTCCCCCGAACGCCCCTCCGGGCGCGCGGTCCCGACCAGCGCCGACGTCGCCCGCCTCGCGGGCGTCTCCCGGGCCACCGTGTCGTACGTCCTGAACAACACCTCGGCCGTACGCATCAGCGAACCCACCCGCCGACGGGTACGGGAAGCGGCCGAGGAACTGGGCTACGTCCCGCACGCCGCCGCCCGCAGCCTGCGCGCCGGCCACAGCCGGATGGTGCTCCTGCCGACCGCCCACGTCCCGGTCGGACCGCTCTACAGCCAGTTCTTCAACGACTTCCAGTGGGCCCTGCGGCGCCTGGACTACACGGTCGTCCAGTACGGCAGCGTCGGCCTCGAACCCGAGGAGGCCGCCCGCGCCTGGGCCGAGCTCCGGCCGGTCGCGGTGGTCTCCCTCGGCGAGGCCGAGCTCACCGCCCAGGGCGTCGAGATCCTCAAGCGCTCCGGCGCCCGCGCCGTGATCACCCTCGGCACCCAGCGCGTCGAGGGCACCCACGCCCTCGTCATGGAGCAGGGCCGGGTCGGCGAGGTCGCCACCGCCCACCTCGTGGAGACCGGCCGCCGCCGCATCGGCGTCGTCATCCCCGAGGAACCCGGCCTCGGCATGTTCTCCGGCCCCCGCCTCGAAGGCGCCCGCCGCGCGGCCGAGGGCACCGGCGCCACCGTCGTGCCCCTCCCGCTCCGCTACGACGAGGACTCCGCCCGCGCCCTCGCCGCCCGCTGGCGCGACGAAGGGCTCGACGCCGTCTTCGGCTACAACGACGAGTACGCGATGCTGCTCATGCGCGCGCTCCAGGACGAGGGGATCTCCGTCCCCGGGGACACCGCCGTCATCGGTGCCGACGACCTCCTCCTCGGCCGCCTCCTCCGGCCCCGCCTCAGCACCGTCCGCATCGACATGGTCCTCGGCCGCGAACTCGCCGAACTCGTCGACCGGGCCGTCCGCGAACCCGGCCTTCCCCCCGCCCCGCGCTCCCTCCTCGACTCCCGCGTCGTACGCCGCGAGTCGAGCTGACACGCCGGCGCCGGGCTCGCGCCGGGGCTCCCGCCCGGCGGGAGTCCCGGCGAGCGCTTAGCGTCGGTGCATGAGCACTGTTCCGCAGCGTTTCGAGATCCTGCTGGTGGCCGAGCACGTGGAGGACAGGGGCGACGCCTCGGTGGCGGACAGCGCCGTCCGCTCGGCCGTCGTCGAGGCCACCGGCCGGCACGGCGAGTCGGGCTACCCGATCTACGAGGGGCACGGCATCAGAGCCGACATCGACCCCGAGACCCGCACGGTCGAAGCGCTCCTCGTCGACGGCCGCGAGCTCGACTACGGCCTGACGGCACTGGCCCGCCCCGTCGGCCGGGCCTGACCCGCGACCCCACCCGCGCCCGCCGACCACCACCGCCCGCTGACGTAGGGCCCCTACTCCCCGCTCGTCCGGAATCGGCCCGTTGACAGGGCGGGCCGGCGGACGCAGACTCTGCGCGCGTCATTCGCCGAAGATTTTTTCACCAGGCGAACAAGACAGGTCACGAAGGTCACGTGGGAGAGAACCGATGAGCATCCGCGACGTCTACATCGTCGACGCCGTCCGCACCCCGATCGGGAAGTTCGGAGGCGCCCTCGCCGGGGTGCGACCCGACGACCTCGCCGCGCACGTGGTGAAGGCCCTGGTCGACCGCTCGCCCGCGCTGGACCCGGCGCGCGTCGACGACGTGTACTTCGGTGACGCGAACGGCGCGGGCGAGGACAACCGCGACGTGGCGCGGATGGCCGTCCTGCTCGCCGGGCTGCCCGTCTCGGTGCCGGGCGTCACCGTGAACCGGCTCTGCGGCTCCGGCCTTGAGGCCGTGATCCAGGCGGCCCGCGCCATCGCGCTCGGCGACGCCTCCGTGGCCATCGCGGGCGGTGTCGAGTCGATGTCCCGCGCGCCCTGGGTCCTGCAGAAGCCGGAGCGGGCGTTCCCGGCCGGTCACCAGCAGCTGCACTCGACGACGCTCGGCTGGCGGATGACCAACCCGAGGATGCCGGCCGAGTGGACGGTCTCGCTCGGCGAGGGAGCGGAGCTGGTGGCGGACCGGCACGGTCTGGCCCGCGAGCGGCAGGACGCGTTCGCCCTCGCGAGCCACCGCAAGGCCGCCGAGGCCTGGGCGAAGGGGCTGTACGACGACGAGGTCGTCCCGTACCCGGGCGTCGAGCTGACCCGCGACGAGTGCATCCGCGACGCCACCTCGATGGAGGCCCTCGCCAAGCTGAAGCCCGCCTTCCGGACCGAGGGCGGCACGGTCACCCCGGGCAACTCCTCGCCGCTCAACGACGGCGCCGCCGCCCTGCTCCTGGTCGACGAGGACGGGCTGCGCGAGACGGGCCGCGAGCCGCTCGCCCGCATCCGTACCTCCGCCGTCACCGGCATCGAGCCCCAGCTCTTCGGCCTCGGCCCGGTCGAGGCGGTCCGGCGGGCCCTGGAGAAGTCCGGGCGTTCCTTCGCCGACCTGCGGACCTTCGAGCTGAACGAGGCCTTCGCGGCCCAGGCGCTCGGCTGCCTCGCCGAATGGCCTGAACTCGACCCCGAGATCGTGAACCCCCGTGGCGGCGCCATCGCCCTCGGCCACCCCCTCGGCGCCTCCGGCGCCCGCCTCGCCGGCTCCGTGGCCCACCAGCTCGCCGCCGCCGGCTCCGGCACCGGCCTCGCCGCCCTCTGCATCGGCGTCGGCCAAGGCCTCGCCCTGGTCCTGGAGCGCTGACCACCCGCGGCCGGCGCGCACCCACGGACACGACGAGAGGGGGGTACGGGAATGGCTCCCGTACCCCCCTCCTCGCCACGCGTCACTTCTGCTGCGCCGCCTCCACGGACTTGCGCACCTCGTCCATGTCCAGCTTGCGCGCCTGGTCGATGACGTCCTCCAGGGCGGCTTCGGGGAGCGCGCCCGGCTGCGCGAAGATGGCCACGTTGTCACGGACGATCATCAGCGTCGGGATCGAGCGGATCTCGAACGCGGCGGCCAGCTCCTGCTGGGCCTCGGTGTCGACCTTCGCGAAGACCAGGTCCTCGTGGCGCTCCGACGCCCGCTCGAAGACGGGACCGAACTGACGGCAGGGACCGCACCACGAAGCCCAGAAGTCGATGAGGACGAACTCGTTCCCGCTCACGATCTCGTCGAAGTTGTCCTTGGTGAGCTCTACGGTGCTCATGCTGCCTACCTTTCGGGGTCTCCTGGCGGTGTCCTCACGGTCCCCTGGGGACTCGCCCCGCACAACGGCGTATCGAGCCGCGCTATTCCGCACCGCTGCCAGCAGACTGGGAGCCATGACACGAACGGTGGATGCGGTGGAAGCCGAGCACGCGTACGACGTGGTGGTGCTCGGCGCGGGGCCGGTCGGCGAGAACGTGGTCGACCGGGTGCGGGCGGCGGGGCTGAGCGCGGCGATCGTCGAGAGCGAGCTGCTGGGCGGGGAGTGTTCGTACTGGGCGTGCATGCCGAGCAAGGCGCTGCTGCGTCCGGCGCTCGCGCGGTCCGACGCCCGCAAGGTGGCGGGGCTCAGGGAGTCGGTCTACGGGCCGCTGGACGCGATGGAGGTCTTCGCCCACCGGGACGACGTGGTCGGTCACTGGAAGGACGACGGCCAGGTGGACTGGCTGGACTCGATCGGCGTGCGCGTCTTCCGGGGCCACGGGCGGTTCGTCGGGCCACGCCGACTGGAGGTGGCCGGACCCGAGGGCGAGCGCCATGTGCTGACGGCCCGGCACGCCGTCGCCGTCTGCACCGGAACCCGCGCGCTGCTCCCGGAGCTGCCCGGACTCCCCGCGGCGCACCCGTGGACGAGCCGTGAGGCGACCAGCTCCGACCGGGTGCCCGAGCGCCTCGTCGTGGTCGGCGGGGGAGTGGTCGGGGTCGAGATGGCCACCGCCTGGCAGGCCCTCGGCGCCAAGGTCACCCTGCTCGTACGGGGCGGGGGGCTGCTGCCGCGCATGGAGCCGTTCGTCGGCGAGCACGTCGCCGCCGCCCTCACCACGCGCGGCGCCGACATCCGTACCGGCGCCGTCGCCACCGCGGTGGTACGCGACGGGGGCGAGGGGCCGGTCACGGTGGTCCTGGAGGGCGGCGACCACGTCGAGGGGGACGAGGTGCTGTTCGCGACGGGCCGGGCGCCGCGCACCGACGACATCGGTCTGGAGACGGTCGGTCTGACCCCCGGCTCCTGGTTCGACGTCGACGACAGCCTCCGGGTCACCGGCAGCGACTGGCTGTACGCCGTCGGGGACGTCAACCGCCGGGCGCTCCTGACGCATCAGGGCAAGTACCAGGCCCGTATCGCCGGTGCCGCCATCGCCGCCCGCGTGCAGGGCGAACCGTCCCTGGACACCGGCCGCTGGGGCGCGCACTCCGCCACGGCCGACCACGCGGCCGTCCCCCAGGTCGTGTTCAGCGACCCGGAAGCGGCGGCCGTCGGACTCAGCCTCGCCGAGGCCGAGCGCGCGGGACACCGCGTCCGGGCGGTCGACGTCGACATGCGGCAGGTCGCCGGGGCCGGCCTGTACGCCCAGGGGTACCGGGGTCACGCCCGGATCGTCGTCGACCTCGACCGGGAGGTCCTCCTCGGCGCGTCCTTCGTCGGACCCGGCATCGGCGAGCTCCTCCACTCGGCGACGATCGCCGTCACCGGGGAGGTCCCCATCTCCCGCCTCTGGCACGCCGTACCGTCCTACCCGACGCTGAGCGAGGCCTGGCTGCGCCTCCTGGAGGCCTACCGGGGCTGAGCCGCCGGAGCCGCCGGAGTGGCTGGAGGTCCCGGAGCCGCCGGGGCCGTCGGAGCTACCGGGGCCGGCGGCGTGATCAGCAGCCGGGCCGCCGAGCGGGCCACCTCCAGGGCGGGGCGCGGGTCGCGCCGCGATTCCTGGCCCAGGACGACGCGGGTGCTCAACCCGTCGAGGAGGGCGAGGAGTTCGGAGGCGCGGGCCGGGGCGTCCAGGGGGGCGAAGCGGCCGCGTGCGACGCCGGCGGTGAGGAGGGCCTCCAGGTCCTCCTGCCAGCCCCGGTCCAGTTCTTCCTGGGCGTCGCGGAGCGCGGTGTTGCCGGGGGTGCGGGCCCAGAGCTCGATCCAGAGGGTCCAGCGGGGGTCGCGGGTGCCGCGCGGCAGGTAGAGTCGGAGGAAGAGGTCGAGTTTGCGCTCGGCGGTGACGCGGCGGGCGAGGAGCGCGCGCCGCTCGTCGGCGAGCGCGGCCTCGCTCCACCGGAGGGCGGCGAGGAGCAGCAAGTCCTTGCTGCCGAAGTAGTACAGAATGTGGCCGCCGCTCGTGCCGAGTCGTTCGGCGAGCGCGGACATGGTGAGCGAGGCGAGGCCGTCCTCGGCGATCGCCGCCATGGCCTCTTCGAGCATCCGCTCCTGGGTGACGTGTCCGTCCCGTCGTCGTGCCGCCCCTGCCACCGCAGCCGTCCCCGTCCTGCCGTTCCGATTCCCTGCGCGGCCGTCGTCCGCCGGATCGACCTTAACCGCAACCTCCGGGGGTCTTGACGGGGGCGGGACCCCTCACGCATCTTGAATGCCGTTCTAAGACTTAGAACGGCATTCAAGACAGGAGCGCGGTGTGCCCGTACACGAGACGGAGCCCGTCACCACGGGCCGGACGGCGGCCGACGAGGTCTTCCAGGTCGAGGAGCACGGCATCGACCCGATCCCCGACGCCGAGCGGCACGGCGGCGCCAAGGACGTCTTCTGGCTCTGGTTCGGCTCGAACCTCACCTTCACGTACGTCATCAACGGCGCCCTCGCCGTCGCCTTCGGACTCTCCTTCTGGCAGGCCACCGCCGTCGTCGTGATCGGCGGCCTCTCCTTCCTCGCCATCGGCGCGGCCGGGCTCAGCGGCGTCCGCACCGGCACCGCCACCCTCGTCATCTCCCGCGCCGCCTTCGGCATCCGGGGCAACTGGCCCGCCGGGCTGCTCAACTGGATCGTCAGCATCGGCTACACCATCGTGAACACGGTGGTGGGCACCCTCGCCCTCGAAGCCTTCTTCGCCGACCTCGGCTGGCACGGCGGCCACGCCCCCCGCGCCCTCGCCCTCGCCGTCACCCTCGCGCTGACCTTCGCCGTCGCCCTCTGGGGCCACGCCACCGTCCAGTTCGCCGAGCGCTGGATGGCGTACGTCCTCGCGGTCGGCTTCGCCGCCCTCCTCGTACTCGTCCTGCCCGGCGCCGACACCTCCGCCCCGTCCGCCGCGCCCGGCGCCTCCGGCTGGAGCCTCGCCTTCGTCGTCATGCTCGCGGGCCCGTTCTCGTACCTCCCGATGCCCGCCGACTACACCCGCTACCTGCCCCGCACCACCTCCCTCAAGGCCGTCACCTGGAGCGGAGCCCTGGGCGGCTTCCTCTCCTCCGTCGCCCTCGGCGTCGCCGGCGTGGCCGCCGCGACCCAGGCGGACATGACCGACGCCGTCGCGGGCACCGAGAGCCTCCTCCCGGGCTGGTTCCAGCCCCTCTTCCTGGCCCTGGTCCTCGGCGGCTCCGTCACCAACTCGATCATCACGCTCTACTCGTCGAGCCTGAACCTCCAGGTCCTCGGCATCCCCTGGAGCCGCGCCCGCGCCATCGTCATCAGCGCCGCCGTCACCGCCGTCGGCTCCCTCGGCGCCCTCTTCCTCACCGACTTCACCACCTCCCTCCTGTCCTTCCTCTCCCTCCTGATCATCGTCTTCGCCCCCTGGGGCGGTGTCTTCCTCGCCGACATGGTGCTCCGCCGCTGCACATACGACTCCGCCGGCCTGCACGCCGGACCCGGCGGCGCCTACTGGTACCGCTCCGGCTGGCACCCGGCCGGCCTCACCGCCCTCCTCGCCGGACTCCTCTTCTCCGCCCTCGCCTGCGACTCCGAACTCTGGACCGGCCCCCTCGTCGCCCCCCTCGGCGGCGCCGACCTCACCCTCCTCGGCGCGGCCGTCTCCGCCCTGGTGTACGTGCTCCTCGCCCGCGGGCGCGTCACACCGGTCCGCCCCTGAAGGCCCCCTCTCGCAGCCCCGGACCCGGCCCCGCCGCAACCCGTACGTACGCCATGGAGCAACCCCGCATGCACAGCACCACTCCCACCCCCGCCCCCGCCGACCTCGTCCTCACCGGCGCCCGCATCCACACCGTCGACCCGGCGCTCCCCGAAGCCCAGGCGCTCGCCGTCCGTGACGGCCGGATCGTGTGGATCGGCGACGACGCGGGGGCGGGAGCCTGGACAGGACCGGACACGGAGCTCCTCGACGCCCGAGGACGGCTCGTCCTGCCCGGGTTCATCGACGCCCACAACCACGTGCGCCTCGGCTCCGACGACGCCTGCGTCCAACTCGCCGGCGCCCGCAGCCTCGACGTGATCCACGAGCGCATCCGGACCTGGCACGCGGCCCACCCCGACGCCGAGTGGATCGAGGCCGAGGCCTTCGACTACTCCGCCGTCCCCGACGGGCGCATGCCCACCGCGGCCGACCTCGACCCGGCCACCGGCGACACACCGGCGCTCGTGCTCAGCTACGACGTGCACACCGCCTGGCTGAACACGGCCGCCCTGCGCCGCCTCGGTGTCGACCGCGACCACACCGACCTGCCCTTCGGGCGCGCCGTCACTGACCCGGAGACCGGCGAACCCACGGGATTCGTCAAGGACTTCGCGGTCAAGGGACTCTCCCGCGACGGCCACCGCGCCCTGCGCGAACTCGGCCTTCCGTGGGCGTCCACGGACCGCCAGTACGGCCGGCTCGCCAAGAGCCTCGACGACGCCATCGGCTACGGCATCACCACCGTCGTCGAACCCCAGAACTCCCTCGACGACCTCGCCCTCTTCCAGCGCGCCCGCGCCGAGGGAAGGCTCCGCTCCCGGATCGTCGCCGCGCTCTTCCACCCGCGCGGCACGACCGACCGCGACCTGGACGAATTCGAGGCGGCCGCCCAGGAGTTCGCCGACGACCGGCTGCGGGTCGGTCCGCTCAAGCTGTACATCGACGACGTCGTGGAACCCCGCACGGCCGCGCTCCTCGAGCCGTACGCGGGCTGCCACCACCACCGAGGCGACACCTTCTACCCGCCCGAGGAGTTCGCAGAGCTCCTCACCCGCCTCGACGCGCGCGGCTTCCAGTGCTTCGTCCACGCCACCGGCGACCGCGGCATCCGCACCGTCCTCGACGCCGTCGAGCGGGCCCGCGCCGCCAACGGGCCGCGCGACGCACGCCACCAGGTCGTCCACGTCGAATGCCTCGACCCGGCCGACACCCCGCGCTTCGCCGAACTCGGCGTCGTCGCCTGCATGCAGCCCCGGCACGCCGCCCCCGACATCGCGGGCCCCGGCCAGGACTGGGCCGAGAACATCGGCCCCGACCGCTGGCACAAGGCCTGGCCCCTGCGCAGCCTCCACGCCGCCGGCGCCGTCCTCGCCCTCTCCAGCGACTGGAACGTCGCCGAGATGGACCCGATGATCGGCATCCACGCCGCCGTCACCCGCCGCCCTCCCGGCGGCGGCGAGGCCTGGACCTCCGGCGAGACCATCGACGTCGCCACCGCCGTGGAGGGCTACACGATGGGCTCCGCGTACGCCAACTTCCTCGACCACGAACGCGGTTCCCTCACCGTCGGCAAGCTCGCCGACTTCGTCGTCCTCTCCCGCGACATCCTCCGCATCGCCCCCGACGACATCCCGGGCACCGTCGCCGAGACCGTCGTCGTGGCCGGCGAGGTGGTCGCCGGCGGCTGAGGCGCCCCGCCCACCGGCTCACACCCCGGCCGCCGTGCTCAGTGGCCGTCCGTCCCCGACGTCACCGCCATCCGCCGCTCGAAACCGGCGCCCGCGTCCTTCGACTCGTACACCCCGTCCTGGGTGGCGACGAGCAGGTGCCGGGCGTCGACGACGGTGAGCGCCTGCGGGGCACCGCCCGGGACGGTGGCGACCCGGGTCCAGGAGGCGCCCCCGTCCGTTCCACGGAACAGGACGCCGCTCGGGTCGACGCCGAAGAGGGCGTCCGGGGCGGCCCAGGAGACGTACGCGAGGACCTGCCCGGAGGCCGGCGCGAAGGTCCTGCCGGCGTCGGTGCTGCGTACGACGCCGCTCTCGGTGGTCGCGAGGACGGTGCCAGCGGCGGGGGAGACCGCGATGTCGAGGGCCCGCAGCGCGGCCCGCTCCTCCCACCGCACACCGTCGGCGCTGACCCGCAGGAGGCCCTTCGCGCTGTCGTAGCCGTACACCGTGGCATCACGGGCCGTGTCGAGCGCGTGGAAGTCCACCTCGCCCACCAGCGACTTCTCCCGCCAGCTGCGCCCCGCGTCCTTCGACGCGATGAGCCCCAGGTCGGAGGGCCCGTCGCCGCCGGGAGCCGGGTGCCCGCTCGCCAGGAAGTCGCCCCCGGCGGTGACCGTGAACCCCATGAAGTCGTCGCGCCGGTCGCCGACCAGCGTCGGCCGGCCTTCGGCGTCGGGGGTGTGGATGCCCTGATGGGTGGCGACGTACAGGGTGCCGTCGCGCATCCCGAGTCCGTGGATGTGGCTGAGCGGCGATCCGGAGCCGGAGTCTTCGCCGGACTCCGTCTTCGAGCAGGCGGTCAGGGTGAGCGCGAGGGCGACGGCGGTGAGGGCGGCGCCGAGGGTGGTGGCCGAGCGGCCGGAGAGGGTGGTCTTCATGGTTCTTTCGCCGAGAGGAGGGTGTGGGCGTACGAGCGGAGGCGCGGGCACGGCGGCCGGGGCGGCCCGTCCGGTGAGGGACGGGCCGCCGTGAGGCGCACGCGCGTGCGTGGACGTGCCCCAGGACCTCTTCGACCGGGCCGGGCTCGAAGCGAGGCGCACGCGCGTGCGTGGACGTGCCGGAACCGGTCAGATTCGGTCGAGGATCTTCCGCAGCTGGTCGACCTCGGCGGACTGGGTCCGGACGACGTCGTCGGCGAGCTTCTTGGCGGTGGCGTTGCCGCCGTCGGCCTGCTCGTCCTTGGCCATGGCGACCGCGCCCTCGTGGTGGGCGATCATGAGCTCGGCGAATTTGCGGTCGAAGGCCTTGCCCTTGGTGGCGGCCAGGTCCTTCATGTCCTGCTCGGACATCATCCCGGCCATGCCGTGGTTCATCGAGGGCGTCTCGGGCTTGCCCCAGCCCTTGAGCCAGGCCTTCATCTTCCGGATCTCCGGGTCCTGGGCGCCCTTGACGGCGGCGACCAGCTTCTTGACCTCGGGGTCCTCGGCGCGGCCGTCGGCGAGCTTGGCCATCTCCAGGGCCTGCTCGTGGTGCGGGATCATCATCTGGGCGAACATGACGTCGGCGTCGTTGAAGTCGCCGGGGGCGCCGGAATCGGCGGCTCCGGAGGCGTCCGCCGACGGCGTGGGGGCGGACGTGCTGCCCCCGTGGTTCATTCCGCTCATCGAGTCGTCGGAGCCGCAGGCGGCGAGCAGGAGGGCGGCCGCGGCGGTGGCGCCGACGAGAGCGATCTTCCTGGTGGTGCGGTTCGTGAAGGCACGCATGTGGTGTTACCTCGTGTGCTGGTCGTACTGACGGAAAAGGGCAGGCCGAAGTCGTTCACGGGCAGCGCGAGGCGCCCGCGGTGGCGAGTCGGCCTAGATCCGCAGGACGGACAGACGTGCGAGGTCGGGGGGCCGGCGCGGCGGCGCGTGCGGCCCCAGCGCGGGCGTGAGCCGCGCGAGGAGGAGGGTGAGCCAGTCGGGACGGCGCGCGAGCGCGGCCCGTACGAGCCCCGCGAGCAGCCAGGCCCCGAGCACGGCCACGCACAGGGTGGTCATGTCCATCCCCGCGCCGGGATCGTGCCGGGCGTCGGAACCGTCGGTGCCACCCGGCGCGTCGGCTCCGTGCGCCGCCGTCGCCGGGCCCGTGGCGTCGGAACCGTGGGCGGCCACGGCGTGGGTCCCGCCGGTGCCGTGGTCCGCGTCGGAGCCCCCGGGGTGTCCGACGGCGTGCATCAGGAACACGCCGAGCGCGAGCACGACGACGAGCAGAAGGTGCGCGATGGCACCTCCTGCTCGTCTGCCGCGTTCCGCTCGGTGTGTACGCACAGCCAGGACCTCCTGGCCGCCGAATATACCGTGCGGGGGTATCAGGCCGGCGTCAGGACGGGAGCTCGCCCGCCATCGCGGCGGCCATCCGCAGGTGCGGGGCGGCCTCGTCGGCGCGTCCCTGGCGCTCCAGGGTGCGGCCGAGCATCAGGCGGGCGTAGTGCTCGACCGGGTCGCGGTCGAGGACGGCCCGGAGCTCGGTCTCGGCCTTGGAGAGCTGGGCGGAGTGGTAGTAGGCGCGGGCGAGCAGGAGCCGCTGGGCCGTCTGCTCCGGGTGCTCGGCGACGAGGCCGACGAGGATGCGGACGGCGGTTCCGTACTCCTTCGCGTCGAAGAACAGCCGGGCGCGGTCCCAGCGCTCGCCGGCCGTTCCGAACTCGTAGTACGTGTCGCTCACTTGCAGTCCCTTTCCAGAGTCCCGGATCTGCCACCCTGTGGGGTGGTCGATCACGTCAACACGGCGGGATGGTTGAACATTCCACCAAGGTCGCCCGCCCCGGGAGCGCCACGCCACCCGGAATCCGGACAGGAAGAGGTTGAGGGGCCATGAGCAATCTTGATCGTCAGGCCGAGGCGACCGTGTGCGGCGGCCGGGGCTTCGTCGTCGCCGAGCCCGTACGGGAGCTGCTCAGCCCCCGGCGCGTCCAGCTCGGCGAGTCGACCGAGGTCCGGCGGCTGCTCCCCAACCTCGGCCGCCGCATGGTCGGCGCCTGGGCCTTCGTCGACCACTACGGCCCCGACGACATCGCCGACGAGCCCGGCATGCAGGTCCCGCCGCACCCGCACATGGGACTCCAGACCGTCAGCTGGCTCCACGAGGGCGAGGTCCTGCACCGCGACTCCACGGGCAGCCTGCAGACCATCCGCCCGCGCGAGCTGGGCCTGATGACCTCCGGCCGGGCCATCTCCCACTCGGAGGAGAGCCCCCGCCCGCACGCCCGTCTCCTCCACGGCGCCCAGCTCTGGGTCGCCCTCCCCGACGCCCACCGTCACGTCGAGCCCCACTTCCAGCACCACGCCGAGCTGCCCCACGTCACCGCCCCCGGCCTCACCGCCACCGTCATCCTCGGCAGCCTCGACGGTGCCACCTCGCCCGGCACCACGTACAGCCCCCTCGTCGGCGCCGACCTCGCCCTCGCCGCCGGCGCCGAGGCCCGCCTCCCCCTCGACCCCGACTTCGAGTACGCCGTCCTCGCCATGTCCGGCGAAGCCCACGTCGACGGCGTCCCCGTCCTCCCCGGCTCCATGCTCTACCTCGGCTGCGGCCGCACCGAACTCCCCCTCCGCGCCCTCTCCGACGCCGCCCTCATGCTCCTCGGCGGCGAGCCCTTCGAAGAGGAACTCGTCATGTGGTGGAACTTCGTCGCCCGCACCGACGAGGAGATCCGCCAGGCGAGGGAGGACTGGATGAAGGGCGACCGCTTCGGCGAGGTGAAGGGGTACGACGGGGCCCGCCTGGACGCCCCGGAGGTGCCGGTGAGCCCCCTCAAGGCCCGCGGTCGGGTGCGCTGAACCGGTGTTCTCCGGGTCTGGGCGGCCGAAGGCCGACCTGTCGCCGATTTCACCGACGTCCCGTCAGGGCGTCACAGCGCGGGCTCACGCGTCGAGAACCAGGTCCGAGGTCGGTAGGGACTGGCAGGTGAGGACTTCGGACTCGGGGAAGTCCTCGGAGGGAGGCACCAGATGGGTCGCGGTCCCCTTGAGGACCGCGCAGGCGCAGCTTTCGCACTGGCCGACGCGGCAGCCCTTGGGCATGTCGATTCCGGCGGCCTCGCCGAGATCGAGGAGGACGCCGTCGCCCTTGCGCCACCGAGCACTGCGGCCACTACGTGCGAAGGTGACGGTGTACTCGGCGTCGTCGGGAACCGTCACGTCCCTGCGGAGGGGGCGGAACTTCTCGCTGAACACCTCGAACCGTGGAACTCCTCGGCTGATCAGCGCGTCGGTGAGCGCGTCCAGCATCGGCTGGGGGCCGCACATGTAGAAGCGTGCGCGCTGTCCGAACAGGGCGGGATCGATGTCGTCGACACCTATGAAGCCTTCTCGGTCGTAGTCGCGTCCCGGCGTGTCCGTCGCCGCAGGGGTGGCGTAGTGATCGACGACCGTCAGGGCCGGTATCAGGCCGGCCAGTTCGCGCAGCCGGTCCTTGAACGGGTGGTCGGAGCCGTTGGCGTTGCCGTGGTGCAGGACCACGCGGGGGACCGAGCCGCCCGTGGCGGCGAGGGTTTCGAGGTAGCTGAGGAAGGGCGTGACGCCGATGCCGCCGGCGAGCAGCACCACGGGGTTTTCCGCGTGGGTGGGGATGGCGAACACGCCGCTGGGGCTCGTCAGGTGGAGCCGGTCGCCGACTGCCGCCTCTTCGTGCAGCCAGGTGGTGAAAGCGCCGCCGGGGATCCTGCGCACCGCGATCCGGTAGTCGAGGCGGTCCGCTTCGAGGGCGGGTCCGATGAGGGAGTAGCCGCGCTCCTGGGAGGGGTCCTGGATGGCGCCGTCCCGGTTCTCCGCGCGGACGGTCAGATGCTGGCCGGGCCGGTAGTCGGGCAGCGGGCCGCCGTCCTGTGGCGCCAGCCGGAGGGTGCGGACGCCGGGGCTGGTCTCGGTCATGGAGACGATGGTGAAAGCACGTGTGCCCGCCCAGCCGGTGTCGCCGGCCGCCGGGGTGATCCGGCACGCGGCCGACCGCAGGGGAGCGGAGCCGCTGAGCGGGTCGGTCACGCCGTGGCCGATGAGGCGGTTGAAGTTGCTGCCCGCCTCGTCCGTCGGGCCGGCGCCCGGCAGGGCCAGGTCAGGGGCGTCCTGCCACCAGCCGTACTCGCCGACGACGACCGAGGGGTGCAGGGAGTCGTCGAGGCGGGCGCGCAGCCTGATGGCTCCCAGCCGGGTGGCGACCTCGACCCACTGGCCCGCGGTGATGCCGTGCGCGGCCGCGGTGCGGGGGTGGATGTCGACCGAGGGATCGGATGCGCGACGGCGCAGCGAAGTCACCGACCGTTGCTGGCTGTGGACGAAATAGCCGTGCTTGGCGCAGGTGAGCACGAGCGGATACTCGGCATCCGTGGGGGTGGGGTCGCGATGCTCGGGGACAGGCGGATACCCGTGTTCGAGCAATCGCTCGGAGTAGAACTCCACGCGCCGGGTGGGCGTCGCGAAGCCCGTCACGGCGCCTTCCCGGCCGTGGTCGTCACGGCTCGTGTCCGGGGCGGCGTACTTGTGGTACTTCTCCTCCCTGGGGACGCGCACGCCGCCGGAGGCGCGACGCAGATCGCCGACGGTGAGGCCGAGCGGTTCGAGCTGCCAGTTCCAAGCGGCTTCGATGTCGCCGTCGAAGAACTCCGCGCCCATCCCCAGACGGCAGGCGAGATCGAAGACGACCTCGGTGTCGCTGCGCGACCGGCCCTGTGGTTCGACCAGTCGGGGCCGCAGCTGGACGTGCTCCTGGGCGCGGTGGCTGATCTCGAAGCCGAAGCGCAGGGCCTCGTGTTCGTACGCGCTGCTGACCGGGAGAACCAGGTCGGCGGTGGTGCTGGTCGGGTTGTGGAAGAGATCGAGGTGGACCTGGAACTCGAGCGCGGCCAAGGCCTGCGCGGTGCGGTCGGAACCCGGCTGGGAGACGACGAGGTTCGAGCCGAAGCCGATCAGGGCGCGCACCCGGTAGGGACGGCCTGTCTCGATGGCCGTGCACAGGTCCCCGGAGTTGATGTAGCCGGTGGTCTGCGGGCCCAGGGGGTGTTCGGCGAGGCCGAGGGCCTTGGCGCGCTGGACGGGGTCGATCTGCCCGGGGAAGGACGCCGGGTTGTACGCCGGGGCGGGCACGACGTGGTTGCCCCCGGGGCTGTCGAAACTGCCGGTCAGCGCGTAGAGGGTCGCGAGGGCCCGCTCCGTCTGCGTGGCGTTCGCGCTCTGTCCGACCCCGGTCCAGCCGTAGTACGTGACTGAGGAAGCGGCCGCGATGTCGTCGGCGAGGGCGCGGATCTCCCGCTCGGGGATCCAGGTGGCGGCCGCGACGCGGTCCACGGGCCAGGCGGCACAGGCGTCGGCATACCGCTCGAAAGCGGGCAGGCACGCGGCGACCGAACCGTCACGGAGGGTGATGTCGCGGGTGCCGCGCAGGGCGAAGCGTTCGGGTCGGAGGGCGGCGCGGGTGGTGTCGTACGGCTCGGCCCGCCCCGCCTCCTTGTCGAACACGACGAATGCGGGGAGGGAGCCGTCCGCCGGGTCGTCGCAGGCGCCGGGTAGCTCGTTCGCGCGCAGGAAGCGTCCGCTGTCGCCGCGGACCAGAAGCGGGGCGTTGGTCCAGGCCCGGACGAAGGTCTCGTCGTAGCGGCCGCTGCTGATGAGCAGGTGGGCCAGGCCCAGGGCCAGGGCCGCGTCGGTTCCCGGCCGGACGCGCAGCCACCGGTCGGCGCGCAGGGCGCTGGTGGACCGGCGCGGGTCGACCACGGCGAGCTTGGTGCCCTTCGCCTGGGCGGCGGAGAGGGCGGCGGACTGGGCGAGCCAGGTCTTGGCGGGGTTGAAGCCCCAGAGCAGGGCGAGGTCGGCGTTGGCGTAGTCGGGCGGGGGCAGGGGGCTGCCGAAGGTGAAGGCGTGCGCGACGTCCTTGTGCCAGTTGCAGATCTCCGCGCTGTACACGGTGTTCGGGCTGCCGAAGCCGCGGACGAAGCGCTCGATCCACTCGGTGGCGTCGGACACCATGGTCCCGGAGGGCGTCGCCACGGCGAACGCGACCGCCTCGGGGCCGCTCTGCGCCGAGATGGTCCTGAGCCTCTCGGTGATCTCCTCCATCGCCTCGTCCCACGAGACGGGCACCCAGCCCGGATCCGGGTCGGACTTGGGGTTGGTCCGGCGCAGGGGAGTCGTCAGCCGGCGGGTGCTGTGGGCGATCTCAGGGGCGGACCGGCCCTTGGGGCACATCGCCGTGCCGGTCGGATGGTCCGGGTCGGGCCGCACACCGGTCAGCCGATGGTCCTCGATCGTGAAGACCGCCCCGCAGCGCGACTTGCAGAGGGTGCAGAACCCCCGCTTCTCCTGGATCACGGCTGCCTCCCGCACTCGGGTACTCACCTTCCATCCAACGGGCCGCGTGCCCGCCGGACGAGCGGCGAGGGTCCCGGACCCGGGGGCCATGGGTCACCAGCGGGGCGAGCCCTTCGGCCCGGCCCGTGCGTGGCCGTCGCACGGCGCGCGCTCGAGCCCCACGAGAACGGCCCCACCGTGCTCGGGTTGTCAACTGGAATGAATTCGAGCCATTGTCACGTCAGCTGGGATGAATGGCGCTTGGCTATGCTTGCCCGCACGGGCGGGGCCGAGCGGTGGGAGGGAAGCGATGGTGGCAGGCGGGGCCGAAGCGGTCACCCTCGCCGAACGGATCGAGCGGCTCTTCCAGACCGTACGCCGGTCCAACCGCGAGCCGTACAGCAACGAGGAAGTGGCCCGCGCCTGCCGGGAGGCGAGCGGCGAGAGCTTCTCCGCCACCTACCTCTGGCAGCTGCGGACCGGTCGGCGGGACAACCCGACGAAGCGTCATCTGGAGGCGCTGGCACAGTTCTTCCAGGTGCCCGCGGCCTACTTCTTCGAGGACGAGCAGAGCCGGCGGATCTCCGAGCAGCTGGCCCTGCTGGGCGCCCTGCGCGACGCCGAGGTGCGCGACGTCGCCCTGCGGGCGGTGACGCTCTCCCCGGAAGGGCTCGGCACCATCAGCGACATGATCGAGGCCATCGCCCGCCGAGAAGCCGAGGCGAGGAGACAGGCGTGAGCCGGTGCTGAGGGGCGTGCGGCGGCGCGCCCTGTGGCGCCGATGCCGCCGGATCGCGGACAGCCTGCCCCTGCCCGATCCGCTGGACATCCCGGCCCTAGGGGGTGTCTTGCCGATCAGGCCGGGCTCGCGGCGTCTGGCACCGCGCCTCGCCGCGTTGTCGTCGGTCGGCATGGCTCCGCCATGACTCCCTCCTCCGCCTTGCGATGCACGGCACCAGACGCCGCTCCCTGATCCGGCCTGATCGACAAGACACCCCCTAGGCCCCGCGCTCTCCGAGCGGTTCGGCCGGCCGGTCGAGTTGCTGCCGATCCCGTCGGGCTCGCTCGGCACCTGCGGGCTCCTGGTGAGCACCGACCGTGCCGAGTACATCGGCTATCCCAGCGACACCAGCGCACTGCACCAGCTGCACATCGTGCTCCACGAGGTCGGCCACCTGCTCTGTGGTCACCGCCACCGCGGGCCGCTGGCCGAATCCTCCGCCATCCGGAGCCTGGCACCGCACCTCTCCGACGAACTGGTCCACCGGGTCCTGGGGCGCGGCGCGTACACCGACCCCCAGGAGCAGGAGGCCGAGCTTTTCGCCACCCTGGTCCTGCACCGGGTGTCGGCCGACCGCCCCGACCCCCCGCCCGGTCCGGCGGGACCGACCCGCCGGGCGGCCGTCCTCGGCCAGCTCTTCGACACCCCGTCGCACCGGACCGGCGTGGACCCCGACGCATGACGGGAGCCCTGCCGGCGGTCGTGGGCGCCGTCGCGGTCGCCTGCGCCGGCTTACGGATCGCGCTCCGGCGCCGCATCCCCCTGCGCTCCGGGGGTCGTTACCTCATCTCCTTCGCGCTCGGCCTCGGTCTCGCGATGGTGCTGCAGCCCTTCGCCCGGGTCGCCCCCGGCGAGACGGCCGGCCCGCTGACCCGCACCCTTCCCCTGCTGTGCACCGAACTCAAGCTGCTGGCCGAGACTTCCGTGGCCCTGCTGGCCCACACCGTGCGGCCGGACGCCGCACGCCGCACCCGAGCCCGCCGGCAAGCCACCGCCTCGGCCCTGGTGATGGCCGCCACCGCCGTCCTGTACGCGGCGGCCGCGCCCACCCTCGCCGGAGGCGAGATCGTCATCGCGGACGGCGCACGCCCCCTCATGGCCGCGTACTACCTGCTCTTCACCGTGCACAGCCTCTGGTGCGTCGGCCTCTACACCCGGGCGGTGCACCACTCCGCCCGACAGCTCGGACCCGGACCGCTGCGCACCGGTCTGCGACTGGTCGTCGCGGGTGGAGCGGTGGGCCTCCTGCGGTCCGCGCTGAGCGTCCAGGCCGTGCTGGTCGTGCTCCGGGTCGGCCGGGTGTTCCTCACCGGCGGCGCGGTCCTCGCCCTGCCCACCCTCGCGCTCACCGTCGCCGGACTGACCCTCACGGCCTGGACGGCCCGCCTCTCGGCCCTCGCGCGCCGGTTACGGGCCTGGCGCAGCCACCGGCGGATCGGCCCGCTCTGGTCCGCCCTGCGCGCCGCCCATCCGGACATCTGCCTCGCCCTGCGCGCCGGTTCGGGCGCCTCACCGGGATTCGCCCTCTACCGGCGGGTGATCGAGATCCGCGACGCCCAGCTCGCCTTGCGCCCCTTCGTCCACCCGGAGGCGTCACGCTGGGCGGCGGAGGCGGGCGTGGCCGGGCCCGGCGCGGCCGAGGACGACCGGCGGCGGCAGGCGGCCGTGGTCGAGGCGGCGGTGGTCGCGGCAGCCCTGGAAGCCGCGGCCGCCGGCCGTCGCTACCCGCGGTCGACCGGCCCGGAACAGGCCCCGAGTGCGCCGTCGACCGACCTGGACGCCGAAGCGGACTGGCTGATCCTGGTCTGCGAGGCGTTCACCCACTCGCCGGTGGTCGAGGCCGTCCGCCGTCGGATCCGCGTCGAGCTCGACGCGGGCTGACTCCCGCCGTACCCCTCCCGGCCCCAGCCCTCCAGGCGCGGGGGACCGGCATCGCGTCACGCACCTCTCATTCATTTCAGCTGATTGGCGGATGGCTTGAATTCACGCTGGCTGACGCCTGGGAACCGTGTCAGTGTTCCGTCGCCCGGGCGATCGAGGAATCGCCCGGGCTCGTGACCACGTCCGTGAGGAGAACTCATGAAGTTCCGTGCGTCCTTGACCGCCGTCGCCCTCGGCGCCGCGCTGATCACCGCCGTGCCCGCCGCGGTGGCCCCGAACCTTGCCGTCGCCGACGGCGACTGCGGCTGGGACTACTGGCCCGACGCCTGGGGAGGCGAGGGCGGCTGCATGACGACCTACACGCAGAAGATCGACTGGAGCGGCGGCGAGCTCGGCGACCTGTACAACATGGGGCGGGTCGAGATCGTGGGGAAGCGTCAGTACGTGGCACGCCCGGAGGTCCCCGTCGCGGTTCCGGGCGGTGGCGGGTCCGGAGGCGAGACCAGCGGTGGCGGGTCCGGCGGCGGCATACGCGTCTGGAGCACGGGGCCGAAGTGGACCGTGAAGCACGACTGCCTGGAGAACAACTCCCCGGCTCCCCAGAAGTTCACCCAGTCGTCCACCTACACCGTCAACTACGAAGCCAGCGAGAACGCCTCGGTGAAGGCCCTCGAAGTGCTCAACGTCCAGCTCGGCACGAAGCTGAACTCCACGATCACCAGGACCACGGGCTGGGAGATCACCATCGCCGCCGGCCAGCGCTTCGCGCTCGGCGTGGAGTACCAGACCGTCACCTACATGGTCACCACCGGCTACAACTCCGTCGAATTCGTCAACGTCACCGCCCCGACCGCCACCATCGCCGGCGTCCCCTGCTGACGTCCCGTACGCCTGCGCCACTCTGTACCCGGCGGCGGAGCTCCCGTACGGAAGAGGTCTTGAAGTGCCAGACCTCTTCCACGGGCAGCTACGCCGCGGGGCGTGGCGGCGGGCCGCCCGGCACCACGGCCCGCCCGGCTCACCCGGGTCTCCCGGACGCTGCTGGACAGGGCCCTCGCCGATGCCGGGGTGGCGCGTCGTGATGTCGAACTGCCATGGTCCAGCCAGCTGTTCGACCTGACCCGGGGCAACGCCGACACTCGGATCTCCGCCGGGGTGGTCGAGCAGTTCCAGCAGTGGTACGTCCACTGCCCCCGGCACCCCCACAGGACGGTACGAGATGACGCATCAGCAGTTCGGCGACTACCAGAACGAGATCTACTTCGACGGCCTGAGTGGCGTGCTGCCCGCGCTGCCCATGGCGTTCGACGAGCTGGAGGCGAAGGCCCTGGCCGCCCTCCCGCCGTCCGTCCGGTCCTATGTGGCCGGCGGGGCCGGGGACGAGCACACCCAGCGCGCCAACGTCCGCGCCTTCGAGCGGTGGGGTCTGTATCCGCGGATGATGGTCGGCGCCACCCGCCGGGACATGGCGGTGGACCTCTTCGGCCACACCCTGCCCTCGCCCCTCTTCATGGCACCCGTCGGCGTGATCGGGCTCTGCGCCCAGGACGGCCACGGCGACCTGGCCACCGCCCGCGCGGCGGCCCGTACGGGGGTGCCGATGGTGGCCTCCACCCTGAGCGTGGACCCGCTGGAGCAGGTCGCCGCCGAATTCGGCGACACCCCGGGCTTCTTCCAGCTCTACACCCCCACCGACCGCGACCTGGCCGCGAGCCTCGTCCACCGCGCCGAGGCGGCCGGGTTCAAGGGCATCGTCGTCACCCTCGACACCTGGATCACCGGCTGGCGCCCGCGCGACCTCGGCGCGGGCAACTTCCCCCAGCTGCGCGGCCACTGCCTCGCCAACTACTTCGGCGACCCGGTCTTCCGGGCACGGCTGGCCAAGTCTCCCGAGGAAGACCCCGGGGCCGCGATCCTGGAGTGGGTGGGGATCTTCGGCAACCCCCTGACCTGGAACGACCTTCCCTGGCTGCGCTCGCTCACCGACCTGCCGATCATCCTCAAGGGCATCTGCCACCCCGAGGACGTCCGCCGCGCCAAGGACGGCGGAATCGACGGCGTCTACTGCTCCAACCACGGAGGCCGGCAGGCCAACGGCGGCCTGCCCGCCCTCGACGCGCTGCCCGCCGTGGTCGAGGCCGCCGACGGCCTGCCCGTCCTCTTCGACTCCGGCGTCCGCGGCGGCGCCGACGTGATCAAGGCCCTCGCCCTCGGCGCCACGGCCGTCGGCGTCGGCCGCCCCTACGCCTACGGACTCGCCCTCGGCGGCACGGACGGCATCGTCCACGTCCTGCGCTCACTGCTCGCGGAAGCCGACCTGATCATGGCCGTGGACGGCTACCCGGCCCTGACCCACCTCACCCGCGAGGCCCTCGTACGCCTCTGAGCACGCCCCTGCGGGAAAGGCCGGTCAGCGGATCGCCGCCGGCCGCGGACCGGCCGGTTGTGCGCCGTGGTGCCAACGCCGGGGCGCGGGAGGTCAAATCGGTCGGTCGGGGCGCTCGTAGCTTGAGGGGGTGCCGAGCCGCGGGAGGCGGTGGGCACGTCGTGGACAGCTTCGAAAGGACCCCTCAATGTTCGACGTCGACAAGGTGCAGGCCGCTCCGAGCAAGGATCTGCTGACGCCCGACAACTCGGTCATGCTCTTCGTGGACCACCAGCCGCAGATGTTCTTCGGCACGGGCAGCGGCGACCGGGCCGCGATCATCAACAGCACGGTGGGACTGGCCAAGGCGGCCCGGGCGTTCGACGTGCCGGCCGTTCTGACCACGGTCGCCGCCGAGTCCTTCTCGGGCCCCCTGCTGCCGCAGCTCGCCGAGGTGTTCCCGAAGAACGAGATCATCGACCGCACCACCATGAACGCCTGGGAGGACGAGGCGCTCGTGGCGGCGGTCAAGGCGACCGGACGCAAGAAGATCATCCTGTCGGGCCTGTGGACCGAGGTCTGCCTGGTGCTGCCGGCGCTCTCGGCGCTCGAGCAGGGCTACGAGGTGTACGTCGTGTCCGACGCCTCCGGCGGCGTCAGCCCGGCGGCCCACGAGCACGCCCTGCAGCGGATGATCGCCGCCGGCGCCGTCCCGGTGACCTGGGTCCAGGTCCTCCTGGAGCTGCAGCGCGACTGGGCGCGCCAGGAGACGTACGGCGCCGTCATGGAGATCGTCAAGGCCCACGCGGGCGCGTATGGCCTGGGTGTCGTCTACGCCCAGAGCGTCATTGGCGCCCACGCGGCCGGCTGACCCCCGTGGACACCGGCATTCTGATCCTGCGTCTGCTGGTGGGACTGCTCGTCGCCGGCCACGGTGTGCAGAAGGTCAGCTCGCACCTGGGCGGCAAGGGCCTGGAGGGCGGCACCGAGGAGTTCCGTGCCGACGGCTTCCGCGGCGGTGTCCTCACCGCCCTGGCGGCGGGCGGCGGTCAGATCGGCTCGGGCCTGCTGCTCGCCGCCGGCCTCCTCACCCCGCTCGCCGCGACCGGCACCATCGGGGTCATGACGGTCGCGCTCACCGTGAAGTGGCGCCACGGGCTCTGGGTGCAGAACGACGGGTACGAGTACCCGCTCGTCCTCATCGTCACCGCCGCGGCCCTCGCCGCCACCGGCCCGGGCGCCTGGTCCCTCGACGCAGCCCTCGGCCTCACCCCGTACCCGCTGTGGTGGGCCGCCCTCGCCCTCGCGGCCGGACTCGGCAGCGGCCTCCTCACCCGGCTCGTCCTGCACCGGCTCCCCGCCCCGGCGAACGCCGAACGCTGAGCGCGCGCCGCGCGAGCTGGGGCACGCCCTCCCGGTCCCCGCGCCGCGCGGACCGGGGCCCGCCCTCCGCGTCCCCGCGCCGCGCGAGCCGGGGCCCGCCCTCCGCGTCCCCGCGCCCCGCGGATCGGGGCCGCCCTCCGCGTACCCCCGGCCCCGGGCGCCACGCCCCCCGTAACCCGGCCCGGGCGCCGCGCCCTCCGTACCCGGCCCGGGCGGCCACGCCCCCCGTACCCCGGCCCGGGCGGCCGCGCCCCCGTACCCCGACCCGGCCGGCCGGCCCTTCCCCACCCTTCCCTCCCGAACTGGAGCACCCGATGGACACCCTCACGACCCCGCACGGCGGCGGCCAGCCGCTGCTGCACCAGAAGGGCGCCGAGACGCAGGCGTTCGGCACGCTGAAGCAGCTGCCGATCGGGCTCGGTCACGACACCCGCATGTACGCGTGCCAGCGGCTGAACCGCGTGCTCGCCGACACGCAGATCCTGTACTCCCTGTACAAGAAGCACCACTGGCTCATGCGCGGGGCGACGTTCTACTCGCTGCACCTGATGCTGGACAAGCACGCGGAGGCCCAACTGGCGATCGTGGACGCGCTGGCCGAGCGGGTCCAGAGCCTGGGCGGCGTCGCTGTCGGGGACCCGCGTCACGTCGCGGAGCTGACGTCGATCCCCAGGCCGCCGGATGGTGTCGAGCCGGTCCCGGTGATGCTGTCCCGGCTCCTGGACGCGCACGAGCGGATCCTGATCGACGCCAGGGACGCCGCCGCCCGGCTGGCCGGTGAGGGTGACGAGGGCAGCGCCGACCTGCTCGTCTCCGATGTGATCCGCACTGGCGAGGCGCAGGTGTGGTTCCTGGCGGAGCACCTCGTCGACACGCCTCTGGTGCGCGGCTGATGGACACGTACGACGTCGTCGTGGTCGGCGGTGGACCGGGCGGTGAGGTCGTCGCCGACCGGGTCGTGCGGTCCGGCCTGACCGCCGTCGTCGTCGAGGCCGACGCGGTGGGCGGCGAGTGTTCCTACCGTGCCTGCGTGCCGAGCAAGGCGCTGCTGCGGCCCGGTGCGGCCCTTGCGGAGGCCCGGGCGGTGGACGGGTCCCGGCAGGCGGTCACGGCGGCGCTCGACCCCGCGCGCGTGTTGGCCCGCCGTGACCGCTTCACCGGGCGCGGCGACGACACCGGGCAGGCCGAGTGGCTCGACGGTGCGGGCATCGCGCTCGTACGGGGACACGGGCGGCTCGCGGGCGAGCGCCGGGTGGAGGTCACGGGGGCCGACGGCGTCGTCCGTACGCTGGCGGCCCGGCGCGCGGTCGTCGTCTGCACCGGCACGGAACCCGCCCTGCCGGCCGTCGAGGGGCTCGACCGGATCGGCGTGTGGACCAACCGGCAGGCCACGACGGCCGACGCGGTGCCCGAGCGGCTCGTCGTCATCGGCGGGGGAGTGGTGGCCTGCGAGATGGCCACCGCGTGGCGTTCGCTGGGCGCCTCCGTCACCCTCCTCGTCCGCGACCAGGCTCTGCTGACCGGCTGGGAGCCGTGTGCCGGCGAAGAGGTCACCCGGGGGCTGAGCGACCTGGGCGTCACCATCCGCTTCGGGGTGGCGGCCGTCCGGGTCGCCCGTGACGACGCCACCCGCGCGGTGACCGTGCACACCGACGACGGCACCGCCCTCGTCTGCGACGAGGTCCTCGCCGCCGTCGGACGGCGCCCGCGCACCTCGGACCTGGGCCTGCACTCCGTGGGCCTGCCGGCCGGCGACTGGCTCCCGGTGGACGACACGTGCCGCGTCACCTCGGTCGACGGCGACTGGCTGTACGCCGTCGGTGACGTGAACCACCGCGCGCCGCTGACCCACATGGCCAAGTACCAGGCCCGTGCCTGCGCGGCGGCCATCGCCGAGCGGGCGGCGGGACGCCCCGCCGACACCGGCGACCGGCAGCCGTGGAGCGCGGAGGCCGACCACATCGCCGTCCCGCAGGCCGTCTTCACCCGCCCGGAGGTCGCGAGCGTCGGACTCACGGAACGCGCCGCTCGCGAAGCGGGTCTGACGGTACGCGCGGTGGAGTACCGCATCGACGACGTCGCCGGCGCCGCCCTCCACGCGGACGGCTACCGCGGCCTCGCCAAGCTCGTCGTCGACGAGCCCCGAGGAGTCGTCGTCGGCTGCACGCTCACCGGCCCGATGGCGACCGAGCTCCTCCACACCGCCACCGTCGCCATCGTGGGCGAGGTCCCCCTGGCGCACCTCTGGCACGCCGTGCCCGCCTTCCCGACGGTCAGCGAGGTCTGGCTCCGGCTCCTGGAGTCGTACGGCCTGTGAAGCGGGCCGCAGCTGAAGTTCCGCGCTCTCCCGCCCGACCGGGCACGTCCGAACCCCTCATCACCTGACAAGGAATCACCATGCATCCCACGAGGCGCGCCCTCGCCCTCGGCCTCGCCCTGCCCGCGACGCTGGCCGCCCTGGTCGGTGCCGGACCCGCGAGCGGCCCGGCCGTCGCGGCCGGCGACGACCGGCGCGAGCCGAAGCCGACCGTCGTCCTGGTCCACGGAGCGTTCGCGGACGCCTCCAGCTGGAACGGCACCATCCGGCGGCTGCAGCACGCCGGTTACCCCGTCCTGGCGCCCGCGAACCCGCTGCGCGGCCTCGCCGCCGACACCGCCTACCTGCGCGGTGTGCTGGCCGCCGTCGAGGGGCCCGTCGTCCTGGTCGGGCACTCCTACGGCGGCGCGGTCATCAGCGGTGCCGCGGTGGGCGACCGGCGGGTGAAGGCTCTCGTGTACATCGCCGCCTTCACCCCGGACAAGGGCGAGAGCGCGGCCGAGCTCGCCGCCAAGTTCCCCGGCTCCACGCTCGGCGACACCGTGAACCCGGGGTCGTACCCGCTGCCCGGCGGTGGCAGCGGCACCGAACTCACCATCGAACAAGACAAGTTCCACCGGCAGTTCGCCGCCGATGTCCCCGCCGACGAAGCGGCCGTCATGGCGGCGTCGCAGCGCCCGGTGGCCACCACGGCGCTGGAGGAGAAGGCCGGCGAGGGGGCGTGGAAGACGATCCCGTCCTGGGCGCTGGTCGCCACCGCCGACAAGAACATCCCGCCGGCCGCGCAGCGGTGGATGGCCCGGCGCGCCGGCTCGCACGTCACCGAAGTGGACGCGTCGCACGCCGTGGCCGTCTCCCGCCCGGCGGTGGTCAGCCACGTGATCCTCGCGGCGGCGCGCGCGACCCGCTAGCCACCGGCCCGATCCCTCTCCAACACCCCTTAGGAGCACAGCTCATGACGAACCGTCCGGTCCTCGAACCCGCCGCCCAGGCGTTCGCCGACGCCACCGCCCAGCCGCCGTACCTCTACCAGATCCCCGTGGCCGAAGGCCGCAAGGCCGTGGACGACGTCCAGAACGGCGAGGGCGTGCCCCTGCCCGAGGTCGACGAGGAGTGGATCACCGTCCACGGAGGCCCGACCGGTGACGTCCGCGCCCGGATCGTCCGCCCCCGCGGCGCCACCGGCCCGCTTCCCGTCATCCTCTACATCCACGGCGCGGGCTGGGTCTTCGGCAACGCCCACACCCACGACCGGCTCGTCCGCGAACTCGCCGTCGGCACCGGGGCGGCCGTGGTGTTCCCCGAGTACGACCTCTCGCCCGAGGCGCGCTACCCCGTCGCGATCGAGCAGAACTACGGCGTCGCCCAGTGGGTCGCCCGCGAGGGGCGGCACAAGGACCTCGACGGCACCCGGATCGCCGTCGCGGGCGACTCGGTCGGCGGCAACATGAGTGCGGCGCTCACCCTCATGGCCAAGCGGCGCGGCGACGTGAAGCTCGTCCAGCAGGTCCTCTTCTACCCGGTCACGGACGCGAGCTTCGACACCGACTCGTACCACCTGTTCGCCGAGGGCTACTTCCTGCGCCGCGACGCCATGAAGTGGTTCTGGGACCAGTACACGACGGACGAGGCCGAGCGGGCCCAGGTCACGGCCTCGCCGCTGCGCGCCTCCACCGAGCAGCTCACCGGCCTGCCGCCGGCCCTGGTCATCACCGCCGAGGCGGACGTCCTGCGCGACGAGGGCGAGGCGTACGCGGCGAAGCTCCGTGCGGCCGGCGTCCCCGTCACCGCCCTGCGCGTCCAGGGAGCCATCCACGACTTCGTGATGCTGAACGCGCTGCGCGACACGTGGGCCGCGGACCTCGCCATCGGTCTCGCCACCGACACCCTCCGGAAGGCCCTCGCATGACCACGACCGGTCCTTCGGCGAGCATGCCGGTGGCGGGCCTCGTGCCCGCCCCGCGGCAGGAGCGCGAGCACGCCGACCTCCTCGTCCGCAACGCCAAGGTGTTCACGGGCGACCCCGAACGCCCCGCGGCCCGCGCCGTCGCGATCCGCGACGGCCGGGTCGCGGCCCTCGGCGACGACCACGACCTCGCCCACCTCGTCGGGCCCGGCACCAAGGTCGTCGACGCCCTCGGCCGCCGGGTGATCCCCGGCCTGAACGACTCGCACCTGCACGTGATCCGGGGCGGCCTGAACTACGTCCTGGAGCTGCGCTGGGACGGGGTCCGCAGTCTGCGCCAGGCTCTGGCGATGCTGCGCGAGCAGGCCGGCCGGACGCCCAAGGGGCAGTGGATCCGGGTCGTCGGCGGCTGGACCGCCGAACAGTTCGCGGAGCGGAGGATGCCGACCGTCGCCGAGTTGAACGCGGCCGCCCCCGACACCCCGGTGTTCGTCCTGCACCTGTACCAGTCGGCGCTGATGAACCGGGCCGCGGTGCGGGCCGCCGGTTTCACCCGGGAGACGCCCGACCCGCGCGGCGGGCAGATCGTCCGGGGCCGGGACGGCGAACCCAACGGCGTCCTCCTCGCCGCTCCGAGCGCTCTCGTCCTGTACTCGACCCTGGCCAAGGCACCGGCCCTGGACGAGGCCGACAAGCGGACGTCGACGCGCCACTTCCTGCGCGAACTGAACCGCTTCGGGCTGACCTCCGCCGTCGACGCCGCCGGCGGGTTCCAGAACTTCCCCGACAACTACGCCACGGTCACCGACCTCGCCGGGTCGGGGGAGCTGTCCCTCCGGATCGCCTACCACCTCTTCCCGCAGACCGCCGGGCAGGAGCTCGCCGACCTCAAGCGCTGGACCGAGACGGTCAAGCCCGGGGACGGCGACGAGTGGCTCCGGCTCAACGGCGCGGGCGAGAACCTGACGTGGGCCGCCGCCGACTTCGAGAACTTCTCCGAGCCCCGGCCCGAGCTCGCCGCGGGCTACGAGACCGAGTTCGAGAGCGCCGTACGGCTCCTGCTGGAGAACGGCTGGGGTTTCAGGCTCCACGCGACGTACGACGAGACGATCCGCCGCGACCTGGCCGTCTTCGAGAAGCTCGCCGCGGAGGGGCTCTTCCCCGGCGGCAACCGCTGGCTCTTCGACCACGCGGAGACCGTCTCGGGCGCCAGCCTCGACCGGATCGCCGCCCTCGGCGGAGCCGTATCGGTCCAGAACCGGATGTCCTTCCAGGGCGCCGCCTTCCTCGACCGCTACGGCCCCGAGGCCGCCGCCCACACCCCGCCGGTCCGGGCCATGCTCGACCGCGGCCTGACGGTCGCCGCCGGAACCGACGCGACCCGCGTCTCCTCGTACAACCCGTGGGTCGCCCTCCACTGGCTGGTCACCGGGCGCACCGTCGGCGGCACCGCGCTCTACCCGGCCGGGAACCTCGTCGACCGGGAGACCGCCCTCGGCCTCTACACCCGGGGCGGAGCGCGGCTCACCGGCGAGGAGGACGTCAAGGGAACCCTGCGGGAGGGCTGTTACGGCGACCTCGCCGTCCTCTCCGACGACTTCCTCACCGTGCCCGAGGACGTCATTCCCGACATCGAGTCCGTCCTGACCGTCGTCGGAGGGCGCGTCGTCTACGCGACCGCCGAGTACGAGGGACTCGACGAGGCCGTCCCGCCGGTGCACCCGGAATGGAGCCCCGTGGCCCACTTCGGCGGCTACCAGAGCGGCGCCCGCCAGGCCTCGCTCGTGGCCGAGGCCGCCGCCGAGTCCGAGCGGCACCGCCGCTGGCGCGTGGCGCGCGGCTCCGCTCCCGACACGCGGCCGTCGTTCGTCGACCCCTGCTTCGCGCACTGAGAAGAGAGACCCCCGATGACCGACGCCCCGCAGGACGCCCTGCCGGAACGCCGTTTCGAGCCGGACCTCCGGTCGATGACACGGATCAACCTGCGGCCCATCGCCTCACCCATGCCGCTCGGGTTCTTCACGATCGCCATCGCGTCCGTGATGACGGGCTGCCTCCAGCTCGGGATCCTCGGCGAGGAGGCCCGCACCGCCGTCGCCCTCACCGTGCTTCCGGCCTTCGTCCTCCAACTCCTCGTCAGTTTCCTGGCCTTCGGTGCCCGTGACGTGATCGCGGCCACGCTGATGGCGGTGTTCGCCGGCAGCTGGCTGCCCTACGCGCTCATCATGCTCAGCGGCGCGGCCGACGGTCTGAAGGTCCTCGGCGTCCTCAACCTCGCGCTCCTCTGCTTCGGCGCGCTGATGACCGCCGTGACCGGGCCCAAGCGGGCGCTGTGGCTCGTCCTCGCCGTCTCCCTGCCCCGCTGGGCGGCCACCGGCCTCGCGGGCGTCACCGGCGCCGAATGGCTGACGCGCACGTCGGGGGCGCTCGGCCTGGTCGTCGCGCTGGTCGCGATGTACACGGCGTTCGCCCTGATGCTCGAGGACATGCGCGGCGAGCAGGTCCTTCCCCTCGGCCGCAGCGGCCCCGCCCACGTCGCCGTGGAAGGCGACCTCGCCGTCCAGCTCCGCAACCTGGAACGCCAGGCAGGCGTGCGCCGCACCCTCTGAAGCCGGCCACCTCCCCCGTAACACCACCCCCAGACAGGAGTCCCCATGGAACCCCGGGTCCTCGACCGCCCCGAGAAGTCCCGCTACGAGATCCTCGCGGAGTCCGACGCCGACGCCGAGACCGCCGGTTTCGCCGAATACCACCTGTCCGAGGGCGAGATCGCCTTCATCCACACCGAGATCGATCCCCGCTTCGGCGGCCGGGGGCTCGGCGGGCTCCTCGCCCGCGGCGCCCTCGACGACGCCCGGGCCCTCGGGCTGCGCGTCCTGCCCTACTGCCCCTTCATCCGGGGCTGGATCGGCAAGCACCCCGAGTACGCCGACCTGGTGCCCGAGGCACGCCGCGCCCGCTTCGGCCTGTAGCGGGAGACGCGCATCTCGAACGATTGGTCTATGTCGTTCGAACCCGGTAGCTTTCCGGAACGCCCGTCGAGAACGTGCGGCGGGCGATCGGAGGAAGCACACCCATGAGGTTCGGCGCGAGGCTCGCGCTCGCCGTCACCACCCTCGCCGTCACCGCCACCGCCTGCGGCACACCGCAGGACAGCGGTTCGCGGTCGCACACCACCGCGGAGTGCGCACCGTACGCCCGCTACGGCAGGCATCCGGGCACCGAGGTCACCGTCTACGCGGAGAACCGGGACCGGGAGGCCGACCTGTTCGAAGAGACGTGGGCGGACTTCGCCGACTGCACGGGAATCGACGTCCAGTACGAGGGGGACGGGGAGTTCGAGGCCCGGATCCAGCTGCGGGTCGACGGCGGCAACGCCCCCGACGTGGCGTTCTTCCCTCAGCCGGGCCTCATGGAACGCTACGCGCGGGCGGGGAAGCTCAAGCCCGTGAGCGCGGGGGTCGAGGCCCTCGCGAAGCGGGGCTGGTCGGCGGACTGGAACAGTTACGCGACGGTGGACGGGACCCTGTACGGCACTCCGCTGGTCGCGAACGTGAAGTCGTTCGTCTGGTACTCCCCGACGTTCTTCCGGGACAGGGGACTGGCCGTTCCCCGCACGTGGACGGAGCTGATGGCCGTCACCGAGAAGGTGGCGGCCTCGGGCGTCAAGCCGTGGTGCGCGGGCGTCGAGTCCGCAGAGGCGACCGGCTGGCCCGTGACGGACTGGATCGAGGACGTGCTCCTCCGCCAGCAGGGCACGGACGTCTACGACCGATGGGTCGACCACGAGATCCCGTTCGACGACCCGCGAGTGATCAAGGCCATGGACACCGTGGGGTCCGTCCTCAAGAACGACCGGTACGCCAACGGCGGTTTCGGTCCGGCCCGGTCGATGGCGTCGATCTCCTTCCAGGAGGCCGGCACACCGGTCCTCTCCGGCGACTGCGCCATGCACCGCCAGGCCTCGTTCTACGCCGACATGTGGCCGAAGGGCACCGAGATCGGACCGGACAAGGACGTCTACGCCTTCCTCCTGCCGGGTGCCGACCCGGCGAGCCGGCCCGTGCTCGGCGGCGGGGTGTTCGCCACGGCGTTCGCCGACCGACCCGAAGTGCGGGCGTTCCAGGAGTACCTGGCCTCCGCCGACTTCGCGAACACGCGGATGACCAAGGGCCCGTTCGTCTCGGCGAACAAGGCCGTGGATCCGGCGAACGCCGCGACGCCGGTCGACAAGCTCTCGATCCAGCTCCTCCAGGACCCCAGGACACAGTTCAGGTTCGACGGTTCGGACCTGATGCCGGCGTCGGTCGGCGCGGGGACGTTCTGGAAGGGAGCCGTCGACTGGATCGGCGGCGCGAGCAGCCGACAGGTCGCCGGCACCATCGAACGGTCCTGGCCGAGCCGGTGATGTCCTTCGACGCCGTCGCCCAGCAGCCCAAACTGCTGTACCTGCTCCAGGGCCTCGCCGCCTTCGCGGCGGTCGTCTCCCTGGTCCTCCTCGCCCTGCACCGGGGGCCGGCGCGGAGGAGGGGCGCGGCCCTGATCCTGCTGGCCCCCGCGCTGCTCCTGCTCACGATCGGTCTCCTCCTGCCCGGACTGCGCACCCTCGCGCTGTCGTTCACCGGCAGCGGCGGGGACACCTGGGCCGGCCTCGACAACTACGTGTGGATGTTCACCGACCACCGGGCGCTCGTGGCGCTGCGCAACACCCTGGCGTGGGTGGTCCTCGTGCCGTCGGTGTCCACCGCGGTGGGTCTGCTGTACGCGGCTGCCGTCGCCCGCTCACGGTTCAGGACCTTCGCGCTGTCCCTGGTCCTGACGCCGATGGCGGTCTCCTTCGTCGGCGCCGGTGTCGTCTGGAAGTTCGTCTACGCCTACCGTCCCGCGGAGGCCGGGCAGATCGGAGTGCTGAACCAGCTCGTCGTCGCGTTCGGCGGCGAACCGAGGCAGTGGCTCGTGGACTCTCCCTGGAACGTCCTGCTCCTCATCGTGGCGATGGTGTGGACCCAGGCGGGCTTCGCCGCCGTCCTGCTGACCGGCGCGATCAGAGCCGTACCCGGGGAGCTGACCGAGGCCGCCCGGCTCGACGGCGCGTCCCCCAGGGAGGTCTTCCGCTGGATCACCGTGCCGTCGATCAGGCCCACGCTGCTCGTCGTGCTCCTCGCCCAGGCGATCGGCACCCTCAAGGCCTTCGACATCGTCAAGACGACGACCGGCGGGCAGTTCGACACCGGCGTCATCGCCCACGAGATGTACGACCAGGCCTTCCGCTACGGCGAGACGGGCCGCGGCTCGGCGCTCGCCGTGCTCCTCTTCCTGCTCGTCACACCCTTGGTCGCCCACCAGGTCCGGGCGTGGCGGAGGGCGGGGTGAACGGCGCCCGGGAGCGGCTGGCCTCCCGCGCCTTCACGTCGGTCGCCGTGGTGATCGCGGTCCTCTGGACGACACCGACCCTCGGGCTCCTGCTCTCCTCGTTCCGCCCCGAGCGGGAGATCAAGACGACCGGCTGGTGGACCCTGTTCGGCACCCCGCACCTCACGCTCGACAACTACGGCGAGGTGCTGTCCGGCGGCCGGAACGGGTCGGGGCGGCTCGCGGAGCACTTCGTCAACTCCGTCGTCATCACCGTGCCCTCGGTGCTGTTCCCGCTCGTCCTGGCCTTCCTCGCCGCGTACGCCCTGGCCTGGATCGACTTCAGGGGGCGCGACGCGCTGGCCGTCGGCGTCTTCGCGCTCCAGGCCGTGCCGCTCCAGATGGCGCTCGTCCCGCTCCTGAAACTGGTCTCCCAGGGCTGGCTGTTCCTGCCCGCATGGCACCTCACCGGTCCCGCGCGGTTCGGCCAGGTCTGGTTCGCCCACACGGTCTTCGCGCTGCCGTTCGCGGTGTTCCTCCTGCACAACTTCCTGGCCGGGCTGCCCCGGGAGCTGATCGAGGCCGCCCGCGTCGACGGCGCCACGCACGGCACGCTGCTGCTCCGGATCGTGCTGCCGCTCGCCCGCCCGGCCCTGGTCAGCCTCGCCGTCATCCAGTTCGTCTGGGTGTGGAACGACCTCCTCGTGGCACTCACCCTGTCCGGCGGCACGGCCGAGACCGCGCCGATGACGGTCAGACTCGCGGGCCTGGCCGGGACCTACGGCAACGAATGGCAGCGGCTCACCGCGGGAGCCTTCGTGGCCGCGCTCGTCCCACTCCTCGTCTTCTTCCTCCTCCGCAAGCACTTCGCACGGGGGCTGCTCGCCGGATCGGTCAAGGGATGAGCGACGAACGGCCCGACGAGGGGAACACGGCGAAGGGGCTGAGCCGACCCGGGCTTCGGGGCCGCGAAGCCGAAATGGGGCGGCTGCGCGCCCTGGCCGAGACGGTGCGCGACGGGGAGGGAGGCGCGATCGCGCTGCTCCTCGGCGAGCCCGGGATCGGGAAGACCGCGCTGCTCCAGGAGGCCGTCTCGCTCGCACGGTCCCAGGGATTCCTCGTCAGCCACGGACGCGCGGAGGAACTGCACGAACTGGCGCCGCTCGCCTCACTGGCCTCGGGCCTCCTGCACGGTGACCCGCCGCTGCTCACCGGCGCGGACTTCGCGGACCTCGCCGGCCACCACGACCAGCGCATCTGGCTCGTCGAACGACTGGCCCAGCTGATCGAGGAACGCTCGGCCGGCAGGCCCGTACTCATCGCGGTCGACGACGTCCAATGGGCCGACCCACTGAGCCGTTTCGCCCTGAGCGTCATGCCGGCGCGGCTGCTCAGCTCCCCGGTCCTGTGGCTGCTCACGAGCCGGGAGAACCCGGAGCTGTACGGGCAGGGGCCGCTGACGACGACCCTCCACCTGCGGCCGCTGTCCGAGACGGCCGTCTCCGAGCTGGCACGCGACGTCCTCGGCGGGGACGTGCCGGCGCGGGTCGAGGAGCTCCTCGACGGGGCGGGCGGCAACCCCTTCCTCGCGGCCGAGATGCTCGCGGGCATCGCGGCGACGGGAGCCGACGGGCCGGAGACGCCCGAGCGGCTGGTCCTCGGCGTACGCGGCCGACTGGCCGACCTGCGGCCTGACACCCTGCACTTCCTGCGGATCGGCTCGGTCCTCGGCCGCGCGTTCTCGCTCTCCGACGCTGCCGCCCTGTGCGGCCGGGCCGCCTCCGCGCTGAGCGCCGAGGTGGACGAGGCGATCGGCGCCGCCCTCCTCCACGACGACGGCGAGCGCCTCCTGTTCCGCCACGACCTGCTCCGCCAGGCGGTGTACGCCGACCTCGCCCCCTCCGTACGCCGGGCGCTGCACCGGGAGGCCGCGAGCCGGCTCGTCGCGGCGGGCCGGAGCTCAGGCGACGCCGTCCCGCACCTGCTGAAGAGCGCCGAACCCGGCGACCTGGAGGCGATCGGCCTCCTCCGCACCGCCGCCGACGACGTGATCGCCGTGATGCCCGACCTCGCCGCCGACCTGGCCGTACGCGCCCTGGAACTCGTACCGCCCCGCGCGGCCCTGGTCCACGAGGTGGGGGAGCGGGCCGTCGTCGCCCTGACCCGCGCGGGCCGGTACACCCAGGCACGGGACACCGGCGACGCGCTGCTCGCCCGGCAGCCCGCCCTCGACGTCTTCGCCCGACTGCAGTCCGTACTCGGCGACGCCCTCTGGCACCTCGACGACGTCCACGAACTGACCCGCCGCACGACGACGGCGCTGGCGGCCGTCACCGACCCCGCCATCCGCGCCCGGCTGACCGCCCGGCAGGCTCTGGCACGGTCGCGCGGCAGCGACCTCGGGGCCGCACGCGAGACCGGGGAGCGGGCGCTCGCCGAGGCGGAGCGGGCCGGTGACCGGGAGGCGCGCGTCCTCGCGCTGTGGGGCCTCGGCGAGATCGCCCTCAACGCGGGCGACTGCGCCGCCGCCCTCGAACACCACACCGCGCTCAGCGTGTTCGACTCCGCCTTCCTTCCCGAGGAGGCCGTCGCCCTGATCCACATGGACGAGTTCGACGCCGTACGGAGACTCCTCCGGTCGGCGGGCGACACCCCCCTGCGCCCCGCCATGCTGATCTGGGTCCAGGGAACCCTGAACCTGGCGCTCGGGCGGCTCGACGACGCGGACGCCGACTTCGTCACCGCCGAGCGCCTCGAAGCGGACCTCCAGGTGCCCGGAAACCAGGTCAACATCCGCGTCAACCGAGGCCTCCTCGCCCTGCTGCGCGGCGACCGTGACGCCGCCCGGGAACACCTCGACGTCGTGCGGGCGGCCGTCGCCGACCGGCCGAACACCGGCAACCACGCCACGCACCGGTACTTCGAGGCCGTCGTCGCCGACGCCGACGGCGACCACCCGGAAGCCGCCGAGCACCTCCGGTCGGTGCAGCGCGACCACCCCTTCCTCCGGTGGCGGCTGCTCCGCCCCCACGTCGTCCAGGCCGTGCGGATCGCCCTGCGCGGCGGAGACCGCAAGCTGGCCGAGGACCTCGCCGCCCAGGCCGCCGCACACGCCACCCGCAACCCCACCGTGCCCACCGCGCAGGGCGCGGCAGCCCACGCCGCCGGCCTGGTGAACGCCGACCCCGCCCTCCTGGAGCGGGCGGTGGCCATCCTCCTCGACGGCCCCCGGCCACTGGCCCTGGCCGCCGCCTCCGCCGACCTCGGACGCGCCCTCCTGGCCTCCGGCGACGCCGCCGCGGCCCCCGCCCTGAGCAGGGCGCACGACCTCTACGCCCAGGCCGGGGCCGACGCCGAGGCCGATCGGGTACGTGCCGAACCCGACCGGGCCGCGAGCCGCACCGGCCGGCGCACCGGCCGCCTCCGGCCGCGCACCGACCAGGGCTGGGACGCGCTCACGGCCTCGGAACGGAAGGTGGCCCGGCTGATCGCCGCCGGACACACCAACCGGTCGGCCGCCGACGCCCTCGTCGTCTCGCCGCACACGGTCAACACCCATCTGGCGTCGATCTTCCGCAAGCTCGCGGTCCGCTCCAGGGTCCACCTGGCCCGGATCGTCCTCGCCGAGGACGAGGACACGACCGCAGACGACGCCTGAGGGTGAACTCTGCGCCCCCGTGCAAGGCGTGGTGCGCGGCACGGCAACCGGAGGCACCGGGCCGGTCCTAGCGTGACGGGCACACCGCGCCGCTTCGACGCGCGGACCAGCCACCCCGAATCGAGGACGCAACCCCATGCCGTACATCACCGTGGGCCAGGAGAACACCAACCCCATCGAGCTGTACTTCGAGGACCAGGGCGCCGGACAGCCCGTCGTCCTCATCCACGGATTCCCGCTCGACGGCCACTCCTGGGAGCGCCAGAGCGCCGCACTGCTCGACGCCGGCTACCGCGTCATCACCTACGACCGCCGCGGCTTCGGGCGCTCGTCGCAGCCGACCACCGGCTACGACTACGACACCTTCGCCGCCGACCTGAACACCGTGATGGACACCCTCGACCTGAAGGACGCCGTCCTCGTCGGCTTCTCGATGGGCACCGGCGAGGTCGCCCGCTACGTCTCGACGTACGGCTCCGGCCGCGTCGCCAAGGTCGCGTTCCTGGCCTCGCTCGAACCCTGCCTGCTCAAGAGCGACGACAACCCGGACGGCGTCGCCCCGAAGGAGTTCTTCGACGGCGTCGTCGCCGCCGTCAAGGCCGACCGGTACGCCTACTACACCGCCTTCTTCAACGACTTCTACAACCTCGACGAGAACCTGGGCAGCCGCATCAGCGAGGAAGCGGTCCGCAACAGCTGGAACACCGCCGCCCGCGGCGGCTCCTTCGCCGCCTCCGCCGCGCCGGCCACCTGGTACACCGACTTCCGCGCCGACATCCCCGCCGTCGACGTCCCGGCCCTCATCCTGCACGGCACCGCCGACCGCATCCTGCCCGCCGACGGCACCGCGCGCCCCTTCCACAAGGCGCTCCCCTCGGCCGACTACGTCGAGATCGAGGGCGCCCCGCACGGCCTGCTCTGGACGCACGCCGACGAGGTCAACACCGCCCTCCTCGCCTTCCTGGCGAAGTGACGACCCGCCCCTGACCGGCCGGGGCGGCGCCGGAGCCCCGGCGTCCCCCGGCCGGAAGCGGGACGGTTCGCATGACTCATACTGATCCGCCGTATGAGCATCGACCGAGTGACGACAAGGACCGCGCCCGAAGAGCCCGACGGCGCACCGACACCCCTGCGCGGCAGGGACGCCGAACTGGCGTTCATCGAGGAGCGGTTGGACGCGCTCGGCCGGGGCGAGGGCGGGATCGTCCGGGCGGAGGGCCCCGCGGGAATCGGCAGGTCCAGGATTCTCGCCGAGGCCGCGGCGGCCGCGAGGCGACGGGGCACGCGGGTGTTCGCGGGGGCCGCGGACCCCGACGAACTGTTCGTACCGCTCGGCCCGCTCCTGGAAGCCGTACTCTGCGGCGACGAACCGCTGTCGGGCGCCCAGCGGCTCCGCGACCTCGCCACCACCCCCGGCCAGCGGTTCTGGCTGCTCCAGGAACTGGGGGACCGGCTGCGGGAGGCGGCGCGGAACGGACCCCTGCTCGTCGTCCTCGACGACCTCCAGTGGTGCGACGACCTCACCCTCCTCACCTTCCACACCCTCGCGGCGGGACTCTCGTCCCACCCGATCCTGTGGCTGGTCGCCGTGCGCGGCGGCAGCGTGCCGTCAGGAGTACGCACCACCCTGGACCGGATCCGTCAGGCCGGCGCGCACGAGCTGGCCATCGGGGCCCTGGAGGACCGCGCCGTCGCCCGGATCGCCGAGGACGTCCTCGGCGCCCCGCCCGGCCCGGACGTCCTCCGCCTCGCCCACCGCGCCGAGGGGGTGCCCCAGCTGCTGGTCGAGCTGCTCGGCTCGCTGCGCGAGGAGGCGGTGACGATCGAGAACGGCCTGGCCGGGCTGCCGGCCGGACCGCCCGCACCACGGCAACTCCCCTCGGTCGCCCGCCGCCTCGACCAGCTGTCCGACGAGGCGCGGGAGCTGGTGCAGACGGCCGCCGCCGTGGGCGGCACGGTCACCGTCGCGCTGCTCGCCGAACTGCTCGGCAGGTCCTCGGCGGCGCTCATCACCGCCGTACGGGAATCCCTCGACGCCGATCTGCTCGCCGAGAGCGGCGACCGCCTAGCCTTCCGCCACGACCTGATCCGCGAAGCGGTGGAAGCCGGCCTCCCCCTGCCCCTGCGCCAGGCCCTGCGCCGACAGGCCGCCGGGCCGACGCCGGGAACACCGGCCGACGCCACGGAGACCGAGAAGCGGGCCCGGAGGGACGCCGCGGCGGCCGACCGGCTGCGCACCGAAGCGGCGGAACTCGCGACCACCGCTCCCGGACCCGCCGCTGAGCGCAGCCTCAAGGCCCTGGAACTCGCCGGCGCGGACGCTCAGGAGCGGCCGGGGATCATCGCCGAGACGATCCCGCTGCTCTGGCAGACGGACCGGGCCGCCCAGGCGCGGGAGCTGGGCGCGTCCGCCCTCGCGGCCGGCGGTCTCGGAGCCGAGGACGAGGCGCTCATACGCCTCGCCCTGGCACGCCTCGCCATACCGTTCGACTTCTCCGAAGCCGTCCGGCAGGCCCGCGCCGGGGCGGACCTGCCCGGTGTCCCCGTGGCCGCGAGGGGACGGCTGCTCGCCATGCTCGCGGTCGGCCTGTCGATGTCGGGCGAGCACGCGGCGGCCGAACAGGTCGCCGCGGAGGCGTGGGAGACCGCGGCGGCGGCGGGGGACCGCACCGCGGAGGCCACCCTGACGACGGTCAGGTCGGCCGTGAGCTTCCACCGCATGGACCTGACCGAGGCGTTCCGGCAGGCCGAGCGGTCCGCCGCGCTGGCCGACGCCCTGGGCATCAGCACCTCCCTGTGGGTTCCCGAAGCCCTGTGGCACGCCCTCCTGGCCAACACCACCGGACGCTCCGCCGAGGCGCTCGCCGTCGCGGACGAGGGCATCCGGGTCACCGGGGAGCAGGGCCGGACGGCCGCCACCCGCATGTGGCTCATGACCCGCTCCCGCGTCCTGCTGGAGGCCGGACGCCTCGCGGACGCCCGGGCGGACTGCGAGGCCGCGTCCGCGCCCGACGACCCAGGACCCGGCAACCTCGCCGACGTCACGCTCCGGTACGTGATGCTGCGCGTCGCGCTCCACACCGGCGACCGGCGGACCGTCCGGGCGTACGCGGCGGAGGCCAGGCGCATGCGGAGCGACGGCGCACCCGTCGTCCGCCACTTCGGCTCCTGGATGCTGGCGCTGACGGCCGACTTCGAGGGCCGGCCCGACCGGGCCATGGCCGAACTCGACGAGGTGATGACGTCACCCGCCGAGGACCGGCCCGCCTACGCCGGACTGATCGACCCCGCCGACGCCCCGGTGCTCGTCCGCCTGGCACTGAGGGCGGGCGCACTGGAGCGGGCCGCGCAGGCCGTCGCCCAGGCCGAGCGGCGAGCCGCGCTCAATCCCGGCCTCACGTTCCTCGCCGCCACCGCCGCGCACGCCCGGGGACTCCTCGACAACGACCTCGCCCCACTCGTGCGCGCCGTCCGGCTGTACGAGGACTGCCCCAGGGTGCTGGCCCGGGCGTCGGCACTGGAGGACGCCGGACGCAAACTGGCCGCCACCCGGAGGTCCGAGGCGGTGCCGTACTTCGAGAAGGCCCTCGCGCTCTACGCGCACGCGGGCGCCGAACGGGACGTCGCACGGACGCGCCGGCGCCTGCGGGCCGCCGGCGTCCGCAAGCGGCCCGCGCCGGCCGGACTCGACGGCCACTGGCCGGAACTGACCGCCGCGGAGGCACGGGTGGTGCGGCTGGTCGCCGGAGGGCTCACCAACCGGCAGGCGGCGGAAGAGCTCTCCCTCTCACCCCACACGGTCGGCTCGCACCTGCGCCGGGCCTTCACGAAGCTGGAGGTCACCTCGCGCACGGAGCTGACCCGGCTGGTGCGGCAGCGTGACCACGCAGAGTGATCGCTTCGTATCCCCCATGGGTGACGTGGCAATGGACGATTCATGCGATGTGCCGGCGTCGTCGTTTCCTCAGAATGATCAAGAGCCACGGAACGGGGAGTTCCACGGCGAACCGTTGATCGAGAGAGGAACAGCGCATGACCGTAAGGCTCCAGCGAGCCCGCCCTGGCAGCCCCGAGCTCCAGGCGCTCGTCGACGAACTCGCGGAGCGGCTCGGCCGGTCCGTCGCCGTCGACGACCCGCTGGTCCGCATGGTCTGCACGAGCCGCCACTTCGGCGACGAGGACCCGGTGCGCATCGGCACCCTGCTCCAGGGCCGCGCCGACAACGCGGCCATCCGCTACGTCCTCGCCCAGGGCGTCACCCAGTGGCCGCGGCCCGGATTCATCGACGGCCGTGACGATCTCGGACTGCTGCCCCGGTACGTCGTCCCCCTGCGCGAGCGCGGGCACCTCCTCGGCCTGCTCGTGGTGGTCGTGCCCGAGAAGGCCCTGGGGGAGGAGGAGACCGGCGCCATCGCCCTGGCCGCCGCCGCCATGTCGGCCCAGATGTACGGCGAGCACATCGCCGGCGACACCCGGAAGACCGACGAGCGGGACCTCGCCCTCGCACTCGTCGGCACCGATGTCGCCGTCCGCACCACCGCCCGTCGGCGCGGCAAGGAACTCGGGCTGCTCGGGGCCGCGGAGCACGTCCTGGTCACGGTCGTCCAGCTCAGCTGCGGGACGGAGCTCGTGCGGCATGCCGAAGCGGCCCTGTGGGCGGCGCTCGAGGGATACCGGCAGACGCGCTCCGCCCAGGGCCTCATCGCGATCGGCAAGGAGCGGGCGCTCCTGCTCCAGCTGCGCGACCGGCCGCCGTACCCGGACGAGGTCGCCGCCCAGTCCGCCCGCATCCTCGGCGAACTCCGCACCTTCCTGGACCCATCGGCCGACCCCGTGATCGGCGTCGGTGGCCGGCACACCTCCCTGGACGAGGCCTGGACGTCGTACGAGCAGGCGCTCGTGGCGGCCCGCGCGGCCCGCCGGCTGCCCTCCCTGAAGAGCGTCGGCGACTGGGACCTCCTGGGGGAGCTCGCCGTGCTGCTCCAGCTCCCCGAGCACGCCCTGAACGCGTCCCTGGTCCCGAAGCCGCTCCGCACCCTGACCGGTGCCCACGGCGGCGACCGCCTGCGGGACACCCTGCGCTGCTTCCTCGAACACGCGGGGTCCATCCCGAAGACCGCGGAGTCGCTGGGCATCCACCGCACCTCGCTGTACTACCGCCTGCGCCAGATCCAGGAGATCACCGGCCTTGACCTCGACGACGGCGCCCACCGGCTCACCCTGCACCTCGGCCTCAGGGTCGGGGAACTCCTCGCCCCTGACGCCCGCGCGGCCGGCTGACCCGGGACTCGCTTCGACAAAGCGAGGAGGATCCACGGCCCGATTCCTACAGCTCGCGGTGGTGCGGGCGACGGGCCCCATTCGATGATGTTCGGGAAGGGCGGGGCTGACGTACCGCCTCTGACCAGGGGAGATTCCATGAGGGAACTGATCACGGCGGACGGCGCGCGGCTCGCCTACCAGGACACCGGCGGCGAGGGCGTCCCCCTGGTGATGCTGCACGGCTGGGGCCAGACGCAGGCGATGTTCCGCCACCAGGTCGAGGGTCTCGCGCCCGGTCGGCGCGTCGTCACCGTCGACCTCCGCGGCCACGGGAAGTCGGGCAGACCGCGTCACGGCCATCGCGTCGCCCGGCTCTCCCGCGACGTCCTCGAACTCGTCGACCACCTCGGTCTCGACCGGTTCGACGCACTGGGCTGGTCCATGGGCGTCTCGGTGTGGTGGAGCTTCGTCGACCAGTACGGAACCGGACGGATCCGGCGCTTCGTCGCCGTCGACCAGCCCGCGGCGGTCGCCGCCGTGCCCTGGATGACCGAGCGGGAACAGCGGGAGTCCGGCGCCATCTTCGACGTGTCGGGGCTGCTGTACCTGGGCGCGGCCCTGGCGGGCCCCGAGGGCGACACGGTCCGCGCCGACTTCGTGCGCGGCATGTTCTCCGGCGACCCCGACCCCGAGATGCTGGCCTTCGTCGCCGAGGAGATCGGTTCCACACCCGCCCGCGAGGGCGTACCGCTGCTGTTCGACCACTGCGCGCAGGACTGGCGGGACGTGCTCCCCCGGATCGATGTGCCGACCCTGGTGATCGGCTGCGAGGGAAGCCATGTGCACCCCGACTCTCAGCGGTTCGTCGCCGCACGCATCCCCGGCGCACGGCTGCATGTCTTCCCCTCCGACGTGGCGAGCTCGCACTTCCCCTTCCTGGAGAACCCGCCGGCCTTCAACGCCGTGGTGGAGAAGTTCCTGACCGAGGAGCCGGCGAGAGGGGCCTGAACCCGCCCTCGACTCGTACGAACCCACGGCTAGGAATCCCCATGACCCTCACACTGATGCCCCGTACCTCCGAACGGGCCACCTGGAAGGCGCCCGAACAGGCCTCGCCGTCCTCCCGCTCGGGGTGGCTGGTCCAGATGCTCTCCGAGATGCCGGACGCCGACGACCGGAACCACGTCTACCTCGGCGTCCATGTCCGTGGCCCCGTCACCGTCGTCCACGAGCGCTCCGAGACCCCGCTGGAACCCAACGACCTGGTCTTCTGCGACCCGGCGCGACGGCACCCGCTGCGGTTCGGCGAGGACGGCCGGATGATCTTCTTCCGGGTGCCGCGCTGCTACCTGGGCGTCACGGACGCGGAACTGGACCGGGTGCTCGGCGTCCCCGTACGCGGTGGGGAGGGGATCGGCGCGCTGGCGTCCGACTTCCTGACCGCGCTGGCCGCCAGGACGGAGTTCCGCCGGTCCACGATCGGGGACCGGCGTGCCAGGACGGCCGTGCACCTCCTCTCCGTCCTGGTCATGGAGCTCCTCGAAGCGGACACGACGGACGCGGCGGCCGAAGCGTACGGAACCGGCAACGAGATGCTGTCCCGCATCCACGCCCACATCGAGGAACACCTGATGGACCCGGACCTCTCGCCGGAGTCGATCGCGCGCGCCCACCACATCTCCGTCCGCTACCTGCAGAAGCTGTTCCAGAACGACGGCAGCACGGTGAGCCAGTGGGTACGGCAGCGCAGGCTCGAGTCCTGCCGGTTCGAACTGGGCCGCTCCACCCGGCGCATCTCCATGGCCGCGCTGGCACACCGCTGGGGCTTCAGCAGCCCCTCCCACTTCAGCCGCACCTTCCGCGGCGCCTACGGCATGAGCCCCAGCGAATGGCAGGCCCTGGCGACCTCGGCCTTCGCACCGATGCCCGCCGACGCCCAGGACGGGCCACGGCGCTGACAAGCAGCGCTCCGTCCCGCCCGACACCGAGAAGAGAACTCGCATGCCCCACCCCACCGTCGTCCTCGTGCACGGTGCCTTCGCCGACGCGACCGGCTGGATAGGCGTCATCGCGGAACTGCGGAGCAGCGGCATCCCGGTGATCGCCCCGTCCAACCCGCTCCGGGGCCTGGCGTCGGACGCCGCCTACCTCGCCTCCGTGCTGACGCAGCTCGAGGGCCCGGCCTTACTGGTCGGCCACTCGTACGGCGGTGCGCTGATCACCGTGGCCGGCGTCGCGAAGAACGTCGTGGGGCTCGTCTACGTGGCCGCCTACGTCCCCCACGAGGGCGAGAGCCTCGGCCGGCTCCAGGAGACCTTCCCCGCTCCGCCGCTGACGCGCCACCTGAAGGAATGGACCTATCCGCGCCACGACGGCACCCCCGCGGTCGAGGTCACCATCGACGAGACGGCGTTTCCCTCCCTCTTCGCGGCCGACGTCCCCGAGGACGTCGCCGGTGTCCTGGCGGCGGCCCAACGCCCCCTCGCCGCCTCGGCGTTCAGCGAGACCGCGGCCGTCGCGGCCTGGCGGACCAAACCGTCCTGGGCCCTGGTCACCGGGGCCGACCGCGCCATCAGCCCCGAAGTCCAGCGCTTCGGCGCCACCCGGGCCGGCGCCGTCGTCGTCGAACTCCCCGACGCCTCCCACGCCGTCGCCCTCTCCGAACCCACCAGAGTCGCCGACCTGATCAGGACCGCGGTACGAGCGACGAGCCGATCGGGCGATCTGGCCGGTGATCGCGCCTGACGAACCGCCGCGGAGGGCCGAGGGAGTACGGTCGGGTCGGTCGTGTCGTACATCACCAGGTCACCGATGCGTTGACGGACACAGCGAACGGAGAGCAACCGTGATTGTCGGAGTCCTCGAAGAGGCGCGGGCGGGTGAGCACCGTGTCTCGGCCACGCCGGCGACCGTCGAACAGTTGCGCAAGCTGGGGTACGAGGTGGTGGTCGACTCCGGTGCGGGTACGGCGGCCGGTTTCCCCGACAGCGCGTACGAGGCCGTGGGGGCGCGTATCGGGGACGCGGTGGCCGCCGACGTGGTGCTGGGCGTGAACGCTCCGAGCCCCGCGCAGTTGGACGGTGTGCGGCCTGGGGCGACGGTGATCGCCCTGTTCGCGCCGGCGTTCGATCCGGCGATGGTGGAGGAGTTGGGGCGTCGGCCTTTCACGGCGCTTTCGATGGATGCCGTGCCCCGGATCAGCCGGGCGCAGTCGATGGATGTGCTGTCGTCGATGGCGAACATCGCGGGGTATCGGGCGGTGGTGGAGGCGGCGCACGAGTTCGGGCGGTTCTTCACGGGTCAGGTGACGGCGGCGGGGAAGGTGCCGCCGGCGCGGGTGCTGGTGGCGGGTGCGGGCGTTGCCGGTCTGGCGGCGATCGGGACGGCGGGCTCGCTGGGCGCGATCGTGCGGGCGACCGATCCGCGTCCGGAGGTCGCCGACCAGGTCCGCTCGCTCGGCGGTGAGTATCTGTCGATCGAGTCGGCGGAGGCCGAGGTCTCCAAGACGGGTTACGCCAAGGAGATGGGCGAGGACTACAAGGCGCGCGAGGCCGAGCTGTACGCGGCGCAGTGCCGCGAGGTCGACATCGTGATCACCACCGCGCTGATTCCCGGGCGTCCGGCGCCGACGCTGCTGACGGCGGAGATGGTGGCGAGCATGCGGCCGGGTTCGGTGATCGTGGACATGGCGGCCGCGAACGGCGGCAACGTCGAAGGCACGGTCAAGGGCGAGAAGACCGTCACCGAGAACGGCGTGACGATCATCGGCTACACCGATCTGGCGGGTCGGCTGCCGGCCCAGGCCTCGCAGCTGTACGGCACCAATCTGGTCAACCTGCTGAAGCTGATGACGCCGGACAAGGACGGCCGTCTGGTCCTGGACTGGGACGACCCGGTGCAGCGCTCGATCACCGTCGTACGCGAAGGAGAGTCGGCCTGGCCGCCCCCGCCGGTGCAGGTCTCGGCGGCCCCGGCCCCGGCCGTACCCACCGCGACGGCCGTGCCGGTGGCGAGGACGCCGGTGACGGCGGGCCGGAAGTTCGGCGGGGTGGCGCTGGCGGCCCTCGTCCTGTTCCTCGCCGCGGGCTTCGCCCCGGCGGCGCTGCTGCCCCACCTCACGGTGTTCGTGCTGGCGATCGTGATCGGCTACTACGTGATCGGGCACGTCCACCACGCCCTGCACACACCGCTGATGTCGGTGACGAACGCGATCTCCGGGATCATCGTGGTCGGCGCCCTGCTGCAGATCGGGCACGGGGAAACCACGGTCACGGTCCTCTCGGCGGTCGCGATCCTGCTGGCCAGTATCAACGTCTTCGGCGGCTTCGCGGTGACGCGTCGCATGCTCGCCATGTTCAACAGGAGCTGACATGACCGCGACCCTCGCCGCGCAGGCGGCCTACCTCGTCGCCGCCCTGCTGTTCATCCTCGCGCTGGCCGGCCTCTCCAAGCACGAGTCCGCCCGGCTCGGCAACGCCTTCGGCATGCTCGGCATGGGCATCGCCCTCGTCGCCACCGTCGTCCTCGCCCTCGACGGCGACATCAGCGCCGCCGGGCTCGGCCTCATGCTCCTGGCCATGCTGGTCGGCGCGCTGATCGGACTCCAGCGGGCCCGCGGCGTCGAGATGACCGGCATGCCCGAACTCATCGCCCTGCTGCACTCCTTCGTCGGCCTCGCGGCCGTCCTGGTCAGCTGGAACGGCTACCTCGACGTCGAGCACCGGCCCGCCGGCGAGGAGGCCGTGGCCCTCGACGCGCTCGGCACCCTCGGCATCCACCACGCCGAGGTCTTCATCGGCGTGTTCATCGGCGCCGTGACCTTCACCGGCTCCATCGTCGCCAACCTCAAGCTCTCCGCGAGGATCGCCTCCAAGCCGCTGATGCTCCCGGGCAAGAACGCCCTCAACCTCGGCGCGCTCGGCCTGTTCGTCGCCCTGACGGTCTGGTTCGTGATCACCCCGGCGCTGTGGCTGCTGATCACCGTCACCGCCCTGGCGCTGGCACTGGGCTGGCACCTGGTCGCCTCCATCGGCGGCGGCGACATGCCCGTCGTCGTCTCCATGCTCAACAGCTACTCCGGCTGGGCCGCCGCCGCCTCCGGCTTCCTGCTCGGCAACGACCTCCTCATCATCACCGGCGCGCTCGTCGGCTCCTCCGGCGCCTACCTCAGCTACATCATGTGCAAGGCCATGAACCGCTCCTTCGTCTCCGTCATCGCGGGCGGCTTCGGCATCGAGGCGCCGTCCGGATCGGACGTCGACTACGGCGAGTACACCGAGATCACCGCCGAGAACGCCGCCGAACTCCTCGCCGCCGCCGGCTCCGTGGTCATCACGCCCGGCTACGGCATGGCGGTGGCCCAGGCCCAGTACCCGGTCGCGGAGCTCACCTCCAAGCTGCGCGCGAAGGGCGTCGACGTACGCTTCGGCATCCACCCGGTCGCCGGCCGCCTGCCCGGCCACATGAACGTCCTGCTCGCCGAGGCCAAGGTGCCGTACGACATCGTCCTGGAGATGGACGAGATCAACGAGGACTTCGCCGACACCGACGTCGTCCTCGTCATCGGCGCCAACGACACCGTCAACCCGGCCGGCGCCGACGACCCGTCGAGCCCGCTCGCCGGCATGCCGGTCCTCACGGTCTGGGAGGCGAACAAGGTCATCGTGTTCAAGCGCTCGATGGCCTCCGGATACGCGGGCGTGCAGAACCCGCTCTTCTTCCGCGACAACACGGCGATGCTCTTCGGCGACGCCAAGGCCAGGGTCGAGGACATCGTCGGCGCGCTCTGACGCACCGACCAGGCCGAGGGCCCGGGTCCGCGCTCGCGGTCCCGGGCCTTCGTCATCAGCCCACGTGGACGCGGGGGCGGCGGTCGCGGTCGGGTTCCGCTTCGCGGATGACCTCGCGGGTGGTGGGGGCGACCTCGCCGCGGCCGAGGAGGAAGAAGCGGAAGAAGTGGGCGAAGGGGTTGCCCTCGGTCCACTCGAAGTAGACGTGCGGGCGGACGCCGGTGGTGTCACGGGCGTGGAGGAGCAGGGCCGCGAGGGCGTTGGGTACGGAGGAGGACTCGACGGTCAGGACGCGGTAGCGGTCGTGGAGGACCTCGCCGCGGACGGTCAGACCTGCCTCGAACTCGGAGGGGTCGGTGATGGTGACCTCGATGAAGACGAAGTCGTCGGTGGTGGGGAGGTCGTTGTCGGCGCGGATCTGCTCGATCTTGTCGCGGTACTCGGCGACGTCCCTGGTGTCGGGCTCGTTGGCGATGAAGCGCGGCGTGCGGCGGGAGATGTCCTGGATGAAGCGCTCAGCCATGTCGTCGAGTTCGACGTGGGTCACGCGGAGCTCGAAGGCCCGGCCGAGGCGGGAGAGGAGCGAGATGAGGATGATGCCGGCGATGAAGCAGGCGCCGATCTTGACGCCGTCGGGGCGTTCGATGACGTTGACGACGGTCGTGTAGAGGAACACGGCGGAGATCACGCCGAAGCCGATCGTCCAGCCCTTCTGCCCGGCCTTGCGGGCGGCGATCGTCACGGCGATGGCCGCCGAGCAGATCAGGACGAGGACACCGGTGGCGTACGCGCCGCCCTGGGCGTCGACGTCGGCGTCGAAGATCCACGTGACCAGGAAGGCGACCAGCGTGAAGACGATCACCATGGGCCGCACCGCGCGCGCCCAGTGCGGGGCCATGCCGTACTTCGGCAGGTAGCGCGGCATCAGGTTCAGCAGGCCCGCCATGGCCGAGGCGCCGGCGAACCAGAGGATCGCGATGGTCGAGACGTCGTAGACCGTGCCGAAGACGTTCCCGAGGTACTCGTGCGCGAGATAGGCGAGCGCACGGCCGTTGGCCTGCCCGCCCGACTCGAACTCCTCGTGGGGGATCAGGACGGTGGTGACGAAGCTCGTGCAGATCAGGAACACGCTCATGATCAGCGCGGCCGTCGTCAGGAGCTTCTTCGTGTCCCTGATCCGCCCGGTGGGCTTCTCCTCGGTGTCATCCTCGTCGCCCCTGACGTGCGGCATGACGGCGACGCCGGTCTCGAAGCCGGACAGACCGAGGGCCAGCTTCGGGAAGACGAGGAGGGCGACCCCGACCATCGCGAAGACGTTGCCGTGCTCCGCGGTCAGCGCGGCGGTCCAGTCCGTGACGACATGGCCTTCGGTGATCACGTGCCACAGACCGCTGATCACCACGACGACGTTGAGGCCGAGGTAGATGCCGACGAGGGCCACGGCGACGCCGATCGCCTCAAGGAAGCCCTTCAGGAACACCGCGCCGAGCAGCGCGATCAGCACCATCGTGATCAGCAGCTGCTTGTTGTGGAGGGCCTCTTCGAGGTGCGGGTTCTCCACCAGGTGGGTGGAGGCGTCGGCCGCCGAGAGCGTGATCGTGATGAGGAAGTCGGTGGCGGCGAAGCCCAGCAGTGTCAGGACGAACAGCTTGCCCTTCCAGAACGACAGCAGCCGCGACAGCATCGCGATCGAGCCCTCGCCGCGGGGGCTCTCCTCCGCCACCCGCCGGTACACGGGCAGCGCGCCCGCCAGCGTCACGATGACGAGCACGACGGTGGCGACGGGGGACAGCAGCCCGGCCGCCAGCGCCGCGATGCCGGGCTGGTAGCCGAGGGTGGAGAAGTAGTCGACACCGGTCAGGCACATCACGCGCCACCACCGCTGTCCCTTGTGCCCGGCGTCCGGCGCGGCCTCCATCGGCCGGGACGGCTTGCCCTTGCCCATGTCGGACAACCCCTCCAGCATCCACGCGCGCAAACGCGCGGTCCGCACGTGCGCATCGGTCGGGGTGGTCATGGATGTGCTCCTGGGCTGCTCGGGGTGGGGGCTGCGGTTTTCGGCCATCGCACGGATGGCCGAGCCAGCGTAAGCAGCCGCTGACGCGCCGACTCGCCCGAGAGCATCAGGGAATCGTCAAGATCCCCGTCAGGGCGTCGGACCCCCCCACGGCCGTCCGGCGTAGGGGACGCGTCAAGAGGGAGGTCGGGAGCGTAAGAGAGGCGTCAACGGAAGCCGGCGGGCGGTCGAAAGGATGTTTTCTCATCTCGTCCGAGTATCCGTTCTTCTTCCTTTCAGGAGCTCACGATGGCCGACGTGGCCTTCGTCGTCACCACGCTCGCGGTCTTCGCGCTGGTGGTTCTCATCGCCAAGGGGGTGGCCAAGCTGTGAATGCCGAGAATGTCGTCGGTCTGATCGTGGCCGCCGCTCTGGTGGGTTATCTCGTTCTCGCCCTCCTCAAGCCGGAGAGGTTCTGAGTACGGATATGAGTCCCGTTCTTGCTGGTGTTCTCCAGCTATTGGCGCTGGTCGTCGCGCTGGGCCTGTCGTACCGGCCGCTGGGTGACCACATGGCGAAGGTGTACTCCTCGGAGAAGCACTACAGGCCCGAGAAGTGGATCTACAAGGCGATCGGCGCGAACCCGTCGGTGGAGATGCGCTGGCCGGCGTACCTGCGCGGAGTGCTGGCCTTCTCCGCGGTGAGCGTGCTGTTCCTCTACCTGCTCCAGCGGGTGCAGGGGTCGCTTCCCGGGTCGCTCGGGTTCGTGTCGATCGACCCCGACCAGGCGTTCAACACGGCGGCGTCGTTCGTGGCGAACACGAACTGGCAGTCGTACTACGGCGAGCAGGCCATGGGCCACGTCGTGCAGACCGGTGGTCTGGCGGTGCAGAACTTCGTGTCGGCGGCCGTGGGCATCGCGGTGGCGGTCGCGCTGGTGCGCGGCTTCGCCCGTTCGCGGACGGGGGAGCTGGGCAACTTCTGGGCCGACCTGGTCCGGGGTACGGTCCGGATCCTGCTGCCGATCTCGGTGATCGGCGCGCTGGTGCTGGTGGCGTGCGGCGCGATCCAGAATTTCTCCGGAATCCACGAGGTCGGCCAGTTCACGGGTGGCGCGCAGCAGTGGAACGGCGGTGCGGTGGCCTCGCAGGAGGTCATCAAGGAACTGGGCACGAATGGCGGCGGTTACTTCAACGCGAATTCGTCCCACCCCTTCGAGAACCCCAACGGGATGTCGAACCTCTTCGAGATCTATCTGATCCTGGTGATCCCGTTCGCGCTGACGCGGACTTTCGGCCGGATGGTCGGCTCGCTGAAGCAGGGGTACGCGATCCTCGGCACGATGGCCGCGATCTGGGTCGGGTTCACGGCACTGATGATGTGGACCGAATTCGCCCACCAGGGACCGGCGTTCGATCTGGCCGGCGGTGCCATGGAAGGCAAGGAGACCCGGTTCGGGATCGCCGGCTCGTCGATCTTCGCGGTGGCGACGACGCTGACGTCGACCGGCGCGGTGAACTCCTTCCACTCCTCGTACACCGGCTTCGGCGGGGGCATCACGATGCTGGGCATGCAGCTGGGCGAGATCGCGCCCGGAGGTGTCGGCTCCGGCCTCTACGGCATGCTGATCATGGCGGTCATCGCGGTGTTCATCGCCGGCCTGATGGTCGGCCGCACGCCCGAGTACCTGGGCAAGAAGATCGGCACCCGCGAGATCAAGTTCGCGGCCTGCTACATCCTCGTCACCCCGGCCCTGGTCCTCTGCTTCACCGCGGCCTCGTTCGTCCTGGACACGCCGGCGCACTCGATGACGAACTCGGGCGCGCACGGCTTCTCCGAGATCCTCTACGCGTACACCTCGGGTGCGAACAACAACGGTTCGGCGTTCGCCGGTCTCAACGCGGACACGCAGTGGTTCAACTCGACGATCGGCATCGCGATGCTGCTCGGCCGGTTCCTGCCCATGGTGTTCGTGCTCGCGCTGGCGGGTTCGCTGGCCGAGCAGACGCCGGTGCCGGAGACGGCGGGCACGCTGCGCACCGAGAAACCGCTGTTCACCGGCCTTCTCGTCGGCACGATCATGATCGTCGCCGGTCTCACCTACTTCCCGGCCCTCGCGCTGGGACCGCTCGCCGAAGGGCTCGCAGCATGAGCACCATGACTCCCACCCGGGCGCCCCACCCGAACGTACCCACGGGGCACCGGCCCGAGGCCGGGCGGGTCGGCGGCGGCCTGTTCGACCCGAAGCAGCTGATCGCCTCCTTCCCGGACGCGATCCGCAAACTCGACCCGCGCGTGATGGTCAAATCCCCGGTCATGTTCGTCGTCCTCGTCGGCTCGGTGGTCACCACCGTCCTGGCGGTCAAGAACCCCGGCGACTGGTTCGGCTGGGCGATCACCGCCTGGCTGTGGCTGACCACGGTCTTCGCCAACCTGGCGGAGGCCGTCGCCGAAGGCCGGGGCAAGGCCCAGGCCGACACCCTGCGCAAGGCCAAGACCGACACCGTCGCCCGCCGTCTCATCGGCAAGAACGAGGAGCGGGTTCCCGGAACCGAGCTGAAGATCGGTGACCTGGTGGTGTGCGAGGCCGGTGACGTGATCCCCGGCGACGGCGACGTCGTCGAGGGCGTCGCCTCGGTCGACGAGTCCGCGATCACCGGCGAGTCCGCTCCCGTGATCCGCGAGTCCGGCGGCGACCGGTGCGCCGTCACCGGCGGCACGAAGGTGCTGTCCGACCGGGTGGTCATCAAGATCACGACGAGGCCGGGCGAGACCTTCATCGACCGGATGATCAACCTGGTCGAGGGCGCCGCACGGCAGAAGACCCCCAACGAGATCGCGCTCAACATCCTCCTGGCCTCGCTGACGATCGTCTTCCTGCTCGCGGTCGTCACCCTGAAGCCCTTCGCGATCTACGCGGGCGCTGACAAGCAGACCTCCCTCATCGTCCTGACCGCGCTCCTCGTCTGCCTCATCCCGACGACGATCGGCGCGCTGCTCTCCGCGATCGGCATCGCGGGCATGGACCGGCTGGTCCAGCGCAACGTCCTCGCCATGTCCGGCCGGGCCGTCGAGGCCGCCGGAGACGTGTCCACACTGCTGCTCGACAAGACGGGCACGATCACCCTCGGCAACCGTCAGGCCGCCGAGTTCGTCCCGGTCAAGGGCACCACGGCGGCCGAGCTCGCCGACGCCGCCCAGCTCTCCTCGCTCGCCGACGAGACCCCCGAGGGCCGCTCCGTCGTGGTCCTCGCCAAGGAGAAGTACGGCCTGCGCGAACGCCACCAGGGCGAACTGGCGCACGCCAGCTGGATCGAGTTCACCGCCCAGACCCGCATGTCCGGCGTGGACGTGGACGGCAGGCAGACCCGCAAGGGCGCGGCCGGCTCGGTCATCAGCTGGGTACGGGAGCAGGGCGGCGCGATCGCCGAGGACGCCGACGCCCTGGCGAACACGATCTCGGCGGCCGGCGGTACGCCCCTGCTGGTGGCCGTCAAGGACGGGAAGGGCGCCCGGGTCCTGGGCGTCATCCACCTGAAGGACGTCGTCAAGGAGGGGATGCGGGAACGGTTCGACGAGCTCCGCCGCATGGGCATCAAGACCGTCATGATCACCGGCGACAACCCGCTGACCGCCAAGGCGATCGCCGAGGAGGCGGGAGTCGACGACTTCCTGGCCGAGGCCACGCCCGAGGACAAGATGGCCCTCATCAAGCGCGAACAGGCGGGCGGCAAGCTCGTCGCGATGACCGGCGACGGCACCAACGACGCCCCCGCGCTCGCGCAGGCCGACGTCGGCGTGGCGATGAACACCGGCACGTCGGCCGCGAAGGAGGCCGGCAACATGGTCGACCTCGACTCCAACCCCACCAAGCTCATCGAGATCGTCGAGATCGGCAAGCAACTCCTCATCACCCGAGGCGCGTTGACCACCTTCTCGATCGCCAACGACGTCGCCAAGTACTTCGCGATCATCCCCGCGATGTTCGCCGTGGCCTACCCGTCCCTCGACAAGCTCAACATCATGGGCCTGGCCTCGCCGGAGTCCGCGATCCTGTCGGCCGTCATCTTCAACGCGCTGATCATCATCGCCCTGGTCCCGCTCGCCCTCAAGGGCGTCCGCTACCGGCCGAGCAGCGCCGACTCGATGCTGCGCCGCAACCTCGGGATCTACGGACTCGGCGGCCTGATCGCCCCGTTCATCGGCATCAAGATCATCGACCTGCTCCTCTCCCTCATCCCCGGAATCGGCTGACGGATCATGAACAACTCTGTGGGAAACACGGGCCGCGTGGTCGCGGCCGGCCTGCGCGCCCTCCTCGTCCTGACCGTCCTGTGCGGCGTCCTCTACCCGCTCGCCGTCACCGGCATCGCCCAAGTGGCCTTCCCCGGCAAGGCGAACGGCTCCGAGGTGAAGGCGGACGGCAAGGTCGTCGGCTCGGCGCTCATCGGCCAGACCTACACCCTCCCCCTGAAGGACGGCGAGGAGACGGCCTCGCCCGACCTCAGGTGGTTCCAGCCGCGCCCGTCCAACGGCCTGGGCACCAACAGCGTCAACACCCGGTACAAGCTGATCCTCTCCGGCGCGACCAACCGCTCCGGCGACAACAAGGACCTCATCCAGTGGGTCCAGGACGCCAAGGCCGCCGTCATCAAGGACAACTCGGTCGGCGGCCACACCGTCAAGCCGTCAGACGTCCCCGCCGACGCCGTCACCTCCTCCGGCTCGGGCCTCGACCCCCACATCTCCCCGGAGTACGCCAGGCTCCAGATCCACCGGGTCGCCGAGAGGAACCACCTCACCGTCGAACAGGTCACCAGGCTGGTCGACCAGCACACCGACGGCCGCGTCCTCGGCTTCATCGGCGAGCCCCGCGTGAACGTCCTCGCACTCAACATCGCGCTCAAGGAACTGGCCGAAGGCCGATGACGTAGGCTGGCGGTCCATGGCAACGAGCACTTCGCTGTGGTCCTTCGCCCTCGTCGTAGGGCTTCTCACCCTCACCCCCGGGCTCGACACCGCGCTGATCCTGCGCACCTCGGCCCTCGGCCGGCGCAGGAGGGCCTGGGGCGTCGTCCTCGGCATCCAGACCGGCACCCTGCTGTGGGGCGCGCTCACCTCGCTCGGGGTGACCGCGCTCCTGACGGCCTCCCAGCTCGCCTACACCACCCTGCGCTGGGCGGGCGCCGCGTATCTGGTGTGGATGGGGGCCCGGATGCTGCGGGACACGTTCCGGGGCGTGCCCGCCGCCGAGGCGGGGGACGACGCCGCGCTGCTCGCCGCCGAGGACTCGGCCAAGGGCGGCTGGCGGCAGGGCACGCTCACCAATCTGCTCAACCCGAAGGTGGGCGCCTTCTACGTCGCCGTGCTGCCCCAGTTCATCCCCGAGGGCGCCGACCACCTGGCCATGGGGCTGCTGCTCGCCTCGGTGCACGTGGTCCTGGGTCTGGCCTGGTCGGCGGTGCTCATCGGCTTCGCGCGCGTGATGCACGGCTGGCTCCGCAAGCCGCGGGCCCGCCGGGTGCTCGACCGGGTCACCGGGACCGTCATCGCCGCCTTCGGTGTCCGGCTCGCGCTCGGCGACTGATGCGGGCGGAGGACTCTCCGTACTCCCCAGGGAGTAATCGGGGCCGGGTGCCGCCTGCGGGAGTAGTGCCCGGCTCGGTCTTCAGCGCGACGAATCCCCCTCCGTACGACGGGAGTCTGGGATCGAACCGATGGAGACCGATGGAGGGAGGCCCGCGATGGGGGGCCGTAGGAGACTGGTCGGCTGGGGGGTACTGGCGCTGTGGGTGATCGTGATCGCCCTGGCCGCGCCACTCGCCGGGAAGCTCGGCGACGTGCAGCGGGACCGGGCCGTCGACTATCTGCCGGCGAGCGCCGACTCGACGCAGGTCGCGAAGATCACCGAACGGTTGCCGGGCGGGGACTCGACGGACCTCGTCCTCGTCTACCACCGTGAGGGCGGGCTGACCGCGGCCGACCGGGAGACCGCGGCCCGGGAAGTGGCGAAGGTCGCCGCCGAACACCCGCTGACCTCGACCCCGAGGCCGGTGCCCGCCGAGGACGGCAGCACGCTCCTGTACGCCGTGTCGAGCAACGAGCCGGGCACGGACGAGAAGGCCAGGGACGCGTTCGTCCACGACGTCCGGGAGACCGTGAGCGGCGAGGTCGGCGGACCGGGGGCGCTCGCCACCGACGCGAGCGAGGTGTACCAGTCCCTCGACGGCCCGCTCCTCTACACGACCGTGGCCGTCGTCGCGATCCTCCTCATCGTCATCTACCGCAGCCCGTTCCTGTGGCTCGTCCCCCTGGCCGTCGCCGGCGTCGCCGACTACCTCTCCATGGCCGTGACGTACGCGCTCCACCAGGGCTTCGACATCAGCGTCTCCGGCCAGAGCACCGGCGTCATGACGATCCTGGTGTTCGGCGCGGGCACCGACTACGCGCTGCTGCTCGTCTCGCGCTACCGCGAGGAACTGCGCCGTGTCCCGCGCCCGTACGACGCCATGGCCGCCGCGCTGCGCGGCTGCGGCCCCGCCGTCCTCGCGTCCTCGGGGACCGTCGCCCTCGGCATGATGTGCCTGCTCACCGCCGACATGAACAGCAGCCGGGGCATGGGGCCGACGGCCGCCGTCGGGGTGCTGTGCGCGCTGGTCGCGATGACGACGCTGCTGCCCGCGCTGCTCGTCGTCCTCGGCCGGCGGGTGTTCTGGCCGCTGATCCCGGCGTACGGAAGCGAGGCCAGGGCCCCGCGCCGCTCGCTCTTCGCCGCCATGGGTTCCTCTGCGGGCCGGCGACCGCTCGCCGTCCTCCTCGCGGGCGCCGCCGCGCTGGCCGCGCTCGCCCTCGGCACGCTCAACCTGCCCGGGGCCCTCAAGCAGGAGGACTCCTTCAGCTCCACCCCGGAGGCGGTGGCCGCCATGAAGACCCTCGCGGCCGCGTACCCGGAGCTGGGCACCCAGCCGATCACCGTGGTCGCCCCGACGGCCGGCGCCCCCGGGGCCCTGGAGGTCCTGCGCGCGAACGACGGGGTCGCCAAGGCCGAGCGGGGCCGCAGCGGCGACGGCTGGACGGAGATCTCCGTGGTCGCCGCACATCCGCCGCAGTCCGCGGCCGAGACCGCGACCATCGAGGAACTGCGGTCCGCGCTCGGCGAGGGCGTGTACGTCGGCGGACCGAGCGCCGAACAGCTCGACATGGCCGACACGAGCGCCAGGGACCGGAACATCGTCGTGCCGCTCGTCCTGGTCGTCGTGACGATCGTGCTGATCGTGCTCCTGCGCAGCCTCGTCGCACCGCTCGTCCTCGTCGCCGCGGTCGTCGCCGTGTGGGGCGCGGCCCTCGGCATCGGCGGATTCGTCTTCGAGTCCCTCTTCGGCTTCGAGGGCACCGACCCCGGCCTCGGCCTGCTGTCCTTCGTCTTCCTCGTCGCCCTCGGGGTCGACTACGGGATCTTCCTGATGCACCGGATGCGCGAGGAGTGCCTGAAGGGGACGGAGCCGGGGGCCGCCGCGCTCACCGCGCTGCGCACCACCGGCGGGGTGATCGCCTCGGCGGGCCTCGTCCTCGCCGCCACCTTCGCGGTCCTCGTCAACATGCCCATGGTGCAACTGGCCGAGCTGGGCTTCGTGATCGCGGTCGGCGTGCTGCTCGACACCTTCCTGGTCCGCACGTACCTCGTCACCAGCGCGAGCGTGCTGCTCGGCCGGAAGGTGTGGTGGCCAGGACCGCTGGCCACGAGGCCCGCGACGGGCCCCGGTGCGGAGCCCGCCCCCGAACGGACGCCCGTAGGGGTCTGAGACGGCTCCGATCAGGGACGAGTGGGGGCTTCCGGGACTACCGGGAGCCCCCTCCCACGGGAAGGATGGACACCATGGACTTCGCAGCGGCCCTGACCCGCGACCCGCAGGCCGCGCCTCACCCGGTGCGGTCCGACGCGATGGCCGCGGTGGGCTGGGCGCTCGTCGCGGCCTTCCTCGCGCTGACCGTCGACGACGGCCGAAGGCCCGACGCCGTGGGCTGGGCACTACTGCTCGCCGCGCACGTCCCGCTGGCCTGGCGGCGCAAGGCACCCCTGCCGGTCCTGTGCGCGGTGGTCGCCTGTGTGGCGCCCTACCACGCGCTCGACTACATGCACCTGGCGCCGATACCGGCCTCGATGACCGCGCTGTACACGGTCGCGTCCACCGGCCGGCCCCAGCGCACGCTGATCGTGGGCCTCTCGGTCACCTCCATCACGCTCAGCATCCAGATCCTCGTCAACCCGCACGAGGTCGTGGAGCTGCTGAGGGTCTCCGGCTGGGTGATCGCCATGCTCGTCTTCGGCACCAGCATCCGGCTCTACCGCAAGCTCGTGGCGGGCATGCTGGAGCGGGCCGAGCGCGAGGGCGAGCGGAAGGCCACCGAGGAGCGGCTGCGCATCGCCAGAGACCTCCACGACCTCCTCGCGCACTCGATCACCCTCATCGGCGTCCAGACCTCGGTCGCCGCGCACATCCTCGTCGCCGACCCCGACCGGCTCGACCGCCAGGCCCTCGTCCGCGCCCTCGAAGGGATATCCGAGACCTGCCGGGACGCCAGGGCCGAGGTGCGCACCACTCTGGACGTCCTCAGAGCCGCCCCCGAAGGCCCGCTGCCCGACCTGGCGTCCCTGCCCGATCTCGTCAGACCCTCGGGCGCGGACCTGACCGTACGGACCGGCGCGGCGAAGGTCCCGGCGGCGGTCGGCGCGGCGGCGTACCGCATCGTGCAGGAGTCGCTGACCAACGCCGTGCGGCACGGAGGCCCGGACACGCGCGTGCGGGTCGACGTCGGTCTCGCGGACGAGACGCTGACGGTACGGGTCACCAACAGCGGTGCCGCCGGCGGGGCCGCTGTGGGTGTCGTCCCCGGCGCCGACGGGCCGCGCCCCGCCGGGTACGGGATCGTGGGGATGCGCGAGCGGGCCAGGAGCGTGGGCGGCACACTGAGCGCGGGCCCGCGCGACGGCGGGGGATTCGAGGTCACCGCGGCGCTGCCGCTCGTGGCGGGGGAGGTGCCGGCATGATCCGGGTGCTGTTCGTGGTGGGGAAGGTGCCGGCGTGATCCGGGTGCTGCTGGCGGACGACCAGATGCTCGTGCGGGCGTCGTTCGCGATGCTCGTCGACTCGGCGCCCGACATGGAGGTCGTCGGTCAGGCCGCCAACGGCAAGGAGGCGGTGGAGCTGGCCCGCTCCGCCCGGGCGGACCTGGTGGTGATGGACATACGGATGCCCGAGCTCGACGGGATCGGCGCCACGCGTCTCATCGCCGCCGACGAGGACCTGGCCGGGGTGAAGGTCCTCGTCCTCACCACCTACGACACCGACGAACACATCGTCGAGGCCCTGCGGGCCGGCGCCTCGGGCTTCGTCGTCAAGGACATCCGCCCGGCCGAACTCCTCGCCGCGATCCGCACCGTCGCGGCAGGGGAGGCCCTTCTCTCCCCAGGGCCGACCTCCCGGCTGATCGCCCGCGCCCTCGCCATCCCCGACGCGCCCACGGCAGGCGGCCCGGAAGGCCTGTCGGACCGGGAGCGCCAGGTCCTGGCGCTCGTGGCCCGCGGCCTCAACAACACGGAGATCGCCGAGGCCCTCGGCCTCTCACCCCTGACGGCCAAGACCCACGTCAGCCGCATCATGGGCAAGCTCGCGGTCCGCGACCGCGCCCAACTGGTCATCGTCGCCTACGAGTCGGGCCTGGTGACCCCGGGCGCGGCACCCGGGCAGGCGCCCGGCTAGACGAACAGTTGCCAATTTTCGCAATTGACGGATTCGATTTATAGTCGGCTGGTGAACGAGAACCTGCCTCCCTGCCCCCAGTGCTCCGGCGCCTACACCTACGAGATGGGCGCGCTGCTCGTCTGCCCCGAATGCGGCCACGAGTGGTCCCCGGCGGCCGGGACGGCCGACGGTGACGGGGGCGGCGGCGAGAAGGTGATCAAGGACTCGGTGGGCAACGTGCTCGCGGACGGCGACACGGTGACCGTCGTCAAGACGCTCAAGGTCAAGGGCAGCCCCGCCGGCATCAAGGCCGGCACCAAGGTCCGCAACATCCGGCTCGTGGACGGCGTCGACGGCCACGACATCGACTGCAAGGTCGACGGCTTCGGACCCATGCAGCTCAAGTCCAGCGTGGTCAAGAAGGCCTGACGGTGAGCCGGCCGCTCTACCAACTGAAGGCGGAGTTCTTCAAGACGCTCGGGCACCCCGTCCGCATCCGCGTCCTGGAGCTGCTGAGCGAGCGCGAGCACGCCGTCTCGGAGATGCTCGCCGAGGTCGGCGTCGAGGCCGCCCACCTCTCCCAGCAGCTCGCCGTGCTCCGCAGGGCGAACCTGGTCGTCGCGCGACGGGAGGGCTCCGGCGTCCACTACTCGCTGACCTCCCCCCAGGTCGCCGAGCTGCTCGCCGTGGCGAGGTCGATCCTCTCGGGCGTCCTCGCCGGTCAGGCGGAACTGCTCGCCGACCTCCGCGCCACCACGCCGGGGGCGGCGCCGGAGCCGCCGAGCCCCTGACGGTCACCGGGTTCGCCCCGGCACCGCGACATCCGGCTCTACCGGTACACCGAGCATTCGCCGGACGGCGCCCGCACCGTCCGGTCCGTGCTCGCACCGCGCCCGGTCCGTGCGCCGGGTGCGCCCCGGTGTGCCCTCGCGTCACCTGTTCGGGGACTGGGCGCGACGGGACTGAACTGGCTACATGGGGCTGGCGTTCCGTGTGCGGGACGCTGTTCGTGTTCTCCCGAGGCGTCGCGTGAGGTGATCTGGGATGGCGACCGACCGGTACGGCCACGTCCTGCACGAGGGGACGGAAGAAGGGGCGGCGCACCTGGACCGGGCGGTGGAGGCGCTGCTGTTCTTCCGGCCGGAGGTGGCCGGCGCCGTCGGCGACCTGCTCGCGGCCGACCCCGCCTCGCCCGTGGGGCAGGCCTTCGCGGCCTACCTGGGCGTGCTCGGCACCGAGCCCGCCGACGCCGTGGGAGCGCGCGACCGGTTCGCCGAGTACGCCAAGGACCTGGACCGTGCGGCGCTCCCGCCGCGCGAGCGCCTCCACACGGCCGCCGCCGAGAGCCTCCTCGCCGGTGACCTGAAGCGGGCGAGCGGCATCCTGGAGCGGCTCACCCTGACGTACCCCAGGGACGCGCTCGCCCTCTTCGTGGGGCACCAGCTCGACTTCCTCACCGGTGACGCCGTCCGCCTGCGCGACCGCGTCGGCGGCGCGCTGTCCGCCTGGGAAGCGGACGACCCCCACCGGGGGCCGCTGCTCGGCATGTACGCCTTCGGTCTTGAGGAGTCGGGTCATTACGACCGCGCCGAGGAGGTCGGCAGGGCCGCCGTGGAACGCAACCCGCGTGACGTGTGGGCCGTCCACGCCGTCGTCCACACCCACGAAATGCGCGGCCGGTACACCGACGGCATCGCCTACCTGGACGCGCGGACCCCCGACTGGTCGGACGGCAACTTCCTCGCCGTCCACAACTGGTGGCACTACGCCCTCTTCGCCCTGGAGGCGGGCGACACCGACACCGCGCTGCGCGTCTACGACACGACCCTCCACCACGAGGCGTCCGCCGGCCTCGCCATGGAACTCCTCGACGCGGCCGCCCTGTTGTGGCGGATCCAGCTGAACGGCGCCGACCAGGCCGCACGCTGGGAGGCGCTCGCCGACGCGTGGGCCGACCGGGCCGACCCGCCGTTCTACGCCTTCAACGACGTGCACGCCGTCATGTCCTACGTCGGAGCCGGCCGCCCGGCCGAGGCCGAGCGGCTCATCGCCGACCGGCGGCGATGGCTGGAGCGGGCGGACGCCGGCACGCTGACCAACGACGCCATGACCGCGGAGATCGGCCTCCCCGTCTGCCGGGCCCTGGTCGCGCACGCGCACGGCGACCACGGGGCCGCCGTGGACCTCCTGTGGCCGCTGCGCCGCCGCCTCCACGAGTTCGGCGGCAGCCACGCCCAGCGCGACGCCGTCCAGCGAACCCTGCTCGAATCCTCCCTGCGGGCCGGCCGGCACGACCAGGCCCGCGCCCTGATCAGCGAACGGACCGGACTGCGCCCGGACAGCCCGTACAACCGGCTCAGCCAGGCCCGCCTGGCCACGGCGGTCGGTGCGGGGCGGCCGGGCGGCAGCTGAGACCCGCCCGCGAGCAGGCACCGGGACGCTTCTATCTCCCATCCGCGTTGTTTCTAGACTGGGCGTGTGGAGGACATCGACGCGATCGCGGTGCTGCAGGATCCGGTACGCCGCCGCCTGTACGAGTACGTGGCGGCCCAAGGCCGGGAGGTCGGGCGCAACGAGGCCGCCGAGGCGGCCGGGGTGGCGCGGACGCTCGCCGCGCACCATCTGGAGAAGCTGACCGAGGCCGGTCTCCTGGAGAGCGGCAGCCGGCGGCTGACCGGCCGCTCGGGACCGGGCGCCGGGCGCCCCGCCAAGGTGTACACGCGGGCGCCGGGGGAGCGGTCGGTGTCGCTGCCCGCCCGTGACTACCGGACGGCCGCCGAACTCCTCGCCGAGGCCGCGGAGGAAGCGGGCCTCGACGCCGGTCTCTTCGCGGCCGCACGCCGCCGGGGCGAGGCGCTCCGGGGAGCGGCGCCGGCCTGCGCCGACCTGGACGAGGTCGTGGAGCTGCTGGCCGGGCGCGGCTACGAGCCGCGCGTCGAGGAGAACGAGAGCGCGGCCGGTCCGGTGGTCCGGATGCGCAACTGCCCCTTCCACACCGTCGCCGAACGCTTCCCGCCCCTCGTCTGTGGCATGAACCTCGCGCTGCTCGAAGGCCTGATCGGCGGGGAGGGGCCGCTCCGTGCGCGCATGGACGCCCGGCCGGGGGAGTGCTGTGTGGTGGTCGAGCCTTCTAAAAGCAACGATGATTGACATAGAAAAGCGCGGCGTGCTGGGATGAGGCCATGACCGCATCCGAGCACGCCGCCCACCTCGCCCAGCTGAACGTCGCCACACTCCGCTACCCGCTCGACGACCCCCGCGTGGCGCCCTTCGTCGAGATGCTCGACCCGGTCAACGCCGCCGCCGACAGTGCCCCCGGCTTCGTCTGGCGGCTCGTGGAGGACGGCGCCGCCGACGCGACCGCGCTCCGCCCCGCCGGCGAGAACGTGATCGTCAACCTGTCGGTGTGGGAGACGCAGGAGGCGCTGTGGGACTTCGCCTACCGCAGCGGGCACCTGGAGGTGATGCGGCGCCGCCGCGACTGGTTCGCCCGGCACGTCGAGGCGCACCTGGTGCTGTGGTGGGTCCCGGCCGGCCACCTCCCCACCGTCGACGAGGCCCTGGAACGGCTCGCGGAACTGCGGGCCGACGGACCATCCCCGCGCGCCTTCACCTTCGCCTCCTCCTACGGCCCGGCCGAGGCGGCGCCGCGGAGCGTGTAGGCCCGGCGGCCCTCAGGCTCCGATGTGGGCCGGGACCCTCAGCTCGGCGCCCGTGGCGGCGAGGACCTGGTCGAGGGTGACGCCCGGGGCGAGTTCGGCGAGGACGAAGCCGTCCTCGGTGACGTCGACGACGGCGAGGTCGGTGATGACCCGGTCGACGACGGACCGGCCGGTGAGCGGCAGGGCGCAGACGTCCACGAGCTTGGGGGTGCCGTCCTTCGCGGTGTGCTCCATGAGGACGATGACCCGGCCGGCGCCGTGGACGAGGTCCATCGCCCCGCCCATGCCCTTGACCATCTTGCCGGGGATCATCCAGTTGGCGAGGTCGCCCGAGGACGAGACCTGCATGGCCCCGAGGACGGCGGCGTCGATGTGGCCGCCGCGGATCATGCCGAAGGACAGGGCGGAGTCGAAGAACGAGGCGCCGGGCAGGGTGGTGACGGTCTCCTTGCCGGCGTTCACGAGGTCGGCGTCGAGTTCGTCCTCGGTGGGGTACGGGCCGACGCCCAGGATGCCGTTCTCGGACTGGAGGACCACCTCGATGCCGGCCGGCAGGTGGTTCGGGATCAGCGTCGGGAGGCCGATGCCGAGGTTGACGTAACTGCCGTCGGTGAGTTCACGGGCGGCGCGGGCCGCCATCTCGTCGCGGGTCAGGGCCATCTCAGGCACCGCCTTCCGGTCGAACGGTCCGGCGCTCGATGCGCCGCTCGGCCGCGGGGTCGCCGGGGGACACCCGGACCACGCGCTGGACGAAGATGCCGGGCAGATGGACCTCGTCGGGGTCGAGTTCGCCCGGCTCGACGAGGTGGTCGACCTCGGCGATGGTGATCCGGCCGGCCATGGCGGCGAGCGGGTTGAAGTTGCGGGCCGACGAGCGGAAGACGAGGTTGCCGTGCCGGTCGCCGATGGTCGCGCGGACCAGGGCGAAGTCGGTGGTGATGCCGTGTTCGAGCAGATACGGACGTCCGCCGAACTCCCTGGTCTCCTTGGCCGGTGAGGCGACGGCCACCGCGCCGCCCCCGGGGGCGTAACGCCAGGGCAGTCCGCCCTCGCCGACCTGGGTCCCGGTGCCCGCCGGGGTGTAGAAGGCGGGGATGCCGGTGCCGCCGGCCCGCAGGCGCTCGGCCAGGGTTCCCTGCGGTACGAGTTCCACTTCGAGCTCGCCGTTCAGGTACTGGCGGGCGAACTCCTTGTTCTCGCCCACGTACGAGCTCGTCATGCGGGAGATCCGGCCGGCGGCGAGCAGCAGCCCGAGGCCCCAGTCGTCGACGCCGCAGTTGTTGGAGACGATGTCGAGGCCGTTCACCTCGCGCTGCCACAGGGCGTCGATGAGCGTGCCGGGTATGCCGCAAAGCCCGAAGCCGCCCACCGCGAGGGAGGCGCCGTCGGGGATGTCGGCCACCGCCTCCGCCGCGCTCGCGACCGTCTTGTCCAGACCCATGAGGTCCCTTTCCCTTCGGGCAGCCGGTCGACCGCGCAGGTCAGAGCCGGTGCCGGTCCAACCGACTGGCTGCGAGCCTAGGCAGCGGGCAGAAGGGGCGACCATGTCTGTCATCCACATATCAACCCCGGTGGAGGTGGTGGTGACCACCTCCACCGGGGTCATCGGTGGACGGGCGTGATCAGGCCGAACAGCCGCTGTCCGCGAGGACGTAGTAGCCCGGCGCGGTCTGCTTGAGGGTGTGGGTGGTGAACGTGTTCCACAGCCCCATCGGCTGCTGCGAGCCGGTGGCGTAGGTGTATCCGCCGCTCTGGTAGGCCCGGCCCGCGACCGTGTGGTCGTAGTTGCTCGCCGTGTGGCACGTGGGCGTGTACCCGGTGGTGGTCGCGGTCACGGGCGACGAGGCCGCGCCCGCCGCCCCGGCCGCGTCGACGGCCGTCACCGTGTAGCCGTACGCCGTGCCGGTGGCCAGCCCGGTGTCCGTGTACGTCGTCGAGGTCGTCGTGCCCACCTTCGTACCGCCGCGGCGGATCTCGTACGAGGCCGCGCCGGGCACCGCGCTCCAGCCGAGGGACGCGGTGGTGTCGGTGGTGCCGGTGACCTTCAGGCCGGTGGGCGCGGGCAGCGAGCCGGGGCCGGGCTCCTGGCCGCCGCCGTCGAGGCCCCAGAAGCGGGCGGTGTGATAGCTGGAGCAGAGGGTGTCGAGGTAGTAGGTGCCGGTGGTGCCGCACTGGTCGGCGCCGCTGCCGGGGTCGACGGCGAGGCCGTGGGCCATGCCGGGGAGCGAGTAGACCTGGACGGCGGGCTTGCCGGTGGCGTCGTCGTAGACGCTGAGCGTGGTGCCGCCGCTCAGGCTCTCGGTGCGGGAGGGTGTCTGGCCGATGCCCCAGACGTCGGTCCACTGGTCGCGGAGCTCGGTGGCGTTGGCGGGCCGCACGGTGGTGTCGCCGGTGCCCTGCCAGATCGCCACCCGCGGCCAGGAGGCGGTGCCCGCGGGGGCGGCCGAGCGCACCAGGGCGCCCCACTGGGCGGGGGTCTTGTCCGGCGGGCTGTACATGCAGGTGTAGGCGGTGGACACGCTGTTCGCGCAGGAGGCGGGCAGCCCGGAGTCGACGGCGCCGCCCGCGAAGACGTCGGGGTAGGCGGCGAGCATGTTCGCCGTCATGCCGCCGCCGGCCGAAAGGCCGGTGATGTAGACGCGCCGCGCGTCGCCGCCGTAGCGCGCGAGGGCGCTGTCGACCATCTGCTTGATCGACAGGGCCTCGCCCTGCCCGCGCGCGATGTCGCCGGGCTCGAACCAGTTGAAGCAGGAGTTGCTGTTGTTCGCGCTGCTCGTCTGCGGGAAGACCAGCGCGAAGCCGTACGCGTCGGCGAACTTCGGCCAGCCGGAGTGGGCGTAGTAGTCGCTCGCGCTCTGCGTGCAGCCGTGCAGGGCGACCACGAGCGGGGCGCCGGCGGGCAGCGCGTCCGGCGCGTACGCGTACATGGACAGGTTGCCGGGGTTGGTACCGAAGCCCGTGACCTGGGTCAGGCCGGCGGCGGAGGCCTGCGGGCCGGCGGCGACGAGCCCCGCCGTGAGGGCCAGGGCGCCGGCGGCGGCGCCGGCCCAGCGGCGGACGGACCCGGCGAGACGGCGAGCCCGCCTGGCGCGGAAGGAAACGTGCGGCTCTGTCATGACCACTGCCTTCTGATGGGGGGAGAGCGCGTCCGGAGGTGACGAGGGGCGGAGCCCGGACGGCGCGGTGTGGCGTGAATCATCAAGGCGCGCCCATGCCCCCTGACATGGGCCGGACAGCCAGGCTTGCCGGAATCCCTGTGTGAGAGCCATCTATGGCCCGGCCGAGGACCCCGTGGCTATGGAGAGACTGCACGGGCAAGCCTTCTCCCAGCCAATCCCAACCTATGGCGACTGCCCCCACTGATCGAGGGCCTTTTATGGTGGCCACTCACATGGGACGGGGTCGAGGTGCTCCCTAATGTTTCCGGCCATGACGAACACATTTCCCGCCCCGGCGCCCCTGCCGCCGCCCACCGCCGCGGTCGACCTGAGCGGGCGCACGGCTCTGGTGACCGGCGGCGGAAGCGGCATCGGCCGGGCCTGTGTGCTCGCCCTGGCCAGGGCGGGGGCCCGCGTGTACGTGGTCGACCGCGACGCCGCCGCGGCCAAGGCCGTCGCCGAGATCGCCGGCGCGGAAGCGCTGGTCGCCGACCTCGCCGACCGGGGGGCCGTGGACCTCCTCCCGGCCGACGTCGACATCCTCGTCAACAACGCCGGCCTCCAGCACGTGGCCCCGCTCACCGAGTTCCCCCCGGAGCGCTTCGAGCTCATCCAGAAGGTCATGGTCACCGCGCCCTTCCTGCTGATGCGCCGCGTCCTGCCCCACATGTACGCCCGCGGCTGGGGCCGTGTCGTGAACGTCTCCAGCGTCCACGGACTCCGCGCCAGCGCCTACAAGTCCGCCTACGTCGCCGCCAAGCACGCCCTCGAAGGCCTCAGCAAGGTCGCCGCCATCGAAGGCGCCCCGCACGGCGTGACCAGCAACTGCGTCAACCCCGGCTACGTCCGCACCCCGCTCGTCGAAGGCCAGGTGCGCGACCAGGCCGCCGCCCACGGCATCAGTGAAGGCGACGTCCTCACCGACGTCCTCCTCGCCCGCTCCCCCGTCAAGCGCCTCCTCGAAGCCGAGGAGGTCGCCGCCGCCGTCCTGTGGCTCTGCGGACCGCACTCCGGCTACCTCACGGGCGTCTCCCTGCCCCTGGACGGCGGCTGGACCGCGGGCTGACCGGCCGCTCCCCCGTCACGCACCACCCCCGCACCACCCGCACCACCTCGTCCCGTCCCCCTTGCGAAAACCCGGTGAACCCATGTCTGACACCACCACGCCGAGAGGCGGCATCGGCCGCATCGTCGGTGCGAGCCTGATCGGCACGACCATCGAGTGGTACGACTTCTTCCTCTACGGCTCGGCCGCCGCCCTGGTGTTCAACACGCTGTTCTTCCCCACCGCCGACCCGCTCGTCGGCACGCTGATCGCGTTCATCACGTACGCGATCGGGTTCGCCGCCCGCCCCCTCGGCGGCATCGTCTTCGGCCACTTCGGTGACAAGATCGGCCGCAAGAAGCTCCTGGTCATCAGCCTGCTCATGATGGGCGGCGCGACCTTCGCCATGGGGCTGCTCCCCACCTACGACACCATCGGCGTCGGCGCGCCGATCCTGCTGACCGTGCTGCGCCTCGTCCAGGGCTTCGCGCTCGGCGGCGAGTGGGGCGGGGCCGTGCTCATCGTCTCGGAGCACGGCGGCGACAAGCACCGCGGATTCTGGGCGTCCTGGCCCCAGGCCGGCGCCCCCGGCGGCAACCTCCTCGCCACCGGCGTCCTCGCCCTGCTCGCCGCGGTCCAGTCGGAGGAGGCCTTCCAGTCCTGGGGCTGGCGCGTCCCCTTCCTGCTCTCCGGCGTCCTCGTCGCCATCGGTCTCTGGATCCGCGTCTCCGTCTCCGAGTCCCCGGTGTTCCTCGCCGCCCAGGCCAAGGCCGAAGCCGAGGCCGTCCCGGGCGTCAAGGAGAAGGCCCCCGTCGTCGAGGTCTTCCGCCGCAGCTGGCGCGAAGTCCTCTCGGCCATCGGCACCCGCTTCGGCGAGAACATCTCGTACTACGTCCTGACGTCCTTCCTCCTCGTGTACGTCACCGTCCACCTCGGCCTCGCCAAGAGCACCGCGCTCAACGCCGTCCTCATCGGCTCCGCCGTCCACTTCGTCACCATCCCGCTCTGGGGCGCCCTCTCCGACCGCGTCGGCCGCCGCCCCGTCACCCTCATCGGCTCCGTCGGCATGGCGCTCTGGGCCTTCGCCTTCTTCGGCCTCGTCGACTCCAAGTCCTTCACCGTCATCACCCTCGCCGTCACCGCCGGCCTCCTCCTGCACGGCGCCATGTACGGCCCCCAAGCCGCCTTCATCTCCGAGATGTTCGACACGAAGGTCCGCTACTCGGGCGCCTCCATGGGCTCCCAGCTCGCCTCGATCGTCGCCGGCGCCCTCGCCCCGATCATCGCCATCGAACTCCTCAAGGAGTACGGCTCCTCCACGCCCGTCAGCCTCTACCTGTGCGCCGCCGCCGTCATCACCACGATCACGGTGGCCGTCACCCGGGAGACCCGGGGCCGCGACCTCGCTCGCAACCGCGAGGAGCGCGCCGAGGACGCCGCGGCGGCCCCGGCCCGCGCGGAGGAGCGGGTCGGCTAGCCGAAACCCGCCCGGCCCGGCACGGCTGGGCCCTTGAACCGCCCGGTCCGTCGCCATCGTGGGGGTGCGCGACGGACCGGGTCCCGCATGGCACCGCACCCCACCCCGTACACGGCCCGTCGAGGAGGCCCCATGGCACCGGCACCCGGTGAGACCCCGCCGCGGCCGGCCGCGACGGCCGCCCGCAACCTCCTCGATCTGCTCGCCGCGGGCGCGCCCGCCGAGCGGCTGGCCGGGCAGCCGGCGCGTTCGCGGGCCGACGGGGCCGGTGGGGCGGAGGCGGTGTGGATCGAGGAGACGACCGAGGTCGCGCTGACCGTGCGGCGGGTGCTCGATCAGTACCGGCGCCGGGAGGCGGAGCTGGTCGCGCTGTTCGACACGGCGGGGGACCTGGCAGGGCTGAGGGACCTCGACGCGGTGCTGAGGGCCATCGTCCGGCGGGCGAGGACGCTGCTCGGGACCGACATCGCGTATCTGACGCTGAACGACCCGGTGGCGCGGGACACGTTCATGCGGGTGACCGACGGATCGGTGTCGGCGGCGTTCCAGCAGCTGCGGCTCGGGATGGGGGAGGGGCTCGGCGGGCTCGTCGCGCAGACGGCCCGGCCCTACGCGAGTACCGACTACCGCACCGACCGGCGTTTCCGGCACACCGGCGCGATCGACGACGGGGTGGCCGAGGAGGGGCTCGGGGGGATCCTCGGGGTTCCGTTGAGGGTGGGGCAGGAGATCATCGGGGTGCTGTTCGCGGCGGACCGGGGGCCGCGCGAGTTCACGCCCGAGGCGATCGCGCTGCTCGGCTCGCTGGCCGATCACGCGGCCGTGGCGATCGACGGCGCACGGCTCATGGAGGAGACCCGGTCCACCCTCAGCCGCCTCGAGGCGGCGAACGCGACCGCTCACGCGCACAGCGAGGCCCTGCACCGGGCCTCGGACGCGCACGACCGGCTGACCAAGCTGGTGCTGCGCGGGGCGGGGATCGATGACGTGGCCGCCGAGATCGGGGCGCTGCTCGGGGGCGGGGTGGCCGTGCACGACACCGACGGCAGCGAGCTGGCGAGGGCCGGTACCGGGCCCGTCGCGCCCTCGGCCGCGAGCCTGGCGGCCTCGCAGACCGACGGCCGCGCCGTGCACGCGGATTGCGTGTGGACCTGTGCCGTCCTGGCCGGGACCGAGGCCCTGGGCAGCATCGTGCTGACCGGCCGGGACGATCTGTCGGAGGCCGACCGGAGGCTGTTCGAGCGCGCGGCGCTGGTGACGGCGCTGCTCCTGCTGATGCGACGGTCGGTGGCCGAGACCGAGGACCGGGTGCGGGGGGAGCTGCTCGACGATCTGCTGGTGGACCCGGCGGGGTCGGCGCGGTGGGACGGCGTGAGCCTGACGCTGCGGGCCCGGCGGCTGGGCGTCGACCTCGCCCGGCCGCACTCCGTCGCCGTGCTGGACTGCGAGCCGGCCCTGCGGTCCCGGCTCTCGGACGAGACCGCCCGGAAGGCCCGCGGGCTCGGCGGTCTCGCGGGGACGCGGCACGGCCGTGTCGTGCTGCTCGCGCCGGGCGACCGCCCGGGGGCCCTCGCCCGTACGCTCGCCGCCGAACTCGCCCGTACGCTCGGCACCCCCGTCACCGTGGGCGCCGCCGGGCCCGGACACGGGCCCGAGGACCTCGCGGGGCTGCACGGCGAGGCCGTGCGCTGTCTGACGGCCCTGCACTCCCTCGACCGCACCGGAGAGGGCGCCGACATCGCCGAGCTGGGTTTCATCGGGGTCCTGCTGGGCGAGCGGTCGGACGTCGGCTCGTACGTGGAGCGGGTCCTCGGACCTGTCCTGGCGTACGACGCGGAGCGTGGCACCGAACTGGTGCGGACCCTGCGCGCGTACTACGACCACGGCGGCAGCCTCTCGCGCGCCAAGGACTCCCTGCACGTCCACGTCAACACCGTCGTGCAGCGGCTCGACCGCGTCGCCCAGCTCCTCGGTCCCGACTGGAACACGCCCGCGAGGGCCCTGGAGACCCACATGGCCCTCCGGCTCCACCAACTGTCGCGGGGTGCCGGAGGGGGCTGATCCCTGACGAGCGGGTGTCCCGGCCCCGGGAAGGCCCCACGAGGAGCGGCGCATTCGGTCATCGAACGGTCATTCGCCGGTCGGAGGGTGGGCTACGCTGCGGCCGCGACAGCGGACCGGAGCGAGGGGCGGCACCGATGCGGGAGAGCGTGGAGGAGCGGCACCGCCGGATTCTGCGGGTCGTGCGGGAGCGCGAGAGCGTACGGGTGAGCGAACTCGCCGTGGCGATCGGGGTGTCCGTGGAGACGGCGCGGCGGGACGTGGCCGCGCTGGCCGACGTGGGGCGGGTGCGGCGGTCGCACGGCGGCGTCAGCTGGCCGACCGCGCCGCTGGGGGCCCGGGACGCCCGGCTGGCCCGGCGGAGTGTGCCGGCGACGCCCAGCGGGCTGGTGCTCGGGATGGTCGTGCCCGTGTCCGACTACTACTTCCGGGCGGTCATCCAGGGCGCCCGGCAGGCCGCGGCCGACCTGGGGGCGCGGCTCCTGGTGGGCATCACCGACTACGCGGCCGACCGCGACCTCCAGCACGTCGCCACCCTGCTCGGCGCCGGTGTGGACGGCCTGTTGCTCGCGCCCAGCTGGACCGTCGGAGGGCCCACCGAGGAGGAGGCGGCCCGGTTCGCGGAGCCCGCCGTGCCCGCCGTGCTCGTCGAGCGCCGGATCCCCCTCGGGATGCCCGGCGCCCACCTCGACCGGGTGGTGTCGGACCACGCGGGCGGGGCGGCGCTCGCCGTACGGCACCTGGCGGCGCTGGGGCACCGGCGGGTGGCGCTGCTCGCCCGGCACACCCATACGCGGCCCGCCGTGCGGGCCGGCTACCACTCCGCGGTCAGGGCCCTCGGCCTGCCCGACGACGACCTGTCGCGGACGGCGAACGGGCCGTGGGGCCACCCGGACGACATCGACAGGGAGCGCCTCCTCGCGCTCATCGGGGCGGGTGAGGTGACCGCCGGGCTCGTCCACACCGACATCGACGCGATGAACCTGCTCCAGTGGCTGACGGCCCACGGGGTGCGCGTGCCCGGGGACTTCGCGCTCGTCTGCCACAACGACGAGATGGCCGCGCTCGCGGACGTGCCCCTGACCTCGGTCAGCCCGGCGACCTTCGCCGTCGGCGAGGCCGCGGTCCGCCTCCTGGTGCGCCGCCTCGAAGACCCCGGAGCGGCGCACTCCGCCTCGGAGTGGCTGCCGAGGCTGGTGGTACGGGAGTCCTGCGGCGGCGCGACGTCACCCGGCTGATTCCGCCGCTTCGGGGAGGCGGCGGCCCCGGGCCGGCCTCAGACGGGCTTGCGCCACACGGAGATGTGCTTCGTGGAGTCCTGGGTGAACGGCGTGCCCTCCCAGTCCGCGACCCGCCGTTCCGGTTCGAGTCCGGCGATCCGGGCCATCAGGTCGAGCTCGGCCGGCCAGGCGTAGCGGTGGCGGGAGTTCTCGCGGCGGTAGTGGCCGTCCTCGCCGTCGCGGGTGAAGTGGTGCGAGACGAGGATCTGTTCGACCAGGTCGAAGGTGTCGAAGCCGAGGTGCCCCTCGGAGACGTCGAACGGCACCGCGAGCTGCCCGGGCGGCAGGAAGCGGAGCGGCGGCACGCCCAGCTCGATGACGAAGCGGCCGCCGGGGGCCAGATGCCGTGCGGCGTTGCGGAAGCACTCCACCTGCTCGTCCTGGGTGAGCAGGTTCGTGATCGTGTTGTAGACGAGGTAGACCAGCGTGAACTCACCGGGCACGACGGTGGTGGCCATGTCCCCGATGACCACCGGGAGGGTGTCCTCGTCGACCTTGCGCCGCAGTACCGCCGCCATGTGCTCGGACAGTTCGATGCCCACGACCGGCACGCCGCGTTCCCGGAGCGGGACTCCGACGCGTCCGGTCCCGATGGCGAACTCCAGGGCCCGGCCTTCTCCGGCGAGCTCGGCGAGGAAGGCGAGGGTCGGCTTGAGGACGGCGGGCGAGGACGCCTCGGCCTCCTCCGCGTCGTAACGGTCGGCGGTGGCGCGGGTCCAGAGTTCACTGCTCGTCATGGAGGGGCACTCTGCCGGGTGCCCGGGGGTGCTGTCGAAGCATTTACGGCCTCCGGGGCGGGGTGCTTGCCTGCCCTGGCACTGACCGAAAACTGCCCGATTCACGGTCGTCCCTTGACGGGGAGAAAGCGCTTGCGGAGGCTGCCGTTCAGGCATCGCCCCCGACCCCTCCGCAAAGGCTGGTTCCCCATGGGCTCTTCCCTGCGTCGCCGCACCTTCCTCCAGGCGAGCGGAGGTACCGTGCTGACCATCGGACTCGCCGGTGTCGCCGCCGGCCCGGCCCACGCGGGGGAGGGGGACGTGCAGGAGTTCGCCGCGCTGCGGGCCACCTGGCGCGACCTCGTCCTCGGGACCGGGTTCAGCCCCACCGCCGAGCCGTTCAGGACGCTGCTCGCCGAACTCGGCAGGACCGCGCGGGCCCACCTGACCGCGATGGCGCCCACCGACGGCTCGCTGTGGCCGGACGCCGTGTGGCAGGACCCCGAGCCGGACACGGACGCGGAGTCGTACGGCTTCTCCGCGATGATGAACGAGAGCTACAACCGGCTCGCCACCCTCGCGCAGGCGTGGGCGCAGCCCGGCACCGGTCTCACCGGCGACCCGGCGGCACTCCAGGCCGTGCTCACCGGCCTCGACCACCTCCACGCGCGGGTCTACAACGACACCACGACCCGCTACGGCAACTGGTGGAACTGGCAGATCGGCGGCGCGCAGGCGCTGATGGACACCTGCGTGCTGGTCCACGAGCACCTGACGGCGGAGCGGATCGACGCGTACTGCCGGGCCGTCGACCACTTCGTGCCCGACTCCGTCTTCGACGCGTACACCGGCACCTCCACCGGGGCCAACCGCGTCGACCTCTGCCGCAGCGTCATCCTGCGCTCGATCGTCGGGGAGAACCCCGACCGGCTCGCGCGGGCCGTCGCCGCCCTCAACCCCGTCTTCCCCTACGTGACCTCGGGCGACGGCTTCTATGCCGACGGGTCCTTCATCCAGCACCGCAACGTCCCCTACATCGGCGGTTACGGCTCCGTCCTCCACGACGGCCTCGGACGGCTCATGGCCCTGCTGCGCGGGTCCCAGTGGCCGGTGAACTCGCCGGACGCGCAGCTCTTCCTGGACACCGTCGACAACGCCATCGCCCCGTTCGTCCACAACGGGCTGATCATGGACAACGTCTCCTCACGCGGCATCAGCAGGGCCGGGACCTCCGACCACACCCGGGCGCACGCGCTGCTCGCCACCATCGTGCTGCTCGGCCAGGGGGCGAGCGAGGCGGAGAACGCCCGCTGGCGTGCCATGGTCAAGGGCTGGATGCGGCGCGACACCTTCGCCCCGCCGCTGAAGAACCCGAAGCTCAGCCTGGTGCGCGCCGCGCTGCTGCAGTCCCTCGCCGACGACACCTCGGTCACGCCCGCGCCCGAACCGGTGGCGCACCGGCTGTTCCACCACATGGACCGGGCCACCCACCGCCGCCGCGACTGGTGCGCCTCGGTCTCGATGGCCTCGAAGCGGATCGCCCACTACGAGTTCGGCAACGGCGAGCACGCCCGCGGCTATCACACCGGCGCCGGCTGGCTCTCGTGGTGGGGCGACGACCACGGCCTCGATCAGTACGCGGACGCGTACTGGCCGACCGTCGACCCGTACCGCCTGCCCGGCATCACGGCCTCGCGCAAGCCGCTCGCGGACGGGGAGGGCGGCAACTGGGGTCAGCCCATGCCGAACGCCGCCTGGGTCGGCGGCACCACCGACGGCGAGTTCGGCGCCACCGGGCAGCACCTGATCGGCCTCTCCTCCACGATGAACGCCAGGAAGTCGTGGTTCTGGCTGGACGATTCCGTCGTGTGCCTGGGCGCGGGCATCACCTCCACCGACGGGTACGCCGTGGAGACCACCGTCGACAACCGCGCCCTCGGCACGGCGGGCGTACCGGCGCTCACCGTCGACGGGCGGCTCCAGCCCGACGCGCAGGGCACGGAGCGGACCTTCGAGGACGCCCGCTGGGCGCACCTGGCGGGTCACGCCGGCTATGTCTTCCCCGAGGGCATGAAGCTCACCGCCGTACGCGAGGAACGCACCGGATCCTGGCGTGACATCAACGCCGGCGGCCCCACCGCCCCGCTCACCCGCCGCTACCTGACCCTGTTCACCGACCACGGCACCGACCCGGCCGGCGGCGACTACGCCTACGTGCTGCTGCCCGGCGCCAGTGCCGCCACCACGGCTCAGCGGGCCGCCGACAAGGGCCGGCTGCGCGTCCTCGCCAACACCGCCGCCCAGCAGGGCGTACGCGTACCCCGGCTCGGCCTCACCGCGGTCAACTTCTGGGCCCCCGGCACCGTCGGCTCGGTCTCCGCCACCGCGCCCGCGTCCGTCCTGGTGCGCGAGCACCGCGACGGCACCGCCACCGTCGTCGTCTCCGACCCCGCCCGGCAGGCGGCCTCGCTCCAGGTCACCTGGTCCAAGCGGGTCTCGGCCATCCGCTCCAAGCCCCCCACCGTGACCAGCGCCACCGCGGGCCCCGCGCTGACCCTCACCTTCGGCGACCTCACCGGCCTCGGCGGCGCCCCGCAGAAGATCCGGGTCCGCCTCGGCTGACGCTTCCCGGCGCGCGGGATCAGGCGGGCGTGAACAGGGTCACGTCCGCCTCGTCGAGCACGAAGCCGTTGTCGAGGCGGACCCGGACCGTCACGCGCAGCCGCTGTTCCTCGTAGGCGAGCCAGTCGGCGCGCAGGGCCGCCACCTGCTCTTCGAGCTGCTGCCTGCTGCCCGGGGGCATCTGCGCGCCGAAGTCGTCGAGGAGCGACTTGAGCCGGAGGTACTCGCGGACCTCGTGGGTCTCCACCCTGTCGTGCTCGACGACCCGGTCGACGGTGCCCTCGGTGCCGGCGGCCAGGGACAGGGAGCCCGCGACGGTCTCCGCCGCGTCAGGGGAGGCGTCGGCCCGGGTGAGCGAGCCGGCGAACCTGACGTCTGCGACGAGCTTCACACGTCGGCCGTCGTGGAGTTCCATGGATCCTTCAGGGAGGGAGAGGGGACACGTGCGAGCGCCTGCGGCGAGGGCGGCCGTGGCGGCCAACCGGCGGGCGGGCGCGGCGCGTTGGGGGTGAGCCGGAAGGGTGGCGCCGTGCGGCGCGCGGGCTCGTGGACGGCGGTCACTCTATCAATGACGGTGTTTCGGACAGGCGGGCGCCGCACGAACGATCGGTCCTGAGTGAAACCTTCCGGGGGCTTGTACCGTCCTCTCACCTGGGAGACGGACGAGCGCACGGGGAGTGGGCATTTCATGGGGCAGCAGAGCGCGTACAGGACTCACATAGCCGTGGTGGCCTCGGCGGTCGGGATCAGTCTCGCGGTGTGGGGCGCCGCCGCGCTCACGGATTCCGAGGCCGCCGCGGAGGCGGGGGCCGCAGGCCGTACGCCGTCGGCCCGGACGGAGGCGCCGCCGGCCCGGATTCCCGCCCAGCGCGTGCCCGAGAGCATCGCCCACGCCGCGGAGGCGGGCGGAACGGCCGTGAACATCACCATCGACGACGGGCCCGACCCGCGCTGGACGCCCCAGGTGCTCGACCTCCTCAAGCAGAACGACGTCAAGGCCGTGTTCTGCATGATCGGGCCGCAGGCGAAGCAGCACCCCGACCTCGTCAAGAGGGTCGTCGCCGACGGCCACAAGCTGTGCGACCACACCATGACCCACGACACCTCGATGGACAAGAAGTCCGTGGCGTACCAGAAGCAGCAGATCCTGGACGCCAAGAAGATGATCGAGGACGCGGCCGGGGGAGCGAAGGTCGAGTACTACCGGGCGCCGGGCGGCGCGTTCACCCCGGACAGCCGGAAGATCGCGGCGGCGGCGGGGATGCGCCCGCTCGGCTGGAACGTCGACACGAAGGACTTCGAGCTCCCGGGCACCGCCTCGATCGTCAACACGGTCAAGAACCAGCTGTCCAACGGGCCGACGATCCTCTTCCACGACGGAGGCGGCGACCGCGGCCAGACCGTGGAGGCCCTGAAGCAGGTGCTGCCCTGGCTCAAGGAGCAGGGCCACGCCTTCAGCTTCCCGGTCCGCACGACTCCCTGACGGCCTGACGGCCTGAGTCTCTGACGGCCTGAAGGCCTGTCGGCCTGTCGGCCGAACCTCGGCTCCCGCCGACCCCTCGCGTGTTACTCGCGGGTACGCAATGATGGACGGGCGACCATCCATACGGCCGGGGGCTGAGGCAGCTGTGACGACTTTCGAGGAACGGACCGCGGTGCACGCGTTCCGAGACGACGCCCTGGGGGAGCACGACGCCGTGGGCCTCGCGGCGGCGATCAGGCGCGGCGAGGTCAGCGCCGCCGAAGCCGCCAGGGACGCCGCCGGGCGTGTGCGGGAGGTCGAGGCACGCCTGCACGCCGTCCAGGCGTACGTCGACTCCCCGGCCCCCGCCGCCGGGGCGCGCGGCCCCTTCGCCGGAGTGCCCACCTTCGTCAAGGACAACACCGACTACCAGGGCCTGCCCACCGGCCACGGCAGCGCCGCCTTCACCCCGAGGGCCGCCCGGCGGCACGCCCCCTTCACCCGGCAGTTCCTGAGCAGCGGCGTCACGGTCCTCGGCAAGACCCGGCTGCCCGAGTTCGGCTTCAGCCCGAGCACCGAGTACGAGCACGGGGAGCCGGTCCGCAACCCGTGGAACACCGGCCATTCGGCCGGAGGTTCGTCCGGCGGCAGCGCGGCGCTCGTCGCCGCCGGAGCGGTGCCCATCGCCCACGCCAACGACGGCGGCGGCTCGATCCGCATCCCCGCCGCCTGCTGCGGCCTCGTCGGCCTCAAGCCGACCCGCGGCCGCGTCGTGCCGAACGCGCAGAGCCGCATGCTGCCCCTCGACATCGTCAACGACGGCATCGTGAGCCGCTCCGTACGCGACACCGCCGCCTTCCTCGCCGCCGCCGAGACCTACCGGCGCAATCCGAAACTGCCGCCCGTCGGCCTCGTGGAAGGCCCCTCGGGACGCCGGCTGCGCATCGGGTTCATGCTCGACTCGCCGAACGGAGTCCGGTCCGACAGCGCCACCCGGGCGGCCGTCACCGACACCGTGGCCACGCTCGAACGGCTCGGCCACACCGTCGAACCGGTGGCACCCGCCATCGACACCCGCTTCACCGACGACTTCCTCACCTACTGGGGACTGCTCTCCTTCCTCATAGGAACCACCGGCCGGACCCTCGGCCCCGACTTCGACCGGCACCGCATGGACGGCCTCAGCCGGGGACTCCACGAGACGTACGCGAGGAACTGGCGGGACACTCCGAGCGTGCTGCGCCGCCTGAAGCGGACCAAGGAGGCCTACGCGGCGGCCTTCCGCGGCCACGACCTGCTGCTCTCGCCCGTACTGGCCCACACGGCACCGCCGATCGGCCGCCTCAGCCCCACCCTCCCGTACCAGGAGCTCGTCGACCGCATCCTGAACTACGTCGCCTTCACCCCGGTCGACAACATCGTCGGCACCCCGTCGCTCTCGCTGCCCTCCACGCACGCGACCGAGGAGGGGCTGCCCGTGGGCGTCATGTTCTCCGGCCGCCCCGGAAGCGAGCGCACCCTCCTCGACGTCGCCTTCACCCTGGAGGCGGACCAGCCCTTCCGGCGCATTCAGGACGTCTGACGGACGGGCGCGTCCGCGTGGGGGCGCGCCGGCTTGGGGGCGCGCCCGGCTTGGGGGCGCCCCCAGGCCTCACGCCCCTTCCGGATCCGCTGCCTTCTCGGCGGGCGCCCTGCCGAGGCCGCGGATCGCCGGTATGGCGAGCATGACGCAGAGGCAGAGGACGCCCATGACGGAGGAGAAGAGCAGGACGCGGTCGGCGCCGAAGGACTCGGCCGCCGGTCCTGCGAGCACCCGGCCGAGCGGGATGACCATGATGGAGCCGGCGATGTCGTAGGCGGAGACGCGGCTGAGGACGGCCAGCGGAATGTGGGACTGGACACTGGTCGCCCACATCACGCCCCAGAAGGCGAAGCCGCAGCCCGCGATCACGCCGGTGAGCGCGGTGACGGTGAACGACCAGCCGAGCGCGGGCGCCAGCGGGTTGAGGGTGAAGAAGAACATCGCGCAGGCTCCCGCGACGAGCGGCCGGGCGGGCCGGACCCGCATGCCGAGCAGTCCCCCGACGATGGTGCCCGCGCCGTCCGCCGACGCGATCCAGCCGTAGCCGCCGGCCCCGTGCTGCTCGGTGAGCAGGGCGGCGGTGAGCGGCACCGACGGGCCGAAGACGAACAGCCCGTAGACGGCCCAGACGACGATGACGCCCCAGAGCCAGGAGCGGGACCGGAACTCGTGCCAGCCGGTGGCGAGCCGCCGCAGCAGCGAGTCGTCGCTCTCGTCGCCGTCCTCCGGCGCGGCGCTCAGATGCCGCAGCGAAAGGAGCCCCAGCGCGCTGATCGCGTAGGCCGCCGCGATGACCAGGAACGAGCCGGCCACGTCCCAGTAGGCCGCGAGGAGCCCGGCGAGACCGGGACCGAGGAGAGTGCAGATCGCCTCGGAGATCCGCAGCAGCGCGTTGGCCCGCTGGATGTCCTCGGCGACCTGCGGGACCAGCGCCGCCAGGCCCGGCTGGAACATGGCGGTGGCGGCGCCGCTCACGGCCATCAGCGCCATCACGTGCCAGAGCCGTACCTCACCGCCCGCGAGGAGCGCGGCGAGCGTGAGCATGGTCGCCATCCGCACCGCGTCGGCGCCGACCATCATCACCTGCGGGGTGAACTTGTCGGCCAGCGCGCCGCCGAAGAGGATCAGCAGCACGATCGGGGCCATCCACGCCGCCAGCGTGTACCCCACGCCCCCGGCGCCGTACCCGGCGGCGAGGACGGTCGTCGTGATCGACACCATCAGCATGCCGTCGGCGAGCAGCGACGTGCTGCGGGCGGTGAAGAAGCGCCGGAACCGGCCGGAACGCCAGGGGCTGGGAAGGGCGTCCGGCTTGGGCCGGACGGTCAGGTCATCCATCGTCATGTCACATCCGCCGGTCGCGGCCGGTCCCTTCCGTCGATATCCGTTGCCGCAGCCACTCGCTGCTCGCTCCGCCGTCCGCCGGCGCGTCCTCGACGATCACGTACCGGCGCGGGGCCAGTACTCCGGGACGGCCGGCCAGGGTGTCCATCAGCGCCGCGTGCGCCTCCGCCGGTGTCAGCGGGGCGCCGCCGGCGGCGACGAACGCCGTGAGGTGCGGCCGCCCGCCCCCGTCCTCGTGCGACGCGTCCTCGGCGACGTGTACGGGCATCCCGCCGAGGGCCCCGCTCAAGGCCTCCGCCACGGCGGGGCGGGAGACCCAGGACCCGTCCACGAGGCTCCACTCCGCGCCGCGCTCGACCGGGTCGACGCCCGTCACCTCGGCGAGCGCGGCGAGCGGCACGTCCTTGTCGGCGGCCGCCTCCAGGAGGCGTACCAGACCGGTGAGGAAACCCTCCGCCGCGTCGCGCGGGAACAGCGCGGGGTCCGCCCACAGCGAGAGCCGCAGGAGGGAGTCCGTGCGGTGTACGAAGGTGAGGAGACGGGTCGGCAGGACCTGCTCCGGCCCCCAGCTCAGCTCAAAGTCCGGCCAGGAGTCCGCCGCCGGGTCCGCCGGGTCGGACGGTGTGTCCCCGCCGCTCGCGGGGAGCGTGCTCACGTCGTTGTAGACGACGTCGCGGGCGAACGCGCTGCCGCGCTCGAAGGTGGTGCGCCCGATCATGTCCCACAGCGCCACCGCGTCGAACTGGCTGTGCCGGTACGCGTTGAGCGCCGCCCCCCACGCCTTGGCGAGGAGCGCGTCGAAGGTCGGGACCCGCAGGTCGAGGCAGAGCAGCGCGTCCTGCGACAGGGTGTTCACCGAGCGGGCGAGCCGCGGGTGATACCGGTTCGACGTCGGCACCGCCGTCACGCAGGCGCTCTGCCCGGCCCGGTGGGCGACCAGCGCGCACCAGGCGGTCAGCAGGACCGTGGCGGGCATGGCGCCCGTGCGCTCCGCCACCCCGGCCAGCGCCCGCGCACCCCGCCGCGACCTCAAGGTCAGACTCGGCGCCGGTACGTCCGTCCCCTCGGCCCCCGGCTCGGCGAACATCGCCTGCGGCCCGGTCCGGATGATCCGCTCCCAATGGGCGAGCGACGCACCGGACTTGCGGCGGCCGCCCGGCGTCGCCTCCTCGGCGGCCAGGTCGAGCGGCGTGGCGGCGGTGACGTCCGGCAGGGCCTCGCCCGCGAGCAGCGCCAGCCACTCCTCCCTGAGGACGGACAGGGCGCCCACATCGGTCACGGCATGGCTCGCCGCCAGCGCGAGGAACACCGGCGCACCGGCCTCGGCCACCAAGGTCACCCGCAGCGGGAAGTCCCGGTCGAGGTGGAAGCGGTCGGAGCGCGCCGCACGGGCCAACGCGTCGGCGTAGGCGGCCGGTTCGGACGGCAGCTCCTCGTGGTCGAGGATCGTGACGTCGAACTCTCCTTCGTCAGTCACCACTTGCTCTCCCGTCACGCCCCCGTCGGGTGCGGCGGGAAAGGTGGTGCGCAGCGCCTCGTGCCGTACGACCAGGGCGCGCAGCGCGTCGATCGCCGTGTCCGTACGTGTCCCGGCGGGCACCGGCCACACGTCGTGGATGTTGATCTGCACCGGCTCGTCGCGCAGGATGCAGCGGATCATGTTGGCCTGGCCCATGGTGACCGGGCCCCGGCGCGCCTCGCCGCCCCGGTAGGGGACGGTGACGGTACTCATGCGATGCCTTTCGCGGAGTGCGCGGAGCGGACGAGGGGATCCCAGGCGTCGATGAGGAGGGCGAACTCCTCCATGTCCCGCCGGGCCTCGTCGAGGAGCCGGTCGGCGCGGGCGGCGAGGACGTCGGCGGCCTCGGAGTACCGGCCGCCGAGCTTGCGGTAGGAGCGGTCGAGCACGTCGAGCCGTTCGGTGTTCCCGGCGCGGTCGATCCGGGTGCTGTCGCGGACGAACGCGGCGACGGCGGCGGCGCGGACGTGTCCGCCGTCGTCGAGCAGGGTGTCGCCGGCCGCCGTCATCCGGGCGTGCACGTCGTTGAAGTACGCCGTCGACAGGAGGAACTTCGCGAAGCGCAGCTGGTAGGCGCGGAAGCCCTGGTCCGAACGCCGCTCTTCGGTGTGGTAGTTGACGATGTGCCGGTTGTGCAGCACGCCGGGCAGCCGGGCGTCGTGGACCAGGTGGATGAGGAAGTAGTCGCTGCCGATCGTGTCCGTCGCCGGAGGGAGCGGGACGCGGCCGTAGACCTCGCGGGCGAAGCCGATGTTGCACATGTCGACCCGGGTGGGGCTGACGTTGGTCAGCGTCGTCCGGTCGGCGGTGAACGCGGCCGTGCCGGCGCCCCGGAAGGACTCCTCGATCAGGTTGGCGCGCCAGATCTCCGGATAGCCGTCGGGGATCGAGAGGCCGATGACGTCGTGGTAGACGGCGGGTTCGAGCCGCCGGATCTCCTCGACGTCCACGGACATCTCGCCGACGAACGAACCGCCGACCATCGCCACCGGCCGTTCCGCACAGGCGGGGTCGAGCCGGCTTCGGGTCACGAGCCCCGTCACGTCGGCCGCCCGCCGCCCGAGCGAGGCGAGCTCGTGGTGGAGCGGGAAGACCGGCTTCCCCTCCAGCTGCTGATAGCGGCTGTCGGAGTCCCTGCGGTGCACCGAGGCGCACCCCAGGGCCTCCGCGATGAGGAACGCGCGGTTGGTGCAGGCGCCGTAGGACACGGCGTCCGGCAGCATCACATCCAGCACCCGATCGGGGTGCTCGACCCCTGAGGTGCCGATCAACTCCGCGAGGAATGAGCGCTGTTCGGCTTCGTCGAGGTGGTGGACGACGACGCCCGGGGCCGGCGGGAGTGCCCGTACCGCCGCGCGGTGTGCGGCGAGTACCGGAGCTTCGGAGGAGTCCAGGATCAGGAGCCGTACCTCGACGTCGAAGTGGGCGGCGCCGTAGGCGGCCTCCTCGGCGACGGCGGCGATGGTGTCCGCGCAGGCGCGGTTGGTGGGGAGGGTCAGGCAGACGCGGCGCACGCCGGCTCTCCGCTCTGCGCGGAGGCGGTGGAGGAGGTGGAGGTGGAGGTGGCGGAGGCGGTGGCGGCGGCGGCCGCGGGGGGTGCGGTGGTCGGGGTGGTCCCGTCGGCGTCCTTCCAGGAGGTGAGTCCGAGGAGCCGGCTGCCCAGGTCGGTCAGTTCGGCGGTGGGGTAGCGCTTGGACTCGTGGAGGACCGGGTCGCCGACGAGGGTGCGGTTCCAGCGCGGGGTGCGCAGATGGCGCCAGGAGTCGACGCGGGACTTCCGCAGCCGCTCGTGCTCTTCGAGCGCCGGCATCATCGACAGGTACTGGACGGCCCGTACGCCGTCGGCCGAGACGTTGCGGGCCACGCCGTGGGCGAGCAGACCGTTCCAGATCAGCAGGTCGCCGGGGTGCAACTCGGGCCGTACGACGGGGAACTCGGAGCGGTCGACGTCCGGGCGGAGGGGGTCGCGGTCGGCCGGCTGACCGGGCCTCCACTCCTCGAAGCGCCGGAACAGCTCCGGGTCGCACTGGAAGCCGCCGGTCTCGGGGCGGGTGTCGTTGAGCGCGATGATGCCCTGCACGCGCTGGGGCGGGACGCCGAGCGTGGTGTCGATGTCCCAGTGCAGCTCGATGTCGAAGCCGCGGTCACGCTTGTCGATCAGGGCGCGGTCGCGGTTGCGGACATTGGGCGGGTTGAGGTTCAGCCGGTCGAGGGTCACCCACAGTTCCTCGCAGTCCCAGACGTCGACGAAGGCGTCGTACACGCGCTGGGCCTGCCGGCTGTCCCACAGGAGCTGGTGGTGGTACGCCTCCACGAAGCCGTACACGTGGAGCTGCTCGTCGAGTTCGGAGCGGAACGGCCGGTCCGCGTACCAGCTCTCCGGGTCCTCGGGGTCGAGCCCCTGGAACTCCCAGGTGAAGTCGAGGAGCGCGCGCGCCGCCTCCGCCGGGATGGCCTCCCGGACGACGACGTATCCGTACGTCTGCCAGTGCGCGAAGTCCTGCTCCGACAGGACGCGGAGGGGTCGTGACTTCTCCAGCTCCCGCAGCGTCGTCTGCGCCAGGTAGGACTCGCCGTCGGCGCTGAAGTACGGGCGGTCGGATGCCGCGCGGTGGAGGTAAGGGCGGCGCGGGCGGCGGTCTGCGGCGGGTGTCGTCATGGGGTCCCTCCGGTCCTTGGGCCATGTCGTCCAGAAGAATTGGTGTAGACCATATGTCCTGTCAAGTGGGGTGTGGACATGCGGAGTTGTGTCGCATTCGTACGGGATAAAGGGGTCGTGAGGGAGCGTCGGGCCGGTTCTCGATGGGCCAACTTTGGTCTAGACAAGTCGCGAACGCCTGTCCTAGGGTCCTTGTGCGCGGCCCGGAAAGTGACGGGCCGTCAGGCGGCTCTGCCGTGACGCGCGCTTCGGCCGCCCCGCCGGCTCCGGCGGCCCGTCCGCCGTCCTTCCGGCCTCCCGAGCCCCCGACTGTTCGTCCACGCCCAGAGGGAGCGGTTTCCATGAGCACACCCGGCACCACGGCCTTGCCCGTGGGCGGCCTCAAGAACCCCGGTGCGGGCCTGATCACGCTCGACCCGGCCCACACGGCGCTGCTGCGCGGCCTGGACGAGCTCCTCACCGGTCTCGCCGGGCGGCTCTCCGCGCCGGAGGTGACGGGGCCGCCGCTGCTCTCCGTCGAGAGCCTCGCGCGCCTGGACTTCTTCCGTAACTTCCCCCACCTCGGCGTCTCCGCCGGCCGCTTCACCCCCGAGGCCCTCGACGGCCTCGCGGCCGGTGAACAGCCGGGCGGACTGCCGCTCACGCCCACCGGATACCTGCTGCCGTCCGCCACCTGCTACGGGCTGCTGCTCTCCCTGGAGGGCCGCGACGTCGGCGAAGACGGCCTGCGCCTCTCCGCCGCCGGCCGCTGCTTCCGCAACGAGACCCACTACGACGGCCTGCGCCGCCTGTGGGGCTTCCACATGCGCGAGGTCCTCTACCTCGGCACCAAGCAGGGCGCCGTCGAGCACCTCGAAGGCGGCGCCGAGTTCATCCAGGAGCTGGCCGGCCGCCTCGGCCTCGTCCTCACCCGCGCCACCGCCGACGACCCCTTCTACGACAAGGGCGGCTCGCGCGCCCGCCTCATGGCCCTCGACCCGGTGAAGCACGAGTTCAGCGCCCCCGACGGCACCGCCATCGCCTCCGTCAACCGCCACCGCAACTTCTTCGGCGAACGCCTCGACATCCGCGCCGGCTCCCACGGCCCCGCCTACAGCGCCTGCGTGGCCTTCGGTGTCGAACGCTGGGTCCACGCCATGCTCCTCGCCCACGGCACCCCGGAAGCCGCGCTCGCCCGCCTCCGCGACGCCGCCGCGCTCTGACCCGAGCCCGTCCCCCCGGCCCCGCACTCCGGGCCCCACCACCCCACCACCCCAGCGCCACCGAACAGGAGCGACCCCGCACCATGGAACGCATCACCGACTGGCTCCACGAGAAGAACCCCGGCCTCGACGGCCCGATCGACGCCGACGAGGACCTCATCGAAGCCCGGCTCATCGACTCCATGGACTTCCTGGAGTTCATCGACCTCCTTGAGGACATGTCCGGCGACTCCATCGACCTCCAGGAGGTCACCATCGACGACTTCCGCACCCTCAACCGCGTCAAGGCCCGCTTCCTGGACCCCGCCGCACCGGCCGCCGCCGGATGACCGAGCACCCGTGACGGGCGGCGACCCCGCGCCGCCCGGCCCGGACCGGCCCGCCCTCGCCGCCCTGGCCACCACGGCGGAAGTCCTGTCCCACCCCGAGCTCCACGAGGGGCTGCTCGCGCCGTGGGAGACACGGCGGCTGGCCCCGATCCGCCTGCCGTCCCGCCGCGACGACGTCCTCGCGGCCCGGCTCCTGCTGCGCCTCTGCGTCGCCGCGTTCACCGGCCGGCCCCTGCCCGCCGCCACGCCCGCCCAGTCCTGCCCCACCTGCGGCCAGGCCGGGCACGGCCGCCCCTACCTCCCGGGCCACCCCGAACTCGGCCTCAGCATGAGCCACGCGGACGGTCTCGTCGCCGCCGTCATCGGCCCGGGTCCCGTCGGCATCGACGTCGAACCCTCTTCGCGCCGCCCGGGCCCCCTCCCCGTCCTCCGCCGCCTCCTCCCCGAAGCCGCCCTCGACGCCGCCCTCGCGAGCCCCGCCCCCGACACCGCCCTCCTCCCCCTCTGGGTCCGCCACGAAGCCCTCTTCAAAGCCGGCGACCCCTCCCTCCCCGTCCGCGAATGGACCGACCCCCAACGCGCCGCCGTCACCGCCGTCGCGGGCGCCGCGCCGGTCACCGTTCTCGCCCCGATACCCGGCCTTGCGGGGGGCGCGCAGAGGCCGAGGTAGGGGAAGGCGCGCACAACATCCTTACGTGGTGGCTGTGTCAGGGGTCTTGCGCGGTCACTTGGGGCTCTCTAGTCTCCGCCAATGGTTAGGAACGCTTCCTATCCATTGGGCAGGGCGAGAAAGGGTGTTGTCATGCGGAGACGAAGTGCCTCGCTTCTCGGGCTCGCGGGGTTGTTGGCGGTGCCGCTTTCGGTGATGCCGCAGGCGGAGGCCGCGGATGGGCTGGTGTCCGGGGGGAAGGCGGTGACGGCGTCGTCGGTGGAGACGTCGGCGTTCGGGGCGGGCCTGGCCGTCGACGGGAACACGGCGACGCGGTGGGCGAGCGCGGAGGGTGTCGACCCGCAGTGGATCCGGGTGGACCTCGGGGCGAACCACACGATCTCGCGGGTGAAGCTCAACTGGGAGGCCGCGTACGGGAAGGCGTACCGGATCCAGACCTCGGCCGACGGGTCGAGCTGGAGCGATGTGTACGCGACCACGGCGGGCGACGGGGCGACCGACGACCTGACGGTCTCGGGCAGCGGCCGGTACGTGCGGATGTACGGGACCGGGCGGGGGACGCCGTACGGGTACTCGCTCTGGGAGTTCGAGGTGTACGGGGCGCCGTCCGGCGGGGGCGGGGGAGGCAGTGGGACGGCGGTGCCGTTCGGCAGCCACCTCAAGCCGTACGCGGCGGGCATGCTGAAGCCGTCCGGGTCGCAGGCGACGACCGACCAGAAGGTCGTCGAGTACTACAACAAGTGGAAGGCCGCGTTCGTCCGGCAGAACTGCGGCAACGGCTGGTACCAGATCATCTCGCCGGACGCCGACCACCCGTACGTCGCCGAGGCCCAGGGCTACGGCATGGTCGTGACCGCCACGATGGCGGGCGCCGACCCGGACGCGAAGAAGATCTTCGACGGTCTGGTGAAGTGGAAGATCGACCACCCGTCCTCCGTCAACCCGAACCTGCTCGCCGCCGAACAGGACGTCGCCTGCAAGAGCGTCAACGGCGGTGACGGCGCCACCGACGGCGACATGGACGTGGCCTACGGCCTGCTCCTCGCCGACAAGCAGTGGGGCAGCGCGGGCACGTACAACTACAAGGACCTCGCGCTCAAGCACATCGCCGCGATCAAGAAGGACGAACTCAACCCGACGACCAAGCTGTTGAAGCTCGGCGACTGGAGCAGCTCCGGCGACCAGTACTACTGGATCAGCCGGACGTCCGACTGGATGGTCGACCACTTCCGGGCCTTCCGCACGGCCTCCGGCGACACCACCTGGGACGGTGTGCGCAGCGCCCACCAGACCCAGATCTCCCGGCTCCAGTCCACCTACGCCCCGAACACCGGCCTGCTGCCCGACTTCGTCGTCGACACCAACACCACCCCCAAGCCGGCCCCCGGCCAGGTCCTTGAGGACCCCAACGACGGCGCGTACTGGTGGAACGCCTGTCGCACCCCGTGGCGCATCGCCGACGACGCCGTGACCAGCGGGGACTCCACCTCGCTCGCGGCCGCGCGGAAGCTCAACGGCTGGATCAAGTCGAAGACCGGCGGCGACCCCAACAAGATCGCCATCGGCTACAAGCTCAACGGCACCCAGATCTCCTCGGGCAGCGAGGCCGCCTACTTCGCTCCCTTCGCCGTGGCGGCGATGACGGACTCGGGCAGCCAGGCCTGGCTCGACGCCCTCTGGAACAAGATGCTGGCCACGCCGGTCGACACCAGCAGCTACTTCTCGGCGAGCATCCAGCTCCAGGTCATGATCACGGTCTCGGGCAACCACTGGGTCCCGTAGGCCAGTTCGCGACCTCAGGGGACGGACAGGCCCCTGAGGTACGCGGACAGCGCGGCCCCGGTGCCGTCGAGCGGGAACCGGGCGCCGAGCTGTCCGTCGGGCCGGACCACGAAGCCGGTCGCGCCGTCGGGGAGGTAGAGCCGTGCGAACTCCCCGGCGGCGTCGCGGTAGACGGCGCCCGGGGCCGCTCCGTCCGGAGCCTCCCGGGCGAGTACGGCGAGCGGCGGCAACAGGTCGCCCGAGGCCCGGGCGAGATCGGCCGCCCGGGCCAGTACGGCCGCTTCGGACCCGTACAGGAGCACCACGTGCCCGGTCCGGCCGCGCAGCACGTCGAGCAGGCGCAGCGGATACCCGGCGATCGGGGTCGTCAGGCCCGCGCAGTCCGGGGCGCGGTCGCCCGGCTGGGGTGCCTCGTCGGGGCCGTACGGGGTCCCGGAGAGCGGGCCGCCCCGGTAGCCGACGAGCAGCTGGGCCTCGCGGAGCATCCGCGTGTGCCGCAGGTCGGGGCCGGTCTCCATGCCCTGGGTGGCATGCCGGACGGTGCGGCCCACGACCTCCTCGCCGACCGGGCGGCGCTCGGCGTCGTAACTGGTCAGGAGGGCGGGCCCGGCCTCGCCGCGCAGGACGAGAGCGAGTTTCCAGGCGAGGTTTCCGGCGTCCTGGACGCCGGTGTTCATGCCCTGGGCGCCGACCGGCGGGTGGATGTGGGCCGCGTCGCCCGCGACGAACACCCGGCCCTCCCCGTAGCGGTCGACGATGCGGTGGCTGATGCGGAAGACCGACGACCAGCGCAGCGCCGACAGCCGCGCCGGGCGGGGCGCCAGACGGTCGACGACGTCCTGGAGCTCTGCCAGACCGGGGCCGTTGCCCTCCAGACCGTGCGCGACACCGTCCCCGGCGCCCTCCCGGGGGGCGGTGTCCGGCGGGGCCTTCATCGACATGCGGTAGCGCCCCGCCCCCGGCAGCGGGACGCACACCAGGAGGTCGTCGCCGTCGCCGTCCGGCGACGGGCGGCTGGAGCGTACGGCGTACCCGGGCGGCAGGTCCCAGTCGGCCTCGACGTCGCCGAGCATGTACGTCTCCGGGAACGCGGACCCCTCGTAGGACAGGCCCAGGGTCTTGCGGACCACGCTGTGGGCGCCGTCGCAGCCGATCAGATACCGGACCCGCAGCTCCTCCTCCGTGCCCGGGGCGGTGCGGAGCCGTGCGGTGACCCCGTCCTCGTCCTGGGTGAAGGACAGCAGTTCGGTGCCGCGTTCGACGCGCGTGCCGAGCCGGGCCACGTACGCCTCGAGGAGCCGCTCGGTCTCGTACTGCGGCAGCGCGGCGAAGCCGTACGGCACCTCGGGCGGGAGGGAGAGGTCGATCCTCGCCCGCTCCCGGCCGTCGACGTAGATCAGCTGCCCGCGCAGCGGAACGGCGGCTTCGAGGACGTCCCTGACCAGTCCCATCCGGTCCCAGAGTTCCAGCGTGCGCGGTTGGACCCCGACCGCCTTGGCGTACGGCAGCCGGGCCGGCAGCCGGTCCACGAGCCGGCAGCGCACGCCCCTGCGGCGCAGCTCGGCGGCGGCGCTCAGGCCGACCGGGCCCGCGCCCACGACCAGCACGTCGGTGGCGTCGGAGGAGTGGGCCATCGATGCCTCCCGGTGCTGCCCGGTCTCCGTTCGTGTCCCCGTACGTCCATCGTCACCCGCCCCCGCCCGTGCGGCGAGCGCGCGGCGGAACCGGGCGGGGCCGTCCGGCGTCCGTCACCGGCATGAGCGAGAACCCAGTACACGGGGAAGGGCACGACGGCGAGGAGCGGGGGAGCGACCGGGCGGAGAGCGCCGTCGGCTGCCTGCTCGCCGTCGCCGGGGTCGTGGTCGTGGGGGCGTTCGCGCTGAGCAGGGCCGCGTACACGATCGACGGCGGCTTCGAGGCGCACGCCAGGGACTGGGGCGTGATCCTCCTCGAACTGCCGCTCATCCTCTGCGGCGGTCTCGTCGTACCGCCGCTGACCTACGCGGCGGCCGGCCGATGGCTCCGGCCCTGGCAGGCCGCGCTCGTCTGCGTGGCGGTCGTCGCGCTCGGCCTTTGGGGGCTCGCGCTCGGCTGGAACCCGCCGCAGAAGCCCGATCCCGGGTACGGCCCCGGCATCTGACGGACTTTCGATGGGCCTGCGGCGGAGGAGGTACGGTGCCGGGGCGCGGCCGCACCCCGGGCCGGGCAGGCAGCCGGAACATCCCACGGGACCCGTGAGAGAGAAGCGAGGAAGTCCATGGCAGCGGCAGAGGAGCGGCGCACCCCGACGACGGTCGTGTCGTACCCGGTGGGGCATGTCGTCGGCGGACGGCAGGACGTACGGGACGACGAGTGGGGCGAAGTGGAGTCGATCGTCCGGCTCGACGCCGAGGTCTTCGGTCCCGAGGCGGTCGCGGGGCTCGACGACTTCTCCCACCTGGAGGTCGTCTACCACTTCGACCGGGTGCGGCCGGACGCCGTCCAGACCGGCGCGCGTCACCCGCGCGGCAACACGGACTGGCCGCTCGTCGGGATCTTCGCCCAGCGCGGCAAGAACCGCCCCAACCGCCTCGGCGTCTCGCGCTGCCGGCTGATCCGCACGGACGGCCTCGACCTCCATGTGCGGGGACTTGACGCGGTCGACGGCACACCGGTGCTCGACATCAAGCCGTACATGGCGGAGTTCGGCCCGCAGGGGGCGACCGGGCAGCCGGAGTGGGCCGACGAGATCATGCGCCGCTACTACTGAGCCCGAATCCGGGCCCGGACCGTGGTGAACTGACACGCGGAACTCGAACTAGGGTTTCCCCGTGCGTGTACTGCTGGTGGAAGACGACGAACCGGTCGCGGAGTCCCTGCGGCGCGGGCTTCTGCGCTACGGGTTCGAGGTGGAGTGGGTGACCACGGGGACGGCCGGCCTCGCCGTCACCACCCCCTACGACCTCGTGCTGCTCGATCTCGGGCTGCCCGACACCGACGGGCTCGACGTCTGCCGGGCGCTGCGGCGGCGCGGGGACGTGCCGATCATCGTGATCAGCGCCCGGAGCGACGAGACCGACCGGGTCGTCGGCCTGGAGATCGGCGCCGACGACTACGTCTCCAAGCCCTTCGGCGTCCGTGAGGTCATCGCCCGCATCCGCGCCGTGATGCGCAGGGTCCGCCCCGCCGAGCAGCCCTTGGGGCCGCAGCGGTACGGGACCAGGCTGACCGTCGACCGCAAGGCCGCCCGGGTCCACCTCGACGGCGCCGAAGTCGCGCTCACGCCCAAGGAGTACGACCTCCTGGCCTTCCTCAGCGAGGAACCAGGCGCGCTGATGTCCCGCGAACAGATCATGGAAGCCGTCTGGGACGCCAACTGGTTCGGCCCCACCAAGACCCTCGACGTGCACGTGGCCGCGCTCCGGCGCAAGCTCGCGGGCGCGGTGGTCGTCGAGGCGGTCCGGGGCGTGGGCTTCCGGCTGGTCGTGGTGACCGAGGAACCGTCGGGCGGACCCGAGGCCGGAGACGGGGCCGGACCCGGGGCCGTCGCGGAGGCCGGATCCGGCGGGACGCCGGCGGACCGCGCGTGATCAAGCGGCTGATCGTCAGCTACGTGGCCCTCGTCGCGGTCGCGCTCGCCGCCTTCACCGTGCCCGTCGCCTTCACGCTCACCGCCCAACTGCGCGGTGACACCGAGGAGTCCGTACGCCGCGAGGCCACCACGATGGCGCTGCTGCTCGGCGACGGCGACGAGCCCGCGCGGCAGGCGCTGGCCCGGATGGCGGGGGCGTACGCGGACGAGACGCCGGGGACCGTGGAGGTGGTGGCGGCCGACGGCAGGAGCGCGGTGCCGCCGCTTCCGCTGCCCGCCCACCCGGAGGACCCGGCCTTCGGCCGGGCGCTGACGGAGGGGCGGACCACCGTCGACTGGGGGTCGCGGCTGGTGTGGGGTCCCGAGCTGGTCGTCACCGTGCCGGTGTACGCGCGGAACGGGGCCGTGGGGGACCGGATCGTCGGCGCGGTCCGCATCCGGTACGAGACCGAGGACCTCACCGACCGACTGTGGAGCATCTGGGGCTTCCGCGCGATCCTCGCGGTCGGCGTGCTCGCCGTGGCCGCCGGGCTCGGCGCGATCGTGGCCCGGCTCCTCACCAAGCCGCTGCGCCAGCTCAACGACATGGCCAGCAAGTTCGGCGACGGCGACCTCACCGCCCGCTCGCCCGTCACCGGCCCCCAGGAGACCCGGACGCTCGCCCGCACCCTCAACCAGGGCGCGGAACGCCTGGACACCCTCGTCGCCTCGCAGCGCATCTTCGTCGCGGACGCCTCCCACCAGCTGCGCACCCCGCTCACCGCCCTGCGGCTCTCCCTCGACAACATCGCCGACGGCGTGGAGGACGAGTTCGTCCACGAGGACGTCGACCAGGCGACCGCCGAGGTCGTACGGATGAGCCGCCTGGTCAACGGCCTGCTGGTGCTCGCCAGGGCCGAGGCGAAGGTGTCCGCGCCCGAACCCCTGGCCCTGCGCGAGCTCGTCGAGGAACGCCTCAACGTGTGGCGCCCGGCCGCCGACGAGCGGGGTGTGACCCTAGCCCTCACCGGCGACGCCGACGACCGGGCCCGGGTCCTCGCGGGGCCGGGCAACCTCGACCAGGTCCTCGACAACGTGCTCTCGAACGCGCTGGAGGTCTCCCCGGACCGGGGCACGATCACCGTACGGGTGGAGACCGGCGGCCCCGAGGAGGCCGTCCTCGAGATCCTCGACCAGGGCCCCGGCATGTCCGCCGCCGAACAGGCCCGCGCCTTCGACCGCTTCTGGCGCGGTCAGGGCCTCACCGGCCGTACGGGCTCGGGCCTCGGCCTCGCCATCGTCAAGCAGCTGGTGACCGACGACGGCGGTCGGGTCGCCCTGCGGGACGCGCCCGGCGGCGGCCTGTGCGTCCGGATCGGACTGCGCACCGACGCCGACGCCCCGCGCCGGATCAGCCCTCGGCCGGCAGCACCGAGGAGTGGTGGTTGACGATCAGCCAGGTGCCGTCCCGCTTCTCGTACTGGTACGTGTAGCGCGCGTCGACCGCCTTGGTGACACCCGTCTTCGGGTCGGTGAGGTGGAAGCGGTAGAGACCGGCGTCGATGGCCGAGTTCCCGTCGAGCACGTGGATCACGGAGCGGACCTTCTCGCCCCGCGGCTTCTTCTGCAGGAAGTGCTCGAAGTAGTCCTCGATCTCCGCGTGGTCGGTACGGATGCGGGGCGAGGCGGTCGGCAGCAGCACGGCGTCCTCGGCGTACAGCGCGGTGACCCGCTCCGGGTCCCCGCTCCGCAGCGCCGCGTTCCACCGGTCGAACAGCCCGGCGATCTCCCGCTCGCTCACCCGCCCGGGCCGCTCGCCGCGGTCCTTCTCGCCCGCCTGGGCCACCCCGACCCCGGCGGCGAGGGTGCCGAGCGCGGCTATGGCGACACCGCCCGCGACGGCGGCGCGAATACGGGGCCTACGATTCATCGGAGCTCCTGCGATCAGTGACTTCCCCTGTACGCGGCCGCGTACGGGTCCCGTCACTCTCGCTGCGCCCCGGTTAAGCCCCGTACAGCGCACGTCAAGCGCCCGGCCAAGACTCGGGAAGGATCGCCGTCAGCGCGCGCCGACCGAGTCGATGACGCCCTTCCAGTCGCGCCGGTAGCCCTCGCGGAGCGGGCCGCCGACGAGATCGAGGACCCTGCCCGCCGCGTCGGAGAGCGGCGTGGGGTCGCCGGAGACGCAGAGCCGGAGGTGGCCGTCGAGGAGGGTGGCACCCAGCTCGGGATCCGCCGCGAGCAGCCGCCGCGGCAGCCACTTCCCGCTGCCGAGCCACCCGCGCCGGTGGTCGCACAGCAGGTCGGCGGCGGCGTCGAGGACGAACCCGGCCACCGCGATCCGCTCGAACCGGTCGTTCGTGTCCGCCAGGTCGTCCAGCGCGTCCGTCAGGCCGTACCGCTTCGTCTCGACGGTCTCCGGGGCCAGCGGGCGCGGTCCCTCGCGGAGGTCGGCCCCGGCGAGCGCGCGGGCCTCGCCGGCGGCGCCGTCCCGGTCGACGAGGACGAGCCCGTCGGCGTACATGCTCTGCAGCACCGCACGGCGGGCGGCGACGTCCGCGGCGAACAGTTCGCGGAGCCCGGTCCGGGTGTGGACGAAGAACTCGACGACCCTCCCCTCGAACCGGATCGTCTCGCGGTACGACTCGCCGTCGTCCGGCACCAGGACCGCGATGTCCAGGTCGCTGCCCGGGGTGGCCCGGCCGGCGGCCGTCGAACCGGCGAGGACCACGGCGAGGGCGTCGGGGAAACGGGCGTGCGCGAGACGTCGAGCCTGGTCGACGGGGTCGTGGGTCATGGCGGACAGGTTGCCAAACCCCGGCCGCGTTCGCGAACCGTTTCCCGCCTCTGACGTGCGACGAAGGGCCCGGCGCGGTCCCGCGACTCAGGGCCTCACGATGCCCCGGATCACCCCGAGGTCCAGGAGGTCCCTTGGGCGTACGCGGAGTTGGTCCGCCGTCGTGTCGGTCTCCTCCGGGGGGCGCTTCAGGATGGAGGCCGCCAGTTCGGGGGCGATCACCGAGAAGTAGCTGTCGGGCGTGGCCCAGAGGTTGTCGGGCGCGGCGAGGGCGAGGGCGCCGCCGGAGCCGCCCTCGCCGATGAGGAGGGAGGTGAGGGGGACGCGTGCGGTGGCGACGGCCGCGAACAGGTCGGCGATGGCCGGGCCGGCGCCGGCGTGTTCCGCCGCGGGGTCGTTGGCGGCGCCGGGGGTGTCGACGAGGGTGAGGACCGGGATGCCCAGACGGTCGGCGAGACGGACCAGACGCGCGGCGGTACGGAAGCCGGCGGGCCGGGTCGCGGTGCCGCACTGGGCGGCGAAGGCGACGGTGCGGCCGTCGGGGAGCCGGCCGAAGCCGCAGCGCATCCCCGGGTCGACGCCGCCGCAGCGGTCCCCGGAGATCTCCTCGCGCAGGGTGAAGTGGGCGTCCAGGTAGGCGGGGGCCCGGGGGCGGTCGGGGTGCCGGGCGTCCGCCACGGCCTGGCGGCCGGTCGCGGCGGGCTCGGCGCCCGGGGCGGAGAGCGCGTGCGGCGGCGGGACCGGGCCCTCGGCGGGCCGGGTCAGCAGGGCGAGCCAGCGCCCCAGGACCGCGCGCAGCTCGTCCGGCGGCACGATCGCGTCGACGTGGCCGTGCGCGAGCTGCGCCTCGGCGGTGTACGCGGCCGGGTCCGCGTCCAAGGGCCGTACCCGCGAGCCGGCGAAGCCCACCTGGGCCCCGGGCAGGGCGAGCACCACGTCGGACCCGGCGCCCAGGGTCGCCCAGCCGCCGCCCGTCGTCGGGTCCCGCAGGACCGCGATCTGCGGCAGCCCGGCCGCCCGCGTCAGCGCCGACTCCCGGGCGAGGTACTGGAGCTGGAGCAGCGCCCGCATGCCCTCGTGCATCCGGCTGCCGCCCGTCGCGGGCAGCACGACCACCGGCAGCCTGCGCGCGCGGGCCAGCTCGTGGGCGGCCGCGGCCCGCGCTCCCGTCCGCTCGCCGAGCGAACCGCCGAGGAACCGGAACTCGAAGGAGATCAGGACCACCCGGACCCCGCACACCCTGCCCGTGCCGCACACCACCGACTCGGTCTCCCCGGTGCGCTCCGCCGCGCGGGCGTGCGCGGCGGCGTAGCCGGGCCAGTCGATCGGCCCGTCGCCCGCCAAGGGCTTCTCCGGGTAGGGCAGTTCGGTGAAGTCGTCCGCCACGAGCGCGATCGCCTCGCGTGCGGTCCTCGGGTCGCTCATGGGGGCCTCGCCGCTCCTCGCCGGAGTGTGCGTACGGGTGGGTCCGGGGCCTGTGCGGGGGACCGGCCCGTTCGTGCGTTCCCACCGTACCGCCCGGCACGGCGAGGGCCGGGCCGGGCGGGCGTACGGCGTTCGAGTGCGGAGCCGGTGTCCTTCCCGGGCCGCGTGCCTCAGGCCGCCGTGGGCGTCTTCGTCGGGCTCGCGGCCGGCCCCGGCCCGCGGCGGCGCCGGAAGAGCCGGCGCTCGCGCGGCGGCCGGTCCGGGAGCCAGCCGAAGGCGAGGGAGCTGCCGATGAGTCCCAGCATCATCCCCACGAGGAACCCGCCGAGGTTGGAGGTGACCCAGCTCCCGAGGGAGGCGAGGACTCCGACGACCGAGTAGAACAGCCGCTGGCGGGGGTTGAGGACGACGAGCAGCCCGCAGATCACCATGAGCGCGGGCAGCACGTAGCCGACCAGGCTGTCGGCTCCGGCCGTGAGGATCACGGTGATGCTCGCCCGCTGGGTCAGCAGGATCTCGGCCCCGCCCAGGGCGAGCGTGACACCGGCGCCGAAGGGGCGGCGGTGCCGCCAGCGCCGGAAGGTCCGCCAGGGGTGCCGGGGACGGCCGCGCGCCATGCTCAGCAGCCCTTCGAGCTGAAGTTCATGTGCAGGTCGGGCAGGGTGAAGCGGACGGCGGTCGTGGCGTAGTTGGTCTGCCGGAGGTCCTTGATCGTGACGGTGTCGGCCTGCTGGCCGAAGGAGCCGAGCGGACCCTTCACCGGCGGCTTGTCGAAGGTGCTCGCGTCGCCGCCGATCTCGATGTTGTCGAAGTCGGCGAGCTTGCCGCTGATGTCGGTGGAGTCGGTGGTGAGGCCCGAGGCCTTGACCGGCGTGCCCTTGCCGCCGGCCGTGATGTGCAGGTAGGTGCCGCCGAGTTCGACGCTCTGACAGAGGTTGGTGAGCTTCGCCTCGCGGATGGCGGTGACGATGACCAGGACCTGGCCGCCGGTGTCGCCGGCGTTGGGGCTGCCCTCCGCCATGTTGTCGAGGGCGCCGAACTGGCCGAAGCCGGTGCCCTCCATGGAGTCGGCGGTGACGGTGAACGGCATGCCGGAGATGGCGAACTGGGCGGCGAGCGCCCCTTGCGCGGTGAGGACGACGAGGGTGGCGGCGATCGCCAGGGCGGGGCCGCCCATCATCGCGGCGCGGCGGTAGCGGACCCGGCCGCGTCTGCCGGAACCCTCTTCCGGCGCGGGGGAGTCGGGGTGCCCGTCAGGGGTGCTTTCGGGGGTGCCTTTGGACAGGGCCATGCGGTGCTCCTGACATGAGTGAGGAAACAGACCTGCGCGGCGACGTCCTGGCGCGGACCGTCCCCCAACCCGCCCGGGTCTTCCTCGCGTGGTGCGGAGGCAGACGTGCCGCAGGGGACCGTTCGGACCGTAAGGCTTGGTGTTACCCGGGGTCAACTCCCTTGCATTCACGGCCTGTTGGGTGGCAGACGATCGATCATTCGGAGGTGAAGGGCGCCACCACGACATGCACCAGACTGTCGAGGAGCAGGGGAAGATCGGCGAACCTCCCCTCGTCGACGGCCCGGTGGACCGCCGCGTGCACGGCACCCACCACGATGTCCACCAGCTCGCCCCGGGGCACCCACGAGGGACCCGGCGGGGCGTCGGTGAAGAACCAGCGAAAACTGGCCAGAAGTTCGGCCCGGGCCCGGCGCCCCGCGGGGCCCAGGGACTCGATCTCGACCACCATCGTGGCGAACGCCGGCGTCTGGGTCATCAGCGTCAGGAGCACCCGCAGCCCGGCCCGTACCGCGACTGGCCACACCGCCGCGCCGCCGGCCTCCTCGTACGCCTGCCGCATGGCCCGCACCACCTGCTGCGTGCCGCCCCGGTAGGCCGCGATGACGGCGTCCTCCTTGCCGGAGAACAGCTCGTAGAAGACCGGGCGGGTCACTCCGGCGGCCCGGCAGATGTCACTGATGCGCGCGCCCGCGTAGCCGTTCGCCGCGACCGTCCTCGCCACTCCGTCGAGGAGCCGCTCCCGCTGCCGCGAGGCCACCTGTTCCGGCGTCAGGCGGCGCGGTCCGGGGCGGAGCGAGCGCTCGGGTTCGCGCCCCGAACGGGCACCCGGCAGGACGAGATCATCCTCGGTTCCGCGAGCACTCGTCATCGGCCACATCCTCCCGGGGTTGTTGACGTCACATACTCGACAGGATTACAACCCTGATGGGTTTTCCTCTCGGCGTACCGGGCGGTGGAGCCGCTCCCCGTGGGACGGGACGCCCCCACCGCGCACCGCACCGAGTATCACGCTCTCGCACCTCTCGCGACACCGCTGCCGGACATCCGTGGCGCCGGATCGTCCCGGCGGCGGCCGCACACCACCCCGCGGAGCGGCACACCGTTCCGTACCGCCGCGCACGCACTCGCACAGCGGCCACACCGTTCCCCGAGCCGCGCACCACCTCGTCAGGCCGAGGGCCCTCGCCGCCCCGGCTCTCCTTCACGGGCATTCCCCAGTGCGGCGCCCGGCACCACCCCCCGTGCCGGTCCCCGCTGCCCCAGAACTCCCCGCGTACCCACGCGCACCGCCGAGCACAGCCGAGTTCCGCACCCCCACTCCGTACGGAAGGAAGCACCTCCATGCGCAAGCGCGCTCTCCTCGTGTCCATCGGGCTCGCCGTCACCGCCACCCTGGCGGCGACCGCCCAGGCAGGCGCCTCGGGCGCCGCGGCCGGGAACGTCCTCACCACCGGCGGCGCGGGCGGCACCGCCGTCGCCGTCGGCGACGTCCTCTCCGCCTCGCTCGCCACCGGGACCCAGGCCCGGATCGCCACCACGGCCGGCGGCAGCACCGGCATCACCTGCAACACCTCGGCCTTCACCGCCGCCGTCACCGGCAACCCCGCCGCGCCCGGCACCGCCACCGAGTCGGTCACCGGTCACACCCTGAGCAGCTGCACCACCAACATCGTCGGTGCGACCGGCGTCCAGAGCATCACCGTCAACAACCTGCCCTTCGACGCCGCCGTCACCTCCGGCGGGGCGCTCACCGTCACCGCGGGCGCGGCGGGCCCGATTCAGACCACCCTGAAGATCAACACCATCCTGGGCCTGACGACCTGCGTCTACCGGGCCACGAGCCTCACCGCCACGCCCTCCAACACCGACAACTCGCTCACCTTCACCAACCAGCTGTTCAGCAAGACGAGCGGACCGGGCACCTGTCCGGCCAGCGGCTACTTCTCCGCGAAGTACGGCCCCGTGAAGGACACCAGCCAGGCCGGCAGCCCCGCCGTCTTCGTGAACTGACCACTGACACCACCCGCGTGAACCGAGGAATCGGTCACACACCCCGCCCCCTTCCCGGTACGCGGAAGGGGGCGGGGCTCACGCGAGGATGCCGCTCCCGTGCGGGGCGTACAGGTCCAGGAGCCGGACCCGGGTCACATGGAGGCGATGGGCCAGGATCGAGCCCACCCAGTACGTCACCGACGCGCCGAACTCCGTGTCCGAGCGGCACATCGAGCGGACGGCCGGGGCGTCGAACTCGTACGCCCGCACCGGCGTCATCGCCTCGGCCCCCGACTGGCACAGATACGGCGGGAACAGCCAGGACAGACCGACGAGCTCCCCGTGGCGCAGGGTCTCGATCACGGGCGCACCACGCCCCGGCACCTTCGCGTCGAGCGTCACGGCGCCCGTCTTCACGATCCAGAACCGGTCGGCGTGCTGCTGCTCCTCGAAGAGCCGGTGACCGGAATCGAAGTACACGTCCTCGGCGAAGGCCATCAGCCGCTCCCGGTGCTCCGGCGGCAACGTGCTGACCTTGGGTGCGGCACTGCTCATGGCGGACCCTCCTCGCGCACTCGGCTCCCCTCCCCAGTGTCCGCCAGGCCGCCGGGGCGCGCAGGCTCCGCCGCGAGGACGCGCCGGAGGTGCGGGCCTGCCGCCCCGCCCGTAGCGTGGCCGCGGGGGTCACGGGGCGGGAGCAGGGGCGGGATCCATCCCTCGCGCAGATCGGTACGGAACCCATGGCAGACAAGCCCACGATCGTCCTGGTGCACGGCTTCTGGGGCGGCGCCGCCCACTGGGCCAAGGTCATCGTCGAGCTGAAGAGACGCGGATACGACCGGCTGCACGCCGTCGAGAACCCGCTCACCTCCCTCGCCGACGACGCCGAACGGACCCGGAAGATGATCCGGCAGGTCGACGGCCCCGTCGTCCTCGTCGGCCACTCCTACGGCGGCGCCGTGATCACCGAGGCGGGCGACCTGCCCAACGTCACGGCCCTGGTCTACATCGCGGCCTTCGCCCCCGACGCGGGCGAGAGCCCCGGCGGGATCTCCCAGGAGCACCCGCCGGCCGCCTTCGAGAACATCGCGCCCGACTCCGACGGCTACCTCTGGGTCAAGCAGGACAAGTTCCACGAGAGCTTCGCGCAGGACCTCACCGAGGACGAGGCCCTCGTCATGGCCGTCACGCAGAAGGCCCCGCTCGCCTCCACCTTCGGCGACACGGTCACCGCGCCCGCCTGGCGGGTCAAACCGTGCTGGTACCAGGTCTCCACCCAGGACCGGATGATCCACCCGGACAACGAGCGCCGCATGGCCCAGCGCATGAACCCCCGGGCGACCGTCGAGCTCGACGCGAGCCACGCCTCGCTGGCCTCCCGGCCCGCCGAGGTGTGCGACCTGATCGAGAAGGCGGTGCACGAGACCACCGGCTGACCCCTGCCGTGCCCCACGCGCGCGCGTGAACCCCTACGGGGCGTCACGCGCGCGTACCCGTGCTCACGCTCCGTACACCCCCTCCGGCGTGCGCGGGCGGGGTGGAGGGCGGAGCATGAACGTGAGAGGGAGACGGCAGAACGGGGGGCGTGACCCAGGAGGGTGCCATGCCCGTCCCGGACGGTGGTGACGCGCTGGTCGTGCTGCGCGGCGTCGACAAGCACTTCGGCACCCTGCACGTCCTCCAGTCCATCGACCTCACCATCCACCGCGGCGAGGTGGTCGTCGTCATCGGGCCCTCGGGCTCGGGGAAGTCCACGCTCTGCCGGGCCATCAACCGACTGGAGACCGTCGACGCGGGCGAGATCGTCGTCGACGGACGTCCACTGCCCGCCGAGGGGCGCGAACTCGCGGCCCTGCGGGCCGATGTGGGCATGGTCTTCCAGTCGTTCAACCTCTTCGCGCACAAGACCGTCCTCGACAACGTCACCCTGGGGCAGATCAAGGTCCGCAAGAAGGACCGGAAGGCCGCCGAGCAGCGGGCCCGCGCCCTCCTGGACCGGGTCGGTGTCGCCAGCCAGGCGGACAAGTACCCGGCGCAGCTCTCCGGGGGCCAGCAGCAGCGCGTGGCGATCGCCCGCGCCCTCGCGATGGATCCGAAGGTGATGCTCTTCGACGAGCCGACCTCCGCGCTCGACCCCGAGATGATCAACGAGGTCCTGGAGGTCATGCAGCAACTGGCCAGGGACGGCATGACGATGGTGGTCGTGACCCACGAGATGGGTTTCGCCCGCTCCGCCGCCAACCGGGTCGTGTTCATGGCCGACGGGAAGATCGTCGAGGAGACGACCCCGGACGAGTTCTTCAGCAATCCGCGCAGCGACCGCGCCAAGGACTTCCTGTCCAAGATCCTCCACCACTGAGCCCGCGGACGCCGCCGACCAGCAGCCCCCAGGGGTGATCCACATGAACGCGCTCAGGACCAGCAGGGCCACCGTGGCCGTCGCCGCGGCCGTCGTGCTCTCCTTCACCTCCGCCGGATTCGCCCACGGCGCCGCGGGCGGTGCGCCCCGCGACCACGGCGGCGACAAGATCACCATCGGCATCAAGTACGACCAGCCCGGCATCGGCCTCAAGACCCCCGACGGCACCTACACCGGCTTCGACGTCGACGTGGCGACGTACATCGCCAAGCAGCTGGGCCACGACCCCTCGGACATCGTGTGGAAGGAGGCCAAGAGCGCCGACCGCGAGACGCTGCTCCAGCGCGGCGACGTGGACTTCATCGCGGCCTCGTACTCGATCAACGACAAGCGGGCCGAGAAGGTCGACTTCGCGGGCCCGTACCTCCTCGCCCACCAGGACGTGCTGATCCGGGCCGATGACGACTCGATCAAGAAGCCGTCCGACCTGAACAACAAGAAGCTCTGCTCGGTCACCGGCTCGACCTCCGCGCAGAACGTCAAGGACAAGATCGCCCCCGACGCCCAGCTCCAGGAGTACGGCGGCTACTCCGAGTGCCTGACCGGCCTGGAGAACGGTGTCATCGACGCCGTCACCACCGACGACTCGATCCTCGCCGGATACGCCTCGCAGCCCGAGTTCAAGGGCAAGTTCAAGCTCGGCGGCTTCAAGATGAGCAACGAGAACTACGGCATCGGCGTCCAGAAGGGCAGCGACCTCAAGGCGAAGATCAACACCGCCCTGGAGAAGATGGTCGCCGACGGCTCCTGGGAGGCCGCGGTCAAGAAGAACTTCGGGCCCGCCGGCTACCAGAACGAGCCGGCCCCGAAGATCGGCGTCATCGTCAAGTGAGCAGCCGGCCGTGTTCGACTTCCTCGAAGGCTACGACCTGCTGGGAGCCTTCTGGACCACCGTCCAGCTGACCGTCTACTCCGCGATCGGCTCCCTCGTCTGGGGGACGCTGCTGGCCGCCATGCGCGTCAGCCCCGTCCCCCTCATGCGGGGCTTCGGCACCGTCTACGTGAACATCGTCCGCAACATCCCCCTCACCGTCATCATCGTCTTCACCTCACTCGGCCTCTTCCAGACCCTCGGCGTCAGCCTGGGCGCCGAGCGGTTCACCACCATCAACTTCCGCCTCGCCGTCCTCGGCCTCACCGCCTACACCAGCGCCTTCGTCTGCGAGGCCCTGCGCTCCGGCATCAACACCGTCCCCCTCGGCCAGGTCGAGGCGGCCCGCGCCATCGGCCTCAGCTTCCCCCAGGTCCTGCGCATCATCGTGCTCCCCCAGGCCTTCCGGTCCGTCGTCGGACCACTCGCCAACGTCCTCATCGCGCTCACCAAGAACACCACCGTCGCCGCGGCCATCGGCGTCGCCGAAGCCGCCCTGCTGATGCGCGAGATGATCGAGAACGAGGCCCAGCTCATCCTCATCTCCGTGATCTTCGCCGTCGGCTTCCTCTGCCTCACCCTGCCCACCGGACTGCTGCTCGGCTGGATCGCCAAGAAGGTGGCGGTGAAACGGTGAAGACCACCCCGACCGTCCTCTACGACGTCCCCGGACCGCGCGCCCGGCGCCGCAACCTGCTGTGGACCCTGCTCTTCGTCCTCGGCTTCGCCGCCGTGATCTGGTGGGTCGTCGCGAGCCTCGCCGCCAAGAACCAGCTCGAATGGTCCAAGTGGGCACCCTTCTTCACCGACGCCCGCGTGTGGGAGACCTACATCCTGCCCGCCCTGAAGAACACCGTGATCGCCGCCGCGCTCGCCATGGTCATCGCGCTCCCCATGGGCGCCCTCCTCGGCATCTCCCGGCTCTCCGACCACCGCACGGTCCGGCTCGCGGCCGGCACCGTCGTCGAGTTCTTCCGGGCCATCCCCGTCCTGATCCTCATGCTCTTCGCCAACGCCGCGTACGCCGAGTTCACCGACATCAGCCCCGACACCCGCCCCCTGTACGCGGTCGTCACCGGCCTCGTCCTCTACAACGCCTCCGTGCTCGCCGAGGTCGTCCGCGCCGGCATCCTCGCCCTCCCCGCCGGCCAGACCGACGCCGCCAAGGCCATCGGCATGCGCAAGGGCCAGACCATGACGTACGTCCTGCTCCCGCAGTCCGTCACCGCCATGCTCCCCGCCCTCGTCAGCCAGCTCGTCGTCATCGTCAAGGACACCGCCCTCGGCGGCGCCATGCTCGGCTTCTCCGAACTCCTGGCCTCCGTCCGCCCCATGAGCGCCAACTACGGCGCCAACACCATCGCCTGCTTCACCGTCGTCGCCGTCATCTTCGTCGCCCTCAACCTCGCCCTCACCACCTTCGCCTCCTGGCTCGAATCCCGGCTCCGCCGCGCCAAGAAGTCCACCGGCGCCGTCGTCACCACCGACGCCGTCCAGGACCTCGCCACCCCCGGCGACCACCCGGACAAGCCCTGACGGACGCGACGGACCCGGGGGGCCGCTGCGCCGCGCGGGTGAACGGGCGCGTCCGGGGCAGGGTCGGAGGATGGGGGATGCCGAAGCAGTGAGCATGGACGAGAAGAGGGACGGGCGTGGGGCCGGGATCGAGCCCACGCGGACCGACCGGCTGCTGGCCGGCATCGGGGGCCCGGCGTGCGCGTACGTGGCGCTGGCCGTCGCCGAGGCGGTGGCGTCGCGGGTGCGGCCGGAGGCGGGACCGGTGGCGGCCGTCGGGGGAGCGGTGGTGGACGCGACGCCGGCGGGGGTGAAGGAGTGGGCGATCCGGGCCTTCGGCGAGAGCGACAAGGCCGTGCTGCAGGGCGGCATCCTCCTGATCGTGGGGGTGCTCGCCCTGGCGGTGGGGGTGTTCGCGCTGCGGCACCGCCTGGCGGGCGCCCTCGCCTTCGGGGCCTTCGGGATCCTCGGGGCGGTCGCCGCCGTGACCCGGCCCGATTCGGAGTCCGCCATGGACGCCGTGCCCTCGCTCCTCGGCAGCGCGGCCGGCGCGCTGCTGCTCTTCCTGCTGATCGGGCGGCTGCTCACCCCGAGGCCGGGAGCCGAGCGGGCGGACCGGCGGGGCTTCCTGATCGTCGCCGGATCGGCCGGCCTCGCCGCGACCGGGGCCGCCGCGCTCGCGAGGGCGGTCGGCACCCCCGTACAGGAGCACGCGGCGGCCTCACGGGCGGCGCTGCGCCTGCCGAGGGCGGACTCGCCCGCGCCGGCCGTGCCCGCCGGGGCGCGGCTACGGGTGCCGGGCATCAGCCCGTTCGTGACGCCCAACCGGGACTTCTACCGCGTCGACACCGCGCTCGTGGTGCCGAAGATCGACGCCGACCGCTGGCGGCTGCGGCTGTACGGGAAAGGGATGCGGGAGGAACGCACCCTCACCCTCAAGGAGTTGACGGCACGCACGGTCGTGGAGCGGGACATCACGCTGGCCTGCGTGTCGAACGAGGTCGGCGGCCCGTACGTCGGCAACGCCCGCTGGCTCGGCGTACGGCTCGCCGATCTCCTGCGCGAGGCCGGAGTGCGGCCGCCGTCCGAGGGAGGACCCGCCGACCAGCTCGTCGCCCGGTCCGTCGACGGCATGACCATCGGAACCCCCGTCGAAGCGGTCATGGACGGCCGCGACGCCCTCCTGGCCTTCGGGATGAACGGCGAACCGCTGCCCTTCTCCCACGGCTTCCCCGTCCGCATGGTCGTCCCCGGGCTCTACGGCTACGTCTCCGCCTGCAAGTGGATCAAGTCCATCGAACTCACCACCTTCGACGCCTACGACGCCTACTGGGTCCCCCGCGGCTGGGCCGCCCAGGCCCCGATCAAGACCCAGTCCCGCATCGACACCCCCCGCGGGTCCGCCCGCGTCACCGCCGGCACCGTCATGGTCGCCGGCGTCGCCTGGGCCCAGCACCGGGGCATCAGCCGCGTCGAGGTACGGGTCGACGACGGGCCCTGGCACGAGGCCACCCTCGCCGCCGAGGACAGCCGGGACACCTGGCGGCAATGGGCGTACCCGTGGCCCGCGACCCCCGGCCGCCACACCCTCACCGTCCGCGCCACCGACGGCACCGGCGCCACCCAGCCCGAGGAAGGCGCTCCGCCGCCACCGGACGGGGCACAGGGGTGGCATTCGGTGGGCGTCAGGGTCGAGGGTGGGTAACGAACGGCCGCCGGAACCCCGTTGGCGGCGTTCGTGAGGGAGACTGCTCGCGTGCGTGGACATCTGCCGGACGAGAACCCAGGTTTCGTGGGGCGCCGCACGGAACTGGAGCGAATATCCGTCGCCTTGACGGAGCACCGCCTCGTCACCGTGACCGGCGTCGGGGGCGTGGGGAAGACCCGGCTCGCGCTGCGCGCCGCACACCGCGCCGCCGGGGAATACCCCGACGGCGCCTGGTGGACCGACCTGACACAACTCGACGGCGACCGCCTGCTCGTCGCCCTCGTCGCCGACTCCGTCGACCTCGCCGACCACACACCCGGCATGGCCACCACCGGACTCTGCCGGCGGCTCGCCGACGACCGACTGCTGCTCGTCCTCGACAACTGCGAACACCTCGCCGGCCCCTGCGCGCGGCTCGTCGCCGAACTCCTCGCCGCCGCGCCCGGACTCACCGTCCTCACCACCAGCCGGCGCCCCCTCGGAGTGGACGGCGAGCACGTCATCTCCCTCGACCCGCTGCCGCCCGCCGGCCAGGACGCCCTCGAACTGCTCCGCACCGCGGCCGGCGAGGACTTCCCCGCCGTGGGGCCGGCCGGCGAGATCTGCGTACGCCTCGAAGGCATCCCCCTCGCGCTCGAACTGGCCGCCGCCCAGATCCGCCTCCAGGGCGCCGAGGCCGTCCGGGACCAGCTCGGCAGCCGCTTCGACGCCCCGCCGAGCCGGCGCTTCGAGCTGCTGGCCCACACGGAACGGGTGTGGCCCGCCCGCCACCAGACCCTGCGCGCCGCGATCGGCTGGAGCCACGAGCTCAGCGCACCCCTCGAACGGCTCCTCTGGGCCCGGCTCTCCGTCTTCCGCGGCCCCTTCGACCTCGCGTCGGCGACCGCCGTCTGCGTCGGCGGCCCCCTGAACCGCGCCACCCTGCCCGGCGCCCTCGCCGGGCTCGTCCGCGCCTCCGTCGTCCGCCCGGCCGACGCGGCCGGACGCCACCGGATGCTCGACACCATCCGCGAGTACGGGGCGACCTGGCTCGACCGCACCGGCGAGACCGGCGCCGTCGCCGAGCGGCACGCCGCCCACTTCCGCGGCCTGGCCCGCCGCGCGGAGACCGAGTGGCACGGCCCCCGCCAGCTCCGCTGGTACCGCACCGTCGACGCCCACCACACCGACCTCCGCACCGCCCTCGACCGGCTGCTGCGCACCGACCCCGACGCCGCCCTCGACCTCATCGGCTCCGTCGCCTTCGCCTGGTCCTGCCGCGGCCGCCTCCGCGAGGCCCGCGACGGCCTCGAACAGGCCCTCCTCCTCAGCGACGCCCGCGGCCGGGTCCGCGCCCGCGCCCTGTGGTCCCTCGGCGTCACCCTCGTCCTCCAGGGCGAGTTCACCCCCGCCCAGGACGTCAGCGAACGCTGCGCCCGCGAGGCCCGCCACGCGGAATCCGAAGCCGGGTACGGCGAGGGGACCGTGCCCCGACCGCGCACCGGACCCGAAGGACCCGCGCGGTACGAACGGACCCGCGGGCCCGAGCACGGACGGGCCCGGCCCGGGGACCTCACCCTCGACGCGGCCGCGCTCGCCGGGCTCCTCGCGCTGACCACCGGACGCCCCATGGCCGCGTACGTCGTGGTGGGCCACGTCCTCGACGCGGCCCGCGGCGGCCCCGCGGACTCCGCCGCCCACCTCCGCTGCCACCTCGTGCGGGTCTTCGCCCTCACCGGACTCGGCCGGCTCGGCGAGGCCAAGGAACGGGCGCTCGCCCTGCGGGCCCGCTGCCTGGAGCTCGACGAGCACTGGACCCGCACGGCCCTCGAATACCAGCTCGCCCTCACCGGTCTCCTGGAGGGCGACCCGGCCGCCGCCTCCGGCCACGCCCGCGCCATGCTCGAAGGCACCCGGAGCCTCGGCGCGAGCCTCGGCGTCGCCCTCGGCCTCGACGTCCTCGCCACCGCCCTCGCGGCGGCCGGCGACGGCGAGCGCGCGGCCGACGTCTCCGGCACCGGCGAGGCCTACTGGCGCTCCACCGGCCAGCCCCGGCGCGGCCTGCCCGGCCTGCGGGCGCTGCACGAGAAGTACACCGACACCGTCCGCGCCTCCATCGGCGAACCCGCCTACGAGGAGATCTTCGTCCGCGCCCTCACCGGCCTCCCCCAGGACGGCCTCGACCGTGCCCTGCGCGGACCCCGGCACGACTGAACCGGGCCGCACCGGCGCCGGGGTGCCGGGCCCCCCGGCGCGGCGCACCATGAAGGCATGGACGGAACCCTCAGCGGTCTGGGCGACATCAGCGTGCCGGGGCGGGTGGCCGGCCCCGATGAGGGCATCAGCGAGCAGGAGCTGGCGCTCGCCGCCCGCAACCACGGACTGCCCCTCGAAGCGCTGAGGTACGACGTGACCCCGCCCGGGCTCCACTACGTCCTGGTGCACTACGACATCCCCGCCACCGACCCGGACGGCTGGCGCCTCACCGTCGGCGGCCGGGTCCTGCGACCGCTCTCCCTCGACCTGGCGGCGCTCCGCGCCCGGCCCGCCGTCACCCGCCGCGTGACGCTGGAGTGCGCGGGGAACGGCAGGGCCAGGCTCATGCCCCGGCCCGTCAGCCAGCCCTGGCTCGTCGAGGCCGTCGGCACGGCCGACTGGACGGGCGTGCCGCTCGCCGAGCTCCTCGCGGAGGCGGGCATCGCCGAGGAGGCCGCGGAGGCGGTGTTCACCGGCGCCGACCACGGGGTCGAGCGGGGCGTCGAGCAGGACTACCGGCGCGGCCTGCCCCTCACCTCGGCCGCCGACCCCGCCAGGGACGTCCTCGTCGCCTACGCCATGAACGGCGCGCCGCTGCCCCCGCAGCACGGCAGCCCGCTCAGGCTCGTCGTCCCCGGCTGGTACGGCATGGCCCACGTGAAGTGGCTGCACGACATCACGCTCACCGACACCCCGTACACCGGCTTCCAGCAGAGCGTGGCCTACCGCCTGCGCCAGGAACCGGCCGACCCCGGAGAGCCCGTCACGCTCATCGCGCCCCGGGCCCTCATGGTCCCGCCCGGCTTCCCCGACTTCATGTCCCGCACCCGCGTCGTCCGCCCCGGGCCCGTCACCCTGACCGGGCGCGCCTGGTCGGGCCACGGACCCGTCACCCGTGTCGAGGTCAGCGAGGACGGCGGGGCCGCCTGGACCGAGGCCGACCTCACACCCGACCCCGCGCACCCCTGGGCCTGGTCCGCCTGGAAAGCCCACTGGACCGCCACCCCGGGCCTGCGCCACCTGACCGTCCGGGCCACCGACGCCGCCGGGCACGTCCAGCCCCTCACCGCGCCCTGGAACCGCGGCGGCTTCGCCAACAACCTCGTCCAGCGCGTCGAGGTCCTGTGCGCCCCGGACGCGTCCGCCGCGTGAGTCCCTGGACCGGACCGGGCCCGCGGCGCGGAGTCCCCGGACCGCACCGGCCCCGTGGCGGCGGAGTCCCCGGACGGGTCCGCGGCGCTCGCCCGGCGGCGCGTAGAGTCGACCCCGGCGCACGCCGTACTCCCGGCGCGCCCGCCCGTTCACCGCGTACATCCCGTACGTCCCGCACACCCCGGTCCGCCGCCGACCGAAGCCCGACGAGGAGACCTCCGTGACCGACCCGGCGTCCACCGCCCTCCAGCAGCAGATCGCCCGGGACCTCCAGGTCTCCGACGCCTTCGACCCGGACGTCGAGATCGAGCGCCGGGTGGCCTTCCTCGCCGAGCGGCTCACCTCCACCGGACTGCGGTCGCTCGTCCTCGGCATCAGCGGCGGCGTGGACTCCACGACGGCCGGCCGGCTCTGCCAGCTGGCCGTGGAGCGCGCCCGCGAGACGGGCCACGACGCCACCTTCTACGCGATGCGCCTGCCGTACGGCGTCCAGGCCGACGAGCACGACGCGCAGACCGCGCTCGGCTTCATCCGCGCCGACCGGGTCCTCACCGTGGACGTCAAGGCGGCGAGCGACGCCGCCCTCGACGCCGCCCTCGCCGGCGGCGTCACCTTCCGCGACGCCCACCACCAGGACTTCGTCCAGGGCAACATCAAGGCGCGCCAGCGGATGATCGCCCAGTACGCGGTGGCCGGCGCGCACGACGGGCTCGTCGTCGGCACCGACCACGCCGCCGAGGCCGTCTCCGGCTTCTTCACCAAGTTCGGCGACGGCGCCGCCGACGTCGTCCCGCTCACCGGCCTCACCAAGCGGCGCGTCCGCGCCATCGCCGACCGCCTCGGCGCCCCGGCCGAGCTGGTGTGGAAGACCCCCACCGCCGACCTGGAGACCCTCGACCCCGGCAAGGCCGACGAGGACGCGCTCGGCGTCACCTACGACGACATCGACGACTTCCTGGAGGGCAAGCCCGTCGCCGAGGCCGCCTACGCCACGATCGTCCGCCGCTACGAGCTCACCGAACACAAGCGTCAGCTGCCGATCGCTCCCTGAGCCCGGCCCGCGGGGCGGCTCACAGCGGGCCGCCCCGCCCCCGAACGGCCCGGCCAGGCGTGCGCCGTCCCCCATCGCCGTCTCGAATGGGAGGGTGACGGCACCCCCCGACGACTGCCTCGCCCGCAACGAGTGGATCTGCGGCGACTACGTCTCGACGCGGAGCGAGATCCTCGGCGACGCCGTGGTCCAGCACGTCCAGCTGGCCGGGGCGTCCGTCGCCATCGGGCTCGTGCTCGCGCTGCCGCTGGCGGTCGCGGCGCGCCGCTGGGGCTGGGCCGCGGGGCCCGTCCTCGCGGTCACGACGGTGCTGTACACGATCCCCGCGCTCGCGATGTTCTCGCTGCTGCTGCCCGCCTACGGGCTGTCCGCCGCCCTCGTCGTGGCCGGCCTCGTCCTGTACTCCCTCACCCTGCTCGTCCGGAACATCCTCGCCGGGCTGCGCGCCGTGCCCGAGGAGACCCGGCAGGCCGCGCGCGGCCTCGGATACGGGCCGATCCGGCTGCTCCTCGCGGTCGAACTGCCCCTGGCGCTGCCCGCCGCGATGGCCGGACTGCGGATGGCCACCGTCTCGGCGGTGTCCCTGGTGACGATCGGCGCGATCGTCGGCCACGGCGGCCTGGGCAACCTCATCTACGCCGGGATGAACACCTACTTCAAGGCACAGGTCCTCACCGCCTCCGCCCTGTGCGTGGTGATCGCCGTCGTGGCCGACCTGCTGCTCCTCGGCGCGCAGCGGCTGCTCACCCCCTGGGCCCGCGGGCAGGCCTCGTGACGACGCTCGCGGACGCCTGGTCGTGGCTGACCACGGCGGCGAACTGGTCGGGCGAGAACGGGGTCTGGCACCGGCTCGGGGAGCACGTGTTCCTCACCGTCGTCTGCCTGCTCCTGAGCTGTCTGATCGCCCTGCCCGTCGCGCTCGTCCTCGGCCACCTGGGCAAGGGCGGCGCGCTCGCCGTGAACCTCGCCAACGCCGGGCGGGCCGTCCCCACCTTCGCCGTGCTGGTCCTGCTCCTCCTGAGCCCGCTGGGCACCCACGGGGAGTGGCCGACGGTCATCGCCCTGGTCCTGTTCGCCGTGCCGCCGCTGCTCACCAACGCGTACGTCGGAGTGCGCGGGGTCGACGCCGATGTCGTACGGGCCGCCAGAGGCATGGGCATGACCGGCGGTCAGACGCTGCTGCGGGTCGAGCTGCCCCTCGCGATGCCGCTGATCCTCACCGGGGTGCGGATCGCCGCCGTCCAGCTGGTCGCCACCGCCACCGTCGCCGCGCTCGCCGGCGGCGGCGGGCTCGGCCGGATCATCACCGCCGGGTTCAACCTCGCCTCCACCCCGCAGGTCGTCGCCGGAGCCTGCCTGGTGGCGGTGCTCGCGCTGATCGTGGAGGGGATCTTCGAAGCGGCGCGCAGGCTCGCCCCCACGGGGGCGCGGGGGAGCGGGGCGTGAGGGCGGTCCGGCGAGGCCTCGTCTGCCTGCTGGTAGTCCTGGGAGGTGCCGGGGGCTGCGCGGAGGGCCCCTCCCTCGAGAACCGGGACGCGGTCACCGCCCCGCCCGGCGACAGCCGGGACCTGGTCGTCGGCTCGGCCGGATTCACCGAGAGCGACCTCCTCGCGCAGATGTACGCGCTGCTGCTCCAGGAGGCCGGCTACCGGACGAAGCTCCTGTCGGTCACCAACCGCGAGCTGTACGAACCGGCCCTGGAGAGCGGCCAGATCGACGTCGTACCGGAGTACGCGGCCACGTTCGCCGACTGGCTGAACGCCAAGGTCAACGGGGCGGACGCGCCGACCGTCGGCTCGCCCGACCCGGCCGCCACCATGAGCGCCCTGCGGGCCCTCGCCGGACCGCGCGGGCTCACCGTCCTCGACGCCGGCCGCGCCGTCGACCAGAACGCCTTCGCCGTCACCGCCGCCTACGCCGCCGAGCACCGCCTCAAGACCCTCAGCGACCTCGGCGCCGCCCGCCTGCCCGTACGCCTCGCGGCCGGCGACGAATGCGTCCGGCGGCCTTACTGCGCGCCCGGCCTCAAGGAGGTGTACGGCATCGACGTCACGGCCGTCGACCCCAAGGGCGTCGGGACGACACAGGCGAAGCAGGCGGTCCAGAGCGGCCAGGACCAGCTGGTGCTCACCACGACCACCGACGCCACGCTCGACACCTTCGGGCTCGTCCTCCTCGACGACGACAAGAACCTCCAGAACGCCGACCTCATCGTCCCGGTGGTCAACCGCGCCCGCGCCGGCGGTGCCCGCGTCACCGGGGCCCTCGACCGCCTCAACACCGTGCTGACCACGGCCGATCTCGCGAACCTCAACGAACAGGTGGACAGCTGGCGGCGGCTGCCCGAGGACGTGGCCCGGAACTACCTCGTCGGCAAGGGCCTCCTCCCGCGCTGACACCGAAACCGCCACCCCGTGTGATCCACTGTCCTCGCGGGGGGTCGTACCGAACAGGAGCAGGCACAGCGTGACCACCTACCGGCAGCCGGGACTCGTCCTCACCGACCACCGCTTCCCCGTCCCCCTCGACCACGCGCGCCCCGACGGCGAGCGGATCGAGGTCTACGGCCGTGAGGTGGTGGCGAGCGACAGGGACGGCAAGGACCGCGAGCGGCTGCCCTGGCTGGTCTACCTGGAGGGCGGGCCCGGCTTCGGCGCGCGCCGGTTCATCGGGCCGCAGGCCTGGCTCGGCCGGGCGGTACGGGAGTTCCGCGTCCTGCTGCTCGACCAGCGCGGCACCGGCCGCTCCACCCCCGCCAACCGCCAGACGCTGCCCCTGCGCGGCGGCCCCAAGGAGCAGGCCGACTACCTCGCGCACTTCCGCGCCGACTCCATCGTCAAGGACTGCGAGCTGATCCGCCGCCGGCTCACCGGCGGCGCGCCCTGGACCGTCCTCGGCCAGAGCTTCGGCGGCTTCTGCGCCACCCACTACCTGTCCACCGCGCCCGCAGGCCTGGACACCGTCCTCATCACCGGCGGCCTGCCGTCCCTGGACGCCACCGCCGACGAGGTCTACCGCGCCGCCTACCCGCGGATCCGGCGCAAGAACGAAGCCCACTTCGCCCGCTACCCGCAGGACGCCGAACGGGCCCGCGTGATCGTCACCCACCTCCTCGAACGCGAGGTGACCCTCCCCGGCGGCGGCCTCCTCACCGCCGAGGCCTTCCAGTCCCTCGGCATCCTCCTCGGCTCGGGCGACGGCACCCACCAGCTCCATCTGCTCCTGGAGGGCGCCTTCGTGCCCACCCCCGACGGCCCCGCGCTCGCCGACGCGTTCCTTGAGCAGGTCCAGGCCCACCTCTCGTACGCGGGGCACCCGCTCTACGCCGTGCTTCACGAGGCCATCTACGCGCAGGGGCAGGGGCCCACCGGCTGGGCCGCCGAGCGGGTCCGCGCGGAGTACCCCGAGTTCGACGCCCGTACGGCGCTCGCATCGGGCGCGCCGCTCCTCTTCACCGGCGAGACCGTCCACCCCTGGCACTTCACCACCGACCCCGCGCTGCGCCCGCTCCGCGAGACCGCCGAACGGCTCGCCGACCGGGACGACTGGACTGCGCTGTACGACCCGGAGCGGCTGGCCGTCAACGAGGTGCCGGTCGCCGCCGCCGTCTACCACGACGACATGTACGTGGACACCGGCCACTCCCTGGACACCGCGCGGGCCGTGCGCGGGCTGCGGACCTGGGTGACCGACGAGTTCGAGCACGACGGGGTACGGGCCGGCGGGCCGCGCGTCCTCGACCGGCTCCTGTCCCTCGCCCGGGGCGAGCTCTGACCTCGCGTCGGGCGGGACGCCGGCGCGGCGCGCAAAAGTCCAAGCGGTGACCACCCGTTGCACATGGTGCGTCGCCGTCCGGTGCCGGTAGAACTCGGTCCGGACCCCGCGAGGGGAGCCCACGAGGAGAGGACCCGGACATGAGCACCCACGTCAGCGCGGAGATCGCCGGCCAGCCGGACTGCTGGCGCCGTGCCGCCGACCTGGCGGGCGGCCTCGGCGACCGGCTGCCGGCCCGGGGCGAGCGGGTGGCGGTCGTCGGCTGCGGCACCTCGTACTTCATCGCCCGCGCGTACGCGGCGCTGCGCGAGTCCCTGGGGGCGGGGGAGACCGACGCCTTCCCCGCCTCCGACCCGACGCCGCTGGGCCGGGGCTACGACCGGATCGTCGCCCTCACCCGCTCCGGCATGACGACGGAGGTCGTCGACCTGCTCGCGGCGGCGGCCGGCCGGATCGCCTCCGTCGTCCTCACGGGGACGCCGGAAAGCCCCGCCGGGCGGCTGGCCGACCGGGTCGTCGACCTCGGCTTCGCCGACGAACGCTCCCTGGTCCAGACCCGGTTCGCCACCACGGCCCTCCAACTCCTGCGCGCGGGACTCGGGGTGGACCTCGGGTCGGCCATCGCGGACGCCGAACTCGTTCTGTACGAGCGGCTGCCGGCGGCCTGGGAGCGGCGCGGTCAGTTCACCTTCCTCGGCACCGGCTGGGCCGTCGGGCTCGCCGACGAGGCGGCCCTCATCCTGCGCGAAGTGGCCCGCGCCTGGACCGAGTCGTACGCGGCGATGGAGTACCGCCACGGGCCGATCAGCATCAGCGACCGGGCGAGCCTGGTCTGCTGCCTCGGCCCGGCGCCCTCGGGGCTGCGGGAGGAAGTGGAGTCCACGGGCGCGCTGTTCGCGGCCGACGCGATCGACCCGGTGGCCGCGCTGGTACGGGCCCAGCGGCTCGCGGTGGCGCTCGCGGACCGGCGCGGGCTCAACCCGGACCGGCCGCGGCACGTCTCCCGTTCGGTGATTCTTTCCGGCTCGTTCCGCCCGACGGCCGCTGAGGCGGCCCGTATCCTGCGTTCATGATCGACACGAATGCCACGGACCTCCTGGAGATGCCCGGCGACTGGCAGCGCGCCCTCGCCGTGGTCGCCCACCCCGACGACCTGGAGTACGGCTGCGCGGCGGCCGTCGCCGACTGGACGGACGCCGGCAAGGAGGTCGTGTACGTCCTCGCCACCCGCGGTGAGGCGGGCATCGACTCGCTGGCGCCCGACGTCTGCGGTCCGCTGCGCGAGCGGGAGCAGCGGGACAGCGCCGCCGTCGTCGGCGTGGACACGGTCGAGTTTCTCGACCACCGCGACGGGGTGATCGAGTACGGGCTCGGGCTGCGCCGGGACATCGCGGCCGCGATCCGCCGCCACCGCCCCGAGCTCGTCCTCACCCTCAACCACCGGGACACCTGGGGCGGCGGCCCCGGCGCGCCCTGGAACACCCCTGACCACCTGGCCGTCGGCCGCGCCACCCTGGACGCCGCCGCCGACGCGGGGAACCGCTGGATCTTCCCCGAGCTGACCGAGCGGGGCCTGGAGCCCTGGAACGGCGTGCGCTGGGTGGCGGTGGCCGCTTCCAGCACCCCGACGCACGCCGTCGACGCCGGTCCGGGCCTGGACCGGGCGATCCGCTCGCTGCTGTGCCACCGCGCGTACATCGAGGCCCTGACGGACCAGGACCCCGATGAGTACGTGCGGTCCTTCCTCGCCTCGGCGACCGGCCGCGCGGCGGACCGTTTCGGCGGGCGTCCGGCGGTGACCTTCGAGCTCTTCGCCCGCTGAGGCTCCGTACGGGCGTGGTCAGGGCATCGGCGCGGGCTTGAGGACGGCGAAGGTCGCGCCGAAGGGGTCGGCGAGCCAGGCGATGCGGCCGACGTCGGGGATGTCGGCGGCGGGCATGACGACCGAGCCGCCGTTGCCCCGGGTGGAGAGCGCGATGGCGTCGGCGTCCTCGACGGCGAAGTACGGGACCCAGCGGGGCGTGTCGCCCTGGAGTTCGGCCGCGCCGCCGAAGGAGGCGTCCTCCTGGTCGCCTTCGGCGGTGGAGATCACCCGGTAGGTCATGCCGGGTGCCTCCATCTCCGCCCACCGCCAGCCGAACAGGGTCTGGTAGAAGCCGAGGACGGACTCCGGGTCGGTCACGTGCAGTTCGGCCCAGACGAGGGTGTTGGTGGACGAGGTGCGTTCCAGGCCCTTGACGGCCGCGGGCTCCCAGACGGCGAATTCGGCGCCGCCCGGGTCGGTGAGGCAGGCCATGCGGCCCGCCGGCATGACGTCGAAGGCGGGGAGGCGCACGGTGCCGCCGGCGGACTCGGCGGCCTTGACGCTGGCGTCGGCGTCCGGGGTCTGGAAGTACACCGTCCAGGCGCTGTGGGCGCCCTCCTCGGTGAGCGGGCCGAGGGCGCCGACCGTCTTCCCGTCCTGGCGGAAGAAGCCGTAGTCGCCGGTGTCCGGGCCGGCCGACTCGTACTCCCAGCCGAAGACGGAGCCGTAGAAGGCGGCCGCCGCCTGGATGTCGGTGGTGCCGAGGTCGATCCAGCTGGGGGAGCCCTTGGTGAACTGCGTACCGAGCATGGGAGGTGTTCCGTCCTTCCGTCGTGACCGGCCGAATGCGGCCACCCTGGCCGATCCTCGTCCTTCCACCGGGAGGGCGCAGCCGCTGCCGCGGGGGTTCATCCGGTCGGCCGACCCGACGCCTTCTCCTCCAGGCCGGAGAGCAGCAGCTCGGTGTTGATCGCGACGCCGGCCCGGTAGCCCCGGCTGACGGCGTTGACCACCTGCTCCTGGGTGCCGGTCACGTTCCCGGCCGCCCATACGCCCGGCACGCTGGTCCTGCCGGTCTCGTCCACGGCGACGAACTCCCCGAAGGGTGTCGTCCGCAGCTCGGCGCCCAGCTGCCGCAGCACCCCGTCCCGGGGCGCGAGGCGGGCCGCCGCGGCGAAGACCACGGAGCGGGGGACGATCCGTCCGTCGGCCATCCGTACGCCGGTCAGCGCGTCGTCCGTCACCACGAGCCCCGCCACCTCGCCCCGGACGACCTCGACCCCGGCCGCGTCGAGCAGGGCCGCCTCCTGCGCGGACGGCTCGACGGCGGTGTGCAGGAAGAGGGTGACGTCCTTCGACCAGTGGGAGACCATCAGCGCCTGGTGCGCGGGCATCGCCGGGTGGGCGAGCACGCCGAAGGGACGGTCGCGGACCTCCCAGCCGTGGCAGTACGGGCAGTGCAGGACGTCCCGGCCCCACCGCTGGGCGAGCCCTTCGACGGCCGGCAGGTCCTCGTCGACGAGCCCGGTGGTGACCACGAGCCGCCGTGCGCCGACCGTGGTCCCGTCGGCCAGGTCGACGGTGAAGCCGCCCCGACCGTCGGCGGCCGCGCCGGTCACCAGGCCGGCCCGCCACTCCACCCCGTACGCGGCGATCTCCTCGCGGCCGGTCGCGAGGTACTCGGCCGGGCTCATGCCGTCCCGGGACAGGACGCCCTGCATGTGGGCGGCGGGCGCGTTGCGCGGCTGGCCGGCGTCGACCACGAGGGTGCGGCGGCGGGAGCGGCCGAGGACGAGGGCGGCGCTGAGTCCGGCAGCTCCGCCGCCGATCACCACCGCGTCGTAGCCGTCTTCGATGTCGTTCGTTCGTGCGTTCATGGGACCGAGCGTCGGACAGCGCGGACGGTCCGGCAAATGGTGTTGCCGTTTCTGCAACACTCGACGCATGACCGAAGACGACCGCATCGACGCCGTGCTGAACGAGGTGGGTCCCCGGCTCCGCCGGGTCCGCCGTGACCGGGGGGTGACCCTGGCGGAGCTGTCCGCCGCGACCGGCATCTCCGTGAGCACCCTCTCCCGGCTGGAGTCCGGGCAGCGCAAGCCCAGCCTGGAGCTGCTGCTCCCGCTCGCCCGCGCCCATCAGGTGCCGCTCGACGAGCTGGTCGGCGCCCCGGCGGTGGGTGACCCCCGGGTCAAGGCGAAGCCGATCGTGCGCCACGGGCGCGTGATGTACCCGCTGACCCGGCAGCCCGGTGGCCTCCAGGCGTACAAGGTGATCCAGGAGAAGCCGCAGGAGCCGCCGGAGCCACGGGTCCACGAGGGGTACGAGTGGCTGTACGTGCTGTCCGGGAAGCTGCGTCTGGTGCTCGGGGAGCACGACGTGGTCCTGGGCGCGGGGGAGGCGGCCGAGTTCGACACCCGGGTGCCGCACTGGTTCGGACCGACGGCCGACGGGCCGGTGGAGTTCCTGAGCCTGTACGGGCCGCAGGGGGAGCGCATGCACGTCAGGGCGCGCCCCAAGAAGTCCGGCTGACCCGTTCCCCCCGGGGCAAGCGACCGCTTAGTATGCCACCGACCGCTCGGTACGGAGGAGGCATTCCGGATGCAGGCATGGCGTGTGTACGAGAACGGCGAACCGGGTGCGGTGATGCGCCTCGAAGAGGTGGAACAGCCCACGCCCGGTGACGGCCAGGTCCTCCTCAGGGTCCGCGCCGCCAACGTCAACTTCCCCGACGCGCTGCTCTGCCGCGGCCACTACCAGGTGCGGCCCCCGCTGCCCTTCACCCCCGGCGTCGAGGTCTGCGGCGAGACCGAGGACGGGCGCCGGGTCATCGCCACCGTCGCCCTGCCGCACGGCGGCTTCGCCGAGTACGCCCTCGCCGACGCCGCCGCACTGCTTCCCGCGCCCGAGGCCCTCGACGACGCCGAGGCCGCCGCGCTGCACATCGGCTACCAGACCGGCTGGTTCGGCCTGCACCGCCGCGCCGGACTCCGGGAGGGCGAGACGCTCCTGGTCCACGCGGCGGCCGGCGGGGTCGGCAGCGCCGCCGTCCAGCTCGGCAAGGCGGCCGGCGCCACCGTCATCGGCGTCGTCGGCGGCCCGGACAAGGCGGCCGTCGCCCGCGACCTCGGCTGCGACCTGGTGATCGACCGCCGCTCCGAGGACGTCGTCGCCGCCGTCAAGGCCGCGACCGGCGGCCGGGGCGCCGACGTGATCTACGACCCGGTGGGCGGCGAGGCCTACCAGCAGTCCGCCAAGTGCGTCGCCTTCGAGGGGCGGATCGTGATCGTCGGCTTCGCCAGCGGCACCGTACCCGCCCCCGCCCTCAACCACGCCCTGGTGAAGAACTACTCGGTCCTCGGCCTCCACTGGGGCCTGTACGCGCAGAAGGAACCCGCCTCGATCGCCCGCTGCCACGAGACCCTGACGGCCTACGCCGCCAAGGGCCTCATCAAGCCGCTCATCGGCGAACGCGTCCCCTTCGCCCGGGCGGCCGACGCCGTCCAGCGGGTCGCCGCCGGCACCACCACCGGCCGCCTCGTCGTCCTCCCGGAAGGGGCCCGCGCATGACCGACGCCGACGAACTCCGGTCCCGCGTGCGGCGGTTGCTCGACGAGAATCCGCCCGCGACCACCGACCGCACCGACTTCCTCAAGGCTCGCTTCGACGCCGGACTCGCCTGGGTGCACTACCCCGTGGGCCTCGGCGGGCTCGACGCGCCCCGCTCCCTCCAGGCCGTCGTCGACACCGAACTCGCCGCCGCGGGCGCGCCCGACAACGACCCGCGCCGGATCGGCATCGGCCTCGGCATGGCCGCCCCCACCCTCCTCGCGCACGGCTCCGACGAGGTCAAGCGCCGCTTCCTGCGGCCCCTGTGGGTGGGCGAGGAGGTCTGGTGCCAGCTCTTCAGCGAGCCCGGCGCCGGCTCCGACCTCGCCGCGCTCGGCACCCGGGCCGTCAAGGAGGGCGACTCCTGGATCGTCGACGGGCAGAAGGTGTGGACGTCGAGCGCCCACGTCGCCCGCTGGGCCATCCTCATCGCCCGCACCGACCCGGACGCGCCCAAGCACCGGGGCATCACCTACTTCGTGTGCGACATGACCGACCCCGGCGTCGAGGTCAGGCCGCTGCGCCAGATCACCGGCGAGGCCGAGTTCAACGAGGTGTTCCTCACCGGCGTCCGCATCCCCGACGCCCACCGCCTCGGCGCCGTCGGAGACGGCTGGCGGGTCGCGCAGACCACCCTCATGAACGAGCGGGTCTCCATCGGCGGCGCCCGCATCCCGCGCGAGGGCGGCATGATCGGGAAGCTCGCCGCCACCTGGCGCGAGCGGCCCGAGCTGCGCACCCACGACCTGCACCGGCGGCTCCTCGACCTCTGGGCGGATGCCGAGGTGGCCCGCCTCACCGGCGAGCGGCTGCGCCAGCAGCTCGTCGCGGGCCAACCGGGCCCCGAGGGCAGCGCCATGAAGCTCGGCTTCGCCCGGCTCAACCAGGCCATCAGCGGCCTGGAAGTCGAACTCCTCGGCGAGGAGGGCCTGTTGTACGGGGACTGGACCATGCGCCGCCCCGAACTCGTCGACTTCACCGGCCACGACGCGGGCTACCGCTATCTGCGCTCCAAGGGCAACTCGATCGAGGGCGGCACCACCGAGGTCCTCCTCAACATCGTCGCCGAACGGGTCCTCGGCCTGCCGCCCGAGCCCCGCAACGACAAGGACGTCGCCTGGAAGGACCTCGCCCGATGACGCAACAGCCGCTGGACCTCCTGTACTCGGACACCGAGGACGACCTGCGGGCGGCCGTCCGCGCCCTGCTCGCAGACCGGGCCGGACACCCCGAGGTCCTCGCCCGGATCGAGACGGACAGCCCGTACGTGCCGGGCGTGTGGACCTCGCTCGCGGCCGGCATCGGCGCCGCCGGACTCCTCGTCCCCGAGAAGCTCGGCGGGGCGGGCGCGGGTCACCGCGAAGCCGCGGTCGTCCTGGAGGAGCTCGGCCGGGCCGTGACACCGGTCCCGTACCTCACCAGCTCCGTGGTGGCGACCGAGACGCTGCTCGCGCTCGGCGCGGAGGACGGCGGCCCGGCCGCCGACCTCGTCACCGCCCTGGCCTCCGGTGACCGTGTCGCGGTCCTCGCCGTACCGCTCCCGACCCCGCCGGAGGGCCTCGGCGCGCCCGCCGCGTCCGTGCCGGCCGTCGCCGACGCGGTGGCGGCGGACGTGTTCCTCGTACCGCGCCACGACGGGCTCTACGCCGTCGACGCGGCGGAGGCCGAGGTCGAGCCGCGGACCCCGCTCGACCTCACCCGGCCGCTGGCCGGGGTCACCACGCGGGAGGGGAGCGGCACCCGGCTCGCCGGAGCCGACGCGGGCCGCGCGGCCGTGCGGCGCGGACTGCTCGCCGGGGCGGGACTGCTGGCCTCCGAGCAGCTCGGGCTCGCCGAGTGGTGTCTGGAGGAGACCGTGCGGCACACCCGTGAGCGCCACCAGTTCAACCGGCCGGTCGGCTCGTTCCAGGCGCTCAAGCACCGCATGGCGCAGCTCTGGCTGGACCTCGTCGGCGCCAGGGCGGCGGCCCGCGCCGCGGCCGACGCCCTGGCCACCGGGAGCCCGGACGCGCCGCTCGTCGTGGCGGTGGCGCAGGCCTACTGCTCGAAGGTCGCGGTCCGCGCGGCCGAGGAGTGCGTCCAGCTGCACGGCGGGCTCGGCATGACCTGGGAGCACCCCGCGCACCTGGCGCTCAAGCGGGCCAAGTCCGACCAGATCGCGTTCGGTTCGGCCGGAAGCCACCTGGACGCGGTGGCCGCCCTGGTGGACCTGCCGGCGCCCGCGTGACGGGCGGGGGGCCTCGGTAAGGGGCCCCCTGCGTACGCACCCCTTTACATACTGTTTAATTGCAATCGCTTCGCAATAACAGTCGATCTTCAAAAGGGGTGTGGACCCGATGGCCGCCCGATCCGTTCGCCGCGCGACCGCCGCGCTCGTGACGGGGGCACTCGCCCTCGTCACGGCGGCCTGCTCGAACCCCGGCGGCACCACCGCCGGCTCCGGCGGACCCAAGGACTCCGCGGTCGTCGGCATCGCCTACGAACCCGAGACGCTCAGCCCCCTCCTCGGCTACGGCAAGGACGGCAACTCCAAGATCTTCGACGGGCTCCTCGCCCTCGACGCCGACATGACGCTCAAGCCCGCCCTCGCGAGCGAGCTGCCGAAGATCAGCGCCGACGGACTCACCTACACCTACAAGCTCCGCTCCGGCGTCACCTTCAGCGACGGCGCCCCCTTCACGGCCCAGGACGTCGTCTACACCTACCGGACGATCCTCGACCCGAAGACGAACAACGCCTCCCGCACCGAACTCGACGCCCTCAAGGACGTCCGTGCCGTCGGCGACCACACCGTCGTCTTCACCCTCAAGTACCCCTACGCGCCCTTCGCCGAGCGCACCGTCCACGCCATCGCGCCCCGGCACATCGCCGCCCGGCAGGACGCCAACACCGGCGCCCTCACCACCAAGCCGATCGGCACCGGACCGTACGTCCTCACCGGCTGGTCCAAGGGCGAGAAGCTCACCTTCGCGGCCAACCCCACCTACTGGGGCGGCGCGCCCGCCGTGAAGCGCCTCACCATGGCCGTCGTCAAGGACGACGACGTCCGCGCCACCAGGCTCCGCGCCGGAGACCTCGACGGCGCCGTCCTGCCGCCCAACCTCGCCGCCGGCTTCGCCCGGGACGCCGGGCGCACGACGTACACCGCCAAGACCTACGACTACCGCACGGTCACCCTCCCCACCCACCACCGGGTCGCCGGCGACACCGCCGTCCGCCGCGCCCTCGACCTCGCCGTCGACCGGCAGACCATGGTCGACAAGATCCTCGAAGGCGCCGGAAAGCCCGCCTACGGACCCGTCCCCACCGACAGCCCCTGGTTCGCGAAGGGCACCGAGCGCCGCCACGACCTCGCCGGCGCGCGGAAGATCCTCGACGAGGCCGGCTGGAAGCCCGGCCCCGACGGCGTCCGCGTCAAGGACGGCGTCCGCGCCGCCTTCCCGCTCTGGTACCTCTCCGGCGACAAGCTCCGCCAGGACCACGCCCTCGCCTACGCCTCCGACGCCAAGAAGGCCGGCATCGAGATCACCACCCAGTCCGGCACCTGGGAGGTCATCGAACCCCGGATGAAGACCGACGCCGTCCTCGCCGGCGGCGGCGCGCCCGGCGACCCCGACTTCGACCAGTACCCCCTCCTGAAGTCCACCCTCGCCGGCGACGGCTTCAACAACATGGCCTGGTACGCCGACAAGACCGTCGACAAGGCCCTGGAGGACGGCCGCAGGACCGACGACCCCGCCAAGCGCCGCGCCGCCTACGACACCGTCCAGCGCGAACTGGCGAAGAACCCCGCCTACACCTTCCTCACCCACATCGACCACCTGTACGTCGTCAGCGACCGCTGGGAAGGACTCACCACCCAGGTCGAACCGCACGACCACGGCCTCGCCTCCGGCCCCTGGTGGAACGTCGAGAAGTGGCAGCCGAAGAAGTGAGCCGCCGCCTCCCCTGGGGGGCCATGGCCCGGATGACGGGACGGCGCGCCCTGGCCGCCGTCCCCGTCCTCCTCGCCGTCACCTTCGCGGTGTTCGCCGTCGCCGAAGCCTCCCCCTTCGACCCCGTCAAGGCCTACGCGGGCACCGCAGGACTCACCGCCTCGCAGGAGAACCTCGACCAGCTCCGCGCCAACCTCGGCGCCGACCTGCCCCTGCTCACCCGCTGGTGGGACTGGCTCACCGCCGCCCTCACCGGCGACCTCGGCGACTCCGCCGTGATGCGCAGGCCCGTCGCCGACGTCATCGGCGAACGGCTCGGCTGGTCCGTCCTCCTCGCCGCCACCGCCTTCCTGATCGCCCTCGCCCTCGGCACCCTCCTCGGCGTCCTCGCCGGCCGCCGCCGCGGCGGCCTCCTCGACCGGGCCGTCAGCTCCGCCGCGTACACCCTCGAAGCCGCCCCCGCCTTCTGGCTCGGGCTGCTCGCCATCTGGTTCTTCGCCCTGCGGCTCGGCGTCCTGCCCGCCGGCGGCCTCACCGACACCGCCAGCGACACCGTCACCGCCGGCCAGGTCGCCCGCCACCTCGTGCTGCCCGCGCTCGTCCTCGGGACCTCCCAGCTGCCCTGGTTCTTCCTGTACGTCCGCCAGGGCGTCGGCGACGCCCTCGACGAAGACCCCGTGCGCGGCGCCCGCGCCCGCGGCCTGCGCGAACGCACGGTCCTCACCGGCCACGCCCTGCGCTCCGGAATGCTGCCCATGCTCAGCCTCGTCGGCTCCCGCGTCCCCGAACTCATCACCGGCGCCCTCCTCGTGGAGACCGTCTTCAGCTGGCCCGGCATCGCCGCCGCCACCGTCACGGCCGCCACCTCCGTCGACTTCCCGCTGCTCGCCGCGCTCACCGTCCTCGCCACCGGAGCCGTACTCCTCGGCAACCTCCTCGCCGACCTGCTGTCCGGGCTCGCCGACCCGAGGGTGGGCTTCGATGGCTGACCCGCGCACCCACCGCGTACGGCTGTGGACCTCCGCCGTCACCGTCGGCGGCATCCTCCTCACGGTCTTCCTCGTGCCCCTGTTCGCCCCCCTCGACGAGCAGGCCGTCGACCTCTCCCGCAAGCTCCTACCGCCGTCCTGGGACCACCCCTTCGGCACCGACGACCTCGGCCGCGACCTCCTCCTCCGCTGCGTCCACGGCCTGCGGATCTCGCTCCTCGTCGGCCTGGTCGCCGCGCTCGTCGCCACCGTCGCCGGCACCGCCGTGGGCGCGGCGGCCGGGGCGCTCGGCGGGCGGACCGACCGCGCGCTCATGCGGCTCGTCGACGCCTTCTCGTCCGTCCCGCACCTGCTGCTCGGCATCTTCGTCGTCGCCCTCTTCCGGCCCGGCGTGTGGCCCGTCATCGCCTCCGTCGCCGTCACCCACTGGCTCTCCACCGCCCGGATCGTCCGCACCGAGGTCCTCTCGCTGCGCACCCGGCCGTTCGTCGACGCGGCCGTCTCCGGCGGCGCCTCCCGGTGGCGCGTCACCGTGCGGCACCTGCTGCCCGCCGTACTGCCCCAGGCCGGGCTCGCCGCCGTCCTGATGATCCCGCACGCCATGTGGCACGAGTCCGCGCTCTCCTTCCTCGGCCTCGGACTCCCCAGCCACCGGGCCAGCCTCGGCAACCTCGTGCAGAACGCCCGCTCGTCCCTGCTCGCGGGGGACTGGTGGCCGACGCTCTTCCCCGGCCTTCTGCTGATCATCCCGACCCTCGCCATCGCGGGCCTCGCGGGCGCGTGGCGGGACCGGCTCAACCCGCGCCGCCGATCGGAGCTGACCCTGTGACCGCCGAGAACGTGCTCCGCGCCCTGGCGGCGGTCACCGCCGAACGCGCCGAGGACGCCCTGCTCAGCGTCCGCGGCCTGACCGTCCGCTTCCGGCTGAGCGGCGGCCGGAGCGTCGCCGCCGTCAGCGACGCCGACTTCGACCTCGCGGCGGGGGAGTGCCTCGCCCTCGTCGGCGAGAGCGGCTGCGGCAAGTCCGTCCTCGCCTCGGCCCTCCTCGGCCTGCTGCCCGGCAACGCGGAATCCACCGGCACGGCGATGCTCGCCGACGCGGCCGGAGAAGCCGCCACCGATCTGCTCGCCGCCGACGAGAAGACCCTCGCCCGCACCGTACGCGGGCGGCGCGTCGGCCTCGTCCCGCAGAGCCCGGCGGCCCACCTCACCCCCGTCAGGACCGTGCGGTCCCAGCTGGAGGAGACGGTACGGGCCCTCACCCGCGCCCCACGGCGCGCCCGGCGCGCGGCGGCCGAGAAGGCCGCCGAACGGGCCGCGTTCCCCGCCGGGCACCTCGACCGGTACCCGCACGAGCTCTCCGGCGGGCTCGCACAGCGCGCCGCCACCGCACTCGCCCTCATCGGCGACGCCCGGCTGCTGCTCGCCGACGAACCCACCACGGGCCTCGACCGCGAGCTCGTCGACCGCACGGTCGACGAACTGCGCCGCCACGTCGACGAGGGCCGCGGCCTGCTGCTCATCACCCACGACCTCGCCGCCGCCGCACGCGTCGCGGACCGCGTCGCCGTCATGTACGCCGGACGGATCGTCGAGATCGCCCCCGCCCACCGCTTCTTCGGCCCCACGGGCCCCCGCCACCCCTACGCCCGCGGCCTCCTCGACGCCCTGCCCGACCGGGCGTTCGCCCCCGTCCCCGGCATGCCGCCGGAACTCTCCGCGCTGCCCGAAGGCTGCGCGTTCGCCCCGCGCTGCGCCCGCGCCACCGCCCTCTGCGCCACCCGCCCCGAACCCCGGGCCGGGGTGGCCTGCCACCACCCGGAGCACGGCCGTGCTTGAACTCGACACCGTCACCGCCGGATACGACCGCCGCGCCCCCGTCGTCCGTGGTGCCTCCCTCACCATCGCCCCGGGCGAGTCCGTCGGACTCCTCGGCCCCAGCGGCTGCGGCAAGTCCACCCTCGCCCGGGTCGCCGCCCTCCTCCACCGCCCCGACTCCGGCCGGCTCGTCCTCGACGGAACCGAGGTGCGCGCCTGGCGCCACCGCGCCCCGCGGGAACTCCGCACCGCCGTCGGCGTCGTCTTCCAGCAGCCCCGCACCGCCGCCGACCCCCGCCTGAGCCTCGCCGACCTGATCGCCGAGCCCCTCCGGGCCACCGGGCGGCGGGCCGAGGTCCCCGGGCGCCTCGCCCAACTCGCGCCCGCCGTCGGCCTCACCCCCGACCTGCTCACCCGCCGCCCCCACGAGGTCAGCGACGGGCAACTCCAACGCGCCTGCCTCGCCCGTGCGTTGAGCCTGCACCCGCGTTGGCTGATCTGCGACGAGATGACCGCCATGCTCGACGCCTCCACCACGGCCGCCCTCGTCGCCGCCGTCGAGACCTACCGGGCGGAGACCGGCGCCGGCCTGCTCGCCGTCGGCCACGACCGTGTCCTGCTCCAGCGCTGGTGCGACCGTACGGTGGAGTGGAAGTCCTGCCTGCCCGCCGAGGAGACCCCGTGAGCGCACCCTGGACGCCCGCAGCCGAGGACGACCCCCTCGACGGCCTGCGCGCCGCCCTCGCCGCCGCCCCCTGCGGCTACGAACCCCAGGACGGCTACGAGGACCACTGCTGGATCCTCCACACCATCAAGGACGGTCCGGTACGACTCCGCTGGGACCAGGCACTCGCCCGAGCGGGCCGCCGGCTCGCCGACTGGCCCGGCACCCTCTCGTACCTGGTCTTCGACGACGTGCCGGACGCCGACGACCTCGAAGGACCCGACCCGGCGGAGATGGACCGCGCCTGCCTGGCCCGGCTCGTCACCCACCTGACCCGGCACGCACCCCAGGGCCCGGCCACCCTGTGCGGGGCCGCCCAGGCCCCCGTCTCCACGCTCCCCGACGAGGCGCTCGTCGCCCGGCGGGGCCGCCTCGGCGACGCGCTCGCCCACCACGACGCCATGCCGGACGCGTGGTTCCCCGCCACCTGGTGGGCCGCCGACGGGAGCTGGCTCGTCGTCACCGACTGGGACCTGTGCGCCACCGAGGTCTTCGGCGACGCGGCGCTCATCGCGGGACTCCTCGCCGATCCGGAGGCCGACGCGGTGCGCCGCCCCCGTGTCGCGGAGACCCTCGGCGGCTGATCCGCCCCGAATCTCACCCGTATGGCCGCCCCGCCATACGCCCGGACGGACCGCGCGTTCCGCCACACTGACCGCCGAACGCCGCAATTCCGGTGCGGCGACGGAGGGACGTGAGTGCGATGGCCGTTTCCATTTCCGTGCTGGTGCTCCTGCTGGTGCTGGCCGTGATCTTCCTGCGGAGCGGCGGCCTGAAGTTCACGCACGCCCTCGTCTGCGCCCTGCTCGGCTTCTTCCTCGCCGGCACCAGCATGGCGCCCACCATCCACAACGGCGTCGCCGCCACCGCCAACGTGGTCTCCAGCCTCAGGCCCTGACCCCGCCACTCGTGAACTGTCCATGAAACCAGGGGCTGTTTCCTGTACTTCTCCCGTGCTCACCCCTACCGTCGGGCCCCGGCGCGACGTCCGTACGTACGTGACACGAGGAGTCCCTGTGACCACGCATCCACCCGGCAGACGCGTCCGCGCGCTTGCCGTGATCGCCGCGCTGAGTGCCGCTCTGCTCGCGGGTGCCGCGCCGGTGGCCCAGGCCGAGGAGATACCTCTCGCGCTCGGGCACCGGCTCGTCGACCACTACGAGGGCGCGCCCGCGACCGCGCGGCCGGTGCCCGGCCGGGCACCGGCCCAGCATCCGTACCTGGCGCCGAACGGGCGCAGCGGGATGCACGCCGACGGGGCGGGGAGCGGAACGCATCCGTACTCCGGGCCGCTCGGGCGGGCCCCGCAGGTCGACAGCGAGAAGATCGCGCCGATCGGCGGCGAGTGCGCCACCGTCACCTTCGACGCGGGTGGCCGCCTGGTCACCGTCTGCGGCACCTTCAGCGGCTTCCTCCTGAAGCTGCTCGACCCGCGCACCCTGGACACCCTCGCCGAGTACAAGCTGCCGCAGCGCTCCTCCACGGTCGAGGCCATCACCCGCCTCGACTTCGAGAAGATCTTCAAGAAGTCCTCGCCCTCGGGGCGCTGACCTGCGCAAATGGCTGTATCGGCTGTGCTGACCTGCGAGTTTGCTCGTTTCCGGGGCTTTCACGGTGACGCCGGTTTACGCGGTCGATTCTCCCCAGCCGCTCCCCAACGGCCTTCATTCTCCCCAGATTCTCCCCAGCGGGCACCACTTCCTGAGGCGCGTCGCCGCTGGCGAGAGGCATCATCCGAACCAGACATAGGGACTGCATACCGTAGCGGAAGGTGGGCGGGGTGGATGCCGCCCGCGCGCAGGGTGCTGGGCTGCTTGATCGGAGCCCAGCAGCTTCTTGGTCTGCTGGTAGTGCTTGAGCGTCATCCGGTGGGTCTCGCGGCCGATGCCCGACTGCTTGTAGCCGCCGAAGGCAGCGTGGGCGGAGTTTGACGAAAGCCCGTAGATGTGGAAGGCGGGTGAACAGGCATGATGACGGACGGAGGACGGAGGACGGAGGACGGATACGCGGACGCGGTCACCGGATTCCGTACCGATCGAGAAGGACGACGCGGGCCGTGTCGTGCTCGTCGGCGAGGACGGCCGCCGCCTGGACGCGGTGGACGAGGTCATCGTCCTGGCCGGCCTGCGCCCCAACCTGTCCTTCCTGGACGAACTCCGTCTCGGCCTCGACGAACGCCTCCAGGCCCCCACCGAGCTCACCCCGCTGATCGACCCCAATCACCACTCCTGCGGCACCGTCTACCCGCACGGCGTGGGCGAGCTCTCCCACCCGGAGAAGGACGTCTACCTCGTCGGCATGAAGTCCTACGGCCGCGCCCCCACCTCCCTCGCCATGACCGGCTACGAGCAGGTGCGTTCTATCGCCGCCGTACTCGCCGGGGACCGCGAGGCCGCCGAACGGGTCGAACTCGCCCTCCCCGAAACGGGCGTGTGCGGCGGGGCGGGTCTCTTCGACGAGCCGGAGGCCCCCGAGGAGAGCGGTGGCAGCTGCTGAACCGAGCCCGACACCAAGGCCGGCGTGGCCGCGACCCGAACAGGGGACCGGTCCGGTGCTGGCTGGTCGGGGTTGCCTGCTGTCGCTGCCGCCGGTGCTGAGGGTGGAGGCCGGGGTCGATGCGCACGATGGAACGGCCCCGACGACACACCGGCGCCGGACGCGCCGCCGCCCAGTTCCGTGAAGCGCACGGCGTCCGGGTCGACACCGAGATCTTGCACGGCACCCCGGCTGCATGACCCGCTCCTATGCCGGCCTACGGGGGTGCTCGTCACCAGGCCCGCCGAGGGGGCGGGGGAGTGCGTTCTGTGCTCCAGGCAGCCGAGACAGCAATTTTGTGTGTGCGGTCCGCGGGTCAGGCCTTCTTGACCACGCTGGACTTGAGCTGCATGGCTCCGAAGCCCTCGATCCGGCAGTCGATGTCGTGGCCGTCGATCCCGTCGATCAAGCGAATGTTGCGGACCTTGGTGCCCGCCTTGATGCCCGAGGGACTGCCCTTGACCTTCAACGCCTTCACGACGGTCACGCTGTCTCCATCGCACAGCACGTTGCCGACGGCGTCCTTGACCACCCGCTCCCCGCTGGCGCCGGCGTCACCTTCAGCGCTTTCGGCAGGCACCCATTCGTGGCCGCACTCCGGACAGACACCAGAGCGTTCATCTCGTAGGTGTACTCACTGGAGCACTTCGGACACGGAGGCAGGTTGTCGCTCATTCACGCAGGTTTCTGGACGTCGGGAAGCGGGAGCGCCCTGGAGTAGACCGGCTGGCCGACCGACGGGCGGGTCCGCGCGATGGAGTAGTCACAATAACAAATTGCAAAAGTCTGCAATTTCATAGATGCTGCATGTGCTGTGCTCGTAGGTAGCCGCGGGCACAGCGCCAGGCGTTGCCCCGTTCGGGGCGGTGAGAAGGGTGCGTGACCGTGCCGGTTCCGCTGTACCAGGCGAAGGCCGAGTTCTTCCGGATGCTCGGGCACCCCGTGCGCATAAGGGTCCTGGAGCTGCTGCAGGACGGGCGAATGCCGGTGCGGGACTTGCTGGCCGCGATCGAGATCGAGCCCTCGGCTCTGTCTCAGCAGCTCGCGGTCTTGCGTCGATCGGGGATCGTCACATCGACCCGTGACGGCGCGACGGTCGTCTACGAGCTGGCGGGCGGGGACGTGGCGCAGCTGATGCTGGCGGCGCGGCGGATCCTGACCGAGGTCCTGACGGGGCAGAGCGTACTGCTGGAGGAACTGCGCGAGTCCGAGGGTGCGGCCTCGTGAGCGGGAACACTGCGGTGACGGCCCTGCTGGGCCGGATTCGCTCCGTCCTGCCCGCCCGGGCGGACTACGCGGCGATGGCCCGCAGCCCTCGCCGGGACCTGCTGGCCGGCCTCACCGTGGCGATCGTCGCCCTTCCCCTCGCGCTCGGGTTCGGGGTCTCCTCCGGTTTGGGTGCGGAGGCGGGGCTGGCGACCGCCGTGGTCGCGGGCGCGCTCGCCGCCTTGTTCGGCGGGTCGAATCTCCAGGTGTCCGGGCCGACCGGGGCGATGACCGTGGTCTTGGTGCCGATCGTCGCCCGGTACGGACCCGGCGGCGTCCTCACCGTGGGTCTGATGGCCGGTGTCCTTCTGATCGGTCTCGCCCTGCTGCGGGCCGGGCAGTACATGCGGTACGTGCCGGCGCCGGTGGTGGAGGGCTTCACCCTGGGGATCGCGTGCGTGATCGGCCTCCAGCAGATACCCAACGCACTCGGGGTCGAGAAGCCGGAGGGGGAGAAGGTCCTGCTGGTGGCGTGGCGGGCCGTCGTGGAGTTCGTGGCCTTCCCGAACTGGACGGCGATCGGCCTGTCCGTGGGTGTGGCGGCGGTGATGCTGGCCGGTGCGAGGTGGAAGCCGACGGTTCCGTTCTCGATCGTCGCGGTGATCGCCGCGACCGTGATCGCGCAGCTCTTCCCTCTCGACGCTGCGGCCCCGATCGGGGCCCTTCCCGCCGGGCTCCCCGCCCCGTCGCTGGCCTTCCTCGATGTGTCCGCGTTCAGCTCGCTGCTGGCCCCGGCGGTCGCGGTCGCGGCGCTCGCCGCGCTGGAGTCCCTGCTGTCGGCGACGGTGGCGGACGGGATGACGGTGGGGCAGAAGCACGACCCGGACAAGGAGCTGTTCGGCCAGGGCGTCGCTAACCTGGCGGCCCCGCTGTTCGGCGGCGTCCCGGCCACCGCCGCCATCGCGCGCACCGCGGTCAACGTCCGTACCGGCGCTTCGTCCCGCCTCGCCGCACTCACCCACGCCGCGGTACTTGCCGTGATCGTGTTCGCCGCCGCCCCGCTGGTCTCGAAGGTCCCCCTCGCCGCGCTCGCGGGGGTGCTGTTGGCGACGGCGATCCGGATGGTGGAGGTCGGCTCGCTGCGCGCGATGGCGAAGGCGACCCGCTCTGACGCTGTCGTTCTGGCCCTGACCGCCGCTGCCACCCTGATTCTCGACCTCGTGTACGCGGTGATCATCGGCCTGGTCGTCGCCGGGGCCCTGGCCTTGAAGGCGGTGGCGAGCCAGGCGAGGATGGAGCAGGTCGACTTCCGGCCCGACCTGCCCGGCGAGCACAGCGACGAGGAGCACGCCCTGCTCGCCGAGCACATCGTGGCCTACCGCATCGACGGACCCCTCTTCTTCGCTGGCGCCCACCGATTCCTCCTCGAACTCTCCGAGGTCTCCGACGTGAAGGTGGTGATCCTCCGGATGGCGCGGGTGACCACCCTCGACGCCACCGGCGCCCTCGTCCTCAAAGACGCCGTGGAGAAGCTGAACCGGCGCGGCATAGCCGTCATGACCTCCGGCATCCGGCCCGGCCAGCGCCAGGCCCTGGACGCCGTCGGCGCCCTGGAGCTGCTGCGCTTGGAGGGCCGCGAGTACGCCACCACCCCGGAGGCGATCGCCGGGGCCCGCAAGCATCTGGAGCAGGCGGGCCTGCTGCCGCGTACGCATCACCGACCGCACCGCTTCCGGAAGGCCGCACGATGATCGTCCCCGCCGACCTCCTTATGATCGAGGTCTCCGGCACCGAGGCCCTGTGGCTCCTGGAAGGCTCCGCTCAGGGCCGCCTCATCTACGTCCAACGGGAGGTGGCCGTCGTACGGCCCGCCGCGCACGTGATGAAGTATGGGCGCCTCGTCGTCCGAGCCCCTGTACAGGCCGCCACGATCCCCGGCCGGGCGCTGCTGACCTACCAGGTCGATGAGATCCGCACCCCGGTGGGGACCGGCTGGACGGTCAGCGCCCACGGGCCGGCGGACGTCATCGCCGACCCGGACGAGGCCGCCCACTACCGGCGTACCCTGCCCGGCTGGAGTCACGGCCCGCACGACACCCTGTTGCGCCTGTACCCGCAGTCCGTGTCCGGGTTCCGTCTCGCCCGTACGGTCTCGGGGGCGGGCCGGTGAGTGTCCAGGTCGAGGCGATGCCCTACCGGCATGTGCTGGTCGTGCCAGCCATGGGCTCGGCCGTGCGTATCGCCCGGGAGACCACCGAGCTGGTCCTCGTGGAAGGCGGGGTGGGTCTTCGCCATCCGAGCGTGGGACCGGCGCTGCTGATCGTGGCCGAGTTGGTCACCAACGCCGTCCGTCACGCCGCTGTGTCCTCGCCGATGATCACCGTGACCTACGCCCACGGACCCGGCGCCTTTGCGTTCGCCGTCCACGACCGTCACCCCTATCAGCCCGCTCTGTTCGGTGCGCTCGGCGCCGCGCCGGGCAGCGGCCTGGCCATGGTGGTGGAGATGACGATGGAGCTCGGCGGCACCGCTGTCATGCGGGCGGATGCGGACGGGCGTGGCAAGGCCATCTGGATCACCCTTCCCTTGTGAAGTCGAGGAGCTGACGATGACGATTGAATGGCGCTACACCACCCGTCAGGACCTGGGCGTGCTGTCCTTGACCGGGTATCTCGGCGCGGAGGCCACCGACCGGTTTGCCGGAGCGATCGGCTGGGCGCTCGCCCGGGGCACCGGCCCGGTCATCCTCGATCTGACCGGACTGCTGGGCTGGTCGCCCGGCGGGCAGATCGCCGTCGCCCAGGCCGCCCGCCGCCTCGCCGAGAGCGGACGCCCGCTCGAGCTCGCCGCGATCCCCGCCGACGGTTCGCTCGTCCCCGATGCGACCTGCCCGCCCGTGCCCGTCCACTGCGACCTCGCCGCCGCTCTGGCCGCCCACGGAGCTCGCGGGACGGTCAAGCAGTGGACCACCGACGACTGGCCCACCGGGCAGTCGCCCGAGGCGCCCGCCCTCATCTGAGACCAGCACCACCGTCCAGAGGCCTGGTCCTGAAGACCGGGTTCCTCAAGAAGGCCTGACCGGCGAAGGCCCCGCTCCGGGGAGTCGAAGGTAACGAAGGCACCCCGCCAGGACCCGCGAGTTGCAGGGATCTGCAATTGTGGAGGTCGCAAGGTGTGAAGAGGGCCGAACGGATGCCCTACGAAAGAACGGTTCCGGGTGGATGAGATGGGCAGTCAGGGGAGAGGTGCACAGGTGACCACGCCGCTGTACCAGCTGAAGGCAGAGTTCTTCAAAACGCTGGGGCACCCGGTGCGCATCCGCGTCTTGGAGCTCCTGTCCGAACGCGAGCACGCGGTCGCCGAGATGCTGCCCGAGGTCGGCGTGGAAGCCGCGAGCCTCTCCCAGCAGCTCGCCGTCCTGCGCAAGGCCAACCTGGTGGTCACCCGCCGCGAAGGCTCGAACGTCCACTACAGCCTGACCCATCCCCAGATCGCCGAGCTCCTGCGGGTCGCCCGCGGCATCCTCTCCGGAGTCCTGGAAGGCCAGGCCGAACTCCTGGCCGACCTCAAGGCCGGCCGCCGCACCTGAACAGCGCCCCACGGTGCCGGCCCTACGGGGCCCGCACCCCACATGCGGCGGCCGTCTTCCGTTCGTGCGGGTTCAACGCGCTTCTGACACCGGAAGGCGGCCGCTCTCCCCCATGCCGAACCCGCACCCCAGGCGCGCCTGGATCCCACTCCGGTCCCGGTCTCACTTCTGGGCGTGCTGCCCCACGTAGAAGAGCAACCAGATGAACCCGGCGAACACGTGCGTGCCGAAGATGTAGAGGAAGGCCCGCATCGCGACGCCCTTCTCCTTCCACTTCTCGTGCTCCGCAGCCGTGTCCTTCTCGGGCAGGTTGTCCGTCACGATTCGTCTTCCTTCCTGGTGCCCGGTTCCTCGACCGGGCGGTGGCACGGACGGACGAGGACCTGCATGCCGTGCTCGCCTGCGTGCTCGATGACGGCCGCGACCTCGCCGGCCTCGGCAGTGCGGACCTCCGACTCAGGGCGGGTGCTGAGGTAAGTGATCCCGTACAACTGGGCGGCCTCTCCAGCGCTGTTGGTCACGGCGTGCCTCCCGGAAGGATGAAGCGGACGACAACCGTCTTGCCGCACCCGCCGGAGAAGGGCTCGATACGGACGTCACCGCCGAACGTCCGCGCCAGGTCAGCCAGCGTGCGCAGCCCCTGCCCGGCGGCTCGGCCGGCGTCGGCCGACGTTATCGGGCGCGAGTCCAGGTCCCCGACGGAGGTCACAAGCAGGTGCTCGGTCATGTGGAGAGTGACCTCTGCGTCTGGGGAGTGCTGAGCGTGCCGGACGGCGTTGGTCACGAGCTCGCTGACCACCAAGAGCACGGCTCCGAAGAGCGCCGAGGAGCTCTCCAGCCCGAAGAGGACCAGAGAGCGTTCGCTGCGCTCGCGCGCGGCTCGAACGGAACCCGGCACCAGCGGCACCGTCCACACGTGCTTGCGCACCTGGACAGCCGTCTGCCCGCTGGGGCGCCTGACCATCACCGACGCCCCAGACCCGCCGAGGGCAACCCGAGGTTCATCGGGTGTCCCACGCACCGGTGGCCACGCCGTGATCGTGTGCCACGCGCAGCGCGTCCTCCAGCTCCTCCGCGGCCTGCGCCTCATCGAAGGCATCGTCAGCCTCCTGCGCAGCCTGGAGGCGAGCCCGCGCCGCACGGACCCGTTCCAGCGCCGCTTCCTCGAACTCGGCCACACCGCAACCCCCGTCATATCCAAAACTAGTAAATTGCATAACTCTGCAAGTCTAGCTGCTGTGGGTCCGCCTCGGCGGTAACGCGCGCCCGGACCCGGCGCACGTTCTCGGTGACCGCCGTGTCGATCCGGGCCTCGCCCTCGAGCCCGTGATCGATCGCCGGCCGGATCCGCTCTGCCAAGTAGCGGATGCGCGCCAGGAGCGCGCCGCCGGCCTCGGTGTGCAGGGCAGCGGCGACTGCTCCGCACCCCTGATGACCCAGGATGGCGATCAGCGGGACGGCCAGTTCGCGATGCTGCCCAGGACCGCTTCGTCCAGGACCTCGCCCGCCGACCGCACGGTGAGCTGTACCCGCTGGTCATGATGGACGTCACGCGCCGACGGTGCCGCGCTGAGCCCGCGCGAGCGGCGCGTGGCCACCCTGCCCGCGGGCCGGCCCCGTCCCGGACCGTCCGGGGCGATGCACCCTTGTCGCAAGCACCGTCAGCTGGGAATCGGCCCTGGGCAACGTCTCTTACTCAGTTCAGCGCCTTCGACGCGCTCGTGCCGCCCGGTCTCCAGCACTACCGGAAGGCCAACTTCGGGACGGAGCTGAGCGACGCCGCGATCGAGGCGCACCTGGCGCACGGCCCGCGCCTGACCGCCGTGATCTCGACGGTCCACATCCACCCGATCAACGGCGCCTGCCACCAGGTCGCCCCGGATGCGACGGCCTTCGCCTACCGGCACGCCTCCTTCGCCACCGTCATCGCGGGCATGTGGCCGGACCCCGCCGACAACGAGGCCGACACCGCCTGGGTCCGCGACTACTACGAGACCACCGCTCCCCACTCGGAGCAGGGCGGCTACGTCAACTTCATGGCGGACGACGACCAGGGCCGCTTCCGTGCCAACTACAAGGGAGACTACGACCGCCTCGTCGAGGCCAAGCGCACGTACGACCCGGGGAACCTCCTCCACCTGAACCAGAACATCAGGCCTTAGCGGGTGTCTCACGTGGCGGGTTTCGCGAGCCTCTGCGTTCGCCGGACTCGATGCCGGGCCGAGCGGTGTGCGTGACGAGCCGGTCACGCTGCCACGCACCATCGAGGTCGCGGCTTCGGCCAGGACGGCGACGGCCCCGATGACGGCTGTGATCCGCTGTCCGGAGATGAGGCAGTGATGATGGCGGGGGCGGACACCGGAATCGGGGCGTTGCCCGAGGCGCTCCCCGTACGAGGGCCTCTTCGGCAGCGGGTGACATCCGTCGGTGCTGAGGCCAGGGACCGGGCTGGCCACGGCGGATGTGCGGCCCGCATCGGATCTCGTCTTGGCCGGTGCTCTCGGCCGGGCTGCGAGGTGGCGGGTGCCCGTGCATGCTGGTTTTTGTGGCGGTGAGTATCGGGCCCGCCGGGCCGGCCGTCCTGGATGAGGGTGTGCATGCCGGTGTGGGGTGAAGGGGAAGCGTACGAGCCCTACATCGGGCGGTGGAGCCGGCAGGTGGCGGTGGAGTGCGTCCGCCGGCTGAACGTTGCGGAGGGCAGCGACTGGCGGGACATCGGCTGCGGGACGGGTGCCGTCACCCGAGCGGTCCTGGACGTGGCTGACGCCCAGCGGGTGGTGGGAGTCGAGCCGTCCGACAGCTACGTCCGGTACGCCCGGCAGCACGTCACGGATTGCCGGGCCCAGTTCGTACGCGGCGATGCGATGAGGCTGCCGTTCCCGGATGGCCGGGCGTCGGTGGCCATCAGCGGCCTGGTCCTCAACTTCGTCCCTGCTCCCGAGCGGGCCGTCGCAGAGATGGCCCGCATCGTGCGCCCGGGCGGCACGCTCGCCGCGTACCTCTGGGACTACACCCAGGGGGGCATGGAACTCATCCGCTACTTCTGGGAAGCCGCCGTCTCCCTGGACGAGGGCAGCCGGGAGCTGGACGAGGCCCTGCGGTTCCCTCTGTGCGCGCCCGGTCCGTTGGACGAGTTGCTGCGAGCGGCCGGCCTGGCGGACGTGGAAGTCGACGAGATCAACATCCCCACACGCTTCAGGGATTTCGACGACTACTGGGCCCCGTTCCTGGGCGGGCAAGGGCCTGCCCCGTCCTACCTCGCTTCACTGCCGCCGAAGGGACAGGACGCGTTGCGCGAGCGTCTGCGCTCTCGCGTACCCATCGAGGACGACGGCTCGATCGCCCTCACCGCTCGCGCCTGGAACGGCTGTGGAAGACGTCCGAGCCGCTGACGTCAGGTTACGGGCCTCATGCTCCCTGGCGTACCCAGGGCGGGGCGGGTCAGCCCTGTGCCTTGATGTGGTCGATGACGGTGGTGAAGGCTCCGGTGGGTGAGAAGTCCACGTATTCGCAGTCCTCGAGTGCCACGGGGGCGTGCCCGGGCGGCCAGTAGAAGGCCTGACCCGCTTCGTAGATGTCCTCCCCGTCCTTCGTCACCATCTTCAGCCGCCCTTTGAGCATGTAGCCCCAGTGAGGGCAGGCGCAGAGGCCGTCGGGCAGGCCGGTCAGGGCTGGTCTCATATCGGTGCCCTGCGGAAACCGGACGAAGGCCACGGACAGGTCTTCGCTGATCGCTTGCGTACGGAGTTCGACGCCTCCGCCTTCGATCACGACCGGTGTGTCTTCCCGCGTCGTCGCCGTCATGGCCGTCTCCATTCGCTGGGCTACGGGGAGGGTCCTTCTTCCAGGCTGGCCCCGGCGGCCGGATCGTGCCACGTCGGCGTGGCCGGTCGGTCCGGGCGGGTCGGCCCTGGGGCGGGCGTGTTCGAGCTGGGCTGCTAGGTGGAGGAGGGTTGCCTCGTCGCCGACGCGGCCGAGGAAGTGGACGCCGATGGGTAGGCCGATGCCGGACCAGTACAGGGGTACGGACCACGGCGGGGGCGCCGGTGATGTTGGCGACGACGGCGGGGAAGGCGACGAAGGGGGCGCTCCGCTCGGCGGCGCGTAGTGGTTCGTCCTCTGTCGAGGTCATCTCGACCAGGAGGAGCGGTGGTTGGGCCAGAGTCGGCTTCGACTACGACAATTCTGCCGGGGCGGGAAGGAAGGGAGGAGCTGGCACAGTACCGTCACCTGACCGCTCAAGCCGAGGTCGTGCTCGCGGGCTCAGGGCGACTGTTGTGGAAGTCGGCCCCACCCATGTGGAACTGCGCCTTTCCGGGCCAAAAGTCACCGGACATCTGGCCGGGCTGCACCTCGTTGTCAAAGATCAGTCCCGCCCGGAGCCCCTGGGTGATCGAGTCGGAGACCAGGGCGATGGATCAAGTGGTGGTGGACCTTCGTCGCCCGCACCGACGAGGAGATCCGCCAGGCGAGGGAGGTCTGGATGACGGGCTCCCGCTTCGGCGAGGTGAAGGGGTACGACGGCGGACGCCCGGCGGGTGTGCTTCCCGTGTGTGCTCGTGTGTGAGCAGGCAGGTCTGGTCAGCTGAAAGCTGACCTTTTGCTGACTTTCCTGACGGGGGGCAGTCGTGCCCCGACAGCATGTTGCGGGGTGTCTTGCCCAACCGGAGGGCGACGCGGGCATGTCGGGTCAGCTCCCGGGAGTGGGCTCCGGTGCCACGAGTACGCATCGGGTGCCGGTGTAGATGGTCGGCATGCAGCGATTGCAGTGGACACACAGGGACCTGTTGCTCGTTCCGGCGGTGTAGCGGTTGAGCAGGTCGGGCTCGCGCAGCAAGGCGCGACCCATGGCCACGAAGTCGAAGCCCTCGGACATGGCCTGCCTCGCGGTGGCGAGGTCGGCGATGCCGCCCAGCAGGATCAGCGGCAGGTCCAGCGCGGCGCGGAACTGGCGGGCCGACTCCAGCAAGTACGCCTCCTGGTAGGGGTACTCGATCAGGAAGTGCCGGCCGAACGCCCGTGTGGCCAGCCGCTGTGGCAGGGGCAAGGTGTCGGCGAACTGCCGTAGTGGCGCCTTGCCGCGGAAGAGGTACATCGGGTTGAGCAGGGAGCTGCCCGCAGTGAGCTCCAGCGCGTCGACCGTACCGTCGTCCTGGAGCCAGCGGGCGAGCTGCAGACTCTCGTCCAGCCAGATGCCACCGGGGACGCCGTCGTCCATGTTCAGCTTGGCCGTGACGGCGATGCGGTCGCCGACCGCGTCGCGCACCGCGCGGGCGGCACCGCGGACGACCGCCGCCCGGTTGGCGAGGCTGCCGCCGAACCGGTCCCGACGGCGGTTGAGCCTGGGGCTGAGGAACGCGCTGGCGAAGTAGTTGTGCCCCAGGTGGATCTCCACGGCGGGGTGTACCGTGCCCCCGCTCGCTCATGCCGGGTCAGGCCTTCTCCGGCACGTACGCGGGGACCACGCAGTGGTCAAGGGCGAGGGTCGGGCTGGAGAGCTTCCAGGATGATCGAGGCGTACGTGTGCCGGAGGACGTGGAGGCCGTTCTTGCGGGATGCCTCCGGCCCTCCCTGTCTGCGATGCCCCACGTGGTAGCCGACAGCGTAAACGTCCACTCGCCGGATTCTCCCCAGGGGCGGCCCGTTCGTGGCGACGCTTGCGCTGCTGACGCGACGTCATCGGGCGCATGAGGCGGCTACGCGCCGTGGCTGAGAGGGACGCCCCGGCGGCGGAGCCAGGTGCGGATCGGCTTCGAGCTGTGGCCTTTGTCGCCCAGGACGTGATCGGGCCGGACCCGGGGCGCCCGGGGCGCCCGGGGCGGGCCGCCTGAGTGGTGCGGAGCATCCGGTGGCTCGACGAGGCATACCCAGCCGACGCCCTGTTCGACGCGCACCGCGACGATCCCGAGTCCGGTCAGCGCTTCCTCCTCGACGAGGTCGGCGCCGCCGGTGAGGCGATGGCGGAGCGGACCGCCTGGCGGACCTGCCGGGGCAACGGCTGGTGGAGTGCCTTCGGTAGAGGCCTGCCCCCGCCGGCCCGTGCGGCACACGACTCGGCGGGCCGGCTCGCGGCGAGGTGTCAACGAGACGGGCAACGGGATGCGTCAGTAGGCCAGGACGACGCAACCGTTCGCCCCGGGGAGGCTTTCGGTGTGCTGGTGGGCAAGGCCGTTCGCGGAGCCCGATCCGCCCGCTCCGCCGCCGCCCGCACCGGCTTCGCAGCTGCTGGGTGGCACGGCCCCGGGTGCGCCGCCGGTGCCTCCCGCTCGGGTATCGGCGTTCGCCGCGGCGCCTGCCTGTCCCGTGTAGAGGTCGGGGAAGCTGCCGACGCACCAGCTCATTCCGCGATCGCCTCCCGCGCCTCCGGTGCCGGGAAAGGCGTTCGCGCTGTGGTGCCCGCCGGCGCCGCCCTGCGCACTCGCTCCGCCGGCCGTGTCGTTGACCGTGACGGCGGAGTTCCCGCCGGAGGCGCCGTCCCGGTCCAATCCACTGGCCGGCCCGCCGACGCCGCCGGCGGCGACGGTGATGGTGATCCTGTCGCCGGGCCTGACGGGCAGGAAACAGGAGGAACTCGCTCCGCCGCCTCCGCCACCGCCGCCTGGCCGGGACGTGCCGTCCCCGAACGCGGGGCCGGATCCAACGCCGGCGCCCCCACCGCCCCCACCGGTCAGGCTCACCGCGACATAGGTCACGTCGTCGGGCACCGTGACGGTGTAGGTTCCCGGCGTGCTGTAGGTCCGCGTCTCAAGGGCGTGGGCGGGAGCGGCGGCGGCCAGGGACTGCAGTGCCCCGGCCACCACCAGGAGACCCACAACCCCCGCTCGCGTACGGCAGGTGGAACGAGAGCGGGACCGGCGCCGCGCGCTGGGGATAGCGACCATATGCAGTACGTCTCCTTGCGTATCCGCCCTGTCAGCCGAGGCCACACCGTAGGGCTCCAGGGCTCGGCCGGGCGGAGTTCAAGGACCGGTTCACCCGTATGGGCTTTCTGCGATCCCCTGATGGCCTCCACCTTGAACGTGGCGGACCTGACGGCCTGACGCCCACAGGGCGGCGTCCATTTCCCTGGTGATCACGGAGTTCTCGGCGGCGAGGCCGCGTCTCGAACCGCCATGCCATCGGATGACACGGCTCGGCCAGACGAGTGACAGCAGCCGCCGCGAGCAGTTGCCGGCGGAACCGGTGTTCCAAGATCAGTGCCGTTGCCGAATCCGGCGGCAGCTGCCCTTTACCGCGTCTGCCGTGCGATCGGATCGACCACGGCTGTTTGAGGAGTCTCACCCCATGCGTTCACGCGTCATCGCCGTCACGGCCGCCGCGCTCGCGGCCACCGCGACACTCGCGCAACCCGCCCACGCCGCCCCGCTCGTCGACGGGGTCTACCGGTTCGCGGCTCTCACGGACGGCAAGTGTCTGGTCTGGCCCAAGTCGCACGCGAGTGTCGGAGTGGTGTCGCTGGGCGACTGCGCGGAGACCGCGTTCACCTCGGCGAACTGGCAGGTGCTGCGACGCCCCGACGGAATGATGGAAGTCTCCCCGTCGGGCTCGAACCCGCGCACCTGCCTGAAGGTGACGTCGTACCACGGCGTGTCGGTCACCGACTGCGGTGACAGGTACGCCGAGTGGACCGTCTCCTACGGCTCCGACGGGCCCGGCAGCGTGGTGTGGGCCGACATCGAGCACACACCCGGCGACTTCTCCCCCTCGTTCGGAAAGATCGTGGACGATCCCGGCGTGAACGGCCGGATCGTGGTGAGGCACGCCCCCATCGAACCGCACTACTGGGCATTGCAGCCGGCCGGATAGCAGTCGTCCGCGGGCACGATGGACTTCTGAGAGGGGGCGTGTTGCGGCGGTTGCCCAGCGCCAGTGGGCCGGCACCGCCGGGCGGATCGAGAACAGCCAGGTGGGCGCCTTCCTCGCCTGCGCCTCCAAGCAGAGGGCGGGGACAACCGATCGTCGTTTCCACCTGCCCGAACACCCATGGAGGGTCTCCGAGCGGCCCGCAGGCCGGAGTAACCGAGGACGTCGTTCTCACGACCAAGCCCTCGTCTCGCTGTGCAGATGATCGAGCAGGCGTGGCACGCCGGAGTGAGCACCTCATGGTTGACCGGGGACGAGGTCCCTCGTCAGGACCCCGGCCTGCGGGCCGGGCTGGAGGCCCGTGAGGTCCGCAATGTGCTGGCGGTCTCCTGCGCGACCAGAGTGCGGATCAACCAGGGCCGCACAGCGGTCCGCGTGGACGGGGCCGCCCTTCGCCTGCCCGTCTCGGCCTGGCACCGGCAGGCGACGGCCCACCCGCAACCGGCGCGGACCGCTGAGAACCTGCCGCCGTAGTGCCTTGCCTTGGCGGCGAGCGAGGCGGACGTGCTCGCCGGCCCCTGCCGCCGCCGCTACCCTGTCGGCAGAACCCTGCCTGGCCGCCAGCATGCCCACGGCCCACCCCACCCGGGCGACCAAGTCGACCACGGGCGCCCGAGGACCGGACCCCCCTGGGGCATCGGTCGGGACCCGACTCCCCAGGTCTCGTCCGCTCTGTCAGCGGCCTCACCGGTGCCGGGCCGGACTCGGGCCGACGGAGTGATCCATTCTGCGGCCGGCCGCCCGAGCCGGCGGAGGCCGTCCGGACGACTTCCGCAGGGGCTGGAGTGTCATCCTCATTGGCGTATCGATCGTCTGGTACCAGTCGACAATGTGGCCCTCACGAGCCCGTTCGATCCCAGCTGCCCCGGTCGCGTCCATCGGCAGACCCTGATGCGCCGGTACCGCTCCCTCGCCGGGCGGCACGCCCGCCCTGTCACCGCCCGATGCGCCGTCCGGCCCGACGACCACCTCACCGTCTCCGCGGTAAGCCGCCGGAGCGTGACCCGCCGACGGCCGCCTTGCGTCTCCAGGCGTGCCCTCGGGCCCCCAGCGAGGCTGCGTTGATCGCCATCCGGCACACACCTGCCGTTGCTTCCGATGCCCCCACCAGCCCCGTGAAAGGACCCCGTCGTGACCCAACCCGAGACCTCCGACTTCGCACACAAACTCCGTACGAACTACCGCGCGCTGATCCCGAACGCGGGTGCTCCGGATCCCGTGGCGGACGTCAGGGAGGTCCTCGTACCGGCCCGGTCGCCTGAACGAACCGTCCCGGTGCGGGCCTACCGGTCCTCCAGCGAGGCAGAGGAGGCGCTGCCCGTCGTCGTGTTCGTGCACGGCGGCGGATTCGTCTCGGGGGACCTGGACACCCACGACGTCCTCACCCGTGCCATCGCCGGCCGGGCAGGTGCCTTGGTGCTGTCCGTCGACTACCGCCTGGCCCCCGAGCACCCGTTTCCCGCGGGCGTCGACGACGTCGCGGCCGTGCTGGACTGGGCCGCCGAGCACGCCGGCTCCCTCGGCGGCGACCCCTCCCGCATCGCGGTGAGCGGAGACAGCGCCGGCGGCAACCTCGCGGCCTCGGCAGCCATGATCGCCCGCGACCGGGGTGGCCCCGACCTCAGCGCCCAGCTGCTCATGTACCCCTCCCTGAGCAATAAGATGGACACCCCGTCGTTGGACTCCTACGGCGTCGCGGACACCCATTTTCCCAACCGCACCATCCACGGCCTCGGGCTCGCCGCGTACGTTCCCGACGGCACCAGCCCCTTCGATCCGCTCGTCGCACCCCTGTGGGGCGAGCACGGCGGCCTCCCGCCCACGCTGATCCTGGTCGGCGGGCACGACCCGCTGCGCGACGAATGCACGGACTACGCGGCTGCGCTCGAATCGGCCGGCGTCGCGGCCCGGTGCCGGGTCTACCCGGGCGAGGAGCACGGCTTCATCCAGTTCTTCAAGGACCGTGCCGCCCATCCGCGGGGCGAGGAGGCACTCCAAGACGCCGTCGCCTTCCTGACGGAGAACCTGTCAATGCGTCAGTAGGCTCTCCCCGGCACGGCCGCGGACCGGGCGACACCGGTGGGACCGCGCCGAGGGCCACGACGCACAACGCTCCTGTGCCGCCGCGGAAGGTGGTCGACATCTCAACCGGTCCCCCCCAGAAGCCTCGTTGGTTCCGCGCTTCCCTGCCCCTGCCGCGCTCGAACTGGCGCTGTGCCCTGGACGGGCGCCTCGGCGTCTTCCGCTACCGAATGCGAACTGCTGAGGCGGTCCTCCTGTGGACCCGCCCGGTTCGACAGTGTGTCCGAGCGCATACTGATCTTGTTTCTGACGACCTTTGGGAGCAGGTGGCTCCTGGCGCCGAGTGCGGGACTGGACCGAGGCCGGAGTCTGGCCCCGTCTGCCCGCTGCCCTACGCACCGCACTGCGCCGCGCGGACTCACTGAGCCAGGACGACCGTGCCGTCGACGGCACGCATGTCCGGGCCCTCAAAGGAGGGGACCACATCGTCCCCTCGCCGGTCGACCGCGCCCGCTCCGGCTCCAAGCACCACCTGATCGTCGACCGCCACGGAACCCCGCTGGCCGTCACGCCCACCGGCGGCAACCCCCACGACGTCACCCAACTTCTCCCGTTGTCGGACGCTGTCCCACCGATCCGGGGTCTGCGTGGACGTCCTCGCCACAAGTCCCGGCGCCTGCACGCCGACCGTGGCTACGACTTCGACCGGTACCGCCGCCTGCTGTGGAGGCGCGGAACTGAACCACTGATCGCCCGACGCGGCGTCGCCCACGGTTCCGGGCTGGGCAAGGTTCGGTGGGTGGTAGAGCGTGCGTTCGCCTGGCTGCACCAGTTCACGCGACTCCGCACCCGCTACGAGCGACCCGCCGACCTTCATCAGGGCCTGCTCGAACTCGCCTGCAGCATCATCTGTCTCCGACGGCTCCGAGCAGCAATCCGAAACGATCAGTACGTCACACTGGAGTACTAGACGCTTAGGTGCGTGCCGATCTTCAAGAACATCTGGACCAGGGGGACCTGGGGGACGGCCGGGGAGATGATCTGGGAGGCGTAGTGGACGATCACCAGGTCGAGGGCGGGGCTGATGAAGAGGCGCTGGCCGTGGATGCCGCTGGCCATGAAGGAGCCGTACGGGTCGTTCGGGATCCACCACAGGTCGTGGTACGAGAGCGTGGCGGGCGCGTCGGGCGGTGCGGCGGGGAAGCGCACGCGGTGGGGGTAGCCGTCCGGGACGCCGGAGACGATGGTGGAGGCGACCGCCTCGGGGACGATCTGGCGGCCGCCGATCGCGCCGCCGCAGCGGATCATCTCGCCGAGCCGGGCCAGGTCGCGGGCGGTGGCGCTGAATCCGCCGCAGGCAGCCTCGGCGCCTTCGGAGTCGAGGAGGTAGTACGCGTCTTCCTCGGCGCCGATGCGGGACCAGATCATCTCGGACAGCAGGGATGAGGTAGTGGTGCCGGTGACGCGGCGCAGGACCTCGGCGAGGGCCTCGACGTTGCCGTTCTCGTAGCGGAATTCGATGCCCGGATCGGCGGTCGCCCGGGCGGTGGCGAGGTGTTCGCGGATCGTGGCCGGCCCGGTGTAGCCGTAGGGGCGCAGTTGGGGAGCGAGGACGGCGAAGTAGCGCTGCGCTTCGAGTGCCTTGTCGTACGGGCGGCCCGCGTAGCTCATCTGCGTGCCCATGTGGAGGAGGTGGTCGACCTGGGCGTCCCCGAAGGCGGTGCCGGCGAGCTCGGGGACGATCTTGGCGACCTGCATGCCGCGGTCGAGCTGCCCTTCGTGGGCGAGGACCGCGGCGACGAGGCCGAGGTAGGACTTGGCGGCCGAGGCGTTGAAGTGCGGGACATGAGGCTCGTACCCGTGGAGGTACTCCTCGTGCACGAGCACGCCGCGGTGCATGACCAGCAGGGCGTCGGTCTCGGCCCGGGAGAGCAGCTCTGTGAGCGTGAGGGATTCACCTTGTGGCCCCGTGAACGCGAGGCCGTCGAGGACCCCGGCCGTCGCGGCGGGGAGTGGGGACGCACCGCCGGAGCCTCGCCAGACACGGCGGCTCGGAACGAGTTCCCGACCCGAGGTGGTGTGCCGTCGAGCCCAGGTTGGATCGGTGTATCCCCGCGCCCACACGAGGTCGGCCAGTGAGGGAATGCCTGTCATGCGTCCGCTCCGCTCTTTCGGTCGTGCGCCTACTGGACTCGATACCGTACACAGTGTCTGGTATCTCGGCCAGGTGTGTCAGGCGGGGAGGGTGCGGCCGCGCGGTTCAGGGAGTGAGGTCGAGGGCCCCCGGGGCGTCAGACGGGGCCAGCCCGGTGGCCCAGATGCGACCGTAGACCGACAGGTCGCGCAGATGGGCGGTGATTTCGGCGGCGCTGTAGCCGGTGTCGTTCTCCACCCACCAGGTGAGCAGGGCGATGAGTTCGCCGGTCCAGGCCCGGGCGACGACGTCGAGGGGGATGCGCGGTGTCACCGCGAGCTGCTCGGCCCGCGCGCGGAAGGCGGCCTCCGCGTGGGTGCGGATGAGGTCGGCGAACTCACGCAGGGCTCGTCCGTCGCCCTCGCCCCGCAGGATGACCTGGTAGACGGACTTCTCCTGTTCGGCGTGTTCGAAGATGTACTTCACCGGCAGGCCGGTGAACCCCTCGGCATGCGCCTGCCGGACGGCCGGCAGGAGGCGGTCCCGGTCCTCTGCGAGGTCGCGGACGATGCCGACGAGGAGGTCCTCCTTGTCGCGGTAGTGCGCGTAGAAGGTGGCCCGGCCCACGTCGGCGCGCTCGGTGATCTCCTCAACCGTGACGGCGTGGAACCCCTTGTCCAGGACGAGTTCGACCAGGGCCTGGCGCAGTGCGGCCCGCGTCCTGCGGACGCGGCGGTCTCCCGCGGGCTTCATGTCCACTTCGTTTCCTTCTCTCCGAACCGTTGACCTGACCCTAACGCTGCCTTTACGTTGCCGCACACCAAGCTTGCTACTGGACACACTGTTCGGAAACTCTGGAGGTGCGATGAATCTCGGGCGGTACGTACGCCGGACTGCCGGCCACCAACCCGAAGCCGAGGCCGTGGTCTGCGGACCCGTCCGGCTGACCTACGCGCAACTCGACGACCACAGCGACCGGCTCGCGACGGCCCTGGGTGCCCTCGGCCTGAGCCGGGGTGACCGCGTGGCGACCCTCGCCGGCAACCGCGCGGAACTGGTCGTCACGGAGGTGGCCCTCTACAAGGCCGGCCTGGCCCGGGCGCCGATCAACGCCAGGCTCGGCACCGCCGAGGTGGCCCACCTGCTCACGGAGTCGGACGCGCGGGTGCTGTTGACGGACGCCGCCCATCTGGACATCGCCCGCGCGGCGGTGCCGGGCACGGGGGTGAAGACCGTCCTCGGTTACGACGGCCCGAGCGATCTCGGCCCGGGCTACACCGAGACCCTCGCGGGCACCGAGCCGGAACCCGTCGAGACGGAGTGCGACGAGGGCGACATCGCCGTGCTGCACTTCACCTCGGGCTCCACCGGCAAGCTCAAGGCCGCGGTCCAGACGTACGGCAACCGGCTCGCCCTGATGCGCAAGTCCGTGATGAGCGCCGACACGAGGGTCGGCCCGGGTGACCGGCAGATCCTCGCCGGGCCGGTCACCCACGCCTCGGGCATGCCACTGATGGGCATCTTCTTCGCCGGCGGCTGCGCGGTCGTGCTGCCCCGCTGGGACGCCGAGGAGTTCCTCGCCACCGTCCAGCGCGAGCGCGCCACCCACGCCTTCGTCGTACCGACGATGGTCAACACCGTCCTCGCGCTGCCGAACGCCCGCGACCACGACCTCTCCACCCTGCGCCAGCTGATCTACGGTGCCGCGCCGATGTCACCGGCCCGGATCAGGGCCGCGTGGGACCTCTTCGGCCCTGTCCTGTCCCAGGGGTACGGCTGCGGCGAGACAACTTCCGGCGTGCTGTTCCTCTCCACGGAGGACCACCGGCGGGCGATCGCGGGCGAGGACGAGGAGCTGCTGCTGTCCTGCGGCCGCCCGCTCGCCGAGGCCGAGGTCGCCATCGTCGACGACCACGGACAGCCCGTGCCCGACGGGGAGATCGGCGAGATCGCCGTCCGCGGACCCGACGTCGTCCCCGGCTACCACAACGAGCCGGCCCTCACGGTGGAGACCTTCCGGGACGGCTGGTTCCTCACCGGCGACCTGGCCCGCCGCCGTTCCGACGGCTACGTCTTCATCGTCGACCGCAAGAAGGACATGATCGTCTCCGGCGGGTTCAACATCTACGCCGTCGAGGTCGAGTCCGTCCTGCACCAGCATCCCGATGTCTACGAGGCCGCCGTCGTCGGCGTCCCGGACGAGCAGTGGGGAGAAGCCGTCAAGGCGGTCGTCGTGACACGCAACGGAGCCACGCTCACGGAAGCCGACCTCACCGACTTCTGTGCCGAGCACCTGGCCCGCATGAAGAAGCCCCGCTCGGTCGACTTCGTCGCCGCCCTGCCCCACAACCCCAACGGCAAGATCGACCGCCGCGCCATCCGCGACCGCTACTGGGCGGGCGCCGAGCGCCGCGTCAACTGAACAGGACCCCCGCCATGCCCTTCACCCTCGAACCCTCCTACGACGACAACCCGCGCCTCCAAGACCTCGTCGCTCGGCTGCGTGCCTACCTGCGTGACGAACTCATTCCATACGAGCGCGAGCACGGCATCACCGCGGAGACCAAGCTCGACCGCACCACCCTCGAACACGTCTGGAAGCGCAGTGCCGAACTCGGCTTCTACGGCATCAGCCTGCCCCCCGAGCTCGGCGGCCAGGGGCTGAGCTTCTACGAACTGTGCGCCCTCAAGGAGGAGCTGACCGCCTCCGGTGCCGCGCTCTCCCACTCGGTGCTCGGCGACATGGGCGGTCCGCTGCGTGTCGGCGCGATCGTGAAGTACGCCACCGAGGAACAGCGGGAGCGCTACCTGATGCCCGTCGTCCGGGGCGAGCGGGCGTGCTGCTTCTCCATCACGGAGGAGGACGCGGGCTCCGACGTACGCCGCATGACGACTACCGCCACCCCGGACGGAGACACCTACGTCCTCGACGGCAAGAAGGTGTTCAGCTCCGCCGCCCCCTTCGCGGACTTCGCGATCGTCGTCGCACGCATGGCCGGCACCGAGGAGGCGTACAGCGCCTTCCTCGTCGACCTGGACACCCCGGGCTGCACGGTCCTCGACGGCGAAGTCCCCATGTCCGGACAGCAGATGGAGGGCGACCTCGTCTTCGAAGACTGCCGGATCCCCGCCCCGAACCTCCTCGGCGAGATCGGACAGGGCCTGCGCATCGGCATCGGCCGCATCACCCTCAACCGCCTGCTGCACTGCCCGTCCCTCATCGGCGCCGCACGCCGCGCCTGGGACCTGTCGGTGGAGTACGCCATGAACCGCGTCGTCTTCGGTCAGCCGCTCCTCGCTCACCAGGCCATCCATCACAAGATCGCCGAGATGGCCACCGAGATCTACGCCGCCCGCGCGATGGTGATGACCACCGCCGCGAAGGCCGACCGGGGCGACAACGTCTCCGTCGAGGCCAACATGTGCAAGCTCTTCACCTCCGAGGCGGCCTTCCGCGTTGCCGACCAGGCCGTCCAGATCCACGGCAAAGCCGGACTGACCCGGGGCAACGAGGTCGAGCAGATCTTCCGCAGCCTGCGGATGTTCCGGATCGTCACCGGAACCACCGAGATCCACAAGAACGCCATCGCCAAGGGCCTGATCTGACCCACCCCTTGGTTCCCAGGGCGGTGCCGCGGGCCCCCGCTTCGGCGAGCGGGCCCGCGGCCTCGGGGGACAACCGCCCACCCGTACGGCCCCCTGCTCCACCCGCATCCGCAGGAGTCGCCCCATGGCACCCCGTCCCGCCACCCCGCAGTCCCGGCACATCGCCACCCCGGCAGCCGACCGTCGCAGAGCCTGGCTGATCATGGCGATGATCGTGGCCTTCATGATCGTCAACTTCGCCGACAAGTCGGTCCTCGGTCTCGCCGCCGTTCCGATCATGGAGGAACTCGGCCTCAGCAACAGCACCTACGGCCTGATCTCCAGCTCCTTCTCCTTCCTGTTCAGCGTCTCCGGACTCCTCGTCGGCTTTCTCTCCACGCGGATATCCAGCCGGGTCCTGTTGTTCGTCATGACCGTGGTGTGGGCCGTGGCCCAGCTCCCGGTCCTCGTGGTGGCCTCGGTCCCGACCCTGATGGCCGGCCGCATCCTGCTCGGCGCCGCCGAGGGCCCGGCGGCCTCCATGTCCATGCACGCCCTGTACAAATGGTTCCCGCCCGAGCGCCGCGCCCTGCCCTCGGCCCTCCAGATCGGCGGCGCGGCCCTGGGCACGCTGATCGCGGCACCCTTGGTCACCTGGCTGATCGACGGCTTCGGCTGGCGCTCGGCCTACGCCGTCCTCGCGGTCGTCAGCGCCTGCTGGGCGCTGGTCTGGTGGCGCGTGGGCCACGACGGCCCGTACGACCACAAGCACACGGCCACCGGTTCCGGCGGGCTTCGGCTGCCGTACCGCAGGATCCTGCTGACCGGCACCGTGCTCGGCAGCATCGCCAGCGCCTTCGGAGCGGCGTGGGCCCTGTCCCTCAGCCATGCCTGGCTGCCCGCCTACCTCAGGACGCAGCTCGACATGTCGGCGGCGGCCTCCGCGACCGCCATCAGCGCCATCTCCGGCTTCGGCCTCGTGCTGCTCCTCGCGGTCTCCCCATTCGTGGACGCGCTGAAATCCCGTGGCGTGAGCAGCCGTTGGTCCAGCGGTGCGGCGCAGAGCATCGCCGTGTGCGTGGCGGGGTGCGCGATGGCGGCGTTCCCGTTCGTCGACGCGTCCGGTCCGCGGCTCGTGCTGATCGCGCTGGCCTTCGGCGGCACCGCGATCGCCATCCCCCTCCACTACATGACCACGGCCGAGGTCGTCCCACCCGTCCAACGGGGCGCGGTCTTCGGCATCGTTGCCGGCATCGGGACCCTGCCCGGCCTCGTCGCGCCGTTTCTCACCGGCCACCTCATCGACACGGCCATCACCCCGGCCGACGGCTACACCACCGCCTTCCTCACCGCAGGCGCGGTGATGCTCACGGCCGGCGCCTTCGCGCTGGCAGTCCTCCGGCCGGACCGAGACGCACGACGCCTCGGCCTCGGAACCGGGTCTCGGCCGTTGGGGTAGGGCGTCTACGACCGGCATGGGGCCAGGGCCAGATCCAGGTCGGGGGCTCCGTGAGCATCCACGGCGCCAGGCAGCCCGCCCGCCCCGTCGACTCGGCCAGAACCCCTTACCGACGGTGGGCGGCCCCCGGACTCCAGCTGCCGGATTCGCGCTACCCAACGGCGCGCTTTCCTTTTCGGAGTCGGAATCGGCCCGCTGTCACTCACGGTGACTTACCCCGACATCGATGAGCCGCCCAAGGGGCGGCGAACTATGGCGAACGGGTTTGATGGCGTAGGTGTGAGGTGCTGCTGACAGCCACGTTCTCCCCAGCGCTTCCGGATCCCTAAAAAGGCCAGGTCAGAGGGCCTATGCAGGGAAGGGTGAGGAGATCACTCGCATCACTTCTCCCCAGCGCCCCGTATGGGTGGTTTGCGCGGCGATGTATGCGCAATCAGTGCGCGGCGCGTGTTTGAGACAGGTGCCCGCTACGGCCAGCCTCTCCGCTTGAAAATCACGTACAAACTGCCTCTTACCACCCCTATCAAGCCCCTGGCGAAGGGTACCTGAGGCCCCAGCGCAGCTCCGGCATGGAGTCGAAGTTCATGCCATAAATGGTTCCCACCAGTGTGGGAGCAAAGGGAACCGCCGCCCACGAGAAGATCTTCAAGAAGTCCTCGCCTTTATCGCGCTGACCTGCACGGATGGCTGTGCGAGGTGTGCTGGCCTGCGACTTTGCAGCTTTCCAAGGCTTTCATGATGACGCCGTATTAGCCGGTCGATTCTCCCCAGCCGCTCCCCAGGGCGCCTTCGTTCTCCCCAGATTCTCCCCAGCAGCAGCCAGATCGGGGTGACATCACCGCTGGTGAGCTGACTTCCTCGTGCCTGCGAGACCGCTACTCATCGTCATCGGCCCCGAGCGCGCGCGTGGGTCCTGGGCATGGAGGCCCCCGGGCCGGCAGGAGCAGGGTGGTCAGGGCCCAAGCGGCCCTACGATCTCAGGCACGCTGGCAGCTCGTACTGGCTGTACTCCGGTGTGGACCCGGCTGAATGCGCTCGCTGAGCGTCCGCGACGCGATCGAGCGAGTTCGTCGCCTTCGCGTTGGCTCTCTACGCGGACGATCTCGTCGAGGGCGAGCAGGTCCTACAGATTCCGTACGGTGAGGAACTCGTCTGGGGTGACGTACGTGCACTTCGCCGCAAAGGTCATGAGGCTGTCCGGGACGACCGAGGTCACGGTGCTCTGTCCAGTGGGATACGCCGGGCGGCGGCCGCGAACGCCCGTCATCGCGTTCGTCTGCAGCTCGATCGCCGTGGCAGGCGTGGTCTCGGTGCTGAACACGGCTGCCTGACTATCGCCCGGGACCCAGCGGTGGCACCCGCTCCTCGGGCTGCGGGTGCCGAGCGAACCAGCGGGCGACCGGTTCCGCCGACACCCCGTGCAGGACCACGCTGAGCAGGACCGTCGCTGCGGTCACGTTCACCACGAAGTCCGCTTCTCCCTTCGGGAGTTGGATGGAGGCAAGGACCGCGAAGACGATCGAGGTGACACCGCGTGGCCCGAGCCAGCCGATCGCGACGCGTTCGGGGCGGGTGAAATCGGTGCCGGTGAGCGACACCATCACCGGAACGAACCGGGCCACGGTCAGTACGAGGATCGCGTACGCGAGGACCTGGAGCGCGATCCCGTCGGCGAACGCCTCGGCGGCCAGCGCGCCGAAGGCGTACCAGGCCGCCAGGGCCAGCAGATGGCTGACGTCCTCCACCAGGGTCAGGGAGTCACTCCCGATCACGGAGACGGTGTTCGCATACCAGAGGCCCGCCACGAACGCCGCGACGAAGCCGTTGCCCTCGACCAGCACGGAAGCCGCGTACGTCAGGAACGGCAGGGCGAGCCCCGCCATGCGCAGGCTCGCGGGCTTGGCCCACCCGGACTCCAGCGCCCGGCGCACCACCTGGGAGGCCAGGAACCCGAGGACGCTGCCGATGATCGCCGCGTACACCGCGCCCTTGAGGGCGTTGAGGAGGAGGTCGCCGAACGTGTCGCCCTCGGCGGAGACCAGGTTGGCGACGCAGAAGACGAAGAGCGGCGAGATCAGTCCGTCGTTGAACCCGCCTTCGATGTTGAGCGCCGCTCGCACCCGCAGGGGTACGCGCTCGTCCCGGAGGATCATCAGGACCGGGGCGAGGTCCATGGGCATGACGACGAGCGCCGCGACTGCCAGGAGCCACCAGCTCCTCCCGGGGAAGACGAGGGCGCCCGCCAGGGTGGCGAGCAGGAGGGAGGCCGGCAGGGCGATCCCGAGGAGCCGCCCCTCTCCGACCGGACCCCGCAGCCGGGCGTATTCCCGCGCCTCGGTGGCATCCGTGAACAGCATGACCGCGAGGACGAGTTCGATGGCCCGCTGGAACGTGTGGGTGTCCACGTCGAGCGGCACGACCGGGTGGTCCTGTCCGCTGAGGAGAACGCCGGCCGCGGCGAAGGTGATCGGGGCGGTGATGCTCCACCGTGCCAGCCGGTCGGACACGACGGTCCACAGGAACAGCAGGGACAGCAGGACGAGGAGAGCGATCACGGCGACTCGCAGAGCGGGAGTGGGCAGAAGGCAGGACAAGGTGGGGTGACGCCGAAGCCGACGGTGACATCCTCACAGGTGATGGGTGATCGTCGGCCTCGGACACACCGCGTGCGCCGCTCTCGGCCCTGGGGCCGGGACGCCTGCTCTGTTCTCCTTGCCCCGGAGTGGAGTTCAGCGGCCCAGGTCCGACAGGACCGCCTTCGCCGCGTTCTCACCCGACGTGGCTGCGTCGGCGAGCGACGGCATGTCGAGCTGATAGTCGCCGGCCAGATGGATCGGCCCGAGAGGGTTGCGAAGTGTGGGCAGCGACTCACGTCCCCGGGGTGCCCAGAACGGCACCACACGGCGGTGGCGTCGTACGATCCCGTCGCCGAGTCTCTCTTCGAGCTGGGGGTAGACCGAGAGCAGATCCCTGGAGAAGCGGGCGACGATCTCCTCGTCGGAGAGGTCGAACAGCGCGTCGGCCGAAGCGCCGCCGGCGAAACACGCCAGCGCACCACCCGGCTTCCGCGGACCGTTCTTACGTAGCGCGGCGGCGTGGTTGAACATCGCCTGGAAGGACAGTTGCGGCGTGGACACGGCGAGGAGCCCGTCCCAGGGCTGAGGCCCCTCCTCTTCGGTGAAGAATCCGACGATCACGTACCGCCCGTAGCGGATGTCGCCGAACGCGTTGCGATGTGTCGTCGGAAGTCCGGGAAGGATCTGCAGCGCGATGTCGCTGGGAACCGAGACGATGGCGCGCTTCGCACGTATCCGTTTCGAGCGGCCGGCCGCGACGTAATCCACGACGACGCCGTCCCCGCTCTCCTCCACTGTCCGGACGGTCGCCCCGAGCCGAAGACGCTCGCCGAGGTCGGCGGCCAGGATGTCGGTCAAGGTCTGGTTGCCACCGGCCGGCAGGGCGAAGTTCGGCACCTTCGCCGGGTCCGTCAGAGCGAGTCCGATCGACACCACAAGCTGGGTCGCCGCCGTCTCCTCCGGCTCGCACCCCATCCACTGCCCTGACCACGAACGGACCATGGTCCGGGTCAGCTCGGAGCGGACACCGCGCAGGAGATCCGATGCGGGACGCGCGTCGAGCCCGGCGCGCACCTTCTTCGCGAGGCGGCTGTCCGATTCCAGGAACGGGGCCGCGGCAAGGATGCGGGCACCGACCATGGCCATGCCGACGCGATCCATGAAGCCCATGCGGGTGCGGAACATGAGGGCGAGTACGTCGGACGTGTCGACCAGTGCGCCGTTGAGAACAAGCGCCACGCTCGTGTCGGCCAGGGACCCCATCTCGATGTCGTGCCGATGGAGAGCGTCGATCAAGGGCCCGGTCCCCTCCGTGAACTGGGTGCCGACGTTGATCCAGTACTCGCCCTTCCGGACCGTCTCGACGCGTCCCCCCGACCGATCCGCCGCTTCGAGTACCACGACGTCCGCCCTGTCCGCGAGCGTCGTGGCCGCCATCAGGCCAGACATTCCCGCGCCGACGACCACGACGTCGCAGGTCTCCTCGTCACTGTCTTCCACTGCGGCCATGACTAGCGACTCCTTGTACCGTTCTTCACTGCGCTAAGAATGAAAGTCGACTCGTATTCGAGAATATGCGAGCAGGCGGCGCCAGTACACCCGGAGGACGTGTGGGCGTCACGTGGCGCGGAACCGTCCTGGTTCGACCTCCGCGACGCGGCCCGCGCCGACCAATCGGCTCAGGTGTTGCGCCGCGGTTCGGCGCTCGACCGGCAGCACGTGGGCGCCTTCGACGTGAGAGCCGTAGACCAGGCGGCGATCGGCCATCTCGTCGACGGTCCGGGGTTCGGAGAGGAACGTCAGGAGGGTCGCGTCGCGCTTCGCCATCACGCCGGCGAATGCGTCGAGGCGCTCCGAGAACTCGGTGGCACCTTCGATCACGCCCCGCTGGTGGGCCGTGCCGTACCACCGGGCGTCGATCGCCCTGCAGCGCCGCATGGACGCCTCGAAGTCGGTGAGGCTGCTGCCGACGTCTCCGTAATAGGGACCGAACGACGTCAGGTCGATGTCTGCCACGAAGAGGAATCCGTCCGGCTCGATCAGGAAACCGCAGTGGCCGGCCGTGTGGCCGGGCAGGTGCACGACCGTCACCGTGCGACCGCCGAGGTCGAACACGGTTCCGTCGGTGAACCCCGTCGCGTTGTTGCGGTCCCGGACGTGGAACTGGTCGCGGAGCATCGTCTCGGTCTGCTCAGTGGCTTCCGGTGGGAGGCCGTAGCCGGCGGCCATGACTCTGCGAGATCGCAGGGCGGCGAGGTCCTTCTCGTGGATACGGACGGGCACCTCGTAGCCGCCGAGGCCTGCGACGTGGTCCTCGTGTGCGTGGCTCACGAGGACTATGTCTGCGGGTGGTGCCGAGTCGACGAGCGACAGCGACGGGTCGATGACCAGTGTCTCGGCGCTGCCGCGTACGAGGATGGAGTTGGCGTACGGGTAGGCACCTCGCTCGGCGCCGATCAGTACGGTGACTCCGCCGAACTCCGCTTCTGTGTATCCCGTCGTGAGCAAAGTGGGCACTCCTTGTCCGCGAGTGGCGCAGTGATCGAAATGAGCAGGCGACCGGACCGCATGGCCGGCTGCGTCGCACCGAAGCGGTGGTACGCGTCGCGGTCGGATCGAGGGTGTCGGGCAAGGCCCTGCTTGAGGATCTTGCCGATCGACATCGTCCGCAGGGGCGGTCCGGAACCGCTGGCGCCCGCACCCGACGACACTCCACAGCGATGCGTCGACGGGGCGACACGATGCCGTAGCGTCGGGCTCCGACCAGGTCGGCAGCCGCGTTTCCCGAGGAGTTCGTCTGTGTCCGAGAGGCGTAGCCGGAATCAGTGGCTCTCCGAGCGTCGCCGGTCGGCGGTGAGCGGCCTCATTGCGGTGGGCACGGCTGTGCTCCTCCTCGGCCTTGACCGCGGCTGGGCGCAGATGTCGGTGGCGGACGTGTGCGTCTTGCTGCTGCTTGCCTATCTCTTCCCCTATCTCCTGATCACGGTGATCGCCTTCTCGACCGCCTCTCCCGAGCGCGTACGCAACTGGGCAGGCCGGGAGACACGGGGTACGTGGCTCCAGCGGTACGTGTACGGGACGGCCCCCGGACCGGGAGTCTCCATCTTCATCGCTGCGGCGGCGCTTGTGGTGGCTGTGGTGTGGCGGCCCGGGCACATCGGCTCCTCGTTCGAACCGGTCGCTCGGGCGGTGGTGGCGCTCACCCTGGTCGCCGTCGCCTGGATCTGTGTCGCCGTGTCCTTCGCGGTCGCCTTCCAGGCCGACAATCTCCTGGAGGGTGAGCGGGCGCTGGAGGTCCCCGGCGAGGAGCCCCCGATCTGGAGCGACTACGTCTATTTCGCCTTCTCGGTCATGACGACGTTCGGTACGACCGACGTCACCGTGCTGTCCCGGGAGATGCGTCGGACGGTGACGGTCAACGCGTGCATCGCCTTCGTCTTCAACACCGTCACGGTGGCCAGCCTCGTCTCCGCTCTGGACAGCGTCTGACCAGCACCAGGCCTTGTTCTGGCGGCGCGCCACGCCCACTTCATGACCCCACTCGTGACGCTCTGTCAGGCCATGTCCGAACTCCCGTTCGCTGTGGGTGCGCTCACGGCCACGGCTACTTGCGCCGAGCCCCGACGTTACGGCTGGAATGCCGACCTGAGGCCTTCCTGCATGGGCGACGGGCTGTTCCTCAGATCCGCTCCCACCACCCCAGTGTCAGAATGATGCCCTTCTTGACCGCACACTCGAACGTATGCCCCCTGAGGGAGAACGAGATTGAGGAAAGGGTCACCGATGTCGCCGTCGCCAGGACGATGGCCATGCCGATCTCCCAGGACATGAAGAACCCGAAGAGGAGGGTGGGTATGAGCATGATCAGGCTCCCCACGCTTGCCTCACGGAGAACCCGGCTCCAGCTCGCCTTCTGCCACGACCGTGCTCTGCCGGAATATCCCTGAAGGGGGATGTGGCGGGTAGAGCCGCAGACGTCGTCGGTCATGAAGGTGCTCTCCCGAATGGTTTTTTGCTAGTGCTGCCGGCTGGCGGGGTCGCCCGTGGCGACCTGCGCGAGGGCGTAGAAGCTCTTCTGGCCCAGCCCCGCAGCCTCGGCCGTCTTGAGATTGCCCACGGCGGCCGCCAGCACATTCGCGTGGAAGCCGGCACCCCTCATGCCGTCGACGCAGGTCTCGCCTCCATGGGTGAACACCGAGAGCGTGGCCTGGTCCGTCGTGAAATCGCCGCTGCCGATCGCCGCCACGGCCTCCCCGGCCGCGTCCTTCAGCGCCGCGAGAACCTTGTCGGTGGCCTCGCCGAGGACATCACCCGGAACGCCCTGGCTCTGGGCATAGGCCACGGCGTCGACGTAGGCGGCCAGCGCGGCAACGTACACTCCGCCGACGATCGTGAGGTCGACCGCGCTCGCGGCCTGCACCTGGTCGGAGACGAACCGCATCGCCGGACCGAGTGCGGCGAGCAGCTTCTCGTGCTCCGCCCAGGCCTCGGGGCTCCCCGAGAAGAGCACGTAGCCGCGTTCGGTGCCGATGTCCTGGGGGAAGCAGAGGATCGCGGCGTCCAGGTAGGGGACGCCCTTCTCGACGGCCCATGAACCGGCGTTCTTCGACTCGTCCGTCGAACTCGTTCCCGTGTTGAGAAGTGTCTTGCCGTTCCAGTCCCCGACACACTCCAGGCTTTGGAGCACGGATTCGTAGGACGGGGCGCAGGTCAGGATCAGACGGGCGGACGCGACCGCCGTTTCAAGGTCCGCCTCGGCCTCGATTCCCGGCAGCTCGGTGGCCAGGGCCCGAGCGCGTGCCTTGTCCGGGTCGTACGCGGTCACCGTCCAACCGGACTGTGCCAACGCTCGGGCGATCGACGATCCCATGAGCCCGTTGCCGATCACCGCAACGTCACGCTCGGTGTGGTTAGTCATTCGTGTTCATCTCATTTCTGGACAGGCCCTGAGACGGGTTTGCGGCCGCTTCGTGGCTGCCGAACGGCAGCGAGGGCGAGGACCTGAGAGTGATGCTGTGGTGACAGGGACCCGGAGGGGGTCTCTGTCGAGGTAAAACTCGAACTCGATTCGACTTTAATTTTAGGCTCGTGCGCGGTCAAGCCGGGATTGAGGTTGTGGCGTCAGGAGTGGTCCTGCTCCCGCGTGCCGCCGCCCTCGCGCGAGGGCGATCGACAGGTGCGGCTGATACGATCTCGAATTGTGTTCGAGAAAAAGTTGACAGCCCAGGCGGTGGCTCGTCCGGCTGTGCAGCGTCGCGGCATGGAACGGAGGCGGGCCATCCTGGACGCCGCCGAGGAGCTGCTCTGCGAGCAGGGCTATGAGGCGGCCACCCTGAAGGCTGTCGGTGAGCGGGCGGGCATCCCGATCGCCTCGATGTACCACTACTTCTCCGACCGACATCAGGTCGACGCCGAGCTCCTGCGTCGACATCTGCAGGCGGTCGAGGAGCTCATCACCACCGCCCTGGAAAGCTCCGAGCTGCCCACGCTGAGAGAGGCCGCTGACGTCGTCATCGACCCGATGCGCGACTATTTCCGCGCGCATCGCAGCTGTGTCGAGCTGTGGTTCGCGGGTCGCAACGAGATGGTCAGCGACCTGGTGCGAGAATTCGACGCGGCGCAGGCTGACCGGCTCTGGCGCCTTCTTGTGGAGCGGGGGCTGCTGTCGGCCGACACTCCCCGGCTCGTCCTGCACCTCGCCTTCGAGGTGGGCAATCGTCTCTTCGACATCGCGTATCGGCAATCGCCGACTGGCGACGACGTCACGATCGACGAAGCGCGCCGCATGGTGACCGCGTACCTCGAGACCTACGCCGTCTGATCGGGCGATCCGCGTCACGCGAGCGAGTCGCGCCGCGTGACGACGGGGCGTGGCGGCTGTTTGTGCCCTCCTTCGGGGCGTGCTCGCCGGGCTCGGACGGCCCGGCCCTCCGGTAGGGCGTCGTATGCCGTGTCCGTCTCGATATCGCCCAGTGGATCCGGCCCGCCGATGCGCTCGGTGCCCGCCGACGGCATCGCGACGGCTGCGTATCGGCAGGCGCGGTGTCGGTGGGTGACCAGGGCATCGCCATGACCTGACCTCCCAGGTGCGAGGTCGAGGCGATGCCCTGGTCAGGGTCGAGCCGGGGGCGTCCCTGGCGCACCGACTCGACGACTTGGTGGCGCGATGAGCCCGCGAGTGCGGCACGTCATCGCATTCTCCGTCTTGCCGACGCCTTCGAGCGGGCGAGATCCCTGTCGCGGTCTGGCTCGAAGGCTGCGGCAAGACTCAATGTGGAATTGATTTCGAGTTTAGTTCTAGGGCGGATTCCGTCAAGGTCCCGCCGGTCATGACTTCCACTGGACATGCTGCCCCTCCCCGCGAGCATCCCTGCCCCTCGCCCACCGTGCTCCAAGGCGCCCTCAAAGATCGCCCACGAGCAGGGCCTGCTCCGCCCAGATCACCTTCCCCTCGCGGCCGTGCCGTGTGCCCCAGCGCTTGGCGAACTGGGCGACGAGGAGCAGTCCGCGGCCGCCCTCGTCGTATGTACGGGCGCGTCGTAGGTGTGGGGCGGTGCTGTTGGCGTCGAAGACCTCGCAGGTCAGCGTGGACTGAAGGATCATCCGCAGTCGGATCGGGCTCTTGCCGTAGCGGATCGCGTTCGTCACGAGTTCACTGACGATGAGCTCGGTGGTGAAGGACAGCTCGTCGAGGCCCCAAGCGGTCAGCGTGTCGGAGGCGAAGCGGCGCGCCCCGGCCACGGCAGCCGGGTCCGAGGGGAGGTCGAGGGTTGCCACGTGGTCCGCGTCGAGCGACATGGTGCGGGCCACCAGGAGGGCGATGTCGTCGACGGGGCGCTGGGGCAACAGTGCGGCGATCAGTCGGTCGCAGACCTCGTCCGGTGACTCGGACTCCTGGGTGAGGACGTCGCGCAGCAGCTCGCGAGCGGTGTCGACGTCGCGTGTACGGCTCTGGATGAGGCCGTCGGTGAACAGGACCAGCAGGCTCCCCTCTGCCAGTTCGAACTGCACGGTCTCGAAGGGGAGTCCCCCCAGGCCCAGCGGCGGGCCGATCGGCATCTCCGGGAACTCGACGGACCGGGAGCCGGAGGTGTCGCCCTCGCGGTCCGGGGGAGTGGCCACGGCCGGCAGGACGTGTCCGGCGCTGGCCAGCGAGCACACGCGGGAGACGGGGTCGTAGACCGCGTAAAGGCAGGTGGCGCTGGTCTCGCCCGCATCCTCCCCCTCCTCGTGCTGGAGGCGGATGACCACGTCGTCCAGGTGCGTGAGAAGTTCGTCGGGCATCAGGTCGATGTCGGCGAAGGCACGCACCGCCATGCGGAGGCGGCCCATCGTGGCGGCGGCGCGCAGTCCGCGTCCGACGACATCGCCCACGACGAGGGCCACTCGGGCTCCGGACAGAGGGATCACGTCGTACCAGTCGCCGCCCACGCCGGCGCGGGAGCCACTGGGCAGATAGCGGGAGGCCGCGACGACGGCGGACTGCTCCACCGTGTGCCGCGGCAGCAGGCTCCGCTGGAGGGTGAGCGCGGTGGAACGTTCGTTGGTGTACCGGCGGGCGTTGTCGATGGACACCGCCGCTCTGGCTGCGATCTCCTGGGCGAGGAGGAGATCGTCCTCGTCGAAGGGCGCGCTGCTTCCCGTACGGAAGAACTGGGCGAGGCCCAGTGTCTCCCCACGGGCCGCCAGGGGAAGCAGCATGGCCGAGTGGAACTCACCGCGCGGGTGGCCTCCGCTTGCGTCGTACGAGGCGTCGGATGCCCCGACGCGGCGTAGTACGGGCGTGCCGGTCGCCAGTGCACGGGCCGGCTCCGATTCCGCCGGGTAGCTGTGTGTCCGTCCGGTCGGTACGGTGAACTCCGTGGTGCCGTCGTCCGGTACGGACCGCTGGGCGACGCGGCGGAGCGGTGACGGCTCCGACGGTGGCGACGCGTCCTCGTCGTCGAGGACGGAGGCGAGGAGGTCTACGGTGGTGAAGTCGGCGAAGCCTTCGCCGCCGACGTCCACCAGTTCCTGGCAGGTACGGCCGATGTCGAGCGTGGTTCCGATGCGTCGGCCTGCCTCGTTGGTCAGGATGAGCCGCCGCTGCAGTCGGCGGTCGCGTTCCTCCTGGTAGGCCGTGACGATGTGCGTGGAACTGCGGTCCACGTACGCGAAACCTGCCTCCATCAGCCGTAGTGCCGCGGCGTTGACCAGCTCCGGATCATCGGTGAGCGCGGGGACCTCGGCCTGGATCAGCCGGAGCAGAGCAACATGGCCGAGCCGGTAGCCGCGCAGGAGCGTGCTGATCGGCACCCCGTTCCGGGCGAACCGCCGGGCGAGCTCCACGGACTGGGGGGACGCCGCGACCTCTGCCGCGTCGAGGCCGTGCTCGAGCACGGCCAGAAACGTGACGACGTGACCGGCCGTCTCCTCGGCCGCGAGGGCCGTGATCTCCTCGTACTTCCAGGGCTCGGGAAGCCTGCTGCGGGTGTACCGCAGCATGGCGTCGACCGACTCGTCTGTCCGTGGCCTGAGCTCCTGAGCCAGACGCCGGAGGAGCGCGTCGACATCGGTCCTCATAGTGGCATTGTCCGGAAAGGTGCGGCCGCCTGCCACCGGGTGAGGTGGCGGTCAGGGGGCGGGGGCAATTGACGGACCGCGATCAACCATGCGTAAACTCGAAATCGATTCGGCATCGGTTTCGATTGTACGGTCAGCCGTGCCTGCCTCTCCAGCACCCCGGCCCAACAGGTCGGCTGCGGGGGCCACCCGGACCAGCAACGCCCGACGCGGGCCACGGTGGGACCCGGGCCGTCACCCCACCCGCACCCTCGCTGCCCGGAGGCTTCCGTGCGCTTCCCTTTCGTTCAGGCTCCGCCCGGCGGTCCGCCCGCACCGACACGCGACGCCGACGGTGCCGCGCGGCGCGTCCGGCGAGCATTCCTGGTCGCCAACGCAGTGCCCCTCGCCACAGGTGTCGTACTGTCCTGCTCCACAACCCTTTCCGGGACCCACGTGTACGGGCGGCTCACGTTCGGCCTCATGGGGGGAATCCTGCAACTCGGTGTCTTCCTCGCTGCCGTGGGGTGGTACGAGGACCGGTCGACGTGGCTGTGCGATCCCGCCGAGCAGCCCCTGGCTTCCGGCCGGTCCCACGCCGGTCCTGTGAGTACGTCCTCCACGCGAGAGTCCGGGCGGTGACCCGGTGACGACTCCGCTCCTCCTGAGTTCGGGCGTACTCGACCCCGTCGGCTCGGCCGCCCGGGCTTCCGTGATCAGTGCCTTCCTGGTCTTCATCGGCCTGTGCCTGCTGTGGGTCTTCACCCTCGCGAGCCAGGACGACCGTCCGGAGAACCTCTACGTTGCCGACCGGTCCCTCTCGCCGGTCTTCAACGGCTTCGCCCTGGCAGGTGAGTTCATCACGGTCGTCGCCCTGTTCGCGATCTCGGGGGCGATCGCCCTCTTCGGTTACGACGGGTTCGCCTCTGCCGTCGACAGCGTCCTCGCGCTCGGTGCGCTGCTCCTCCTCGCGGGGAGGATCCGTGCCAGCGGGCACTACACGCTCGGCGGCCTGTTCTCCCTGCGCGCGTCGGGCCGGGGACCGCGCACGGCGGCAGCAGTGGTGACGCTCGTCATCACGATCCCCCTGCTCATCGTCCAGCTACGGGCCGCCGGCATCAGCGCGGCCCTCCTGCTCGGCATGTCGAGCAACGCGGCCCAGGTGCTCTGCACGGTGCTGATGGGTTGCCTCGTCGCCTGCTTCGCGGGGGTGGCGGACCTGAGGGGCACCAGCTTCGTGCAGGTCGTCAAGGTACCTGTCACGCTGGTGACGCTCGCGGTGGTCGCCCTGCTCGCCCTGCGAAAGTTCTCGTGGAGCCCGGGCGCCCTGCTCTCGGCCGCGGTGGAACAGAGCACGGATCCGGACGCGTATCTGAGCAGGGGGCTCTGGGCGCACACGGCGGGCCTCGGCCCTGTGAACACGATCAGTGACCACATCGTCGTCGTCCTCGGCACGGCGATGATGCCCCACCTGATCCTCCGTGTCGCCGCCGCGCGGAACGGGTGGTGCGCACGCCGGTCCACGAGCATCGCGGTGGGTCTCACGGGTGCCTTCTACCTCCTCCTGATCACGGTCGGATTCGCGGCGGCGGCCGTGGTCGGCAGCGAGGTGATCGGTGGGGTCGACGCGAACGGTCAGGGGGCCCCGATCCTGCTCGCATCCGGCGTCCTCGATCGGGCGTCGACGGCACGCGTGGTCCTCATCACCGTGATGGCGTGCCTCGCCTTCCTCGCCGTGCTGACAGCGGTGACCAGCGTGACCTTCGCCGCCGCCGTCTCCCTCACACGTGACGTCATCGTCAGGAACGGCCGCCCCCTCACGGATCAGGGCGAGATCCGGGCTCTTCGCTCGGTCGTCGTCGCCCTTTGTGTGGGCGGGCTGGCGCTGTCCGTCGCCGTCAGCCAGTACCCCGTCGAGTTCCTGGTCACCTTCTCGCTGAGCGTCGCGGCGACGTGCGTCTTCCCCGCGCTCGTCTACTCCTTCTACTGGCCGGGGTTCAACCGCCGAGGGCTGTCGTGGTCGGTCTACGGCGGGCTGTTCCTCTGCACGGTACTCACGTTCTGCTCACCCGTGGTCTCCGGCACCGACTACGCACTGTGGCCGGAAGCGGCGTTCGACTGGTACCCCTTCCACACTCCCGGTCTGTTCTCCGTCCCGGTGGCTTTCCTCCTCGGATGGCTCGGCAGCAGGAGGCCGACCCGGCGGGAGGAGGGGGATTCTCGAAATCCCGGTCACGACCGGGTGGAGGCAGAGAGAACCGGGTGGTGATCTGTTCGCCGGCCGTGCCCGTTCTCACGTAAGAGGCGGCGGACTGCCGGGCGCCGGGTCCGGTCACCTCGGACCGCACGGCTGCTCCGACGGCGAGTCGCCGACGCAGGCGGTCGCGGCGCCCCGGCCGACGCAGCAGGTCCTGACAGCGCCTTCCGCCGGTCCCGGCCGGCGACGAAGCCTGTCGACTCGTCATCGGCCCCAGCCCGTTGGTGACAGTCGTGCACACATGCGGAAGGGGCCCCGCGGACCTGCCGATAGGAACGGCAGTCCCGAGGCCCCCTCTGCCCCACGGCCCGGTCAGTTCACCGGAGCCGCGCCGCGTCGGGCGTTCCGCCGGCTTCCGTTGATCCGGTCGTTGATCCGGTCGACAGTCCAGATGGTCCGCAGTCCTGGAGCCCCCATCATCACGGGGCGTCCGAACTTGGGCTTCTTCACCCAGAGGGCCTTCAGGTCCTCGTGCTGCTCTCCGTCCACGATGTGGTCGGCGATGAGCGAGCCGAGGTACGGCGCCTGGGCCAGGCCGTGGCCGTTGCAGGCGACCGAGTAGAAGACGTTGTCGCCGATGTCGCCGGCGAGCGGAAGCCACGACGTCGTGATCCCGATCCATCCGCCCCAGGCCCGAGCGGCCGCGACGTCGGCCAGCGCTGGGAAGCGGGTCTCGAAGCCGCGTGCGAGGTCGGCGACGACTGCCTCGTCCGGCTTCCTCAGGGGAAGCGGGTAGCTCTTCCCCCGCTGGATCCGACGCACGCCGAACACGATGGTGTTGCGCGAGGTGAGCCGGTAGTTCTCCATGAAGTTGTGCTGGGTGACCACTCCCGAACGGCTGGTCCAGCCGAGTGCTGCCAGCCGCGCGGGATCGATGGGCTCGGTCTCCACCTCGGTGACCCAGATCGGCACGGACAGTCGCTTCGGAGCGATCGCCAGCTCGCCGCCGAAGGCGTTCGTCGCGAGCACGAGCTTCCTCGCGCGCACCTCACCACCGGGTGTCATGACGGTGATGTGATGGCCGTCCCGCGTGATGTCGGTGACCCTCGTGCGCTCGAAGACCCGGGCACGCGACGAGAGGACGGCGCGGCGGATGCCCAGGCTGAACTTGCCGGGGTTCATCATCCCGCCGACGGACTCGCGAAAACCGCCGAGGAATCCGCGGGGGATGCCCAGCTCCGCACTCGTGCCGAGCTCGACCTTCCCGCCGGCCTTCCGCAGGATCTTGGTCACGCGACGCACGCGGCCCATTTGCCCACGGGACACGGCGGCGCAGACGTTGCCGGTGGCCTCGTAGTCGCAATCGATGTCCAGCCGTTCGATCAGGTGCTCCACGAAGTGCGCGGAGTTCTCGGCGAACCGGACGATGCCGGGGAACTTCCTGGGGTAGAGGATGTTCAGGAACTGGATGTCGCCGCCCGGGGCACCTGCCAGCTGCCCGGCATTGCGCGAAGCGGAGCCGTGGCCGCAGAACTCGGCTTCCAACAGCACCACGTCCTGGCCGCGCTCGGCCAGGCGCAGCGCCGTCGACATCCCGGCCAGTCCGCCGCCCACGACCGCCACCTCACAGGTGATGTCCTCTTGCAGGGCGGGCTGGACGTTGCTGGGAGGGTCGACCCATCCACTGAAGTTGGTGTACTCGACGTTGTCCGTCTTCATCACACGTTCCTTGCTTCGTGTTGTCAGTGGCAGAGGCTCGACTTCAGGCCAGCCGGCGCTTGAGGATCTTTCCGCTGCCGGTCATCGGCAGGCTCGACACGATCTCGACGATGCGGGGGTACTTGTAGGAGGCCATCTGCTCCTTGCCCCAGGCGACGAGCTCGTCGGCGGTGAGGGCGGCGTCCTTCTCGGGGATCACGAAGGCCTTGACCTCCTCACCATGGCTGTCGTGCGGGACGCCGATGACCGCCGCGAGGCTGACCGCGGGATGGGTGTGGAGCACCTCCTCGACCTCGCGGGGGTAGACGTTGAAACCGCCGCGGATGATGAGGTCCTTGGCCCGGTCGACGATGTAGTAGAAGCCGTCCTCGTCGCGTCGTGCGAGGTCCCCGGTGCGGAACCATCCGTCACGGATCGCCTCGGCCGTCGCCTCCGGGCGGTTGTAGTAGCCCTTCATGACGTTGTGGCCCCTGATCGCGATCTCGCCGACCTCCCCGGCCTCGGTGACCTCCGTCCAGTCCGGTCGGATCAGCTTCAGTTCCACGCCCCAGATCGGGACGCCGATCGAGCCCGGTCGGGACGGGAGCCGGGGGTCGCTGAACGTGGCGACGGGCGACGTCTCGGACAGCCCGTACCCTTCGAGCACGGTGACACCGAGGCGCTGCTCGACCCGGTTGATGATCTCGACCGGCAGGGCCGCCCCACCGGAGATCCCGATCCGCAGGTTGGCGGCGATCCGGCGGACGTCGACGTCGTCGGTGAGGGCGTTGAGCAGCCCCCACCACATGGTCGGAACACCCGCGAAGAACGTGATCACCTCGCGGCTCATGAGCTCGACCACCTCACGGGCGGCGAAGCGCGGCACGAGGTGCAAGGTCGCCGCGACCGAGAACCCCGCGTGCATCTGCACCGTCGCGCCGAAGGTGTGGAACAGGGGAAGGCACACCACGTGGCTGTCGGCGGCCGGTTCGTTGCGGAACAGCCGGTTGTTGGCCAGCACGTTCATCATCGTGTTCGCGTGGGAGAGTTCGGCGCCCTTGGCCTGTCCCGTCGTTCCCGACGTGTAGAGGATGACCGCGGTGTCGGTCGGCTCCCTGACCACCGACTCGAACACGGTGCTCATGCCGGCGAGTGCCTGATCGAGCGTCTCCGTACCGGCGATCGGGCTGGGAGATTCCTGGTCGGCGGTGATGACGAAGAAGTGCTCGACCGTCTTCGCCTCGAGGTAGCCGGCATGACCCTCTGCGGCCATGGCGAGCTCCGGGGTTCCTTCGAAGCAGAAATACGCCGAGACGTCCGCGTCGCCCAGGTGGTAGGCGATCTCGCGGCCCTTGAGCAGCACGTTGAGCGGGACCACGACGGCACCCGCCTTGAGCACGCCGTAGTAGACGATGGGGAACGAGGGCAGATTGGGGCAGCTGAGGGCGACCTTGTCACCGGGGCGGATGCCCCGGGACACCAGAAGGTTGGCGACCTGGTTCGCCGCCGCGTCGACCTGGCGGTAGGTCAGCCGGGTCGGGCCGAGCACGAGCGCGTCCCGGTCCGGGAACGTGCGGGCGGAGTCTTCGAGGAGGATCGAGAGGTTCAGCAAGGTGGTTCTCCAGCGGCTCTGGTTTGGTCATCGGGTGATCTCGACGACTGAGTCGAAGACGTCAGCCGCCAACCGCTGCGTCGTTCATCCGTGTCCCGAACACGACAGCGGCGCGATTCACAGCGGAAGGTCCGGCGAGTCGACCCCGACCACCCGGTCACCGCAGAACACGCGCACCGACTCGGCGGGGCCGTGACCGCCGATGCCGGACGGTCCCCAGAAGCTCTGCGCGGAATCGTCGCCGAGGTCGGCGAGCTTGGCGCCGTTGACCCGCACCTCGCCGGACAGCACGCGCGAGCCGACCTCGATCGCGCGTTCCGTGTCGCCGCCGAACACATAGGCATCGAGTCCCGACGGGTGGGCGTTCGCGATGCGCAGCGCCTCCTCGTCGGAATCGACGGCGTGCAGGGACACCACGGGACCGAACAGCTCCGCAGTGGCTTTCGCCGGGTCGGCCCCGGCGGCGACGGTCGGCGAGAGGAAGAACCCGTCGAGCTCGGGCAGCCGGGCCGGCCGGTGGACGCTCGCCCCCAAGGCGCGCAGTCCTTCGATCCGGCTCTCCAGCGTCGCGAAGTGCGGTGCGTTCGAGATCGGACCGAGCTCGGCGCTCTCGTCGAGCGAATGACCGATCACGACCTTGGAGATGCGCTCGGTCAGCGCTTCGAGCAGCGGCCGCACCAAACTCCTGTGGGCGAGGACCTTGCCCGGCCCCTCACACCACTGGCCGTTCAGCTTGGTCATGCCCTCGAAGATTCCGTCGGCGGCGACCTCGACGTCGGCGTCGTCCAGGACGAGCGCGGGGTTGTTGCCGCCGAGCTCCAATTGCAGGACCTTGAAGTCCTCCGCGGCGGCCCGGGCGATCGCCCGGCCGGCGGCCGGACCACCGGTGAACGACAGGACCTTGATGCGCGGGTCACCGGTCAGTGCGGCACCCACGTCGCCCCGGCCGTGTACGAGCTGCAGCGCGCCGCTGGGCAGCCCGGCTTCGACGAAGCACTCGACGATGATCTGCGCGCTGCCCGGTGCGTGCTCCGACGGCTTCAGGATCACCGGGCAGCCCGCCGCGACCGCGCTCACGACCTTCGCCGCGGGGATGAAGCTCGGGCCGTTCCAGGGCGTGAGGATCGCGGCCGGCCCCCACGGGACCTTGTACAGGCGGACATCGCGGCCGCCCGCCGCCAGAGCGCGCACCCGGGGGATGTTCAGCAGGTCCGCCGCCGTCGCCCGGATCCTGGCGGGCAGGAACGCCGCCACCTTCCGGGTGACGCCGATCGGCACACCGCTGGTCAGGGCATCCGTGCGGGCGATGTCCTCGACTCGGGTCTCGATGAGCGCGGCGACGCGTTCGAGCACGTCGGCGCGCTCCTGGCGGGCCTCGTCGTCCCACCGGCCGACGCTGTACACGCGTTCGGCGTGCTGCAGCGCCCGCTCGATGTCCTCGGATCCGGTCGTGACCATGCGGTGCACCGGTTCCCGGGTGTTGGGGTCGACGTTCCATTCGCCCTGGATCGTCTCGCAGTCGCTCCAGGCGTCCGCGATGTAGTTCACCGGCTGGGGAATCGTCGTCTCGCCGCTCGACATGTGAGTCACCTCTGCATCCGTTGTTGGTCAGGCCTGGAGGTCGACGACGACGCGCGTCACGTCACCGCTGCGCATCGCCTTGAAGCCCTCGTTGATCTCGCCGAACGGGATGACCTGCGTGACCATCTCGTCGAGCAACAGCCGCCCCTGCTGGTAGAGGCGCGCGAGCTGGACGATGTCCTGGCGCACCTGACCCGAGCCCATGTACGAGCCGATGAGGCGCTTCTCGCCGAAGAAGAAGTCCGACGCGGGCACCTTGAGCTCGGTGCCCTCCGGGGCGATGCCCACCAGGCACGCGGTGCCGGTCGCCCGCACCACCGAGAGTGCCGTGGCCGCGGTGCGCGCCGAGCCGACGGCCTCGAACGAGTAGTCGACGCCGTCGCCCAGCAGCTTCCGAACCTCCGCGGCGACGTCCTCGGCACCCCCGTTCACGACATGCGTCGCGCCGTAGCCCCGCGCGGCCTCAAGTCGCGCCTCGTCCAGGTCGATCGCGACGACGGCCGAGGCCCCCGCCAGTCTGGCTCCCTGGATGATGGCCGACCCGACGCCACCGCAGCCGATCACGGCGACCGTGCTTCCCGGACGCACCTGGGCGCCGCGGAAGACGGCGCCGACGCCGGTGATGACACAGCACGCCAGGAGACACCCCACGTGCAGCGGCACCGCGTCGTCCAGCTTCACCAGCGCGTTCTCCCGCATGAGGGTGTGCCGCGAGAACGCGCCGACGTCGCCGAGCCGCTCGACCGGCTCGCCGTTCGTCAGCTGGAACGCGGGACGCGGGCGACGACGGACCTCCGCCACGCGCTGACACTGCGTCGACCGGCCGGCCTCGCAGTTGACGCAGCGGCCGCACGACGGCGTCAGCGCCCCGACCACGCGGTCGCCGACACGCAGTCCGGTCACCGCGGAGCCGGTCGCCTCGACGACTCCGGCCACCTCGTGACCCACCACCACCGGCAGGTCGGTCGGCACCGTGCCGGTCATGTAGTGCAGGTCGCTGTGGCACAGGCCCACGTGCGAGACCGCGACGCGCACCTCGTCGGGCTCGGGATCGTCGACCTGGATCGCGGTCATCTCGAGCGGTTCGTTCACCGCGGTGAGCACCGCGGCCTCTGTGTCGATCACGTCTTCTCCTCAGTTGTTCCTTGCAGAAGGGGCCGTACCGACCCCTGTCCCGAGCTACTTGCCGGTGCCCTTCGCGGTCCAGAAGCCCTCGATGCCGGCCCTGAACACGCCGCTCTCCCAGGTCTCCCGCGCGGCGGCGTCCTCTCGGGCGAAGGCCTGCTCGATCTCGTCGAGCCGCGGCCGCAGCAGCGCGAGATGAAGCGCCGTCGTGTTGTTCTCCGGCGTCCACTCGACGACCAGGTCGACCGCGCGGTCGACCAGCTGGTCGGGCGCGACGATCGCGTCCAGGAGACCGATCCGCAGGGCCTCCTCGGCGCCGATCCGCGGCGAGCCGAGGACCATGCGCATCGCGTGGTTCCGGACAAGCCTGTTCAGCAGCAGGCTGGACGCGTTCGAGATCGTGATGCCCCGGCCGTTCTCCGGCTGGTAGTACTCCGCCTTCGGACTTCCGATCCGTGCGTCGCAGCAGAGGGTGATCTCCGAGGCACCGCCCACCGCGAGACCGTTCACTGCCGCGATGACGGGGACCCGTGTCTCCACGATGGCGCGGGTGATGTCGTGAAAGGTCTCGAACGCCTCCCGCATCTCCTCGTACGAGGTGGGCGGCGCCTGGAGGTCCTCGCCGGCGGAGAACGCCCGGCCCTCACCCGTGAGCACGATTCCGCGCACGTTGTCGCCGGCCCCGAACTTCCTTATGACATAGGCGAGTCGCCTTCGCGTGACGACGTCCATGGCGTTCAGCTTCTCCGGACGGCGCAGGGTCAGTACCGCCACGCCCCGTACGACGTCGACGTCGAGGACGTCCGTGGACGGGGGAGAGGACGGGACGGTGGGTGCGCCCGCAGAGCCGCGCCGGGCGCCCAGGTCGAAGGTGACACCGGGCTCGGCCGCGGCGCGGTCCTTGAGGGCTGGCTTGGACACGCGCTCGGACGGTGTCCGCGGGAAGTCGACGACGAACTCGACGTAGCGCGGCACTTTGAAACGGGCGAGCTGGCGGCCGGCCCGGTCGACGATCCGTGCGGCGGTCGTACGGTCGGCCGGCACCCCGGCGGCGAGCTGGACGAAGGCCTTGACCTCTTCACCGAAGGTCTCGTCGGGTTCGGCGACGACGGCGGCGGCGATGACCTCCTCGTCACGTTCGATGGCAGCCTCGACCTCGGCGCTCGCGATGTTCTCGCCGCCCCGGCGCACCATGTCCTTGATCCGACCGACGAGCTGGACGCCGCCGTCCGGCCGGCGGACGACGACATCGCCGGTGTGCAGCCAGCCGTCCCGCAGCACCTTGGCGGTGTCCTCCGGACGGTTCCAGTAGCCGCGCATCAGCGGCCTGCCCGAGACGATCAGCTCACCGGGCTCGCCGTCGGGCAGGTCGTCGCCCTGCGGATCGACCACCCGGACCTGCTTCGTCGGCACCGGAAGTCCCAGGCTCCCGCTCCCCACGGCGTTCACGTCATCGACGGAACTGAACAGGTCGACGCCGGACTCGGTCATGCCGTAGATCTCCCGCCACGGCGCTCCCCAGCGTTCCTCCAGCTGCGCGTGGATCCCGACCGGGATGCCCGAACAGAGCACCAGGCGCAGCTGGTTGTCCAGGTCGTCGGGGTTCGGCGGTTGCTTGAAGAGCAGCGTCGGCATGGACCCGAGCACGTAGAAGAAGGTGGCACGGTGGCGGCGGACATCGGAGAAGAAGCCCGACGCGGAGAACCGGGGCAACACGACCAGCGGGGCCCCGATCGTCAGGGCGAGCGCGGTGTTCCACTGCGGATCCATGTAGGAGAACGGCTGCGCGGTGAGCAGGACGTCGTCGGACCCGAGGCCGGTCAGTGCGGCGCAGGTCCAGCCCAGCCGCACCCAGTAGTCGTGGGTGAGCATGCATGCCTTGGGGAAGCCGGTGGTGCCCGACGTGTACTGGAGGTTCGCCAAGGTCTCGGCGGCGGCGGTCACCGCCGGAGCGGTCGCCGGGAACGGCGCGGACCCGTCCGCTGCGACGTCGACGATGCGCAGGTCAGCCAACTCGGCTTCGGCGTCGGTGACTTCCTTCAGGAGACCTGCCCGCTCGTGGTCGGTGAACACGACCCGGGCTCCCGAATCCCGCAGGAGGAAGGTGAGATCAGCCCGCTTGTACGAGGAGTTGACCGGCACTGCCACCGCCCCGGCCTTCAGCGCGGACAGCCACACGACCGGCCAGTGCACGATGTTCGGGAGCATGATCGCGACACGGTCGCCGGGCTGGATGCCGTCCACCTCGATCAGCCGATGTGCCAGCCTGGAGGTCCAGTCGTCGATCTCGGCAAACGTCCAGGATCCGTCGCCGAAGCGCAGGAACTCCCGATCGGGTGATCGCTGCGCACGCTCGGCCAGCAACCCGGTCAGCGTCGCGATGGACGGGTCCTCTCCCATCTGCTGGGGCCCGACGGCCGGCTGCGGACGGCTAGAGGCCGCATCTGCCTCTCGCTGAGGCGATTCCTTCACGACCACGACTGCTCCCCGGCCACGGCACGGCTCTGCTCGCGTCGGTTCGGCTCCGCATCGACCGACTCGTTGTGCCTGTGCAGGACGCGGTAGGCGAAGTAGTAGGTGAACATCTGGAAACCCCAGGTGCTCAGCGCGCCGATGTAGAAGAGGGTGTGCGCCGCGTCGTCACCTGGAATGTGGACGAAGTCGTATGTCCAGGCGATCGCGCATCCGGCGGCGGTCGCCAGAATCACGCCGGCGGCCATTCCCTTCGCGTCGATCGACCAGAGCCGCCTCGCGAAGTAGATCAGGAACAACGTGGTCAGAACATTGACCACGATGAGGGAGATGGCGACCCCCACGCCGAGCCGCCCGCTGAAGAACAGCAGGAAGAGTCCGACCGCAGCGGCGAACACGAACGCCCCGACATCCGTCCGCACGGACGGCTTGTACCGGTGTGTCACCTGCATCAGGCCCATGACGAGGATCAGCGTGATGCCGACCGACCGGGAGAACTGGTCAAAGAAGAACGCGACGGTGTACATGGGACTCTTCTCGTCGGCGCCCACGAGCGCATAGACGAGGAAGTTCGACCCGGAGGTGGCGACGATGATCCATTCGAGGCCGAGAAGATAGTTCTTAAAGTTCCGAATGAATTTCCATCCGAAGGTGAATCCGACGACGATCATCCAGACGTCGGCGAGCAGAAAAAGCAGGTCTCTGAATGCCATTTTTTCCTCGGTTCCTTGATCCTCGTCAGAGCGTGGTGGGCAGGCCGGCGTCGATCGAGGTGTAGTCGTCCCGCTTGAGCAGGTCCGAGGGGTCGGACATCTGGCCGGCGACTTCGGCCCAGCCGAGGTAGTGCTCCGACGACCAGTCGAGGGCTCGCTGGATCTCTTCCGGGAGCTTCCGGATCTGCTCCAGGCTGTACGCGAGGAAGTGGTTCTCCTCGGTGCGCAGGAAGGCGAGGTCCCAGCCCATCGAAAGACCGAATCGGTGACCGTCCGTGGTGGTGTTCTCGCCGCCGCCGTGATAGGTCGATCCGATCCAGATGAGCGCGGAGCCCGCCTTCATCTCGGTGGGGATCGTCTCCTCGTACCGAGGCGCCCGGTGGTCGTCCCAGAGGTGGGAACCGGGAATCACCAGCGTCCCGCCGTTCTCCGCGGTGAAGTCGCTGACCGCGACCATGATCTGGACCCGAGCTTCGCGCTGGTAGTCCGGATGCCGCCACAGCCAGACGGAATCGTCGCGGTGGAGCGGCTGTGCGCCCTGGCCGGGGCCGATCTTGATGGCCATGGTGGCACCGATGTGCATACCCGCCGGGGCCGGCACCGCCTCCTCTCCGAAGAAGACGTTCAGCGGCTTGTTGAGGATGAGCTCGGCCACCCGGTGGTACAGCGGGTTCAGCGCCACGGTGACCATGTGCTCGGTCTTCGCGAACAGGCCGCCCGCCCGGCGGGTGCGGTTGCCGGCGAACACCTCGTCGTGCCCCGTGTCCACCGCGTCGAGCACGGGATCCAGGTCGTTCTTGAGCCCCGTGATCGTCGCGTCGTCGAAGAGCCCGTCGACGATCACCCCGCCGTCTCGCAGGATGATCTCGACCGCCTCTTCGGGGGTCGTGTCGGCAGTGATCCGACAGAGTCCTGAGGTCGACATGGCAATTCCTTCCAGTCAGGACCGGCGACCACATCACGCCTCCGCAATGCGGTGAGGTCATGCTGCTGCATCATGGTCGCTCGATCAAGTCAAATGACTAACTTCTTCTGCGGGAGAGTCGCAGCGTGCGCCGATCGGGGCAGAGTTGCCTGTTAGCCTGGTTGTCGACTTGATCAAACGTCCAACTTCGACAGGGGGCACAGGTGGCACGGGTACCGACGGCCGAGCGACGCAACGATCTGGTGAACGCCGCCATCCACGTGATCGCGACCCACGGCGTCGACGGTGCGACGACTCGCCGGATCGCCGAGCAGGCGAAGGCCCCGCTGGCGACGCTGCACTACTGCTTCCAGACGAAGGAGCTGCTGTTCGCAGCCGTCTTCGAGAGGTTGGCGGAGCGGTACCGTGAGGTTCTGATCGAGAGCGATGTGCACGGCGACGTCGCCGCGACTGCGCGTGCGATCCTCCGCGGCTTGACGAACTGGTATCTCGAGTCCTCTTCGGAATTCGCGTCCGCGACCGTGGAGCTGATCAGCTGGGCGCAACGCCAGGAGTCGCACCCGGCTGTGACCGTGTACAACGAGGCGTTCAACGTCGTGCGGTCGATCCTCGCGAGAGCGGCCTCCGGCCAGGACATCACGCCCGAGACGATCGATCAGATCGGTTATGTCATCGGTGCGCTTTCCGACGGCTTCGTCGTGAACTGGCTGACGTATGCCGATCGTTCCCGGGCCGCCGAGCAGGCAGAGATCATCGTCGACGTGCTCGATGCGTGGCTGACTGCGAAGCTTGCCTGATCGCAAGAAACCCTGTGCACGCCTCGCCGCCGAGTTCGCCCGGATCGGCCGGTGGACGGCGACCGGCGAACCCGGGTGTGTGTCCGCCTGCCGGCGAGCCCGCAGGCGGACACCCGGGTCGCCTCGTCACAGGCGCTTGACGGCTTCCTCGACGATCCACGTCATCGTCGGATCGTCGCTCTCCATCCACTCCGGATGCCACTGGACTCCCAGAACGGGTGCGCCCGGGAACTCCACCGCCTCGACCACACCGTCGGCCGTCCGTCCCGTCACGACGAGCCCCGTGCCGCAGTGGTCGACAGCCTGGTGGTGCCAGGAATTGGTGACCGCCCGAGCCCCGAACAGTCCCGCCACGATCGAGCCGGGCTCGAACGTCACGACGTGATCGTCCGTGCCGTCGGTGGGTGCGGCCTCCGGGGACAGATGCCGCACCGCACCGGGCGGAAGGTCGGCGATGAGCGTGCCACCGAGCGCGGCGTTGAGGACCTGCATGCCCCGGCACACGGCGAGCACCGGTATCCCCCGGTCGAGCGCGGCACGTACGAGCGCGAGCTCGTACCTGTCCCGCTCGACGTCGTGGACCATCGGATTCGACCGCGGGTCGACGTCGCGGACCACCGACGTGTCCCCTCCCCAGCACGCCGGGTGCAGGTCCTGCCCACCGGTGATGACCACGCCGGCCAGCCAGTGGCAGACCGCCTCCGCATCCGTCTCGTACGAGAGGTTCACGGGGAGACCGCCGGCCTGTGCGATCCGGATCGCGTAGTCGGACATGTAGCTGTCGGTGCAGCGATCGCCGTACCGGCGGTCCCCACCCCTGATCAGTTCCAGCCGGATCCGTCGGCCGGTGATGCCGATCAGCGGCCGCATCGCCGTCGGCGTGTCGCCCGTCGCGCTCACGGCAGCTCGAAGTATCGGGCGGACTCCCACTCGGAGAGTTCGGCGAACGGATCCCCGCCCGCGGTGTGGAACTGCATCCACTCCCACCGGCGCGACCCGACCCAGTAGTCAACGAACTCGGCACCGAGGAGATCGCGAAGGATCGGGTCCGCCTCGAGCGCGGCGGCGGCCTTGGTGATGGTGTCCGGCAGCCGGGTGATCTCGCCGGGCGGCATGCACCACGCCATCTCGGCGACCGGCTCCGGCGGTTCGATCTTGCGTTCCACGCCCGCGATCACACCGGCCAGCACGCCGGCCAGCGCGAGGTACAGGTTCGCGTCGGCGCCGGGGACCCGGTACTCCAGGCGGGAGTACGACGGGTGCCCGCACACTGCCCGGACCGCGGTGGTCTTGTTGCTGATGCCCCAGGTGGCGGTGACCGGCGGGCCGCTGAGGTCCACCAGGCGCCGGTACGAGGTGATCTGCGGGAGCACGATCGAGGTGTTGCCCTCGATCGTCGCGAGCAGACCGCCGACGGCATGGCGCATCATCTCCGACGGCCCCTCCTCCGCGTAGAACGCGTTGACGCCGTCGCGCTGGAGGGACAGATTGATGTGCGAGGCCTGCCCGTAGCCCGCGGTGGGCTTGGCCATGAAGGTGACCGTGTGGCCGAGGTCGAACGCGACCTCGCGCATGATCTGGCGGGTTCGCGCCCAGGCGTCACAGACCGCGATCGGATCACCGGGCGCCAGGTTGATCTCGATCTGGCCGGCGGCGTCCTCGTCGTTCCAGGCCTCCCACTCGATGCCGACCGCGTCGAGCCGGTCGGCGACGGCGTTCATGTAACCGGTCCAGTCCTTGGACTTCGCCAGGTGATAGGCCGTACCCGCGCTCCCGCCGAGCGGAGTCAGGTCGCGGTATCCGCGTGCGCGCGCCTCGTGGATGGACTCCTCGAAGACGGTTGCCTCGATCTCGACAGCAACGGTCGCGGCGAAGCCGAGCGAGGCGAGCCGGTCGACCATCCTGCGCGTGAGGTTGCGCGGACAGAGGGGGACCGGCGTGCCGTCCTTCAGCCAGTAGTCGCCGATCACGGCGTCGAGACCCGGCTCCCACTCGACCCGGGTCGAGAGGTCGGGGCGGAAGTAGACGTCGTCCAGATGTCCGCGCCAAGCGGGATACGCGAAGCCGAAGGCCGGGGCGTTGCCGAGGTCGAGCCCGAACAGGAGGTCGGCGAAGGCGAACCCCGAGTCCACGCCAGAGGCGAACTTCTTCGGTGCCAGCGTCTTGCCGAGGAACGAGCCCTCGTGGTTCGTCGCTTCGATCCGGACAGCCCGAACGCTGGTGTCCCGGACGTCAACTCCGGTGACGGGCTTGATGAGTTCAGACATCGTAACGGACCTTCCAGGATGCGCCGATCATGACCGACAGCTGAGAGAGAGTGCCCTGAATTCCGAGCACACCCGAGGACAGGACGGCGAGCAGGTCGTCGGATCCGGAGAACACGCCGGCCAGCGTCTCCGGTGCGCCGGCGATCAGGTAGTGCGTCTCGCCGTCGCCCAGGACGACCTGCTCAAGACCCTCCGGGCCTTCGGTCACCGCGATGAGCACGTCCGGAAACCCCGGTACGGAGCGCCCGGCATTCCAGAAGTGCTCGGCGGCCGTCCGCCAGTCCGGCACCGGCGGCGACAGCGCGAGCAGCGCGCCCGCGGCCAGGTCCGCGTCACCCGAGGGATCGGAGGTGGGTGCGAACCGGGCGTTCAGGTCGACGGTGAGGGTGGCATCGGGTTCGACGAGGACTCCGCTCGACACGTCGACGGTGCCGCTGCCGAAGGTGATCGTCGCCGCCTGCGGGGTGTCGTGGGACCGGATTGCCACCGTGGCGGCCGACTCCTGCGGGGCCGGAAGCACATGGCCCGCGCGGGCGGCATCCCGCAGCGTGCGGCCGATCAACCGGACGAGCGGAGTCGCATCGTCCTCGATCTTGATGTCGACCTCTGTGGCCGTCGCTGCGCGGGACACCGCAGGGGCCGTCGTGGTTTCGGTCATCCTCCAGTCCTTTCGACTTCGGGAGATCACACGCGCCGCGAATCGGTCGCCGCGGATCTCGGATGGACCGTGATCATCTTGGCCAAATGACTCGATCAAATGACTAGATCAGGTGACTAGGATGGTGGGGTACGGCTCGCGACCTGTCAATGACTTCGGAGAGGCTCGACAGTGAATGAAGTGAAGCCCGCGTACTGGGACCAGCTGGATGCCGATGCGCAGCATGCGGCGCGGTTCATCGCCGAAACCCTCACCAGACCGGTACGGGAACTGGGTGTGAAGGCCGCACGGAAGCTCCTGGCGACCTCGCCGCCGGAGCGGCCCCTCACCCCTCTTGACCTGGTCGAACAGCTGACCCTGCCGGCCCGCTCCGGCGAGCTCCGCGCGCGCCTCTATCACCCGGACGGCACGCCGCTGTCCGCCGGTCCGCGCCCGGTGCTGCTCTATCTGCACGGTGGCGGCTTCGTCCTCGGCACCCTCGACGGAGTCGACGAGGTCTGCCGCGCGATCGCCGCCCGATCCGGGTGGGCGGTGCTCTCCCTGGAGTACCGACTCGCACCGGAGAATCCCTATCCGGCAGCCCTGGACGACTGTCTCGACATCTTTGCCTGGTTGCGCCGATCGGCTCCCACGTACGGCCTCGATCCGCAGGTGATCGCCGTCGCAGGCGACTCGGCAGGCGGAAGTCTCGCCGCCGCGCTGTGCCTCAAGCTCCGGGACGTCGGGCTGCCCGGGCCTGTGTCCCAGGTGCTCGTCTACCCCGCTGTCGACGACGCGTTCGCCACCCCGTCCTGGACGGAGTTCGCCGACGCGCCCCTCTTGACCAGCGCGGATGCCCGCTGGTTCTGGGAGCAGTACCTCGGACCCGACCGCGAGGGAACGGTTGATCACTACGCGGCCCCCATGCACGCCGCATCGCTGCGGGATCTCCCGCCGGCGCTGGTTCTCACCGCCGAGGTCGACCCGCTTCGCGACGACGCCGAGGCGTACGCCGAGAGACTGCGGCGTGACGGTGTGGAGGTCACCGCGACCCGCTGCGCCGGCGTGTTCCACGGCTTCTTCACCGAAGTGGGCGTGTTCGCCAGGACGGACGAAGCGATCTCGCAGGTGGCGCGCCACCTCCGAGGCGTTGCCGGTGGCTGAGCGCGCACACGAAGCCGACTCGACGCGCGTTCGGCTATTGACGGCACTCGGGCCCGTGGCTAGATTCCGTTGGTCATACGACTAAGTCGGATGACCAAGACGTGCGCGCCGATGGGCGGAGGGGCGAACGGCCCCCGCCGAGGCGAAGCCCTGACGGCCAGATGTCACCCACCTTTCGACTACCCGAAGGCACACGCATGACTGAGACCGCTCCACCCACCGCCCCCGTCGTCGACCTCCTCTGTGTCGGCGCGGGATTCTCAGGCCTTTACGCGGCGTACAAGGCCGCCGAGAAGGGCTGGACCTTCGCAGGGTTCGAAGTCGCGCCCGGCGTCGGCGGCACCTGGTTCTGGAACCCGTACCCCGGCGCCCGGTGCGACGTCGAGAGCATCTACTACTCCTACTCGTTCAGTCAGGAGCTCCTGCAGGAGTGGACATGGAGTGAGCGCTTCGCTCCGCAGGCCGAGATCCTCAAGTACATCAACCACGTCGCGGACCGCTTCGACCTGCGCCGGCACTTCAGCTTCAACACCCGGGTGACTTCCGCGACCTGGCTCCCGGACGAGCGGCTCTGGGAAGTGACGCTCGACTCCGGCGAGACCCGGCGGGGTCGCCATCTGCTCGCCGGCTCGGGCGGTCTTTCGGCGCCCAAGGACTTCGACGTGCCGGGCCTGGAGAACTTCACCGGGATCACGGTCTCGACGAGCCGGTGGAACATTCCGCTGAGCGATCTGGCGGGCAAGCGCGTCGCCGTGATCGGTACCGGATCGTCCGCGGTGCAGAGCATTCCGCTCATCGCCGAGGTCGCCGAGCACCTCACCGTGTTCCAGCGCACGCCCAACTACGTGTTTCCCGCACGGAACGCCCCACTGTCGGCGGACTACGTGGACGAGATCAAGGGCAGCTACGCGGCGATCCGCGAGGAGTGCCGCCACTCGCTCGGTGGCATCCCGGACCGCATCCCGGACGCCGCCGCGTTCGACGTCTCCGATGAGGAGCGGCGTGAGCGCTATGAGCGGGCCTACGTACGGAGCGGATTCAACGGCGTCGGCGGCGAGTTCTCCGACCTGCTGACCGATGCGAGGGCCAACGAGACCGCGGCGGAGTTCGTGCGGGGGAAGATCCGCCAGATCGTCCATGACTCCAAGACCGCCGCGGTCCTCGAGCCCCGCTTCCACGCGCTCGGCGCGAAGCGCAGCTGCTTCGGTACCGACTACTACGAGACCTTCAACCGTCCGAACGTCTCGGTGGTCTCCCTGCGCGACGAGCCGATCGACACCATGACGAGCGACAGCATCGTCACAAGGGGCGGCTCCTACGAGGTAGACGCCATCGTGCTGGCGATCGGATTCGACGCCTTCACCGGGCCGCTGTTCGCGCTCAACGTCTCCACCCCGGAGTCCGGCAGGCTGCAGGACGCGTGGAGCGACGGCGTCCGGACGTACTTGGGCATCATGACCGCCGGCTTCCCGAACTTCTTCATGATCGCCGGACCGCAGAGTCCGGCGCTCGCGAGCAATGTCGTGGTCACGATCGAGCAGGCCGTCGACTGGATCACCGATCTCATCGGGCATGCTAAGGCCGGCGGCGCCGAGGTCGTCGAGCCGACGGTCGAGGCTCAGGACGACTGGGTGAAGATCACCGAGGACACGGTCAACCAGACCCTCTACGCGACCACCGACTCCTGGTACCGCGGTTCGAACGTGGCCGGCAAGCCGACGACCTTCCTCGGCTACGTGGGTGGTGTCGGCAAGTACCGCCGGATGTGTACCGAACTCGCCAAGCGCGGCTACCCGGGCATCGAGCTCGACGGCGAGACCGTCGCTCGCCGCCTCGGTCGCATCCACAAGGAGATCGCATGAAGGTGGTGCACCAGCGCTACGTCGCCCACTCCGACGCGCACTACGCGGGGAACCTGGTCGACGGGGCCTTCGGGCTGAAGCTCTTCGGGGACGCCGGAACGCACCTGGCGATCACCATCGACGGCCACGAGAGCCTGTTCGCCGGGTATGCGTCGGTCGAGTTCCTCGCCCCGGTCCGCGGCGGCGATGTGGTCGAGGTCGAGGCGCACCTGGCGTCGAAGGGAAGGCGCAGCCGGACCGTCGACTTCGAGCTGCGCATCATCTGCAGGTCCGTCGACGACAGTGGCCGGGCCGAGGTGCTCGCCGAACCCATCGTGGCCACTCGGGCGCGAGGGACGGCCGTCGTTCCGGCCGACACCGCAACGACGACGCCGTGACCGTGGGGGCAGCGTCGGTCGGCGAGGGCGGTTCGAGATGAACCGCAACAGGTGGCCGTTCACGACGGCTTAGAACAGCGTACGGCGGTGGGCCCGCAGGTCCACCGCCGTATCAGGAGACGCCACCCAGGCATAGAGGGGAGCAGATCCCAGCCGGGGGGCTGTCCGCACGTACGGCCCGCCGATTTCGGCGGCAGGCCGTACTCATGCATGCGTGGTCCCGCAAACAATCACTCGGAGACTAACATGACTGAGCACAGCGAACTGAGCGGCCTGGCAGGGGAGTTGAGGGCAGCCAAAGCGCCGCGGAGGGGGGCGCTCATCGGAGTGGGTGCCCTGCTCGTCATCCTGACCAACGCGATCATGTTCATCCTGCCACCGCTCCTGCCGGTCATCCAGGCGCAGTACGGACTCACAACGGTCTCCGCCACCATGTGGATCTTCACTCTGCTCACGTTGGGAGGAGGCGCGGGCTACATCCTGCTTCCCCGACTCGCCGATGTGTCCGGCGACCGCAACGCGTCCGTGTTCGCCTCCGGGTGTCTCACCGTCGGAGCTCTCATCCCCGCCGTGGGTGACTCGTATCCGGCCCTGCTCATCGGTTCCGCGATCATGGGCTTCGGTACCGCGGCCCAGCTGCTGCCCTTGGGCTTTCTGCGGCGGAACCTGGCGGAAGAGGGGATCGTCACGGCGGTTCGCGTGCTGGTCATCGCCACAGGAGTCGGGATTGTCGTGGGCATGATTGGCGGTGGGGTCATCGTCGAGAACCTGTCCCTGCGCACCTTCTTCTGTATCCTCGCCGCGGCGTTCGCCGCGACGACGATCGTCTCGTTCGTGGTCATCCCGCACTCCCCGCCGGCCGAGTCCGTCGGCCGCATCGGCGTGCTCGGCACGGTGTGGATGATCGCGTGGGTCGCGGCGGTGCTGCTGACGCTGACGCAGGGGCTGGTGTGGGGCAATGCGGCCGTCATTCCGCTGATCGCCGGCGTCGTCGGCGGAGTCCTGTGGGTACGTGTTGAGCGCAGGTCCTCGGCTGCGGTGTTCGACGTGGCGATGCTGAAGTCGTCCCTCGTCACCGCGGCGTCCCTGTCGGTGGCGTTGTTCGGCGCTGTGAACGCGGCGTTCCTGTTGCTGCTGAGCACCTACAGCCAGGTCATTCCCGCGTACCTCCCGCCGAAGGACGCCTACGGCCTCGGACGCACCGCGCTGCAGACGGGTTGGCTCATGGTGCCCTTCGCGGTGATGTTCGTGGTGGGTGGCAAGGTGGTCGATCGACTGGTCGCCCAGGGGCGCGGTGCTTCTGTGCTGGTGATGGGTGCTCTCCTCACCGCCGCGGGGCTCGGCTGGCTTGCTCTGGCCCACGACCGCCCGTGGCACTACCTCGTGGGCGCCGGTGTGATCGGCCTCGGATGCAGCATGGGATATGCGGCCGGTTTCAGCATTGCCCAGATGGCGGTATCCGAGGAGAAAGCCGGGATGGCCGCGGGCGTGGTCGGCACCGCCATGGCGATCGGCATCGCCTTCGGGTCGGCACTGATCACCGGGGTGCTGAGCGCGTCTGTCGTCCCCGTTCCCGGAACGGACATCGAGGTCGCCGAGGAAAGCCTCTACGGCACCAGCTACTGGATCTCGGTCGGCCTCGCCGCGCTGATCGTGGTCACCGTGCTGATCTCGCGAGCGCGCCACGTCAGGCGCGTGCCCGCCGCGGCGTCCTAGATCGACCACGCTTCCGAGACGAACGCCGCAGCGTGCAGCCCCCACTCGTCCAGCTTTCCTCGGACGATCTTCAAGAAGTCCTCGCCCGCGGGGCGCTGACCTGCGCAGGTAGACGTCTAGGGGGTGCTGGCCTGCGGCGTTGCTCCGTTCAGGGGCTGGGAGCTGCTGGGGGTGCCGGACGGCCGCCCCGTGCTCAGACTCGTCTGACGAGCTGTGCGCGGGACGGTGCGGGTTCGGATGATCAGGCTGCCTTGGGCTGGGAGTCGGCGAGGTCGTTCAGGACCGCGTTGACCACGGGCCAGCACATGTCCAGGGTGTCGCGGTCCGGGGCGTGAGCCTCCCGGATCTCGGCGCGCGGATGAACAAAGTTGCGGTACTTGCGCAACTCGTGACAGGTCTTGATCAGGGAATCCAGGCTCGCCCTGCCGGGGGAGGTGCGGCCGAGCAGGGAAGCGTCGCGCTCGTGAACGACGTGGACGAGGACGCCTTCGAGGAGGCTGCCGAGCATGATGATGGCGGCCACATGGGCGCCGTTGGCGTAGCAGGTGTGGGCCTCGTCCAGGCGGTGCTGGAGGAGGCCGACCATGTTCTGGTCCGTGATGAGGTCGGTCATGGTGGCTCTGAGTTCGACTGGGCCCAGGCTGCCCGGATGGGCGAGAGGGGTCGCAGGCGACGAGGCGGGGGCGGCCGCCGGGGTTCTCCAGGCGTACGCCCTCATGGATGAGGAAGGCGTTGACGGCGGAGATGACGGCGGGGAGTTGTTCGGGCTCGTCGAGGTACTCGCGCGGGTCGGCGAGCCGGTGCAGGACATTCTCCAGCTCGGTGGGGTCCTCGCGACGCTCGGTGAGCCGTGCGAGGGCCCACTCCCTGCGGTACTCGCCGTCGTACTCCGGCACGCGCTGCCAGCCGGCGTGTTCCAGGAACCGGGCGATCTCGTAACCCTTGCGGTAGTAGAGGTGTTCGTCGCCGCAGATGACGCGGGCCAGTTCCTCCAGGGTGTTGGCGTCCAGGATGCCGAGAGGGCAGTGCGGGGTCGTGCCGAGCCTTCCGTGATGTCTTCAGATTCCTCGTCCTCAGCCGGTTGCAGACTCGCGAGGGGAGTTCCGGCTGGGCGCCGGCCGTCGCGGAGTTCGGAGCGCCGGAGTACGACCTCCCGATCACCGAGATCCCCGGCACCTCGTCCGCAAGCGTCCGCCGGCTTCGGGCCCGGGGGTGCGAGGTTTGGCCGCGGGGGCGGATCAGGTCCGGGATCCGGCGGCGGATCGTGGAGGGGTGCCCGCCCGCCTGGTCGACTCGGCTGAACCACAGTTCCCGACGGCGGGTGGGTCCCAGGACTCCAGCTACAGGATCCGCGCCACCTGCCGGCGCAAATTCCTCTCCAGGGACGCCTGCTGAAGTCGGCCCCCTCACCGGCCCGGCCCCCTGTCATTCACGGTGATTTGCCGCGACATCGACGAGCCGTCCAGAGGGCGGCGAACCGTCCGGCGAACGGGCTTGATGGCGTAGGTGCGAGGTGCTGCTGACGGCTCCGTTCTCCCCAGATCCTCCCCAGCGCTTCCGGATCCCCGAAAGGCCAGCTCAGAGGGCCTGTGAAGGGGAGGGCGAGGAGATCACCCGCACCTACCGGCACCTGATGCCAGGGAGCATCACCGAAGCTGCCCGGATCCTGGATGCCGGACTCTGGGAAGCAGCCTGATCTCACCACTCGACGAGGGACGGTGTCGACGACGGCGACTTGAGGCTGGTGGAATGTCCCAGACCTAGCGTCGTCGCGGAGCCCTTGTGGAGCAGTCAGTGTTGGGCCCGACGTGGAGCGGACCGTGTTGTGGTGGAACTTCGTGGGCCGCACGGACGAGGAGATCCGCCAGGCCCGCGAGGAGTGGATGACATCCGACCGCTTCGGCGAGGTGAAGGGCTACGACGGTGACCGCCTCGACGCGCCGGAGGTCCCGGCGACCCCGCTCAAGGCGCGGGGAAGGGTGCGCTGACCTGGGTTTTTCCCTTTTGCGTCGATTCAAAGTCGAGGGCTGCTTGGCTCCGCCGGGGCTGTCGTCGCGACTGCGGGAGGGCGCGCATCGCAGCCCCTTCCGCAGTCGTGTAGTCGGTGGGTGCACTTCCAGGGTGTGCTCGGGTGCGAGCAGGTCTGGTCAGCTGAATGCTGACCTTTTGCTGACTTTACTGACGGTTCATCAGGTGCCCTGACGGTGTAGCGCGGGCAGTGGCAACACGCCGGTCTCGGCACCGTAACCTGCGTGGCCATGGCCTGGCGGGGCGTGGTGGTACGTCTGTTCCGGCTGGTCGGCCGGCCTGGTCGGCTCGACGTTAGGCGTTGCCCCAGCCCTAGTCGAGCAGGATGGAGCCAGCGAGCCGAGGGTTCTGCTTCAGTGCGGTGACGTCATTTTCTGGACTGGCCGCGCGTCCTCGCATCGATCAATTGTGCGACCGGCTGATGGTTCAGGGGTCCGCAGATCGTGCTGTGCGAGGAGCAGGCGGGCTCGGGTAAATCGACGGTGGCTGCGGACGTGCTGGAGCGGCCCGCGCACCAGGGGGTGATCGCTGCCGTTCGTATGGAGGGAGCCGGATCACATGAGCGACACCGTGCAAGCCGTCGCTGGTTTGCTGTACCACCAGCAGGCCGCAGGTCTGATCCCGGCCCAGCAGGTGTGATGGCCAAGCTCCGCTGAGGGCCTGGACGTCTCCCGTTTATCGTGCACGAGCTCGTTAGGGCTCGCAGAGAATCAAGGTGTTGCTTCCCTTGATTCGGCTCGTTGATATGGTATGCGCATATCTGACGAGGTCCGTGGTCAACTTGCTGTGAGATTCCAGGTGTTGTTCCCGCACCTGAACGAGCGGCAGCGCCGTCTGCTGATGGGGGCTGAGGCCAGGATTCTGGGCCACGGCGGTATCCGGGCGGTCGCCCGGGCGGCTCAGGTCAGCGAGACCACCGTGCGCAAGGGGGTGGACGAGTTGGAGGCGGGGGCGGAACCGCTGGGCCGGGTCCGCCGTCCCGGTGGCGGGCGCAAGCGGGCGGCCGAGGTGGATCCAGGACTGCGGACCGCGCTGTTGGCGCTGGTCGAGCCGGACATACGAGGGGATCCGATGTCGCCGCTGCGGTGGACGACGAAGTCCACCCGCAGACTCGCCGGCGAGCTCACCAGGCGGGGCCACCGCGTCTCGGCGGATACCGTCGCCGACCTGCTGCGGGAGGAGGGGTTCAGTCTCCAGGCCAACGCCAAGACCCTCGAAGGAAGGCAGCATCCGGACCGGGATGCCCAGTTTTGCTACATCAACGACCGGGCCAGGGAACATATGGGCGCCGACGATCCGGTGATCAGCGTCGACACCAAGAAGAAGGAGCTGGTCGGCCAGTACAAGAACGGAGGCCGCGAGTGGCATCCGAAGGGACTGCCGGCCCAGGTCAGGACCCATGACTTCCTCGACCGCCAAGGACCGGGCAAGGCGATCCCCTACGGGATCTACGACGTCGCCGCGAACACCGGCTGGGTCAGCGTCGGCACCGATCACGACACGGCCGCGTTCGCCGTCGCCTCCATCCGCCGTTGGTGGCAGGCCCGTGGAAGCCGCGACTACCCACGGGCCGCCCGGTTGCTGATCACCGCGGACGCGGGTGGCTCCAACGGATACCGCACACGCGCCTGGAAGGCCGAACTCGCCGCCCTGGCCGCCGAAACCGGCCTGGAAATCACGGTCTGCCCCATGCCGCCGGGCACCTCGAAGTGGAACAAGATCGAGCACCGGCTGTTCTCCCATATCTCCATGAACTGGCGAGGCAGGCCCCTGAACAGCCATGACGTCATCGTTAACAGCATCAGGGCAACCACCACCCATACCGGACTGACAGTCCACGCCGAACTCGACTCGGGCACTTACAACACCGGCATCAAGGTCACCGACACAGACATCGACGCCCTGCCCATCCACCGGCACCGCTTCCACGGCGACTGGAACTACACCCTCTACCCACAGCACGACACGGCCGGCGGGGCCGAGGGCCCCCAGCCAGCCGAGGGCCTGCCGCCTCAGTCCCGCGCTGGCGGTCTGCGACACCCGGAACTGACCGGCATGACCGAGCCGGCATTGGATGAACTCGTCGAGCAGCTGTCCCAGAAACTCGATGAGCTACGTGAACACGGGCGGTCGCAGCAGCGAGGAGGAGACCGCATCCGGGCTCGCGGAGCCGGTGCCAAGGACAAGCTGACCGCCGCTGACCGAGTCCTGGCCACCGTTCTCTACCTGCGCAAACTCGGAACCCGAGACCTGATCGCCCAGCTCTTCGGCGTCAACGGCAGCACCATCACCAGGGCCATTCACCAAGTCCGGCCCCTCCTCGCCGAGAACGGCTACACCGTTCGACCCTCGACAGCCAGGTTCCGCACACCCGCCGACGTCACCACCTTCCTCGCCACCAGCAGGCCCACGAAGATCAAGTCAGCATGTTGATTCTCTGCGAGCCCTTAGAGGCCCTAACACAATGAGGTAGTCACCAGCAGGCGACGCACTGGGTGAGGTCTTCCGACAGGAAGATCGTGAAACGTCTCTGCGATCCAGTGACGGTCGCCATGTAGACCCGAGCTGTTCCTGCGGACTGGAGTCCGGCGATGGCTTCCGCAAGTCCGGGCCGAGGTGTGACGCCCGTGTCGACCATGACTTCGTGCCGCCAGGACCAGATGTCCCAGAGCTGTTGCGCAGAAGCCGTTTGGTTCAGGAAGACCTCGAAGTCCGCGCCTGCCTCCAGCTCGGCCAGAGCTGCGCGTGCAGAGATGCAGCCATCCTGGGAGAGTGCGGATTGCAGGGCGTCTCGGTTCATGCGATCAGTTTGCCGGGCCGGCCAAGGACAGCACCTGGCGGTGGGTGATCAGGCAGCACGCGAGCTTGAGGAAGGCTTCGTGGATGTCGGCTCGGCGTTCCCAGCGGACACGAAGTCGTTTGAAGCCGTGGAGCCAGGCGAAGGTGCGCTCGACCACCCATCGGTAGGCGCCCAGGCCGCTGCCATGGGCTGTGCCGCGGCGGGCGATGACGGGGATGATCCGCCGGGCCCGGACCTGGTTGCGGTAGATGTCGTGGTCGTAGCCGCGGTCGGCGAAGACCGACTCCGGCTTGCGGCGGGGCCGCCCGGGCCTGCCCCGGACGGGTGGGACGGCATCGAGCAGGGGCATGAGCTGGGTGACGTCGTTGCGGTTGCCGCCGGTGAGGATGACGGCGAGCGGGGTGCCGTGTCCGTCGGTGATCAGGTGGTGCTTGGAGCCGGCCCGTCCCCGGTCGACTGGCGAGGGGCCGGTCTGGAGCCCCCTTTTAACGCTCTGACGTGGCTGGAGTCGACAACCGCCCGTGACCAGTCGAGCCGGGCGGCGGCGTTCAGCTCGGCCAGCAGCACCTCGTGCAGCTGCTGCCAGACCCCGGTTTCGTTCCAGTCCCGCAGTCGACGCCAGCACGTCATGCCGGACCCGAAGCCGAGCTCTTGGGGCAGGTGTTCCCACTGGATGCCGGTGTGCAGCACGAACAGGATCCCGCACAGCATCTGCCGGTCCGGGACCGGCTTGCGGCCCGGGTATCTGAACCGTCTCTCCCGCTTCGGCAGGAGCGGCTCGATCCGCTCCCACAGGTCATCCGACACTATCCACGGTGAAGCCCCCATGGCCGGACAACGCTGACCCCGACGACCGGACACGGCCACCAGGACCGATCCACCTCATTGTGTTAGGGCCTCTTAGGGCTTGGCCAGCCAGCGTCACAGGGGCAGTAGTGGTGCGAGACATCAAGCACAGGGCGTGTCCGCGACCCTGCGCCCACAGCCGTGCAGACCTGCACGAGCGGGGACGGCCCTGGCACCGTGCCTATGGCCGCCAAGTTCGACGTCCGGGGCTACCCGAGTGCCTGGTATCGGCGTGGCGTCGATCTCGCTGCTCGGAATAGGGCGGTCCCTTGGCGGCGGGGCCCTCGGGGAAATAATCCCGGCGTCCTGGGGCGTTCCCGATCGGCAATCGCTGAGTGGGGGTGGCTGGACCTGAAACTGTTCGAAACGGCGAATGGCGTGACCGAGGTGACGCCGTGGCTGGCTGAGGCTGAGGCCGATGTGCAGGCGCTCGTTGAGAGCGCGATGGAGCCCATGCTCGGGCTCCGCTTCCTGGCCACCGAGTACAGCACCGGCCCCGTCCACGGCGGGCGCATCGACTCGCTCGGGCTGGACGAGAACGGCTCGCCGGTGATCGTCGAGTACAAGCGGGCGACCGACCCCGGCGTGCTGTCGCAGGGCCTGTTCTACGTGGCCTGGCTGATGGACCACCGGGAGGAGTTCGAGGCCCTGGTCCGCGAGCGGCTCGGGCCGGCAGCAGCCGCCGGAGTTCTGTGGAGCACGCCCCGGCTGATCTGCGTGGCCGGCGGCTTCACGCGCTACGACCTGCACGCGGTGCGCGAGCACCGGCGGTCCATCGACCTCGTGCGCTACACCATGCTCGGCGAGCACCACATCGCGCTGGAGACCGTCGCATCGGTCGCCGCCCAGGGCAGCGGGACACGACGGCAGAACCGCCGCGGCGGAGAGGCATCGTCACCGCGCCGGCGGACCGACGCCATGGCGGAGCTGGCGGCCGTGGTCGACGAGACGCTGCTCGGGCTGGGTGAGGGCGTGACGAAGGTCGAGCGCAAGCAGTACGACGCCTACCAGCGGCTGCGGAACTTCGCCTGCGTCACCGGACGGCAGGACAAGCTGCTGGTGTACCTCAAGGTCGCGCCGGCCACGGTGGAACTCGTGCCGGGCTTTACGCGGGACGTGACGGGGCTGGGCCATCACGGCACAGGCGACCTAGAGGTCCAGCTGCGCTTCGAGAAGGACGTGGAGCGGGCACTGGAGCTGTTCCGGCTGTCGTACGCCGCGGCGTAGTGCTTGGTGGGGCGAGGATCTCGGTGGGGGAGGTGCCTTTCGACGGAGGGGCGGGGGAGTGGCGGTGGTGTCGTCCATCCTCCGCGGGATCCCCGGTTTCGGAAACCGGCGATCCTCGCCTATATTGCGCCCAGCCTCGGTCCGGCTTTGCGTGTGGGCAAGCGTCACGCCGCCGAGTCGAGGCGTCCTTCGCAAGATTCGAGAATCTTTGCAAGGTCCTCCCTCGCGGCCTTCAGTGCCACTTGATCACCCTCGATTGCCTGCTCCACCTTTTCTCGCAGGGTAACGATTACCTCGGAGGGGAGGAACGGAATTCCCAGGAACGCGTACCCCGTGTCTACATTGGTCCTCAGGTCGATCTCTACGGCATCCCAGGACCTTCGGGCCGCGTCACGTTCCTTCCGCTTTTCGCCGTCTTCTGCGAGTTCGATTTGCTGTAGATCGCGTTCGAGCTCCCGGGCGTTCTTGTAGAGTTGGGTGGAAATCTTTCGCAATCGCGCCCATGTCCGGTTGCTGGCTCCGATCATTGCGCCTCCCAGTGTGACGGCAACTGGAACGACGAGAGAGGGGCGACTATTGAGTACAGCCATGTATACGATGAGCCCGGCGAAGTAAATTCCTGCCGCATTCCCTACGGTGCGACTGATCGCTGCACGCCAGATGCGTGCACTCATCCGATCAAGCAATTGAGTATCGGACGGTTCCGCCGGATCAGCCCACTGGTGCCAGAAGGGAAGCGTCATCCAAGCGACCTGGAGCAGGAGCACGGGCAAGAAATTGCTGTTCTCCAGCTCCCGCGGGTCGGCGGCAAGGCGATTGAGAAGTCGCCAGGCGTACAGGGCGACAAGGATCGTTCCGATGCCCCAGGCAAAGATCTTCACGCCCCGCCAGCGTTCCTGCCAGGCTGGCTCGTTCCACCTGGAGGCGATGGACTGGTTCCAGCTGTGAGCGACTCGGGTGCGTATTCTCTGCCAGGGGCCCCAGTTTTGGGTGGCGCCACGCCAGAAGCGCGCCCCGTAAAATGCCAGGATTAATCCACCGAAGAACAGGAAAGCCCCCTCCGTCCTCCACGGTGTTCCGTAAAGCGTGTTTCCCCAGGTGTTGGCTACGAAACCGATGGGGAAGTACACCCTGCGCCAATGAGTGCGTATCGCCCCTGTGTAATGTCCCATTACTGGCATGGGTTTATGTTCGCGCGAGCGCTCTGATCTGGGCGGTATTTGATGAAAATCAGAGGTTGGGCGTATGCCGCCTGCGCACGCAGCAGACATCGGCCCACCACTGCACGCCACGGGGACCGCTCGGTAGCCGAGCAATCCCTACCAGCCGGAGGGTTTGGTGGGCCCCAGGGCGCGCGTGACGGTGATCTCGATGACGACCCGGTTGGGGTTCACGCGAGGGGTTTTGTACCGCTCGGTGTAGCGGCGCTCGGCGTCGGCGACGGTGGCGGGGTCATCCTTGATGACGGCGGTGCCTTCGAGGGTGGACCACCGTCGGCCTTCGGCCTGGCTCACGTTGACCCGGGCGTCGGTCCCGGCGGCCAGGGCGGCGCGGACGTTGCGGACCTTCTTGTTGCCGCCGTCGGTGATGACGCGGGCGATCCGCGTCTCGGGGTCGTAGGTGACGCCGACCGGGGTGGTGTGGGGGGAGCCGTCGGGGCGGAGGGTGGTCAGGAAGCAGGTCCGGCGCTCCTGCCAGAACAGGTCCCCGTCGGCGGGCAGGGGGGCAGTGTCCAACGGTCGATCTCCTCGGTGCGATGGCTCGGACGCCGGAGGCGCCGTGCAGGTCGCTTCGACCGTAACGCGAAGCTATCCACATCAGGGGATCAGGTGCTGCGGCCGAGCGAGGCCGGGGGCGAAAACGGGGGCGGCTTCGAGACGGGTGAGGGATGCGGGGCTGGGATGAACCTCGGGCCTACTGGTCCCGATCCTCAGCTGAGGATGGCTTCCGGTGCTGGCCGCGTCCCTTGCCCATGGCGGGCCGGTCCCACTCGGTGGGCTTCTCCTGCACGGGCGGCGGCGGATACAACAGGGCCTTCGCGGCGGCCAAGTCCTTGACGACGCCGACGACCGTCCACTCGGTGCCGGTCCACTCTTCGATCGCCCTCGGGGCGTCAGGGTCTACGTGGGCCCCGCGGTGCGGGCCGTCACTGAGCGGCACCGCGCGTCGCTTGCCCTTCGAGGCGGCCTGGCGTGCGTCGCGCCGGCGAGCCCACTCCTCCAGCGGTTCGTCATCCTGCACCAGGGCATCGTGGCTGAGAAGCGGTCCGGGCCGCCACCCAGGCACCCCCGCGGGTGATGATCGCCAGGAGACTCTGCACCGCTGCCGCCCCTATGGGAGGGGGCCCGCTCGGCCCGGCGTGCTTTCCACCACTTCTCTCTCGTCAGCTTGGCGTGCTCGGGCAAACGACAAGACCCTCCATCCTCGCCCGGGATAATCCCTTCGCGCAGCCGAACGGCCCAGCCAGGCCCGGTCCTGCGACCTGCAGGACGCGCTCGGCGGTCGGTATCTCGTGGACAGGACGACATGATTCATCCCGTCCGCTCCGGCCGGCCGAGGCGGAGCGGAACAACGCGGCCGGCGGCACGCGTTCCTGTCTCCGTAGGGCAGACGGACGCCCGCGGCCCCTTACTGAGCTGAGGAAGGTCTGATGGCAGGCACCGAGACGAGCCCTGGGACCGGCAAGTTGGTACGGGACCGGATCCCGCAGATCATCCGGAACGAGGGAGCCGAACCGGTCACCTACATCGCAGGGCCCGAGGAGTACCGGGCCCGACTCCTGGAGAAGCTGCGCGAGGAGGTCGCGGAGCTCGTGGACGCCGACGAAGGGGCGGCGCCCGGCGAACTAGCCGACGTGGCGGAGGTGCTGCTCGCGCTCGCTGCTGATCTCGGCCTCAGCTCAGAGCAGTTGGAAGCGATCCGCGTCGCGAAGGCACGCGAGCGAGGCAGCTTCGCCGGACGGATCGTCTGGATGGGCAACCGCTGACACAAGAGGCCGGGCGCCGACACCTCGAACAGGCCGCCATGAATTCCGACAGAGAAGACCATGGGAACGACGACGCCGACTGCCGGCGGGGTCCGGGACTGCTCCAAGGGTCGAGGTACGTCCTCTCACCACACGCCGGCTGCATTCCTAGCCTTTTCTATCAGCCTTGATGAGGTCAGCGACCTTGTGCGTGTGCTGGGCGAGCACGGCTCCGGACGCGAATGCCTGGTCCCGCAGATGCCCGGACTCCTCCTTCAGCGCTGTTCGGGCTTCCTGATCGTCGGGGGCGACCAGGAGCAGACGGCCGGCCGCGTTCATCACGCGCAGGTGCTCTGCAGCCTCGGTGCGGAGGTCCTCGGGCAGGCAAGTGAAGGCAACGTTGCCCACCGCGGCCATGGTTCTCTGGGAGCGCTGGCTGTCCGGGAAGCGCAGCCCGTGCCGGGCGACGAGGCGATAGGAAGCGGCAACGCAGACGGCGACGGTCAGGTCGGAGGCGACCCAGACCGGTGCCCGGGCCCCTTCGCCGAGGAAGAACGCGGCAAGCTCACCCGCGGTGCCGCCGGCCGCGAAAGTGATGAGCAAGATGGCGAAGGCTCCTAGGAGGAAGGTGATCTCGTCGAATTCCTCGTCGATGATCTTCGGTGCGAGGTAGCGGGCAGGGCCTGCGAGGGTGGGGGCAGGTTCGGTGACCACGATGTTGTCTCCCCAGCTGATCATGGATGGCTCTTTCTGTGATGGTTTGAGGGCTTGGGCGTACAGCCGTGGCCGGCTGTTCTGCCTCGGATCCGTTTTCACGGCGTGGGACCGTCACCTGCGCAGCGGCCGTGCCTGAGGTACGGCCGCCGGAAGGGGAGGCTCGGCAGCCGACCGCGAGGCGGGGGCGGGCGCCGGAAGCGGCCTGGGGCTCGGCTGCGTGGGGGACGGAAGCAGGTCGGCGGCGGTGCCGACGAGCTCGGCCAGGAGGGCGTGGGGAACGCCAGCGGACAGGCGGATGGTCCACGATGCCCGGTCGAGGCCCTCCCCGCCGTACAGCGCCCATCGGTCCGCCGTGGCGTGCGGGGTGAACTCGAAGGTGATGGTTCGGTCCGGTGCCGTCCAGGTGGTGCGGGCGGGGTGGCTCGCCGGGTGCCAGGCGGCGGCGTGGAGGACGTCGTCCGGGTGGTCCGCAGTGCTGAGCAGCGGGGCGTCGAGGTACTGGAGTATCGCGCGGATCAGGGGGACGGGGGTGCCGGCGGTGAGGGTGGAGTGCCAGAGGCGCTCGCCGACGGGTTTCCCTGTCAAGTTCAGCATGTTGAAGCGGCCCAGGCATCAGGGGGCATCGGCTGGTTTATGGTCAGTCGAACCGGGCGGGGGCTCGTAGTTCGATCTTGTATCCGCCGTTTGGGGTTGGTTCGGCAATCAGGGTGCCGTCGAGCAGTTCGGCGCGCTCCCTCAGGCCGATGAGGCCGTGGCGGGCGCTGGGGAGGGCGACGGTCGGGCGGGTGGGGGCGGTGTTGGTGACGGTGACGCCGAAGTGGTGCGCGTCGTGCCACAGGCGTACGTCGGCGCGGGCTCCGGGGGCGTGCTTGCGCACGTTGGTGAGGGCTTCCTGCACCGTGCGGTAGACGGTGCGCTGGGCGGTGGTGCTGATGCCGGGAGGAAGTTCGCCGGTCAGCGTCGTCTCGATGCCGCTGTTGGCGATGAGCTGCCGGAGGTCGGCGAGGGTGGGCTGGGGGGTGAGTTCGGTGGCCTTGCCGCCGGAGGCGCGGAGCAGGGTGACCATGTGGCGGAGTTCGTCGAGGGTGTTCGCGCTCAGGGTGCGGATGGTGCGGGCGGCCTCGCGGGCGTCCGGGTCCTTGGCCGCCATCTGGAGGGCTCCGGCCTGGACGGCGATGAGGCTGACCTGGTGGGAGACGACGTCGTGCATCTCGCGGGCCAGTTGGGCGCGTTCGCGGGCGAGGACGGTTTGGGCGTACAGGGCCCGTTCGTGTTCCCGGGCCTCTTCGACCTCGACGAGCTGTCGGGCCACGTCGTGCCTGGCCTGGACGAGCTGGCCGAACAGGACGGGGGCGAAGGCCGTGGCGAGCGTGTAGACGAACTGGACGAGCGTCCAGGTCCGGTCGCCGTCGAACGCGTCGGACAGCGGCCAGGCGAGCGTGCCCGCGGCGGCGTTCAGCAGGGCGCAGCCAGCGAGCAGCGGGCGGTTGCGGGTGGACGCGGCGAGTGTGTACAGGGCGGCGATCGGGGCGACCGCCACGTCCATGAACAGGGTCATGGGCAGGGTCAGCAGGAAGACGGCCAGCGGGAAGCGCCTGCGGAGAAAGAGACCGGCGGAGCCCACGGCGGCGCAGGCCCACATCACCGCGGTGCCCTCGCCCACGAGGTTGATCCAGGCGTCGAGCGCGGCCAGCGCCACGAGCCCCGTGTCGACGGCCCAGGGCGGCAGCCGCCGCCACCATGCCCGGCCCGTGCTCATCGTCCGTTGTCCCGTGCCGCGTCGTCGTCGTTGCGGGAGAGGAGTCCGGCGCGCTCGGCGAGGAGTGCGGCCTGGACCCGGCTGCTGACACGCAGCTTGGTCAGGATCGAGCTGACGTGGTCCTTGACGGTGCCCGCGCTCAGGTGGATGCGGGTGCCGATGTCGGCGTTGGAGAGCCCTTCCGCGACCAGCACGAGGACGTCGCGCTCCCGGTCGCTGAGCAGGCCGACGCGTGCGACGTCCGCGTCTTGGGGTGCGCCGGCCCCCGGGTGGCTGCGCAGCAGCGCGCGTGACGCCTTCGGCGACATGACGACGCCGCCCGCGGCTAGGGTACGGACCAGCTGGGCGAGCTGTTCGGGCTCGGTGTCCTTAAGGAGGAAGCCGGAGGCTCCCGATCGCAGCGCGGTCAGGATGTACTCGTCCGTGTCGAAGGTGGTCAGCATGGCCACGTGCGGCGGTTCGGGCAGTGCTTGGATCTGGCTGAGGACGGTCAGGCCGTCCACGTCCGGCATGCGGATGTCGAGGAGGACGACGTCCGGCCGCTCGCGCCGGACCACCTCGGCCGCCTGGGCGCCCTCGGCGGTCGCCACGACCTCGATGCCGTCGGACGCGTTCAGGATCATCTGGAAACCGGACCGCACCAGTGCCTCGTCGTCCACCACCACTACCCGGATCACCGGCGTCCCGCCTCACACTCTCGTCCGCGCTGTCCCGCTGCTCGGCGCCCCCGTACGTTCGGGGCCCCGCGTGCTCGTACGGGCTCGCCTGACGTCGACCATACGTCCGGCAGGGTACGCGGGGCCGTGATCACCCACCGACTCCGGACACCCGGCGGGTCGGCTCCAGCCGTTCGGGGGGTGCGCCCCGGCCGGTCGGCAGGCCGGCGGGCGAGGCTCGGCGGATGGCGCCCGCCGTGCTCGTACCGTGGGATCGGTCCGTGGCCCCGCGCCGAGTCCGAGGGCCGCAGCCGATGCCCGTACCGTTTCGAGGACCGTCCCGCCATGCCCGCCTCATACCTGCGTCAGCCCCTCCGTGCCCTGCGCCGCCTCGCCGCGCGTCCCCACGTGCTGTTCGGGGGTGTGTACGGGGCGGTGCTGGCCAGCTCGATGGTGGCCGCCCTGTCGGAGCAGGGGGAGACGGCGGCGTCCGACCGGTTGACCAGCGCCCAGTGGCTCCTGGTCACGGCCGTCGCCTCGGCCCTGGCGCACGGCTACGCCCATCTGATCGCCCTGCGCGGCGACCGTACCCACCACGGCGTACGCGCCGGGGTGCGGATGCTGCTGTCCGAGTGGCCGCTGGTAGCCGCGACGGTGCCGACGCTGCTCCTGCTGCTCGGCGCGGCCTGGGGATGGTGGCCCTCGGAGGGCGTCGAGTACGTGGTCTTCGCCGTGAACGTGGTCCTGCTGTTCGCCTGGGGTCTGCTCGCGGCCCGCGCCGCTGGCCGCACCTGGGTCTCAGCCCTGCGGATCGGCGTGGTGGACGCGCTGCTCGGCCTCGTGGTCGTCGTGGCCAACGCCCTCATCAAGTAGAACCGCGAACAGCGCCACCGTCGCCAGAACGGCGAGCGCCAGAACCTCATTGCCGGTTTGACCCAGTAAGCGAGGCGCCGCACGTCAGGCGGCACGCGATCGCCGCCTGAGGAGGGCGGGCAGGCCGGGCGTCGTGACGAAGCCCTCCGCGCGGCCGGCCGCCAGGGCGATCCGCGGCAGTTCGCCGCTCTTTTGGAAGAGGACGAAGCGGGGTTCCCAGACCGGTTGGTACTTGGCGTTCGCCCGGTACAGCGATTCGATCTGCCACCAGCGGGAGAAGAACCCCAGGGTGGTGCGCCACAGCCGCAGGACGGGGCCGGCGCCCAGGCGGTCTCCGCGCTCGAAGACTGACCGGAACATCGCGAAGTTCAGCGAGACCCGGGCCAGTCCCACGTCGTCCGCCTGCCGCAGCAGTTCGATCACCATGAACTCCACCAGGCCGTTGTCGCTGTCGAGGTCCCGGCGCATTAGGTCAAGCGAGAGCCCCTTGCTCCCCCAGGGGACGAAGCTGAGCAGCGCGCGCAGTTCGCCGTGGGCGTCGTGGCACTCGACCATCACGCAGCGCCCGTCGTCCGGCGAGCCGAGCCTGCCGAGCGCCATCGAGAAGCCGCGTTCGGTCGCCCCGTCGCGCCAGCGGTCGGCATCGGCCACCAGACGGGCCATCTCCGGCTCCGGTATGTCCTCGTGGCGGCGTACCCGCACGGTGTAGCCGGCGCGCCGGACCCGGTTGTGCGCCTGACGGACCCCGCGCATCGCGCGTCCCTCCAGGGTGAAGTCCGCGACCTCCACGACGGCTTCGTCGCCCAGTTCGAGGGCGCTGAGACCGTGGCGTCCGTAGATCACTCCCGCTTCCTCGGACGCCCCCATCACGGCCGCGGCCCAGGCGTGCGCCCGTGCCTCGTCGAGCCAGGCGTCGATGGCGCCCGGCCACGCCTCGGGATCTCCGACGGGGTCGCCGGAGGCCAGGGAGACGCCGTTGACCACGCGGTACGTCACCGCCGCCTTGCGGCTGGGGGAGAAGACGGCCGCCTTGTCGCGGCGCAGGGCGAAGTAGCCCAGGGAATCCCGCTCGCCGTGCCGGTCGAGGAGGGTGCGCAGCCGGGCCTCGTCGTCCTCGGTCAGCACCACCCGGCCGCGGGGGCTGCGGAACGCCACGTACAGCACGGTCAGGAACACCAGCGCTGCCGCCACGTTGAGCGTCCCGTCGACCCAGCCGGGTACCTGGAGGAGGCGGGCGGCCTTCTCGGAGGGGTCCAGCGTGACGAAGCGGGACAGGACGTAGCCGAGGCGATCGGACAGGTCCGCTCCCGCACCGGTGCCGGTCGCCCGCACCAGCACCACCCCCAGCGCGCTGCCCAGCACCACACCGCCGGCCAGGGTGGCGAGCGCGGTCCGCGGGTTGGAGCGGTCGCCCTTCGACGTGAACTCCGTACGCCCCACGAGCAGGGCCAGCAGGAAGAGGGCGGTGAGCGCGGCGGACGCCCAGTTGATCCAGTGGTGACGGAAGCCGGGTTCCTCGCCGGGCCCGATCAGCCAGACGATCATGACCGACAGGGTCAGCGCGGCGAGGACCATGTTGAAGATCCACGCCGCGCGCTTACGCCTGCGCATGGCCACGGCCAGGCACAGGGCGAGGATCGCGGACACCAGGCCGGCGGTGAGCAGGTACGGGGTGAAGTGCTCGCCCTCGTTGTGTTCCCGCACCCGGTCGCGCAGGGGAACGGACAGCACCGCCAGCACATTGAGCAGAGCTACGACACGCAGGTACCAGACGCTCGCTGCGGCCGCCACGCGACGGCACCGTGGTGCCACCACGGCCGGGTGAGGCTTCACGGCGGTGGTCGGCGGAGTCGTTGATGCAGTCACGTCTACGACATTCGTGAGGCTGCGGAGGATTCACCATCCGGCGACCGGCCACGCGTACCCCGCCGGGTGGCGGGGGTGGCGGAGCGGCGACGGTCCGGGCCCGTGACCGTCGCCGAGCGGCGGATGGTCTCCCGCCGCATGGCGGGGGGCGACCGGTCATCCGTCGGATACCGCCGGGCCGAAGCATCGACGAGGTTGGGGATACGCAAGCCGGGGTGCCGCCGTGGGCAACAGACGCCTGCCGCGCCTCATCGCATCCGGTCCGGACGGGCCCATGCGGTCCTTCTTCGAGTGTCCCGAGTCAGGAGAGAACATCATGAGTGTTTCGCTGTCCAAGGGCGGCAACGTCTCGCTGAGCAAGGAGGCTCCGGGCCTCACCGCCGTCCAGGTCGGCCTGGGCTGGGACGTACGCACCACCACGGGCGCCGACTACGACCTGGACGCGAGCGCGCTGCTGTGCGGCGAGAGCGGCAAGGTCGCCTCCAACGCGTCCTTCGTCTTCTACAACAACCTCACCAGCCCGGACGGTTCGGTCGAGCACACCGGCGACAACCTCACCGGTGAGGGCGACGGCGACGACGAGGTCATCAAGGTGAACCTCGCCACCGTACCCGCCGACGTGGCGAAGATCGTCTTTCCGGTCTCCATCCACGACGCCGCCGCCCGCGCCCACAACTTCGGCCAGGTGCGCCACGCCTACATCCGGGTGGTGAACCAGGCCGACGGGGTCGAGATCGCCCGCTACGACCTCAGTGAGGACACCGCCACCGAGACCGCGATGGTCTTCGGCGAGCTCTACCGCAGCAGTGCGGAGTGGAAGTTCCGGGCCGTCGGCCAGGGCTACGCTTCCGGGCTCGCCGGCATCGCCCAGGACTTCGGCGTCAGCCTCTGACCCCCGGGACACCCGCCCCGCAGCCAGCCAGCCAGCCAGCCAGCCAGCCAGCCAGCCAACCAGCGCTCGCGTGGGCATCCCCTGCACGCGCGGCCGACGGGCCCTCCCCGCCGGCCGCCGTCCGGGCCCGGCCACCCCTTCGACTCGACCCACCCCGGGAGTACACATGTCCCTCAACCTCACCAAGGGCCAGAGGATCAGCCTGACCAAGCCCGACACGACTCCCCTCAGTCACGTACGGATGGGGCTGGGCTGGCAGCCACGGGCACGCACGGGCTTCCTCGGCAGACTGATGGGCCCCACGGCGATCGACCTCGACGCCTCAGCGGTCCTGTACACGGGCCGCAGGGTCGTGGAGGTCGTCTACTTCCAGCACCTGACCGGCATCTTCGGCGCAGTGAAGCACACCGGCGACAACCGCACCGGCGGCGACGGGCCTGGGGACGACGAGGCCATCACGGTCGACTTCACGCGGATGCTGGCGGAGGTGGACCAGATCGTCTTCACCGTGAACTCCTTCACCGGCGCGACCTTCGACGAGGTCGAGAACGCCTACTGCCGCCTGGTGGACGACTCGACCGGGGCCGAACTCGCCCGCTACACCCTGTCCGGCGGCGGCTCCCACACCGCCCAGATCATGGCCAAGATCTCCCGCATCAACGGGGCGTGGCAGCTGACCGCCCTCGGCGAACCCGCCTCCGGGGCCACCTTCCAGGACCTGCTGCCCGCCATCGACCGCCACCTCTGATCCCGTCCGCCCGGGCCCGCCGGTCGGCGGGGTCGTCCCAGCCAATCGGCGGGGGTGCCACCGAAGCCCGCCGGATGGTCCGCGTCCGCGCCCCACCGGGAGATTCCTCGTATGACACAGATACAGCCGTCGCATGCGGCGTCAGCCCCGCGACAGGACGCGTCTCCCGTGGCCGCGGCCTCGCCCGACCCCGCCGGGAAACCCTCGGGCGGCCCCTCGATGGGGCGCCTGGTCGGCGTGGACCTGGCCCGCGCGCTGGCGGTGTTCGGCATGTACGTCGTCCACGTCGGCCCGGTGCTGTCGTCCACGCACGGCGTCGGCACCTGGGTCCGGTATCTGGCCGACGGGCATTCGTCGGTCCTGTTCGCCACCCTCGCCGGGTTCTCGCTGATGCTGATCGCCGGCCGCCGTGAGCCGAGGACGGGCCTGGCGGGCCGGCAGGCGAAGGCCCGGATCGCGATCCGCGCCGTGGTCCTGCTCGCGCTGGGCACGGCGCTGGCGATGGAGTACGGGGGCGTGATCATCCTCGGCTTCTACGGGGTGTACTTCCTCCTCGCGCTGCCCCTGCTGCGGCTCTCCGCTAAGGCACTGGCGATCATCGCGGCCGGGCTCGCGCTCGTCACACCGCAGCTGGCGTTCGTCCTGAACTCGCGGATCAGCGAGTCCGTCCAGCAGACCATCGACGCGTACGACCCGCTCAAGAAGCTCAGCGAGGTCGGCGTCCTCGACCTGCTGCTCACCGGCTTCTACCCGGCGATCACCTGGATGTCGTTCGTCGTCGCCGGCATGGCGCTGGCGCGCCTCGACCTGTCGGCCGTCTCCGTCCGGCGGCGCCTGGCCGCGCTCGGCGCCGCCCTGACCGCCGGCGCGTACGGCCTGTCCCTGCTGCTGGCGGGCCCGAACGCGCTGCGCAGCATGGCGGAGGACGGGAAGTCGTCGTCCTCCGGGTTCGAGGAGGCGTCGTCCTTCGGTAGCGGATCCTCCGGGCCCCAGCGGGGGGCATCGGAACTGTTGTCCGCCGGGCCGCACAGCGGCACCACCTTCGACATCATCGGCAGCGTCGGCGTCGCCGTCCTCGTGATCATCGGTGCGACGGTGCTCATGGACCGCCTGCCGCGCCTGCGCCGCCTGGCGAAACCCGTCATCGCCGTGGGCACCATGTCCCTGACGGCGTACGTCGGTCACTTCCTCGCCCAGTCCGTGCTCGGCGTGTCGGCCGGCGAGAGCACCCAGACGTCCTGGATCCCCGTGCTCACGTTCATCCTCGGGGCGATCGTGTTCGCCGCGCTCTGGTCCCGCTTCTTCCGCCGCGGACCGCTGGAGGCGCTGCTCAACGCCGCCACGAAGCCGGCGAAGTACGTCCGTTGACGTCGGGCCGGGGCGATGCCCGGCCCTCATGACCCGCACCGGCCCGGCGACCCCGCGCCCCCCGCTGGACGCTCCGCTGATGACCGGCCTCCCCCTCCGGGACAGGTACTCCGTCCCTCAGGGGGAGGCCGCCCCGCGTCGCCGGACGGTTCGACGCGAACAGCGCCTGACTCATCTGTACCGCGCGGCGGTCACCCGCCCCTCCCTGCCCGCCGGTCGGCGGGGGCGGTCCCGGCCGGTCGGCGGGGTGCCACCGAAACCTGCCGGATGGTCCGTATCCCTACCCCACCGGGAGATTCCTCGTATGACACAGATACAGCCAACGCAGGCGACGTCGGCGCCGCGGGAGACCTCGCCTCCGGGACTCCGTACCTCGTCCGGGTCCGCCGGGAAGCCCTCGGACGGCCCCTCGATGGGGCGTCTCGTCGGCGTGGACCTGGCTCGCGCGCTCGCGGTGTTCGGCATGTACGTCGTGCACATCGGCCCCCCGCTCGAGGCCACGAGCGGGGTCGGCACTTGGGTGCGGTTCCTGGCCGACGGGCATTCGTCGGTCCTGTTCGCCACTCTTGCCGGGTTCTCGCTGATGCTGATCGCCGGCCGTCGTGAGCCGAAGACGGGCCTGGCGGGCCGTCAGGCGAAGGCGCGAATCGCCATCCGAGCCGTGATCCTGCTGGCTCTGGGCAGCGTGCTGGCGATCGAATACGGGGACGTCATCATCCTCGGCTTCTACGGGGTGTACTTCCTCCTCGCCCTGCCCCTGCTGCGGCTGGCCGCCAGGACTCTCGCGATCATCGCGGCCGGGCTCGCGCTCGTCACACCCCAGCTGGCGTTCGTCCTGCGCATATGGCTGAACGAATCGGTCCAGCAGAGCATCAACGCCTACGACCCGCTCGAGAAGCTCAACGGCGTGGGAGTGATCGATCTGCTCCTCACGGGCCTCTATCCGACGATCACGTGGATGCCGTTCGTGATCGCCGGTATGGCGCTGGCCCGCCTCGACCTGTCGGCCGTCACCGTCCAGCGTCGCCTGGCCGCCCTGGGCGCCGCCCTCGCCGTGGCCGCGTACGGCCTGTCGCTGCTGCTGGCGGGCAAGGACGCGGTGTTCTCGGGAACCGGTGGGTCGTCCGGCGGCTCCGGGTCCTGGTCCGGCGGCTCCGAGGTCGCTTTCAGCGGATCCGGACCGGGGTCCGGCGGCAGCGGCTCCAGTGGGCAGCTCGTGTCGTCCGCCTCGGACCTCCTGGGTGCCGGCCCGCACACCGGCACCACGTTCGACATCATCGGCAGCGTGGGTGTCGCGATTCTCGTGATCGTGGGTGCGACGGTGCTGATGGACCGCGTGGCGCGCCTGCGCCGTCTGGCGAAGCCGGTCATCGCCGTGGGCACCATGTCCCTGACGGCGTACGTCGGTCACTTCCTCGCCCAGTCCGCGTGGCCCGCTTCCGGCTCCGGCACGACGACGTCCTGGGCGCCCGTACTCACGTACATCCTGTGCGCGATCGTGTTCGCCGCGGTGTGGTCCCGGTTCTTCCGCCGCGGACCGCTGGAGGCGCTGCTCAACGCCGCGACCAAGCCGGCGAAGTACGTGCGGTGACGTCGCGCCGGGGGGGGGGGGGCCTTCCCCCCCCCCCCCCCCCCCCCCGGCTCCGACGGCCCTTGGCCGCCGTCGCGGTCGAGCCGGTGGACCGGGGCTCAGTAGGCAGTTCCGTCGGCGCGCCGTCCGGGTGAACTGGTCAGCGGGCTGATGGTGGTGTGCTTGACCCAGGCGCCGGTCGCCGAGCCGTCGGGGCTTCGGTTGACGGAGACGCCGTCGGAGTCGGCCTGGCTTGAGGTGTAGGTCATCGACTGGACCGTCGTTTCGGTTGCGTCCCGCAGGATGACCTGGTCACCGCTGTTGGACAGGTTGAGCCCGCCGGTGCCGGCCGCCACCGCGACGATGCCGGCGGGGATCGCGGAGCTCGCGCCGAACACGGTGATCGCCTTGCCGGGCTCCAGCGTTGTGCCGGCGGCGAACGTGTGGCGCACCGCCGTCCCGTCCCGGAGGGTCCAGCCGCCGATGCCGATGGCCGTGCCACCGGTGTTCACGATCTCGACGGCCTCGCCGGCGGCGCTGCTGCCCGGTTCGTTGGCCAGTACCTCGTTGATGACGACGTTGGCGGGGCCGCCGCCGCTGCCGGCGGTGACGGTGAGGTTCCGGGTCGTGGTGTGGGTGGCTCCGCCGTTGTCCGTCACGGTCAGCGAGACCGGGTAGGTTCCGGCCGACGCGTAGGTCACGGTCGGGTTCGTCGCCGTCGAGGTCTGGCCGTTGCCGAAGTTCCAGCTGCGGCTCACGACGGTGCCGTCGGAGTCGGTGCTGCCGTCGGTGAACGTACAGGTGAGCGCGGTGCAGGAGGATGTGTACGAGGCCGTGGGCGGCTGGTTCGTACCGCCGCCACCGCCGAGGGTGAAGTCGTAGCGGGCCATCACCGGGTAGTGGTCGCTGGTCGTCGTCGCGTAGTTGGGGACGTAGGTCTGGGGCTGGAATGCTTTTGCCGAGCCCGCGACGTACTTGGCCTGCACCTCGTTGGTGTTGAGCTGGTGGTCGATGAAGTCGGTGTAGCCCGTCGTCGACGCCACGCCGGCCAGCGACAGGGCCCGCGTCGGGAACGTGTAGCGTGACGCGTCGTTCACGAAGTTGGCGTACGGCGATGCCTGCCCGGACGTGATGGAGGTGTCGACGTCGTCGTTCCAGTCGCCGAGGACGAAGACGTTCTGCGTGGGGTAGGCCGTGTCGAGGTAGGACTTCAGGGCCTGCGACGCGGGGTTGCGCAGGTTCCAGGCGTCCTGGGTGGAACCGGCCTTGGCGTGCAGGACGATGAAGACGAGGTCACGGGTGACGCCGTCGAACGTGCCGCGCAGCGTGAACTCCACCGGCGGACGGCCGGCGAAGTTGCTGTTCTGGTCGGTCAGGATGACCTTCGCGCTCACCAGGGTGGCCATGCCGGTGCGCCAGACGAGGGCGACCTTCTGCTCGGTGTTGCTGAAGTCCGAGTAGTACTGGGCCCCGTTCGTCACGATCGGGTCGTTGGCCACGACGCCGGTGTACCCGGGCATGCCCGCCACGAGGTTGGTGAAGGCCGAGGTGCTGACGACCTCGGAGAGGCCCCACACGTCCATGTCGGCACCCGCCATGACGTCGCGGACGTTCTGCTGTTGGAGCGTCTCGTCGGTCGGGCCGTAGTTCGTCGCGCCGAACCACTCGACGTTCCAGTTGCCGACGTCGAGTTGTGTCGGGGATCCCTGCGACGGAACGGAGACGGCGGCGTTCGCCGTGGGGGCGGCCGTGAGTGTTGCCAGGGTCATGACAGCGGCGAGGAAGGCGGTGCCGACTGCGGAGGCGCGGCGTGAGCGTCTGGCGGATATGCGGCGAGGTGACATGGGGGGTGCCTTTCGCGAGCGGTTGCGGACGGTTCGCGGGATGCCGCACCGGGCGTGCGTGTGGGAGGGGGCACGCCTGGGCGGCAGGGCAGTTCTATGCGTGCCGGATTGCGCGTGGAGGGCCGGGAGGTTTCCTCCACGTGTCGGTTCTACGCGCGTTGCACAGTGTGCACGGGCGCCGGATGCGGCGCCATATCCCTGACCAAAAACGTCTGTTGGGTGGCGACCGGGGCGGTCGGTGTGCTTGCAGGGTCCCGCCTCCGTGGGTCGACCGGGTCACGACTCGGCGGCCCGGAGGAGGTCGGCGAACGTGGTGCACGCCACCGGCGCACCGAGGGCCCTCATGGTCCAGGCGCCGCCGCGCGGGTCACCTCCGCCGTGATCAGCGCCGCGTGGAGGCCGTGGGCGGGAATCGCGTACCGGGCCAGCTCGTGGCCACGGCCCTCGTCGACAATCCGGCAGTGCGCGCTCTGCACGGTCTCGAAGGTGCTGCCGTCGAAGGAACTGACGGCGAATACGACGCGGTCCGCGTGCGGAGGCAGCCGGGACAGACGGGCGACGAACGACTCCTTGTCCCCCTCGACGTTCTCCACCACCGGGCCGGCGAAGTGCTCGATGGAGCCGTCCGAATGGGTGGGGTTGTCGGCGAACACGGCGTCAAGGAAACGGCCTTGTCCGTACAGCAGGGCGAAGGTGCCGGGACGGCCGCGCCGACGGTGCCCGAGCGAGCCGGAGTACGAAGCGGACCGCCAGCCAATGCCCATCCGTATCAGGTTGAGCGGGCGGCCGTTCGCCCCGTTCAGCGGGACTTGCTGGCCCGTGGCCATGAGGACGGGCATGGGAACTCCGAGCGAGGTGGCGGGACAGAGCGTGGGGGAGCGAACCGCCCGGTGACGCGCGGCGCTACCCTCAGCCTCACGCTCCGTCCGGTGCGCCGGTACCCGACGACTGTCCGCCGCCACTCCGCCACCCAGCGGGCCCACCCCCGCCGCACGGCGGGGGCGGGCCGTCCGAGCACCCCACTCACACGGCGGGGTACTCGGTCGGGACCAGGAGCTGAGTCGCCGCCAGTTGTGCGTACAGCTCGTCCCGCTCCACCAGCTCCTGGTGAGTGCCGATCGCCCGGACCGCGCCGGCGTCCATGACGACGATCCGATCGGCGTCCGTCACCGTCGACAGGCGGTGCGCCACCACCAGGACGGTGGTCTCGCGTGCCGTCTCGGCGATGACGTCCCGCAGCGCCAGCTCGTTGACCGCGTCGAGCTGTGAGGTCGCCTCGTCGAGGAGCAGCAGCCGGGGCCTGCGCAGCAGGGCGCGGGCGATCGCGACGCGCTGGCGCTCGCCGCCGGAGAGCTTCGAGCCGCGGTGCCCGACCAGGGTGTCCAGGCCGTGCGGGAGACGCTCGACGAGCGTGTCGAGCCTGGTCCGGGCGAGGACGACGGGGATGTCGTCGTCCGTCGCGCCGGGCGCGCTGAAGACCAGGTTCTCCCGCAGCGTGCCGGCGAGGACCGGCGCGTCCTGCTCGACGTACCCGATGACGGACCGCAGCTCGGACAGCGGCCACTGCCGGATGTCCGTGCCGTCGACCAGGATGCGCCCGCCGGTCGTCTCGTAGAACCGCTCGATGAGCGAGAAGACCGTCGACTTGCCCGCGCCCGAAGGCCCGACGAAGGCCGTCATCCCGGCGCCGGGCACCTCGAAGTCCACGCGGCGGTGGATGTCGGGCAGCCCGGGCCCGTAGCGGAAGGACACCTCCTCGAAGCGGACCGACGCCGGACGCACCTCGGTCCGCACCGGCCTGTACGTGGCCGACGGCTCCGCGGCCAGACGGTCCACCTCCTTGATCCGGGAGATCGCGGCCGCGCCCTCCTGGTACGCGGAGGCGGCCTCGACCAGCTTGTACACCGGCTCCATCAGGTAGAAGAGGTACAGCAGGAAGGCGATGAGCGTGGAGACGGGGATGTCCCCGGACGCCACCCGCGCCCCGCCGACCGCGAGCACCGCGAGGAACGCCAGCTCGACGGCGAGGTTGTCTGCGGTACCCAGCAGGGCCTCCCATTTCGCGCCGCGCACGCCGTGGCGCCACGCCCGCCGGGCCGACGCCTCGACGCGGGCGGTCTCCCGCTCCTCGGCACCGGATGCCTTCACCGTACGGAACGCGCCGAAGACCCGTTCCAGGCCGGTGGACATCTCCCCGACCGCGGCCTGGGCACGCTCGGCGGCCTGCCCGATCTTCGGCATCACCAGGGCCGCGCCCGCCCCGACAACCACGACCACACCGAGCGTGACGCCGAGCAGGACGACGTCGAGGAAGGCCATCACCACGACGGCCGCGACCAGCGTGAGCGCCCCGGTCGCTGCGTTGACCACCGCCTGGGTGCTGACGGCCCGCAGCAGCGTGGTGTCGGAGGTGACCCGGGACATCAGATCGCCCGGCTGCATCCGGTCCACCGCCGAGAGCCGCAGGCGCAGCAGCCGGCCGATCAGGCTGCGGCGAGCGGCCAGCACGACCGACTCGGCCGTCCGCTCCAGGACGTAGGCGCCGAACGCCTCGGCCACCGTGCTCAGCAGCACCAGCGCGGTCAGCGCCAGCAGGACGGTGGCGAGCGTGCCGCCGGACGAGAGCCGGTCGACGAGCGCCTTCGTGGCGAGCGGCTGCAGCAGCCCGCCGGCGGAGCCCACCAGCGCCAGCAGCAGACCGAGCACGACGGTCCAGCGGTGCGGGCGGACATGTCCGTACAGCGCCTTGAGCGTATCGCGGACGCGCAGGGACTCGGCACCCGTCGTCTCCGGGGCGGATGCGGTGTTCACAAGATTCCTTTCGCACGTGGTCTCCCGCCCATCGCGTCAGCAGCGGCGGGCATCAATCAGAACCGGGCCGTGGCACTCGACTCAAGGCGCCTGCTCGACGGCCGTCGCGGCGATCGTGTGCACAACGGCAGCGCAAAGGTCAGGGCTAACGACAGCTAGGTAGAGGCCGCTCGCCGCAAGCGCCATGCCGAGGAACCTCCCAGAGCACGCTCCGGCGCCGCCCAACGTCCCCACGGTCCCCAGCTCCGGCCGGCGGCCGATGGGAAGTGCTGGGCCCCAGCTCCTACGCACGCTCTGCCATGCCACCAGCCTGCAAGCCCGTACCTTCTGTCGGCCATCCGACGATCGTCGGATGCACCCCCGCCAAGTGGCTGGCCCCCCCCAGCACACGCTGTCACTGTCGGTGTCCCAAGCTCACAGCGTCCACGGTGTACAGCACCGTGTCTCGGTCCGTCGGTACGATGAGCTGGTCGAGGTCCTCGCCGTTGTTGTCGGTAGCGCACATCGGGGCCGTCGTCGATGTAGGTCACGAAGTTGCCGCCGTACTTGGAGACGGCCCACTACCGCGTCGCGCATCTGAGCGCGTGAGTGGCGCACAGCTCGCTTGCATTCCTTGCGGCAGACCCGATTCATGTGCTCAGTTCACGGGGACGGCGGCTGCGGTCGTATGGGCAGCACGCGAAGTGTCCCGTCTCGTGTGACGAGTTCCGTCCGTAGCTGCTGGTTCTCCAGTGCTAGCTGGTTGAGCGTGCGAACCAGACCCTCGACGTCGGCGCGTAGCTGGGTAAGTTCCTCGGCGTCCTTGGCCCGCAGTTCCTTCAGCTTGACAACCTGCTTGCGTAGCCGCTGCTCGCTGTCCGGCATCTGTCCGCAGGCCCGGACCCTGCCGTAGAACTCCTCCTTCAGGTCCAGGTGTCGTTGGGTGAGCGCGTTCCTTGGGACTTGGGCTTCCTTGGCGAGGGCGACGACGGTCAGCGCCCCGTTTGAGTGCTGCGCTCGTCCGTCGAGGATCCGGTCCATGGCGGCCCGGATACGCTCGCGTTCGTCTGCCGACCCGCTCACTGCATGTCCTTCAACGTGATCCGGTCGTGGTCGTGGGCGTCGGCGAGGGTGCGAAGCCGGCCAGCGTGGCGTTGTAGTCGTTCACCGACCGGCTGCGGGGCGTGAGTGGCCTGGTGGTCGAGGAGCGCGGCACGGTCGCGCAGGCCGACGGCGTGATGGTCAGTCCGGACGATGTTGCCGCAGCCGGGGACGCACTGGTCCAGGCGAGGCGTCTCACGGACGTCGTCACGGTGACACAGGGCCTGCTCGCGCTTGTAGTGGCACAGCAGGAACGCGTGCGGGTTGTCGTAGAGCAGGGCGTGGTCGTTGGCGAGCAGGCGGCGCGCGCTGGTGGCGTTGAGGAGAGTGCCTTCGAAGAGAGGAGCATGGGCAGCAGCCTGGATCGTGCGTCGGGCGGCAGGCCCGGAGATGCCGATGCCTGCGGCGAGACGGTCATTGAGGTGGGCCAAGGTGTCGGCGACGGCGCGCACGGTTTCGATGTCGATGAGGTCGTGGATTCCGCCGCGGCTGCGGGAGGCGTAGCCCTCGCTGGCGAAGGCGGTCTCGAGGTGCCCGTACTGGATGGCCAGGGCCACCAGGCCCCCAGGGCGACGCGCAATGTGCCAGGCCAGAGTGCGGCGGAAGCGTTGGGTGCCGATGCGCCCTGCTGGGTCGGGCGGGATGTGGTGGGCCGGCAGGCTGTGGGCGGCGGCCTGGAGATTGGCCCAGGCGATGAAATCCTGGATGCGGACCGCGAGTGCGCTGGGGCGCAGTGCGCCGCGGTGGTAGCGGGAGGTGCCGCCGTGGAGGGAGTGACTGAACAGCAGCTGATCCCCGGGAGCCAGACGTTCCAGCACACGGATGGCGTTCACGACGGGGGTGATAGCGACCCAGGGCACATCGCGCTCGATACCGGCGGAGAGGTGGTTGCCGTCTTCGTCGGTGGCGGTCTTGTAGGCGCGGGCATGGATGTGGTGCCAGCCGAGCTGCGGCGGACGACCGAGGTCCGGAGGCGGGCAGCAGCCGGTACGCAGGCCGAGGATCTCGCCCGGGCGCATGCCGGTGAGGTAGGCGATGACGATGAAGCAGGCGGTGGCCAGGTGGCGGACAAGGCCCGGTGTTTCGTTGAAGTCAAGGGCCTCACGCCATGGCCGGCCCTCGATGCGGCCGCGGACTGGGGTGGTCAGCGGGCAGGGCCCTGGACGCTGGACCGTAGCTGTGACGAGTCCTGCCTGTTCGACGTAGCGCGCGACCTGGTGGCGCGAAGCGCCGGTCAGCCCCGCCACGTAGGCGCGTGCGAAGCCGACACGGCCCTGGTTCACGGTCGCCGGCAGCGGCATTCCGCCGACGAGGAGTGGGTCCAGGAAGGCACGCAAGGCGGCCTGGCCGTGGTCGGTGGTGGGGTTGGTACGGGCGGCCACGGTGAGGCACTCGGTTTCGGCGTGAGCGGCCAGGATGTCGTCGGCGAAGTCGCCGACCATCCGCATCGCCCACACCAGCAGCGGCCCCATCGTCGCTTCGGCGATCGGCTCCGTCTCGTTCTCCCCGCCGCGCGAGGAGGCCGGCGGCAGGAATGTATCCCTGCCCGGCTCGTCCCACGGCGGCCGGGCAATCCCGGACGGCCGGGCACTGAGCAGATCGAACGCCCACAGACGCGTCAGCGAGGTGAAGATGTCCTCGATCCGGTCACGGGAGGCGCCGCTCGCGGCGAGGTGCTGTGCGTAGAGGCACCACACGTCACTGGTGCACTGTCCAAGTGAGGTCAGGCCCTGCCTATCCAGCCATGCGGCCAGGTACATCCACTGCTGCACGGTCTCCTTGACCTTGGACAGGCTGGTGCGCGACCGAAAGCGGGTACCGCGTCCGGCCAGGAAGGTGGGCCGCAGCTCTCCGTTGATCATCGTCCAGGCGGCCCGGCGGACCTCGGGCTGAAAGCCGGGCGGGCAGCGTCGCCAGTGGATCTGCTCGAGGGACCGGCTGGGATTCTCAGACAGTGCGGCAAGTGGCCACACTGGATCCTCGAACCGCCCGTTGATGTCCGCGTGCAGGGGCCGCGCATACCGCTCAAGGACGATGGGGGTGCCGGGCACAGGCTCGGGGAGGAGGTAGGCGTCAACTTCTGCGGGGGTACTCATGGCTCCAGTGCTCCGCTCAGCAGGTGGTCGACGAGCAGGCGGTCCTCGTCGCCGATCCGCTCCCGTGCCTGCTCCCACACGCCGTCGCCCAGCCGCGCCCGCACATCCTGGAGCCGGGCGTGTGTCCGGCTCCAATCGCGAGCCCAGACCCGCGCGGGCAGTACGGACCGCAGGCCCTCAAGCACGCCGTGCAAGTGCACGAGGCGCGGGTAATGCCCGGGGTGGATCCGAGCATTGGTACAGCCCAGACACATCAAGAAGGAGGCGGCGCATCCACCGTCCGGCCCGAGGTAGGGGCCGTGCTCGAAGTCGCAGCAGTCGGCCATCACCGTGGGCAGGTGGCCCGGCTGCGGTGCAGTGTGGAACGAGGCAGCCACAGTCGCTTCGGCACGGCGGGCGGCGTCCTGCGCGGCCGCGGCGATCACCTCTGCCGCGCCGGTCTGAACCTGCGGGTCGGGCAGCACATAGTGGCGGTCGTGGGTCGCCTGGCTGTTCTGGCCCGCCTCGCGCCGCAGCAGCGCGTTCACGGTGCGCCGGCCCCGACGAAACGGAGAGCCGGCAAACCCCTGGCGCCGAGCCCACTCGTTCGCGGCCGTGTGGTGCACCCCGAAGCGGAACTGGCCCACCGGCGGGTGGTGCTCACTGCTGCGGATGGCCGCGCCGCCCTGCTCCCACCGCCACACCAGCAACACGTCCGTGCCCGGAGCGAGGTCCTCGACCGCAGCGCGGGCGAACCGGGTGGCCTCCAGTGCCTGCGTGATCAGCCGTCCCGCAGTCCCGACACCGTCGTCGGTGACGTTGAGTGACTCATAGGCGCGGCCGTTGCCGCGTCGGTACTTCTCCAACGGGATGCGATAGGTTGGTCGGCCATCAGGCCCAGGGTCCGGTGAGGCCCGCGGCACTTCGAGCCGATGGATCACCGACAGGTTCCAGCCGAACTCGCACATCAGCAGCACCCCCAGCGCCACCGCCTCCAGACGCGACAGGAACAGACGCTGCCAGGTAAGCGCTGGACTGCTGCCACCCAGCGCCCGGTGGAACCGCCATACCGGGTTCTTCGCCCCAGTCCCGGAGATCCTGCGAGGGATGTCCCCGGTACGCGCGAGCGAGTTCAGCGCCTCCCCAATGAGGCTCTCCCGGCTGCCTGGGACGAAGTCCCCGGCCCGCCAACGATGCAGGTGTCGGGCGTTGTCGTTGATCCGGATCAGCGCGGCACGAAAACAGCGCCGTGCCGCCGCCCTGATCGCATCGAACTCGGCTTCGCTGTAGGACTGGACCCCGCTCACCGGTCGACGCACCCGTACCGCCAGTTCCTCGGCCACCTCCACGCCAGCCAGCCGCGGATCCTCCCGCAGCAGGCTGCTGACCCGGGTGATCGCGTTGTAGCCCTGGCGTCCGGCTGATTGGCTCAGGCGCCAGCGCTTGAGCAACGCGCCGGCCAGCTCGTCCACGTCCCTGGGGGCCGGGTCCTGCGTGGCGATGAAGGCAGCGAACTTCCGCAGTAGCTGCCACGTCAACCGCGACGAATGGTGGCTCGTCCAGTGATGCGGCGTACACCGGGCCGCGAACAACGTTGCCAGCGAAAGCTGTATCGGCACAGCGACCGGCAACAGCGCGAAGTCGTACTCGGCGACACCGCCCGCCCGATCCACATTCCGCACCACCAGTCCGCCCGCTCCGACCGCCTCCGGACGGCTGTGATCGCTCGGAGGTACGGAAGCGGCCCGACCCCGGCGGTTCACAGCACACGACCCATCCCCGGTGCCAACCGTGCCTCCAGATCCTGGATCCCGTCCGATTCCCGCGCCACCCGCGCGAACACCTCATGGGAGTGATGAGACGCTCGGCATATGTGGCCACGGCGGCCGCCACACGGGTCAGTGCGGCGGCGACGCCGACCACAACCAGCGCCGGCAGGGCTTCGTACAACCGGTCGGCCACGCTTCCCGCGCCGAGGAGCGGATGCATCGCGCTGGCTGTCGCTGCCAGCAGCACTGCGGCCGCGGCACCGGTGACCACCGGACAGGCCAGGAGGAGCAGAAGGGCCCGGCGGTCGATGCGCCACGACATGCCGATGATGCGGGCGAGCACCTTCGGGACCTGGCCGTAGAGCTTGCGGAAGGAGGCTTCACCGAGGGGGTTCACCGAGTACTCCCCGGTGTACTGGATCTCCGCCGGCGGCGGGGGAGGGACTGTCTCGTTCTGCTGGACCTCACGTGTTTCTGGTGCGCTCAACTGCGGTCCTCCATCACTGGCGTGCTTGATTTCCGTGACGACACCGAGGTCAACGACGCGGCTTCGATATCGAACACACGTGTTTGAGACGAGGCATGAAGCCCGAGACTGAGCCCTCGGCGTCGTATGTAGGGCGCACGGACCCTTGTTCGGCCTGGGGGTCGAAGGATCCACTCATGGCTGACACGCCGAGCTTCGATGCACGTGTGGCGGGTGGGTTTTCGGGCCGCCGCCCCTGGGCTGCAGCGGGCGGTCAGTTAATCGGGCGAGAGTGAAGGAGCGAGCCGGCTCTCATGAGGTCTTCCGGTGTGTCGACGGCCAGGCCGTCGTCGATGACAGGAAGCATCCGCACGCCGTGGCCGTGCTCCACGAAGCGCATCATCTCCACGCCTTCGGTGAGCTCCAGCGGCCCTTGAGGCAGTTGTTGGAACAGGCTGAGGGCCGCGCCTGTGAAGCCGTAAAGCCCCAGCTGGCGTCGGTACCTCGGTCGGTCTCCTCGTGGGTACGGGATCGGCTGGCGGGAGAACATCAGCGCGTTCTCCTTGGCGTCGACGACGACCTTCACGACGTTGTGGTCCAGGACTGCGCCGACATCGTCCAACACCGTGTATGCGTTCACGGCGAGCGTTCCCGGTGCGAGGTGTTCCAGGGCTTTGGAGACCACGTCGATTGCGGCAGGGGATATGAACGGTTCGTCGCCCTGAACGTTGATGTACGCGTCTGCCGGAAGGCGCGCCGCGCACTCCGCGACGCGGTCCGTGCCGGTGAGGTGCTGGCCAGTGCGCATGCACTCGATGCCCAGCTCGTGGCATGCCCTCTCGATGCGCTCGTCATCAGTGGCGACTACCACGCCGTCGAGACGCTCGGCCTGCAGGCATCGCTGGTGGACGTGCCAGAGAAGCGGCTTGTCCCCAAGCTGGGCGAGGGGCTTTCCCGGAAACCGGGAGGCTCCCCAGCGACAGGGGATGACCGCCACATGATGGCGACGTGCGGTATTCGGTGGTGCGGTCGTGGTGGCGGCCACGGCGTACTCCCGTCGGTGGGTGTCAGGAATGGGTGGGGCGATGGAGGTGGGCCCCGTCGGCCAGGGCGGCCGACGGGGCGGAGTCGTCGAACGAGCGCCACCCGTGGCTGCTCATCTCTTCGGTCTGCAGCGCGGCGGCCAGAGCCTGCATGTGGGCACGCATGCCGTGGTGAAGGTCGACCTGGGGCTGCCAGCCCAGGACCTCCTGGGCGCGGCCGCGGTTGGCACGGGTGGTGAGGACGTCGCCGCTGCGCGGGTGCTCCTGGTGAACTTGGACATCGCGTCCGGTGAGGCTGCGCGCGATGTTGATCACTTCGAGCAGGGAGGCGCCCGAACCACCACCCACGTTGATCACGCCCTGCGCGGTCGGGACGGTGGCTGCGGCGATGGTGGCCGAGATCGCGTCGTCGACGTACGTGAAGTCCCGGCGCTGGTGACCGTCACCGTACAGACGGAGCGGTTGACCGGTCAGGGCTGCAGTGAGGGCACGGTGTGTGAACATGTCCGGCCGCTGGCGGGGGCCGTAGACGGTGAAGTACCGCAGGGCGACGACGCTGGTCGGGCAGTGGGTCTGCGTGGAGTGCGCGAGGCAGAGCTGCTCCTCGGCGAGCTTGGTGACCGCGTACGGGGACGCCGGCTGGGGCCTGTCGGTCTCCACGCTCGCACCGCCGTCCGTGGCGCCGTAGATGCTGGAGGACGAAGCCACCACGAGCCGGGGAACGCTCATGCGGGCGACGGCGTCCATGACGCGATGGGTCCCGAGGATGTTCGAGGCAACGTAATCGCTGAACTTCGGCCCCCAAGAGGGACGTACCCCGGGGATGCCGGCCAGATGGAAGACTGCGTTCGCGTCCACCAGAAGCGGCTCGATCGCACAGCTGAGGAGGTCGGCGGTGACGTGCATGTATCCCGGGAGCCCCTGCAGAGCGGCGAGGTTGGCCGCGGCCGTGGGGTCGGTCGCCGGGTCGCGCCGGTCGACGCCGATGACGATGGTGCCGGCCCGGACGAGGGCGTGCGCGAGGTGGGAGCCGATGAAGCCGGCGGCGCCGGTTACGACAGCCCGACGCGGGACAGTGGTGGTCAAATGGGCGGGCGAGTTCTGTGACACGGGGATCTCCAGAAGGTGGCGAAGGGAGGCATTCAGGAGAGACGGGTCAGCACGGTGCGACCGTGGGCGCTGAGGGCGGGGTCGTCCTGCTCGTGTCCACGCACCAGGGCGGTGACGGCCTCGATCGCGCCGAAGGACTCCAGCAGCCGCTGTTCGGTGTCGCTCAGCGGCTGTCCGTACCCGGCGAAGAAGGCCGTGCGCAGGTTGGGTGCTGCCTGCCAGCGGCGGAACTCGAGCCGGGCGAAGTCGCGGATGCGGGCCTCGCGGCGCATGTGCTCGAAGTCGCACAGCCCGAAGGCGTCCCCGAGGAGCCAATTCCGCGGTTGGTAGTCGAGGTGGCATACCGCGCTGTCCAAGGACGTGCTCGCCAGGTCGTCCGCGCTGTGGCTCAGGCCGTCGCGTTCGACCGCGGAGATGAGGCCGGCCCGGTCCGCACGGGCGATCCAGTGACGCAGCCGCTGGGCAAGGCCCGTGCCGACGGCTCCGTTGGGCGGCACCGAGGTGGCGCGGTGCAGCTTCCCCAGCACACGCCCGGCCTCGTAATGGACCTGCTCCTCCTCGGGCGATCCCGGTGCGAGCGTGTCCGCCCGTACGCCGGGAACGGCGGTGAACAGCAGCGTGCACGTCATGTCCTGCTGGCCTACGACGTGGGGGATGTGGCCGATCATGTGAGCTCCCCAGGCGATATAGGCCTGGAGCTCCCGAACGTACCGGTCGCGTTCGCTGTGCTGTTTGGCGAAGAACTCTTTGCCCTCGGTGTCGACCAGGCGCAGGACTCGAGGCGGGAGCATCGGGTCGTGCACGATCCGAACCACTCCGAGGGTGCCACGGGCCAGGTTCAGACGCGGGTCGTCAAACAGCGTGATCACGAGGCGGCCTCCTGCGCTAAGGCGACCAGGTGCTCGGTGTCGTTGTGACGGTCGAGCATCCATCGTCCCTGCCCGAGTCGGTTGAGGTGGTGCTGCCAGCGGGTGATGGACCCATGGGAGACCGTGAATCCGGCCGGCGAACCGAGTGGGATTCCCAGGAGCAGGGTGTGCGCAGCGATCACGGTCTCGCCGTGCGCGGCGAACAGGACGCGTTCGCCCTCGTGCTGGTCGATGAGTTCCTGCAGGAGGCCGCCGGATCGCTCCAGGTAGCCGTTCCAGGTGTCGGATCCAGCAGCCCAGGGGTTGTCGGGATGGGCGTGTGGCCCGCCGTCGGCGGCGGTTTTCACCTCGGTCCAGGACTGGCCGTCGGCGGCGCCGTGCAGGGGACCGTCGAGACGGTCGTCCGTGCGCACCGGGAGCAGGAGGGCCTGGCTGATGATTTCGGCGGATTGGCGTAGGCGGATGCGCGGGCCGGCGTACAGCGCGTCGAACGGCCTGTCGCGGTGCTCGGCGGCGAGGCGGACTGAGACCTTCTCGACCTGGGCATACCCGCGGCTGGTCAGCCCGGTGCAGGTGCGCGGGCCGCCGACCAGGCCGTCGACGTTGCACTGGGCCTCGCCGTGGCGGACGAAGACGAGTTCGGTGGTGATCATGCGGAACCTCGGGGGCAGAGGCGGGCCGTCCAACTGTCGCGGTAGCCGTTGCGACCGGCGTACGGAGCGGTGAGGACGGCGTGCAGGGCGAGGAAGTCGTCGAGCCGCTCGCGATCCGTGGTGCCGAGCCGGGGGTCGTGGCGTTCGGCGGATTCGTTGTAGGCGCGCAGGGCGGAGTCGATGGTTGGGGCCGGTAGCGGTCCGTACGTCAGGGCCATCGTCGCGATCAGCTTCGCCAAGTCGTACGCCATCGGGGCGAGCGTCAGGTCGTCGGTGTCGACCGTAAAGACGCCGCCGATCTCGGTGATGATGAAGTTCCGCAGGTTGCAGTCCTTGTAGAAGGCGGTCGGTCCCTCGGCGGTCCTCTCCAGCAGCGTCAGCATCGCGTGGAGGGCGCCCCGGTCCGGCAAGTACCCCTGTTCCACTCTTCTTCGGAGGGCGGTCTGCCGGGGCCCGATGTAGTCGCCGAACGCGATGCCGTCCCGGAAACGGTGCGGCGTGTTCAGAGAGGCCGGCCGGAGGTCGGTGGTCCAGGCGGCACCGTGCGCGTCGCCCAGCAGCCGGGCCAGGGTCAAAAGGTCGTGGGGCCGGGCCGGACGGCCATCGATCCACTCGTACGTCAGACTCGTCGGCCCGACCACGGTCAGCGCCGGCAGACGCAGCGACCGTGCGTGTTCGGTGAGCCAGGCGTGATGGCGGGCAGCTGAGGCCACCTGGGCCGCGGTCTCGTACCGCTTGGTGAAATACCGAAGCATCACAGCTTGCCTCCCTGCGACCGCGCCACGACGAACGTGACGAGGGATGTAGTGGTGAGCGGGCCGTCCGGAAGGGACTGGTGCAGGCTTGCGGCGAGCGCGCTCGGATTGCCGTACAGACCGGGGGCGAGGTCGTACTTCGGGTTGGTGGCCAGGTACTCCGCCACGTGGTCGTGGCCGTCGAAGGTGAAGCTGTGCTCTTCGTGCTCCACGGCGAGTACGTCAAGCGACGCGGCGGCCAGGTCGGCGAGATTGCCGCTGTGCGCCGAGATGTACAGGCTCTCGTGCTGCTCGGCTCGCGGATCGAGGCCGACGGCAGCGACCAGCTGGTCCATCTCCCGATAGCTGTCGAGCCCTTTCGTAACGAGCACGGCCAGACCGCCGGGAGCGAGCGCCCGACCGATCTCCGCGACTACGGTCAGCGGATTGGGCGAGTGGTAGAGGCAGAACGCGGCGACGACGACATCGCACGACCTGGCAGTCACGGGGAGACGGTGGAAGTCCCCCCGGTGGAAGGTCACCGGGAGGCCGGGCAGCTGCCGGGCGCGCCGACGGGCATGTTCGACCAGGGCGGGGGCGGCGTCGAGGCCGACGACGCGCCGGGGCCGGAGCCCCTCGGCGAGGGTCAGGCTGCTCGTGCCGCGGCCGCAGCCGAGGTCCAGCGCCAGGCCGAGAGGGTCCGGTCGCTCGTGGTGGTCGCGCACCAGCCCGACGATCGTGTCCGGTACAGGGCGCCCGGAGGTCTTCGCCCGCATCAGCGCGCTGGACCGCCCGGCCAGCCGAGAGGCGTGCCCGTACAGCTCCGTCTGCCGCGCGGGGTCCAGGAAGGGGTTGATGCCGCTCATGCCGCACGCTCCCCTCGGGTGAGCGGTGCGCTCAGCGGTGCTCGGCAGCGACCTTCCGCAGCCAGCGGCGCGTCTGCCGTCGGCTGGACAGCAGCACCACCTCGGCACGACCCGAGGCGAATTCCTCGATCTTGGCGATGACCCGCGGGCGCATTTTGCGGCGGTACGTCGCTACGTACTTGACCACGCCCCAGTGGATGCGGTTGTGCACGCCGTTGCCCTTGTGCCCGGCCCCGTGCCGGATCTGCCGGGAGAAGATCCCGTACAAAGCGGCCACGGTCGAGACGTCCATCAGGACCACGGTGTCGCAGGCTTCGAGTCGGGTCTGCAGGGTGGAGTTGTAGTTCCCGTCGATCACCCACTTCGGCTGCGCGACGAGTTCCCGCTGCAAGTCGGCGAACTTCTCCAGGGGCAGCTCGTTCCACTCGTCGTCGTAGAACGCTGCGTCCAGGTGCGTCACAGGGGCGTCGAGAATCCTGCCCAGCTCCCGTGCCAGGTACGACTTGCCGCTTCCTCCGCAGCCGACGATGGCGACTTTCTTCATGATGCTCCAGCGTAATGGTGCTCGGATGCCGGGTCGGACCGGCCGCCCAGGCACGTTCGGACGATCCAGACGCGATGGCCTGGCTGCTCAGCTGCATCAGACCGCCCCGCGTCCCATCGCGACGGGGCCGGCGGCCGTGTCCAGGACGGCTTCCAACACGTCGACCTGTCGGCTCAGGCGGAACAGGTCCAGGCGATCCAGACAGCCCGCGATCAAGTCCGCGTGCTGCTGGGTGCCGGCGATCCGCTGGAGGTGGGCCAGCCGCTCGATTGCCTCGTCGCCGGAGCTGACGATCAGTTCTTTGGGCACGAAGCGGTCGGCGTGCACGATGTCGACAGGAGCGAGTGGAAGGCAGCCGGAGAGCACGGCCTCGAAGATCCGCTGTGTCATCTGCCCGACGGCGGCGTATGTGGTGGGCAGCATGAGGACGGTCGCCAGCGACCTGCCGTACACGCCATGGACCGCTTGGAAGGGGAGTCTGCCGAGGAACCGGACGTGCGGCCAGCGGCCGGTCCTGGTCCACTTGCCTCCGACCAGGTGGTCGAAGCGCTCGGCGGCCGGTGCGAAGAAGCGGTCGAAGTGCTCGTCGCGGTCGTACTGGTTGCCGACGTACCCGAGGACGAGGTCCCGGGGCCGCTTGGCGAGCGCGACCGGATCCGCCTCGTCGAGCAGACGGTCGTCGACGGGGAAGAGTAGGCGCCGCGCCCCAGGCGTCGGTTCGAGGGCGGCCTCGCAGACGGTGGCATGGGGGACGCGCCGCCACACGCTTTCGCCCCGGAGCTTGCGGTCCTTGTCCCAGATCACGGTCGGCGTCTTCCTGCGCATGGTGTACCGGGTGACCAGTTCGGCCTGGCGATGCAGGTCGCACGTGTGGCCCACGGCGCCGCACGGGGTGGTGTTGCGTCCGTCGATCGCCCAGCGCCACTCCAGGAACAGAGCGTCGATGTCCGGGCTGCCGCTGTGGAAGGTGTAGGCGTTGCCCAGGTCGTCGCCGGCCTCGATCAGGTCGCGGTGGGCCTGGAGAAAGACGATCTCGTGGCCGCGGTCGAGGAGGGCATCGATCAGGGGGCGACGGTGGCTGCGGCCCCCGTCCGGTGTGTCGGTGATCCCATTGCCGAGGAAACCCCAGAAGCTGTATCCGATCCTCACTTGGTGATCCACCGCCCTTCCAGCAGCAGGGCGTCCAACCCCGAGTTGGCCAGACAGTCGAGCGCCATCTCCGGTGTCCCGCAGATCGGCTTGCCCTTGACGTTGAGCGAGGTGTTGATCAGCACCGGAACGCCTGCGCGTCGGGCGAAGGCGCTGAGGACCTCGTGCATGAACGGGTTCTGTGAGCGGGTGATGGTCTGGAGACGGGAGGTGCCGTTGGCGTGCACGATGGCCGGCACCAATGCGCGCGCCTTGTCGGTCACTCCGGAGGCCATCGACATATACGGCGCCTCCTGGCCGAGAGTGAAGAATTCCGAAGCGCACTCGGCGAGCACCATGGGGGCGAAGGGACGGAACGGCTCCCGGAACTTCACGGAGTCGTTCAACCGCTCGATGACGCCCGGCTCCCGAGGGGAGGCGAGGATCGAGCGGTTGCCGAGGGCACGGGGTCCGGCTTCGACGCGGCCCTGGAAGAGCCCGACGATCAGACCGTTGGCGAGCTGTTCGGCGAGAAACTCAGCGGCCTCGGTGCCCAGCGCCTTCTCCTGAAGGCCGGGCCACGGCGTGAGGTCGAACGTCGTTCCCCGGAAGGACGGCCCCAGGTAGCAGGCCCGGGTGACGCCGGACACGGGCTGTGGGGCGCGACTGTCGTGGTGTACGGCGATGGCGGCGCCGATCGCGGTGCCGGCGTCGCCAGGGGCGGGCGGCACGAAGACCTCGTCGAACACGTCAGCTTCGATGATGCGGCCGATGCTCACGCAGTTCGCGGCGACGCCGCCTCCGACACACAGGCGTCGGGAGCCGGTGATGCTCCGCGCTCGACGAGAGAGATGCAGCATCACTTGCTCCGTGCGCTCCTGGAGGGCCGCGGCCAGGTCCCGGTGCACGTCGCGCAGCGGCTCGCTCGGATGGCGCTTAGGGCATGTCTCGTCGATGAACCGCCGGGCCGTCCTCGGGTAGCCCGAAGCCAGCACACGCGGGGGAAAGTAGAGCGGGTCGACGGTGAAGCCCGTGGGGGTGACGCGGACGGACCGGGCGAAGAGTCCCCGGAATCGCGCGGGGTCGCCGAGCGCGGCGAGCGCCATCACGGTGCCCTCCTCGTCACCGCGACGCCATCCCAGGTGCTCGGTCACCGCGCCGTACACGTACCCGAGAGAGGCGGGATCGTTGACCGTCTCCAAGGTGCGGGTGCGCGGACGAAGCGCGTCGTGCCCTCGGGCGATGGTCGTCGTCTGCCGCTCGCCGAGGCTGTCGACGACGAGCACAGCCGATTCACTCCACCCAGAGGCGGCGAAGGCCGCCAGCTGATGGGCCCGGTGATGCAAGACGGGGGAAACGCGTGCGGCGGGGAACCGCCGGCCGATGTCGCGGACACGGAGCCGGGTGCGCATCGCCACCTTGGCGAAGCCACGGGCTCGCGGCACCGCACGGTCACGGGTGGTCGGTGACAGCGCCAGACGCAGTGCGACTGGGGATTCGAGCAAGTATCGGGCGGGCTGAAAGTTGTAGGCCACGGCATCGACATCGGTGGCGGACAACCCGGCCTCACCGAGCAGCCACTCGACGGCGTGGCGCGGGTAGTCCTTGGTGTGCTTCTTCTGGGACAGCCGCTCCTCCTCGACGAAGCCGACGAGCTGCCCGTCGACAAGCAGCGCGGCGGCGGAGTCGTGGGTGTACGAGCACAGGCCGAGAATGACCGAGGGCGCCTGGTCCACGGCCGGCGTCATCGTGCACCGGCCGACGCATGCGCGGGCAAGTTCGTGGCGCGACGGTTCAGCTCGTGGTACCAGGCGGTCGTGGTCTGGCCGAGCGGCCCGTCGATCTTGTCGGCCAGGGCTGTCGCCTGCTCCCGCCGACCGCCCTTCCAGAGCTGGTAGCTGCGCAGGGTCTCGGCCATGCTGTCCCAGCCGGCGTGCCCGGTCACGTCCCCCGTTTTGACCTGATGGAGGAGAGCGTCGAATCCCTTCCACGGGGTGGTGAGGTCCGGCATGTCGACGCTCACGGCGATCGAGGTCAACTCATCCGCCTGGGCGAGGTGGTTCTCGTAGATGTGCAGGGAGCCGACGTGGTGGTGGAAGTCGCCCAGCTCGGCGCCGATCCAGCCGGCCACCAGCTCGTGCAGGACCGTGTAGAAGAACAGGTCGTACGGCATGCCGATCCACACGTCCTGGCCGCGCATCGTCGTCGACATGTGCAGGCGACCGTCACGCAGGTAGAAGCGGAAGCCCAGAGTGCAGGGCACGTCCTTGTGGCCGGCGGAGTCACGGGCCGGGTCGTAGAGCTGGATCAGGGCCCGGCGGGAGTCCGGGTCCTGCTTGAGGATCTCCACGACGCGGGCCAGCTGGTCCACTGTGCCTGCCCACTTCCGCATCCGTGGACCGTAGGCGCCGCGCAGGACCCCGTCGTCGGCGTACTGGCGAAGCTTCGTGTTGTAGTCGAAGATCCACGGCTCGTTCGATCCGGAGAGGATCCAGACGGTCTCGGCCACCGCGAACGCGGGGTTCAGGATCCTGCTCGGCGGCGCGTACAGCAGGCGGGCCCGCGGACGGGTGAGCCGCATGCTGACGTCGAGGACCTCACGAGTGGCCATGCCGCGCGGACTGACGCTCTCGCCGGACTTGGCCAGGGCGACGGCACCGACGAAGAGCTCGGCGATGCTGTCGGCGGTCAGGGATGTCATCGGGTGGAGACTCCTTCGTTTCGGAGGTGTTCGAGCTGATTGCCGGATACGCGACTGACGATGAGTTGCGCGACCAGGGCGGCGCTGTCGCCGCCCCAGCGGCACACCGCGTCGGTCGAGGCGGGTTCGGGCCTGAGGGGTGCGGAGAGCGCGTCGGCGACGTCCCCGGCGGTGGTGCAGCGTTGCGCGAGGCCGTGAGCAGCAAGCCCGAGCGTGTGTTCGTCGACAGTGCCGATCTCCAGGACCGGCACGCCCAAGAGGGCGGCCTCGATGCCGCACGTCGAATAGGCGCTCGCCACGATGTCGGCGCCGACGAGACAGCCCCGTGCCCCTACCTGCGGATCGGCGACGGCCACGAGCGGCCTTCCGTCCCGCTGCATGAGCGAGGCGAAGACCTCCGGGCTCTGCGCCGGGTGTGGGGCGATGACCAGTCCCCATTCGCCCTCGGCCTTCCACATCCCGTCCAGGAGGAGGTCGGTGTGGGCCTTGAGCCGGTCGGGACCGAAGGGCTGGCAGGCCCAGACCATGATCCAGTCGGGGCTCCGCCCGGATCCGGGGATCAGCAGCTTCTCGAGGTACTGTCTCTGGGCTTCCCGCCCGATGCCGGCGAGGACGTCGAAGCGGGGCTGCCCCAGCACGTGGACCTCGGCGTCCGGGTGGCGCGCCCACGCCTTGGCGAGCGGGGCGTCGCGATCGCCCATGACGACGATGTCCCGGCTGTGCAGCGCGTGCCACGCGACCGACTCCGCGTTCCACGCCCCGTGCTGCACATGGACCGTGTTCACGCCCTGGTGGTTGGCCAGGTGGACGGCGAGCACGCCGACGGGGCTGGTGTCGTCGCTGACGAGCAGCGTGTGTGGGCGAGAAGCCTCCAGGACACCGTTCAGCCAGGTCTCCAGACGGACCACGGAGCGCCAGGACGGCTGGGTGCATCCACCGCTCGTCTCCAGCAGGACGGCCAGGAGACGGACCAGACGCGAGAGCCGGACGACGTGTTCCTTCACCTGGACGACGTGCTCGTCGTCCCACAGCTGCAGGCGCTCTCCGGCTCCGGACAGAGCGAAGAGGCCAGGGGGAGGCGTAACGAGCCTGATGACCTCGACGGCTGGGGTACCGCAGCGTTGCGTCGGGTCCGTGGCGAGATCGACGAGGAGACTCGTCCGGCCACTACCTGCCAGGTCTTCGAGTACCGGCAGCAGAGTGGCCGCATGGCGGGACGACCACGAGAGCGCGACGACGCCGGTGCGTGGCAGGGCCGACGGGGGTGGGCTTGGCACCCGGGTGTCGAGGTGCGCCGACTGCAGGTTATGCAACTGCGCCGTACGGAAGGGGTTGTACAACGCGGTTGCTCCGAGCAGATAAGCGATGCCGGACCACGTGACGGTGTAGGCGCGGTACTCCCGGGAACTGCTCTCGCGAAGCCCGACGAGTCCCTCGTGCGGAGCGATCTTCAGCGGGCCGGGCGCCTCTCTGAACGGCTCCCAGGCGCTGAGGGCCATCAGCTTGCGTACGACGTGAGCCACCAGGCGACGGACCGGTACGTGCTGCACGTACAGCCACCCGGCCCCGCTCGGCGTTGTCCTGAAATCGGCTCCGTACCACTGGAGTGCGTCCATGACGTGCGCGACGAGCGCTTCGTGCTCCTGCGTGTCCAGGGGCAGAGTCTCCAGCTTGCTCGCGGTGATCCAGTCGGATGACAGAGTCGCGAGCGCGCCTTCACCGACCAGTGCCCACGCGGACTGTCCGTTGATGTCGGCTCGCGCCAGGCCATGGACGTTGTGATGGGACGTGGTCACAGCAGGCTCCCTTCGAGGATGGGGCCCGAGGAGAGGAGCCTCAGCAGGTCCTTCGGAGAAGCGGCGACCACGGGGGACGGAGCCCCCGGGCAGCCGTACCCCCAGCCCGCGTGGACGTACGGGACTCCGGCACGGCGGGCGGCTTCCTGGTCGGCCTCCATGTCGCCCACGTACACGGCGTCGGCGGGATCGACACCCAGGTCGGTCAAGGCGAGGAGGACCGGGTCCGGTGCGGGCTTGCCGCGCCCACCGCCGTTCGGCGTGCGCACCGTGGAGAACGGGCAGCCGAGGTTGGCCAAGAGTGGGGCCGCCCGTTCCAAGGGCTTGGACGTGACGACGCCGAGGCGCCAGCCAGCGGCGACGAAGGCGTGCAGGACCTCCGCGGCGCCGTCGAACTCGCGGGCGTGGTGGGACGCTGCGATCGACGCCTCTTCGTACGTACGGTGAAGCCGCTCGGACTCGGCGAATCCGAGCCGCTCCATGATGTCGGCGAACGGCCGGCCGAGGTGGCGCTCGTCTTCCTCGAACGGTACGTCGAGACCGTGCACGCTCAGGACTTGCTGCCATGCGCGCTCCATCACCGGACGGGTGTCGAGGAGCACGCCGTCGAGGTCGAGGAGCAGCGCCTTCGGAGGTAAAGGCGAGGGCGGGAGCAGGGTGGACATGAGGTATCTCCGGTGAAAGGGATCAGGGGGTGAGGGAGGTCTCAGGGCGTTTCACGAAGGCGATCACCCGCTTGCCGCTTCCGTCCTGCTTGGGACATGCGGTCCAGGCGTCGGCCACGGCGGACACCAGGAGCAGGCCACGTCCACCGGTCGCGTAGGGGGAGGCGATCCGCGGGACGGGGGGCTCCGGGGAGTTGTCCTCCACCTCGATCCCCACGACGCCGGCCTGGAGGGCGAGCGTCAGAGTGATCTCGTCCCGGTGCGGATCCTGCTTGGCCCGCTCACTGCCGCCACGGTGCACGACACGTCGGCCGTGGCGTTCGGCGTTCGTCGCGAGCTCGCTGACGATGAGCTCGACGTGGTCCAGCAGGTCCTCCGCACCCCAGGCGGTCAGAACGTCGCGGGTAAAGCAGCGTGCTGTGCCCGGGGCCGAGTCGTCGGCGGCGAGTGTCAGGCTCTTCTGGTGCTGCGGGGCGTCAAGGATGCTGCCCAGACCGTCGATGCGGCGGCTGTCCAGCAGGAGGAGTTCCCGGTCGAGGTTCATGGCGTGGTGCTCCCCGAGGCCGGCGTCGAGGTCGCTTCGTCTGCTACTGCCGGTCGGGCCCCTCGTACGAGCAGGATCTCGACGCCGGCTTCGTGCAGCCGTTGCCTGCGGTCAGCGGCTATGGCCCTGGGGCCCAAGTGGGACGGGGCGGGGAAGACGACGCCGTACGGGCGAGTGGCCGCGATGGCGTCGAGCATGCCCACGAAGGCGCCCGACGTCGCCGCGCACCGCTCCATGTACACACCGCCCAGCGTCAGTTCGTGGCGGCGGCAGTAGTCGGTGATGGTCTTGGCGAGAGCCTGCTGCCGGCTCGCGGACACCCCGACGAGCCGCAGAAATCCGAAGACGATCGGGCCCGTGACGTTCCGCTGTTCCGTAAGGGGCTCCATGGTCGTGACCACCCATCGGATCGGGGGAGGGGGACACTCCGAGCCTGGTCGCCACCCCGAGATCGGGGAATCCACGTCTGTCCCACTTCTGTCCCACAACCGCCCCCGGCGCGGTCGCCACGTGCTTCGATGGCATCGGAAAGGAGTGGTACGTGGCGACCGTTCACGAATGGACTGGCCTGGAGGCGCTTGCCCTGCGCAAGGCGCTACGGCTGAGCGTGCGCCGCTACTCCGAGCACCTGGGCATTGCGGTCAACACCATCAGCAACTGGGAGAAGTACCGGGACAAGCGGCGGCCCAACACCGAGAGCCAGGCCATCCTCGACACAGCGCTTGCCCGGTCCGATGCCGCAACCCATCTAAGATTCGAGACGGAGCTCGCGAAGCTCTCCGAAGGGAAAGGGGAACGGCTCGCCGACGAAACGGCGCGCGTCACTATCCCTCGGCCTCGGGCCTGGGAGTACGAGTCCTGGACGGACGACCTCGAACGTGCGGTCGTCGCGCTGTCCCACCAGAACTTCGCGTTCGCCGACGACCTGCTTCGACGATGGTCGTCCAGCTACCGGCCCTCGGAACTGGACGAGCGAGGCACCTACCTCCTCGCCCGCTCCGTCGCCCTGCAAGGCGATCTCAAACGGGACCAAGGTGCAGTCGTAGGCCCGCTCTCCGCCCAACGGTCCTACGCCAATGCCCGCTCGCTCTACACAGAGTTGGCGATTCCGCGGCGTGTGGCGCAGCTCGACCTCTCCCTCGCGGTCGTCACCGAGATGTCCGGAGCGCTGGAGACCGCGGCCCGACAGTACGAGGACCTCGCGATCGACGAACGGTTATCCGCGCGGGACCGGGCCCGCGCGCGACTTTGGGTAGGCACGGCGCTCAGCAAGGACGGCAACCACGACTATGCGGTTCGGGTGATGGAGGAAGCCATCCGCGAGTTCGAGGGCCTTGCCGAGCAGGACGACTGGTCCGTCGCGCAGCAGAAGCTCGCCCTGGCCCACCGTGGAACCGGCAATCTCGACGCGGCCCTGCGCCTCATCGACGTGGCTCGCAGCACAGGCATCACCGATGCGCCCATGCAGCGGGTACGGCTGGACACCGCGTACGGGCACATCCTCCTGTCCGACCGCGCGACCCTGGATGATGGGTTACGCGTCCTCGACGACGCTGCCAAGCGGGCGGCCCAGTACGGCCTGACCCACCAGCTCCGCAGCATCACGGATATCCGGAGGACGGCCGATGGGCCAGCCGGCCCTTCACCACGTTGACCAGGGAGACGAGCGAGTGACCGACAACCAGCCGGCCATCAACGACGAGCAGATCCGCCATGCCAAGCTGGTCTGGGACTACCACCAAATGGGTCACGACCTGCGCCCCGTCGACGTGGCCATCGGCCTCGGCAGCCATGACCTCGGAGTCGCGGCCTTCTCCGCGGAGCTGTACCGGGCCGGGCTGTTCCCCACCTTGGTGTTCACCGGCGGCAACAGTCCCACCACCGCCAAGGTCTTCCCTCGCGGCGAAGCCGTCCACTTCCGGGAGCACGCTCTCACCCTCGACGTGCCTGACAGTGCGATCCTGGTGGAGCCGAACGCCGGCAACACGGGTCAGAACATCGAGCTGTCCCGAGAGCTCCTCGCCTCTGCCGGCCTCATCCCGAAGTCGGTGCTCCTCGTCTCCAAGCCGTACATGGAGCGGCGCTCCTTCGCCACTGCCCGCAAGCTGTGGCCCGAGGTCGAAGTGCTGTGCTCCTCTGAACCGATGGAGTTCGACGACTACCTGAAAAGCATCGGCGACGAGAAACTCGTCATCGACATGCTCGTCGGCGACCTCCAGCGCATCATCGAGTATCCGAAGCAGGGCTTTGCGATCGAGCAGGACGTCCCGGAGAGCGTGCATGCTGCGTACGAAGACCTCATCCGCGCCGGCTTCACCAGCAGGCTCATCGGCGCGTGAAGCAGCCCCGGGGGAACTGGTGGCGATCCACCAGCCCAACCTCTTCCCCCGGCTGAGCACCCTCGCGAAGCTCTTCGCGGCGGACTGCTGGATCGTCCTCGACGACGTCCAGTTCGCCCGCCGTGACTTCCAGCACCGCGCCCGGCTGGCCGCCATGTCCGGCGCGGCGCGGCGCCAGTGGCTCTCGCTCCCCACTCATCTGCCTGATGGGCGGTCGACCCTGATCAGAGACGCGGTTCTTGTGGACCACGAACGGTCCCGCCGACGCGTTGCGTCCATGCTGCCCCAGTACTACGCGGCAAGCCCCGACTGGCCTCTGCTGCGTCCTGAGCTGGACTCCGTGCTTGCTCGGTTTGATGAGCGGGCCGGCACCGCTGATGTGGCTGAGGAATCGACGAGGATCTTGCTGCACCTCTTGGGCTGGAAAGGGCGCATCTTGCGGAGCAGCTTGCTTCCTAAGCGACGCGGACGTTCTGAACGGCTTGCCGGCCTGGCTGCAGACGTTGGAGCACGCGGCTACCTGTGCGGGACTGGCGGAATGCGGTACCTGGAGGACAAGCCGTTTGCCGAGCACGGTGTGAGCGTCGTGCCATTTCGCTTGCCGCTGGTAGGGGTCTGGGAAGACGCGCGGGACGTAAGCGCCGTGGCTCCGCTCATGATGCACGGGGTTTCGGCCGTTGCCGACCAAGCACGAGACGTGGCAGCCAGGCATCGGGCAACGGTCACTTTCACCTAGCCCACAAGGGACATCCGCACACCGGCGAGGTCATCCGGGACGGGAGGACAGCCCGAGCTGCACCCCGGAGCAGGACGCGGAGGAGATGCGGCTGTGGGACCTTGACGGGTTGAAACCGGCCGGCTTCGTCGCGGCGAGGGACGTGTAAGTTACCGGGGCCCGCAAGGCCAAGGACCCCGCCGCGGTGAAGGCGATCGCCGTGCTGCGCAGGCCCGCGCTCGCGGCGTAGGCCGCGAACCTTCCGGCCCGTCAGCGACCGCAGGAGACCAGGCAGTTCCTGATGGTGGGGGAGACGCTCTGCTACGAAGCGGTGATGCGGCGGATCCGGGTGCCTCCCCGTTCCTCATCACGGTCTCCCCGGCCTCGGCCTGCTGAATCCCTACGCAAACCCCGGCCCGCCCGCGCCACCCGGCAGCACCACGGACGGGTGCTCCGGCGATCGCGTTCAGCCGGAGCGGTACCCCCACCGGGCCGCGCCGTCCTTGCCCATGAAACACTTCGCCGGACGCCCGTCGGAAGTCGTGGCGGTGGCACCTACGGGGGAGCAGAACTGGCCGAAACCAACGCCGGAACCGGTGCCGGAGCCGCCGCTCGTGCCATCCGAGCCACCGGAGGAACCGTCGCCCCACGACCCATCGCCGCTTCCTCCCGACGTACCACCGTCCGAGGCCGAGTCGCGAGACGGCTGCGTACGCGGCTTGGACTTCGAAGTCGCCTGCGAACCCGGCGCGGACTCGGACTTCGGCTTCGGCTTCGGCTTGGGTTTGGGCTTCGGGCTGGGCGCGGTGCAGGAGACGTCCGGACCGATGAGCCACAGGTCGACCTGCGTGGTGACGGGCACCTCGATGCCCGCCTCCGGCTGGTGTCGGCAGACCTGCCAGTCCGCCAGGCTCTGGCGCCGGTCGTACAGACGCTGCCCGGTGTGCGCGTGGAAGGGTGTGACGCGGTCGAGGTCGAGCGCGGCGAGCGTCCGCGACGCGGCGTCGAACCGCTCGCCGACGAGGTCCGGCATCACGACGCGCCGGGTCCCGTCCAGTTGCGAGGGACACGGCTCCGCTTCCGGAACCGCGTAGAACGTCAGCGTCCCGTTGTACGGGCGGGCTCGCTCGCCAGGGGAGGGGTTCTGGAAGCAGACGCGCAAGTCGGCCTGAGAGGCTGACACCGTCCGGTACGCGGAAGACGCGTCGGCAGCCGCCACCCGCCACGACCCGCGGCGCGCCGTCGCGGCGGCTGCGGCCAGGGAGACCCCGCGGAAGTCGGGCACGGCCGGCGCGTGGTCCGTCCCGCCCCGCGCCAAGGCGCCGGGCTGCCCGGGCCCGCTCAGCCCGGCGACCAGCGCCGCCGCGGCCATCACGGCCACCGACACCGGGTGCCGCCGTATCCACGTGGAGGTCCGCTTCCCGCTGCCGGGACGCAGGGGCGAGCCTGGCGGCAGGAGCCTTCCCGCTGCTTCCAGGAACTCTCCCTTCGGATCGAGCTTGGAGCCGTGCAGCTTGCGCGGTTTTCCGTCTACCAGGATCTCGACGGAGTCGAACATGCCGTACGCGCTCCGCAGGATCCGCAACGGTCCGGCCACGCGGGTCACCTTCGGCGCCAGGAGGTTGCGGAAGAGGACGAGCCCCTTCCCGGTGAGCACGGCGTAGCCCCAACCGTCGTGATAGACGGACCGGACGACCTCATCCACCCCGAGCTCCTGCAGCAGGACCTTCTTGTGGCTGTCGGAGAGGGAAATGCTCTCGCCCGACGCGACGGTGGCGGTACGCGGATCGCCGGCCAACAGATCGGACACAAGCTTCCCCGGGCTCGGAGGTACGACGAACGGTCCGGAGAAGGCACGCACGGCGGTCCCGGACGTACGGGATGCTAGCCGCTGTCCATCGAATCCGCTGGTCCGGGCCTCTGTCCCGCCGATTCCACGCACACGCCGGAGGTCAAGCGGAGGCACGCGGGTCGTTGAGGCGGGTGGCGAACTCGTCGACGCGGACCTCGGCACTGCGCTCGTGGCGACTCGATCGGTTGCCGCGGGAAACATCGATGCCGAAGGTCAACGCACATGCTTCCCTCTCCTACCGGCGATGCCAGAACTGCAGTCACAAGATCGACCGGACAGGCCCTGGTCGGCGAACGCGGCGATGAGGGACTGCAGGGCGATGTTGTTGACCGAGCGGGGCAGGCTGCGGCTGGTGAGGCGGATCAGGTCGAATGGGTCGAGGAACCAGCTTGATACTCATTCTGGCGAGCGACGGTTCGACCTTGTAGGAGCTGCCATGCAGGCTGATCGTCACGGTGTGGAACTCCGACCACAAGAAGGCCTCTCGCAAGTCTGTCGGGGATGGCGGGGCTGGCGGCTCGGGAATCGAACCCAGCCAGCGTTCGATCGGCGTCTGCCCGGCTCTGAGCGTACCGGGCGGTGATAGCCCGTCCTCACACGCGCAGTGAATAGCCTATTCAGAGAGTGAGCTCGAGATCGCTCATGGCAGACAGGAATCTCGCGAACAGGACTGGAACGCGGTGCAGGGGCATGCCAACCTACACATCCACCCATTCAGCACTGCCAAGTGATGGGTTGAATTTCTAAGGAGCCGCCCCCCTTGTTTCAACCACTGTTTCAATCCCTCCGATACGCCTCCCCTTCGCTTTTCGCGTTTGGAGCGATGGACGCTGCAACGGCATCGTTGCAGGGTGACCTTGGTGGTGTCTCGGCCGCCCTCTGTCTATGCGTATGTGCTGCTGGCCTCTTTGCTGATGCCAAGGAGCGGCAGGACCTGCTGCTCGGGTAGCGGATTCCGGCGAGGGTGGCCATCCACCCGGAGACAACGGCCGTCCAAGCGGCTTGCGCCGTCAACTGCTCGACGAGTGCGGCCGGGATCAGCCTCGAACGGCTGGCTGCCGAGAGTTTTGTGGCCAGCCACGACCTCCACGCTGACGTTCGGAGGTACAGCCCACGGGCTGATTGGGTGCCAGGTGCGGGCGCAATATAGGCGACGATCCCCGGTTTCCGAAACCGGGGATCGTCCGGATCATCAATTCCGCTCGCGCATTGCTGTGCTTGGCGGTGGAGCTGCGTGAGCCGTGTGGAGAGAGGCGCTGTCTGAGCCGCTGGGCGGTGACCCTCTGCCGCAACGCGTCCCAGCCACCTCAACGCGGGCCTGTTCGCCTGCGCCGATAGGAGCTTCATGGAAGCCCAGCATCCGAGATCGTTCGCCGGACCTCAAAGAGCCTTCCTCAATGTGCGTGATGCTGCAGCCTATCTCGGGCTCTCCCCGCAGACGCTGTACGTGTGGCGTCACCGGCGCCAGGGGCCGCCGAGCTTCCGTATGGGAGTTAACGGGCGTGTGGCCTATCGGCTTGACGCGCTCGATGCCTGGATACGAGAGCAGGAGCAAGCCGACTCCCGCTCGAACTTCTCCCTGAACCCCGTGAGTGCTACTCCGCAGCGCCGTGCGGGTTACGCGGCGATCGCCTGACGCCCTAGGGATACCAACTTGATCAGCAACCTGCAGGGAAACTCTTGGCTGGCTACATAGAAGACCGCTGGATCAACAAGAAGAAGAACCCGGTCACTGGTAAGCGGGAGCGTACTGCCCGCTACGGGAGGGGCACCCGATACCGCGTCTCCGGCATCCCCGGTGTGCGTGACAGGTCCTTCGATACCTTGGAAGATGCTAAGGCGTGGCTGCGCCGGGCCGGCACCGATAGCGAACGGGGCGAGTTTGCCGACCCTCGCGATGGTTCCATCACTCTAGCCGACTACGTCACCCACCACTGGAAAAAGGGCGTGCGGGGCGCGCCGGGCACCGTCAGGCGTGTCGATCAAGCTGTGCGTCTTCACGTCCTTCCCCACCTTGGCGAGGTCGCGCTGAGGGACGTCTCCGCGACCGTGCTTCGGGGGTACGTCGCGACCCTCGAAGAGGAATGCGCTCCCCGTTCCGCCCGGAAAGTTCTCATGCTGCTCTCGAACATCTTCGAGACAGCGATCGACGACAAGCGGCTTGCCCGCAACCCCATGCGTGCCAAGTCGGTGCGCTGGCCAAAGGTGCCAGCAGAAGAGCGCGAGGCATGGCCGCTGGAGACCGCCCTGCGGGTCCGGGACATTATCAACCCGCGTTACCGGATCGCAGTCGTTGTCGCCCTGGGGTGTGGACTTCGTCAAGGCAAAGCCTTTGGGCTCTCACCCCACGATGTCGACTTCGAGCGCGGAGTTATCCGCGTTCGCCGCCAGGTCCAACTCCTATCTGGACGACTTTACTTCGCCCTCCCTAAGGGAGGTAAGAGCGTATCGTCGACATGCCCCGGTCGGTTGCCGACGAATTGGCCTCCCACTTCCTTGAGTACCCGGCTGTCGAAGTCGAGCTGCCCTGGGGCGGTCCGGAGCCCGAGCGGGAGAAGCGGGCTTTCCCTCTCCTTCTGACCACTCCACACGGTAATGCCCTCCGGTCCAACGACTTCAACGACCATGCCTGGAAGCCCGCCCTTGCGGAGGCGGGTGTCATCCCCATGCGGGAGCCCGGGCAACGCTGGAAGGCGTCCCGTAAGGACGGCTTCCACGTACTCCGCCACACCTACGCCTCGATCATCCTCGAGGCCGGGGAATCCGTCGTCACCCTCGCCCGATGGCTGGGCCACTCCAGTCCGACCATCACCCTTGACCACTACGCTCACTTCATGCCCGAGGCCGGTGGAAAGGGGCGCGCTGCGGTCGACGCACTGCTCGGCGAGGTGCCTGAACGAACCCCAGAAGTCCTCACCCTCACCTGAGAGAACGGGTGGCACGGCAGACGCTGTGCCACCCGTTCTCGTTGTACGGGCTGCGCGACATCGAGCAGCCGCATGCCAGCCCGGCCAGCACTCTGAGTGACGGCCGCAGTAGCAGTTCGGCTTCTGTCTGGCCGTGCAGGGGAGTGGAGCCGCAGGCCGGTCAGTCAGCCGTTCACTCCACAGGGTCGCTCATTCTCCCCAGATTCTCCCCAGGGCTCTGGGGTGCCGCATTTCGACGAGCTCTCCAGCCTCCGACCTTGATCGTTTCAGCATCGTGAACTGCCCGTGAAACGCAGAGCGGTGCCATGTACATTTCACGCACTCGGGCCTAGCGTCGGCCGCCGGCGCGACACAAGTCAGGACCCTGAGGAGCCGCTTTGTCCACCCCACCGCCCCGCAGACGAGCACGGGCGCTCACGCTGGTCGCCGCGCTCGCGGCGACCCTCCTGGCGGGCTCCGCGCCCGTCGCCCAGGCCGAGGAGATCCCCCTCGCGCCGGGTCACCGACTCGTCGACCATTACGAGGGCGCCCCCGCCACCGCCCGGCCCGTGCCCGGCAAAGGCCCTGCTCAGCACCCGTACCTCGCCTCCAACGGCCGCAGCGGCATGCACGCCGACGGCGCCGGCAGCGGCACCTACCCCTGGTCGGGGCCGCTCGGGCGCGACCCGCGGGTCGCCAGCGAGAAGATCGCCGCCGTCGGCGGCGAGTGCGCCACCGTCACCTTCGACGCCGCCGGCCGCCTGGTCACCGTCTGCGGCACCTTCAGCGGCTTCCTCCTGAAGCTGCTCGACCCGCGCACCCTGGACACCCTCGCCGAGTACAAGCTGCCGCAGCGCTCCTCCACGGTCGAGGCCGTCACCCGCCTCGACTTCGAGAAGATCTTCAAGGACACCTCGGGCGGCGCGTACTTCTACCTCGACGACAAGGACCGGGTCGTCCTCGCCGACTCGCGGCAGCACGTCCTGCGCATCGCCCACCGTCAGAAGGCCGACGGCGTCTGGGAGTTCGTCGTCGAGAACGACTGGGATCTCACCTCCCTGGTGCCGCACGATTGTGTCTCCTGGACCAATCTCTTCCCCAGCGGCGTCTGTGATCCGGTCACCTCCGTCATGCCGGACTGGGACGGCCGCATCTGGTGGGTGACCCGGCTCGGGCGGGTCGGCACGGTCGACCCGGCGACGGGGGCCCTGCGGGCGATCCGGCTCGAAGGGGAGGAGATCCAGAACTCCTTCTCCGTCGCCGAGGACGGCGTCTCGATCGTCACCGACCACGCGCTGTACGGCTTCGGCGCCGGCGCCGACGGCACTCCGCGCGTCCGGTGGCGGGAGGTGTACGACCGGGGGACGGGGACCAAACCCGGTTCCGTGAACCAGGGTTCGGGCACGACACCGGACCTGTTCGGCGACCGTGACCAGTACGTCGCCATCACCGACAACGCCGACGACCGGATGAACGTCCTCGTCTACCGGCGGGGCGCCGACGTGCCGTCCGCCGAGCGGCTCGTCTGCAAGGTGCCGGTGTTCCGCTCCGGCGCTTCGACGACCGACAACTCCCTGATCAGCTGGGGCAACAGCCTGGTCGTCGAGAACAACTACGGTTACGAGAACCCCAGCACGCTCGCCCTGGGCCGCAGTGTCGTCGGCGGCGCCACCCGGATCGACGTGCGCGCCGACGGCAGTGGCTGCGACACCGTGTGGGAGAGCGACGTCCGCTCGCCCTCCACCGTCCCGAAGCTCTCCACCGCGAACGGGCTGCTGTACTTCTACGAGAAGAAGCCCAACGTCCTCGGCATCGACGCCTGGTACCTGACCGCGGTCGACTTCCGCACCGGTCAGCGCGTCTTCAGCCGGTTCACCGGCACCGGCCTCGCGTACGACAACAACTGGGCGCCGGTCACCATCGGCCCCGACGGCACCGCGTACGTGGGAGTGTTCAACGGCATCGTCGCCGTCCGCGACGGTTCCTGATCCGCGGGGAACCGCCCCGGGACCCTTGGGGGCCCGGGGCGGTTCGCCGTGGTGTGCCGGTCACTCCATCTCGGGCATGTCGCCGACGGTGGTGCGCAGGTCGATCACCGCGAACGCGGCGCCCTGGGTGTCCACGATCGCCGCGAACCGGCCGAAGGGGCTGTCCATCGGCCCGAAGACCTTGCGCCCGCCGAGGGCCTCGGCCTTCTCGACGGCCTTGTCGCAGTTGTCGACGGCGAAGTAGAGCTGGATGTAGGGCGGGATCTCCGGCGGGAAGTCCTCGTCCGTCATCTTCATCCGGCCGAGCACGGGCTGTTCGCCACCGAGGTCGAAGACCCGGTAGTCCATGTGCTCGTCCTTCATCTTCTTGGAGTCGTAGCCGAAGACGGAGGTGAAGAAGGCGTCGGACGCGGCCGGCTCACGCGAGAACACCTCGGCCCAGGCGAAGGAGCCGGTCGCGCCCTCCAGCTCGAAGCCCACGTGCGTGCCCGCCTGCCAGATTCCGAAGGTCACGCCCGTCGGGTCCTGCGCGATGCACATCTTCCCGAAGTCGCCGACCTGCATCGGCTCCATCAGGACCGTGCCGCCCGCCGCCTTGATCTTCGCCGCGGTGGCGTCGGCGTCCGGCGAGGCGAAGTACAGGACCCAGGCCGAATGGGTCTCTCCGTCCTGCCCCGGCATCGGCGGGACGACGGCCGCGACCGCCTTGTCGCCCTTGTAGGCCTGCGTGTAGTTGCCGAATTCCGAGGAGGACTCGCCGAAGGTCCAGCCCAGCACGTCGCCGTAGAACGTCTTGGCGGCCTCGAGGTCGGTGAACATCGCGTCGGTCCAGACCGGCGTGCCTTCAGGTCGTGCGGCCATGACGGTGACTCTCTCTTCCGGTCGAAAGCGTGTTTCCCGTGAGCCACGCTAACCACCGTCCCCGGAGCCCGCTCGGTGACGGAACGCGACCGGGTGTCGCACCACGGGCGGGCCCCGGAGCCGTACGGGCCCCGCCGGGCAGGGGTGCGGCGGTCAGCAGGGCAGGCGGCCCATCGCGTACCGGTGGAACGGGCCGTCGGGCAGCGGGAGCTCGGGACGCCACATGCGCAGCACCTGCGCGGAGGGCAGGAACAGCGCCTCCGGAAGCCGCTCGGGCTCCGTCCACTCCCAGCGCTCGATCTTCTCCGGCTCGGCCACCGCCGGCACCCCGCCGAAGGCCCGCAGCACGGTCGCCACGGTCATCCGGGTCAGCCGCGAGGAGGTCACCGCGTCCAGGACGAGGCCGAGCACCTCGACGTCGGAGGCGTCCGCGACCAGGGTGGTCTCCTCGGCCAGCTCGCGCACGACGGCGGCCTCGACGGACTCGCCCGGCTCCACCTTGCCGCCGGGCAGCTCCCACACTCCGGAGCGGTCGAGGCCGAGCAGTACCCGGCCGGTGTCGTCGAGGACCACGACCCCCGCGCCGAGGGAGGCCTGGGCGGGCGGCGGTTCGACGTTGCGGCGGGCGGTGGCGGCGCTGTCAGTGCTGGTCATGGCCCTTGTCTATCAGGAGGCACGGACACCCACCGGCACGTAACAAATGTGAGAAACCTCTTGAATCGGGCGCGAAAAGGAGGAAACTCTTTCTTACACCGGACAACCGGAGAGAGCCGCACCAGCCTCCGAAGACGTTCGAAGGCCCGCGTGACCCTTTCAGCAGGCTCTGGCCAGGCCCCCGGCGGGGCCGGTCGGCCACGGGAACCGTCGGCGACGGCCTACGACCCCGCGCGAACCGACCCGGACCGCCGGGGACTGTCATGTGCCCGGGGACGCGGCCGGAACCACCGCCACCGGGCAGTGCGCGTGGTGCAGCACCGCGTGCGCCACCGAACCGATGAGCAGCGAGCCCAGATGGTGCCGGTGGTGCCGCCCCACCACCAGGAGCCCGGCGTCCCGCGAACCCTCCACGAGCCGCCCCGCCGCGTCACCAGGCGCTACCACCGGCACGAGCTCGACCCCCGGCCACCGCGCGGCGAACGGCCGCAGCCGCTCCTCCTGCTCCCGCTCCGCCTCCCGTACGAGCTCCGCGCCGTCGTCCGCCAGGGGCAGCGGCGGCGGCACCTGGAGCGCGGGGGACGGCGCCGCGAGCAGCGCGCCCGGCTGCGGCGGCAGGCGGAAAGCGGTCACGGCCTCCAGCCGCACACCCCGGCGGGCCGCCGCGTCGAACGCGAAGGCCACCACCTCGTCCGGGGTCTCCTCCGGATGCAGACCGAGCAGCACCCGCCCCGCCTCCGCACCGCCCTCCAGGACCGCCGCACGCGCCTCGTGCGGCACCACCACCAAGGGGCAGGGCGCGGTCGTGGCCAGGGTGCGGCTGGTCGAGCCGAGCAGCAGACTGGCGAAACCACCGTGCCCCCGGGACCCCGTCACCAGGAGCCGGCCGCCCCGCGCCGCCGCCGGCAGGGCGTCGGTCACGGACCCGTCGAGGGAGGCGTACCGCACGGGTACGGAGTGCCCGCGCTCCTCCACGACGGTCCGCACCGCCTTCAGGACGGTGTCGGGGAGCTCCGGCTCCGTCCCCAGGGAGGCGATGCGGGCGGCGCCCAGCTGGAGCGCGTCGGACCGCACATGGGCGACCACCAGGGGAGCCCCCAGGCGCTCCGCCGCGCTCAGGGCCCACTCCAGGGCGCGCAGACTGTGCTCGGATCCGTCCACGCCGACGACGACCGGCGGCTCGGACGCGGTGCTCGTGCCGTTCTCACTCATGACGGAATGCCTCCCTCGTGAGCGCACACGCCACGCCGGTCCGGACCTTCTCGGTCCGGACCGGCGTGGCGTGTGGAGAGCGAGGGTCAGGCGCCCTGGTCGCGGCGCGCGCGCTCGGCGTCGCGCTCCTTGATGCGGACGGTCTCCTTGCGGACCTCCGACTGGGTGGCCCGCTCCTTCTTCAGCCACTCGGGCAGTTCCTGCTTGAGCGCCTCGATCTGCTCGGTGGTGAGCGGCTCGGTGATCCCGCCGCGCGCGAGGCCGGCGATGGAGACGCCGAGCTTGTTCGCGACGACCGGGCGGGGGTGCGGGCCCTTCTCGCGCAGCTCCTGGAGCCAGGCGGGCGGGTTCGCCTGGAGCTCGCTGAGCTCGGCGCGCGAGACGACACCCTCCTGGAACTCGGCGGGGGTGGCCTCGAGGTACACACCCAGCTTCTTCGCCGCGGTCGCGGGCTTCATCGTCTGGGTGTTCTGGTGCGACGTCATGGTGCCAAGGGTATCGAGCATGCGGGCGACCTCCGACCACGTCCGCTACCCGGTAGCCTTGCGGGGTGACAGGCTCGGACGTTCCCCTCGCGGATTCCCCTGCGGATTCCCCCACCACTCCTTCCTTCCGGCTCGTGTACGTGCCCGGCGTGACGCCCTCGAAGTGGGTGCGGATCTGGAACGAGCGCCTGCCCGACGTCCCCCTCACCCTCGTCCAGGCGGACCCCGCCGAGGCGCTCGGGCTGCTCCGCGAGGACGCCGCCGACGCCGGACTCGTCCGGCTCCCCGTCGACGGGGACGACCTGAGCGCCATCCCGCTCTACGAGGAGACGACGGTCGTCGTCGTCCCCAAGGACCATCTGTTCGCCGAGGTCGAGGAGATCTTCGCGAGCGACCTCGCCGACGAGCTCGTCCTGCACCCCCTCGACGACACCCTCGGCTGGGAGCGGCCCCCGGGCCGCCCGGCGATGGAGCGCCCCGCGACGACCGCCGACGCGATCGAGCTGGTCGCCGCCGGTGTCGGCGTGCTCGCCGTCCCGCAGTCCCTCGCCCGCCTGCACCACCGCAAGGACCTGACCTACCGGACGCTCAACGACGTCCCGCAGTCGCGCGTGGCCCTGTCCTGGCCGGCGGCCGACGAGGCCCCGGACCTGGTGGAGGAGTTCATCGGGATCGTGCGCGGGCGCACGGTCAACAGCACCCGGGGCCGCCGCGCCGAGGAACAGAAGGGGAAGAAGCAGCCCCGCAAGGACCAGAAGCCCGCGCGGCCCGGAGGCGGCAAGTCCGGGGGCGGGAAGTCCGGGGGCGCCAAGCAGGGCGGGCCCAAGGGCGGCGCCAAGAGCGGAGCGCGTAACGCCGCCAGGGGCAGCGCACCCGCTCGCGGCAAGAGCGCGAAGCCCCGCCGCGGGCGCGGCTGAGACCCACCGACATACTGAGCCCTCCTGATCATCGAGATCATCTAGGAGGAGCTTTGGCCGCCAGTTTCAGAACCGTCGTCGAGGTGGGCCCGGACCACCTCGACCAGGCCCGGTCCATCGACCGGCTGTTCCAGCAGGCGATCGCCCCGGCGACCGTCAACTTCGACTTCGAGGCGATCCGGGAGGCGGCCGACGCCGTCCCCGACGCCACCGTCGTGCGGATGGTGCGGGGGTGGGGGCTCCAGGAACACGCCCCCGTCCTGGTCATGGTGCTCTCCCTCAAGGAGGCCGTCCGCCAGGCCCTGCCCCCGGAGTACGCCGAGGCCGGGTTCTGGGAGACCGTCGAGCGCGAGCTCGTCCGGGCCTTCACGGGGCTCGCCGCCCAGGAGGGGCAGCCAGGACTCGTCTTCTACGAGGAGTCCGCGGAGCGCACCCGGTTCTACCGGGACCTGTTCTTCGCCCTCCAGGACGAGAAGACCGGGGACGACCTCTACGCCCTGGCCTTCTGCGTCGACGTCACCGTCGAACTGCCCAAGGCCGAGGCCGTCGCCCTGGAACTGACGGACGTCGTCCCGTTCGCCGTCCGCCTCAACGCGATCGTGCTCCGCCAGGCCCAGCCCGTGGCGGTCTGAGCCGTACGCAGCACCGGCCCGCCGTCCCGGGCCGGATCCCCCGCGGCCCGGAACGCCCCGGACCTGCCTCGCCCGTCCCGGTTGTCAGCCGCTCCGGCGCCACCGTCCGCCCCGCGCCGCGGCGACGAGCTCCGGCACCGTCGCCAGCTTGACCCTGGGGCGACCCGTCTCCCGGCCCCTGGCCCGCTCGGCCCGGTCGATGGCCGCGAGGCCCCGCGCGTCGACCAGACCGCGGCTGCGGCTCCTGGCCAGGCGGCGGAACTCCTGGGCCGTGCCCGTGGGAGCGGGCAGCGCGCCGGCGACCGCGTCCGCGAGCAGGGTCCCGACCGTCTCCTCCGCGCACGCCCGGTTGGCGCCGATGCCGCCCGAGGGCCCGCGCTTGATCCAGCCGACCACATAGCCGCCGGGCAGCCCGGTCACCCGCCCGCCCTCGTGCGGCACCGTGCCGGTCTCGGCGTCGAACGGCAGCCCCGGCAGCGGCACACCCCGGTAGCCGATGGCCCGGACCAGCAGCCGCGCCCCGATCTCCGTACCGGACTCCGTGCCGTCCTCGGTCACCCGGACGGCTCGCACGCCGTCGGTGCCGAGCGCCTCGACCGGGGCGGAGTGGAAGCGCAGCACGATCCGGCGGCGGTCCCGCGCCGGACCCGGCGTCCAGTCGACCGCCTCCCTGGCGACGTCCTTGAGGAGTGCCGCCTTGGTGCCGGGGCCGGCCGCGTCGATGGCCGCGCCGGTACGCGGATCCCGGTCGTCGACGACGAGGTCCACGCCCGGGAGGTGCTTCAGGGCGAGCAGTTCGGAGCTCGTGTACGCCGCGTCCTCGGGGCCCCGGCGGCCGAGCAGCACCACCTCGCGGACCGGGGTGTCCCGGAGGGCGGCGAGGGCGTGGTCGGCGATGTCGGTGCCGGCGAGGGTGGCGGGGTCGAGGACGAGGACGCGGGCGACGTCGAGGGCGACGTTGCCGTTGCCCACCACGACGACCCGTTCGGCGGGGAACCGCACGGCGTCGGCCGCGGTGTCCGGATGGGCGTTGTACCAGGAGACGACGGAGGTGGCCGGGACGCTGCCCGGCAGGTCCTCGCCGGGGATGCCGAGGCGCCGGTCGGCCGGTGCGCCGACCGCGTAGATCACCGCGTCGTGGTGCGCGGCGAGCTCCGCGGCCGTGACGTCCTCGCCGACCTTCAGGCCGAGCCGCAGGCGGACCCGGGGGTGGGCGTGGAAGCGGGCGAAGGTCTCCCCGGCGCCCTTGGTCGAAGGGTGGTCCGGTGCGACGCCGTACCGGACGAGACCGCCGGCCACCGGCAGCCGGTCGATGAGCGTCACCTCGGCGTTGGTGTGCAGGAGCAGGTCCTCGGCGGCGTACATGCCGGCGGGCCCGGTGCCGACGACCGCGACCCGCAGCGGTGCGAAGTCGGCGGGCAGCGAGCGGGGGAAGGACGGCTCGCCCCAGGTGTGGAAGTTGGGCGAGGCCACGGCCGGCGGGGGCGTGCGGTCCGCGTAGTAGCGGGCGTTGACGTCCTCGTACTCCCGCAGGCGTCCGGTGAGGCGGTCCGCCGGGAAGATGGCGTCGACGGGGCAGGCGTCGGCGCAGGCGCCGCAGTCGATGCAGGACTTCGGGTCGATGTACAGCATCTCCGTGGTCCCGAAGTCCGGTTCCTCGGGGGTGGGGTGGATGCAGTTGACCGGGCAGACCGCGACGCAGGTGGCGTCGTTGCAGCAGGTCTGGGTGATCGCGTAGGTCATGTCGTCGGCTCTGCTCCGCTCGGCACTGGGTGGTGGGGGGTGGGGTCAGACGAGGTGGGCGCGCTGGTAGAAGAAGAGCGCGGGCCTGGTCAGCATCCCGACGTCGGACAGGAACTCCATGAGCCCGGCGCAGCTGGCGCGCAGCTGGGCCTTGTAGTGCTCGTTGGCGGCGGCCTCGCGGCGGGCGCGCTCGGGGTCGAGCCCGGCCCGCACGTACACCTCGGGGCTGACCAGGCTGGTGATGATGTAGTACGCGGCGATGGCCACGATCAGCGCCTGGAACTGGCGGCGCGGCCTGCTCGCGCGGGCGAGGTGGCGGCGGGTCTCGTCCCGGGCGAACTTCATGTGCCGGGACTCCTCGACCACGTGGATGTTGCTGATGGTGCGGACGAAGGGGACGACCCGCTCGTCGCGCATCCAGTCGCGCTGCATGACGTCGAGGACCTCCTCGGCGACGAGGATGCCGGCGTACGCGGCTTCGCCGAAGCCGACGGTCTTCATGAAGCGGCCGAGTTCGAGCACCGCGCGCTTGGGCCGGTAGGCGGGGGCGCCGAGCTTCTGGGAGCCGCGGGCGAACATGATCGAGTGGCGGCACTCGTCGGCGATCTCGGTGAGGGCCCACTGGAACCGGGGGTCGGTGTGGTCCATCCGGTAGATGTCGCGGAGCACCATCTGCTGGAGGATCATCTCGAACCAGATGCCGGTGCTGGCCACCGAGGCGGTCTCCTGCCGGGTCAGCTCCTTGCGCTGCTCCTCGGTCATCTCGTTCCAGTACGCGGTGCCGTAGAGGGAGTTCCACTCGGGGCTCTGGCCGTGGAAGTCCTTGTCGAGCGGGGTGTCCCAGTCGACCTCGACGGCGGGGTCGTACGACAGCTTCGCCGCCGACCGGAGCAGCCGCTCGGCGACGTCGGTGTCCTCGTGACGGTCTGCGCTGTCCGGGCGAACGGTGCTGCTTGCCATGGTGCGGCTCCTTGGGTCGCGCGAGCGGCTCGGGCTCTTGTTAGACATAGCGTCTAGCAAGCTTGTTAGACGGAAGGTATAGCAAGGGTCCGGGGTCTTCCTACCCCTCGGTACGGACTTTCTCGCGACGGAGTTACCGCGGGTACGCGAAAGGGGCCGGAGCCCTGTCGGCTCCGGCCCCTCTCACGTACGGATCAGAAGGTCAGGTTCCAGGCGTCGATCTTGCCCGTGTCCTGGCTCGCGTTGTCGTTCACACGGAGCTTCCAGACCCCGTTCGCGACCTCCGACGACGCGTTGACCGTGTAGGTCTGCGCGATGTTGTCGGTGCCGCTGCCGGTGTGGTTGTGCAGGGTGTACACCGTGCCGTCCGGCGCGACCAGGTCGACCTTCAGGTCACCGATGTACGTGTGCTTGATGTCCACGCCCACCTTCAGGGTCGCCGGGGCGTTGCCCGTCACCCCGCTGACCGTGATCGAGCTCTCCACCGTGGCGTTGTCCGCGATGGCGACGTCGGTGAGGTTCTCGAAGTACGCGCCGGGCGGCGGGGTGCTGCCCCCGACGGCCTTCAGGGCGTCGACCGCGCCCTCGCCGAAGAAGCCGTTCTTCGCCGCGGTGCCCGTGCAGCGGGCGTCCGACGGGCACGCCCGGTCGTTGGCCTGGGTGCCGAGCTGGTCACGGATCTGCGCCGGCGTGAACGTCGGGTTGGCGCTCGCGATCAGCGCCGCGACGCCGGTGACGTGCGGGGACGCCATCGAGGTGCCGCTCATGTTGCCGTACTTGCCGCCCGGCAGCGTCGAGTACACCTGCGTGGTGCCGTCACCGCCCGGCGCGGCGACGTCGATGACGCCGTTGCCGAAGTTCGAGTACGAGGCCTTCGCGCCGCCGCTCGCCTGCGCGGCGACGGTCACGACGCCCGGCAGCTCGGTCGGGATGTCGATGCACGCGTTGGTGATCGTCCGGGTGACCGGCGTCGAGTCGTTCGGGCTCTCGGAGTCGGTCGTCTTGTTCGCCAGGTCGTAGTTCGAGTTGCCGGCGGCGGCCACCTGGAGGGAGCCCTTGCCCTCGGCGTACACCTGGGCGCGGCGGACGCCCTCGATGATGGCGGCCTGGTCCACGTTGTCCGGGCAGTTGAACTGCCACGGGTCCGTGTAGTAGCTGTTGTTGGTGACCTTGAAGCCGTGGTCGCCGGCCCACATGAAGCCGCAGATCGTGTTCTCCGCGAAGAACAGGCTGCTGCCCGGCTCCGCGATGCGGACCGAGGAGATCTTCACGCCCGGCGCGACGCCGATGACGCCCTTGCCGTTCTTCGCCGCCGCGACCGTGCCCGCGACGTGCGTGCCGTGGGTGCCGACGTCACGCCAGGCGCCGGTGCGGGTGTCCGCCTTGCCGTAGGCGCAGGACGCCGAGTCGGCCGCGTTGAAGTTGGGCGCGATGTCCTGGTGCTGGTCGTCGACGCCGGTGTCCAGGATGCCGACCTTGACGGTCGAAGAACCGGTGGTGACGGCCCAGGCCTGGTCGGCCTTGATCTGCGTCATGTCCCACCGGTTGGACTCGGTGAGGGTCGTCGCGGACTGCGACGGGTTCGCCGGGAGCGCCGGGTTGTACGCGTCGGCCGGGACGTCCGACGTACGCGTCGCGCCGACCTGCTGGACGCCGGTGACCGTCCGCATCGACGTCGCGAACGACGCCGAGGCCGAGTGCGCCACGATCACGCCGATCGCGTCGTACGTGGCGAACACCGAGCCGCCGTTCGTGGCCACGGCACCCGAGACGGACGACGTACCGCCCGGAGCCGTGATCACCAGGTACGCGCGCGTGCCGGCGGCCCAGGCCGCCGTCCCCGCCGCGTTCCTCGTCGCCTTCGTGGCCGTCCTGGCCTGGGTCGCCCCCGCCGAAGTCGCCGCGACGGGCGCGGTGTCCGACGTTGCTGCCTGGGCGAATCCGGCGGGAGCGGCCAGCGCCACGGTCGTACCGAGCGCCGCCACGGCGATCGCCGAAGCTCTCAACCGGCTGGATATGTGGGAAAACAATGCGTCCTCCGATGACCCGGTGGCGCGGGTGGCGCCCGCCGGGCCCTGTGATGTGTGGGGTGGAGGCAAGATCCCAGAATCACTCGCCGGAGGGAAGTGTTCTGTCCGAAAAGCCTGTTCATGTGACGCACTGTTGATCTATCCCTGCCGGAAAGGCAGTTGTATCCGCCCACCTGCCCCTTTCGTTCCCGTCGGGCTCCCCGGTCTCGCGCCGGACGTGCGGCGGCGACCGCGCCGCGCGATAATGGGTGACTGTGAGTGACGAAGGTGTGGGTGTCGTCCCCGCGCGGGCCTGGGTGGGCTTCCACCCGGCGGAGGGCGCGGAGCGCGGCGAACCCACCGTCGAGCTGCTCCGGCGGGCGGGCGTCGAGGTGCGGCCCGCTCGCCGGGACCCCGGGGACGGGCCGGGGGTGCTCCTGATCGAGGCCGCCGACGACGCCCTCGTCGCACGGCTCGCCCGGCTCTGCGACGGCGGACGGAACCGGGTGCTCGCCGTCGCGCTCACCGGCGGGGCCCTCGGGGCGGCCGGCCCGTGGCCGCTGCTGCACGCGGGGGCCTCCGACGTCCTGGCCTGGGACGCCTCCGCCACACCCGCCGAGGACGTCGTACGCCGGCTGCGCCGCTGGGCGGAGGTCGACGCCCTCGTGTCCTCGCCGCTGGTCACCGAGAACCTCGTGGGCGTGGGCACCGCCTGGCGGCTGCTCCTGCGGGACATCGTCGAGATGGCTGTGTTCAGCGACGCGTCCGTCCTCGTCACCGGCGAGAGCGGTACGGGCAAGGAGCTCGTCGCCCGGCTCGTGCACGCCCTCGACCCCCGGCGCGGGCCCGAACAGCTGGTGCTGCTCGACTGCACGACCATCGTGCCCGCACTGGCCGGCAGCGAGTTCTTCGGACACGAGAAGGGGGCCTTCACCGGGGCCCTCGCCTCACGGGACGGGGCCTTCGCGCTCGCCGACCGGGGGACCCTGTTCCTCGACGAGGTCGGCGAACTGCCCCTGGAACTCCAGGCCGAGCTGCTGCGGGTCGTGCAGGAGGGCACCTACAAGAAGGTCGGCGGCAACACCTGGCACACCACCGGCTTCCGCCTGATCTGCGCCACCAACCGCGACCTCACCACCGACGAGGGCGCCCGCCGCTTCCGCGGCGACCTCTACCACCGCATCGCCGCCTTCACCTGCCGGCTCCCGAGCCTCCGCGAACGCCCCGAGGACGTCCTACCCCTCGCCCGCCACTTCCTCCGTCAACTGGCGCCGGACGACGGGACACCCGCCGCCGAGGACTTCGACCCGGCGGTCCGCAGACTGCTGACAGACCGTCACTACCCGGGGAACGTAAGGGAATTGCGGCAGCTCGTCGGGCGGATGGCCCGCCGGCACGTCGGCGGAGGCCTCATCAGCGCCGGGGACGTACCCCCGGGAGAACGCCCGGCCGCGTCCGCGCCCGGACCGCCGGCGGACGGCTGGCCGGACGCCGGGTTCGAGCGGTCCATCCGTACGGCCCTGGCCGCGGGCGTCCGCCTCAAGGACATCGGCGTCCGCGCCCGCGACACCGCCGTCCTCATCGCCGTACAGGAGGCGGACGGCAACCTGCAGGAAGCCGCCCGCGCCCTCGGTGTCACCGACCGGGCGCTCCAGCTCCGCCGCGCCTCCGCGCCCGGAACGGTGAACGGTACGGCGGCGGCGGAGGACGCCGTACCGGAGGTCTGACGGGCCGCGTCACCGCGCCGGACGGACGTCCGTGCCGCTCGCCGCGGACCAGCGCCAGCAGGTTGCCGGACAGGATCCACCCCTCCGCCTCGGCACCGAGCCCGAGCGCGTGGACCTTGGCGAGCTCGACGCCCGGATGGAGCCAGGGGCCGTCCGAACCGAAGAGGACCTTCTGCGGGCCCGCGCGGCGCACCGCTTCGGCGAGGACGTCGAAGCGCCGCACTCCGGAGGTGTCCGTGTGGATGTTGGGGTGGCGCACCAGATGGTCGACGAGGGCGAGCTGGGCGTGCCAGTCGTCGGCGAAGCTGCCGAGGTGCGGGAAGACGAACGGCACGTCCGGGTAGTGCTCCGCGAGTAGCTCGGCGACCGCCACCTCACCCATCGGGTCGTACACCACGGGCAGCCGGAAGTAGCGGGCCGCGTCGCAGACTTCGCGGGTGATCGGGGCGTCGTGCCGGTGCAGCTTGATGCCGGCGAAGCCGTACGAGCAGACCGCCGTGCGGACGAGCGCCGCGATCCGCCCGGCGTCGCGGTCCGCGTGGACGAAGGCGAAGCCGACGAACCGGTCGGGGTGCGCGGCGACGATCCGGGCCACCTGCCGGTTGGCGGTGGCGTAGTCCCGGTGGAACGCGGAGAACAGCACCGTCCGGTCGATGCCGGCCCGCTCGGCGCGCGGCAGGTAGCGGCCGAGGGGCGCGTCGTCCCAGGGGCCGGTCAGCCGGTCGCCGCGGCCCGCGTGGCAGTGACAGTCGACGATCATCCGTCCTCCCGTCCTCACCCGTGCGCGGACCGGCTACCGCCCGGCCGCGACCCGGGTGAACAGCCCGGCGAGCACCCGCCGCAGGACCGCCGGGTCCCGCAGCGAGGCCGCCGGGACCCCGGCGAAGGCGGCGAGCGCCCGGAACACGTCCGCCTCCGCACGGCCGGTCGGCGTCACCGGATGGCCGACGGCCCGCAGCGCCTCCCGCGTGAAGCCCAGGCCGGCCGTCGTGCGGGGCCGGTCGCCCTGGCCGCGGTTGGTGTCGCAGTGGAAGTGGTCGCGGTGGTCGGCCCGGTAGTAGTCGATGACCGTCGGGAAGGAGAGCCGCAGGCAGGCGTCGATCCGCCGGAGCAGGACACGCTGGCCCGGGTCGGTCCAGTTGTGGACGATCGTCTCCCGCAGCGCGCTCGGCGGCCCTCCGGTGGCCGGCCACCGCACCCCGACGATGTCGAGGGCGTCGCCGAACGAGTGGTTGCTGAGGATGTCGGGCTTGGCGGGGTCGGAGCGCTTCACACAGCGGCAGTACAGCGAGCCGGCCGTGAGGATCGCCTCCACCGGCATGCCGAAGCCCCGCATGTTCCGCAGGAACGCGCTCATCGCGTCCCGGACGGGAACGGTGAAGCGCTGCTCGCGCCGCCACTGGCGTCCCGTCACGACGAGCAGCCCGCTGCCGGGCGCGCGCCGGATGGAATCGGGGTAGTGGAACGGGACCCCGTCGACGCCCTCCGTGCACAGCAGCCCCGTGATGGGCGGACAGGCCAGCCGCCCCGGCCGGGTGCACTTCGTGACGGCCGTCCCGGCCGGCGCCGTACAGGACCGGGCCGGACGCGGCGGCCCGGACGCGGAGCCCGCGCCGGACGAGGCACCAGGACCCGACACGGAACCCGCGCCGGACGAGGCACCGGGACCGGACGAGGACGAGGCGCCCGCGCCGGGCGGGCCGGAAGGGCCCGGAGGAGCGGCCGGGGCGGGCGTCCGGCCGCCGGCGAGGAGGGGCCGGACGAGGGTGTCCCGGATGGCGAGCCACTCCCGCGCCGCGTCCCGCTCGCCGCGCCGGATCGGCGCCCCGCCGCGCTCCGGATGACGCTGGTGGAAGACCAGGCCGGCCAGCGCGGACTCGTCCCGGGTGCCCTGGGCGACCGCGCTCACCACCCGGACCAGCTCCCACGGGCTGAAACCAGTGCCGCGCTCGAACTCGCCGACCACGGCGTCCTGTTCCCCGGCGAAGGCGCCCGGAGAGAGCGTCTCGTACGACATGACACGCCCCGGCCGCTCAGTACGGCCGGTCCGAGGGAGGCATCCGGCGCATCCGGCGGCCCGCCATGCCCGCCATGCCGGCCCGTGACCCGCCGCCGAGCGGGGCCCGCCGGCGGCCCGTGCCGCTGAGCTGCTGGGCGGTGCGGCGCCGCAGATGGACGGCGGGCATCGTGAAGTCCAGCTGGTCGGAGGTGAGGTCGACGCCGGTGGCGGCCCGGTAGGCGTGGATGTAGCCCTGGATCTCGGCCCGCCAGTAGCGCGCCCAGTTCGCCGCCTCGTCGCGTTCGTTGACCGAGTTCCAGTCGCCGAAGCGGATGGAGAGCAGGATCCGTTCGCCGAAGACCGCGAGGTTGTGGAAGTGCAGGGTGGGCGTGTCCGTCCAGCCCTGGAGCTTCTTCATCACGTCGACGGTGCCCATCCAGGGCTCCGGGTAGGCGACCATCGCACGCGACGGCAGGAACTGCCGCATCTCGGGCCTGGCGAGCAGCCACTGCTGCATCAGCATCTCCTGGCGGGCCGTCCACGGCAGGTCGCCGTACTGGTTGTGCTGGCCCTCGGTGAGCAGCAGGTGGACTTCCTTCAGGCCGTTGAGGACGGGGAACCCGTCGGGGGTGACCGTCATGTCGTCGGCCTGCGCGTAGAAGTTCGTGCACAGCTTGAGGAGGCTGTGGAAGGCCTCCAGGAACTTGGACCGACTGTCGGCCCCGCGCAGCGGCGGGACGGCCCTGCCGATCAGCGTGATCCCGTAGTGGTGGTCGTACTCGTACGCCCGCCGCACCACGGACAGCCGGTGCTGCTCGTCCTGGATGTACCCCCACAGCAGGTTGCCGAGCGGCAGCAGCGGGGCGATCTCCAGATGGGCCAGCGGATCGGGCTCCTCGGAACGCCGCATGTTCTGGAACCGGCGGCTGATCTCGATCAGCGACTGGACGAGGAGACTCTCCTCCTGCCAGTAGTTCCACAACAGTTCGATGAGGCACGGGTTCGTGAGCTTGTACTGGAGGATCGCGTCGCAGGGGAAGCCGAGCTTCCCCGGGCCGCGCACCGGTACGTTCCGCAGTCCCTCGAGGATCCGGGCGAAGTACGGCAGGGTGTAGAGCCTCGGGTCCTGCGGCACCGGCTCGATGAACGCCCGCCACATCGCCTCGATCTCGTCCTCCGTCACCGGCCCGTCCCCGTACCGCGCCTGCTCCTCGCGCAGGTCGACGCCGTCGAAGGGCGCGTCGGGATTCCTCGGGTCCACGAGGATGCCGCACCGGATCCGCAGGAAGGCCTCGGTCGCCGTCTTCAGGAGCCAGTACGAGTCCACCCCCGGGTACGGCAGGGTGCTCGCCCTGGCGACGGCCTTGAGCTCGGCCCGGCCCTCGTGCCGCAGCCGGCGGTGCTCCCCGTGGAGCCCGCCGGACGGCTTGCAGAGGACCATCTCGATGAAGTCCTGGTACTCGCCGAAGCCGAGGGACTCGCTGCTGTTGCGGATGGCCGTCCACAGCGCCTGGCTGTCGGTCCTGACGGCTCCGGCCGGTGACAGCCGGACGGAGAGCGGGGTGCGACGGCCGTCGATCACCGGCATTTTGATCCGGACGTCGGCCACCTGCTGGCTGGTCTGCCTGCCGGCGCGGACCTCGACGGTGGCGGTCTGTACGCCTGGCTCGGCGCTATGGGTGTCCCAGAGGACCTCGGCGTCGTCGACGGTCCACCGGGACAGCGTGCCGTCCGAGACGCTCCAGCGGTACTCCACGCCCTTGGCCGTCGTGTCGGCCCGCAGTCGCACCGTCTCGCCCCGCGTCACCTCGTCGGGTACGGCGGTCAGCGTGACCTGGAGCGGTGAGTGCGGATTCAGCGGTGTGCCCATGACTCCTCCTCGGGCAGGTGGTGAAGAGGGAGACCGCCGCCCGCGGGGACGGCCTTCCGGTGGACGGCCGGCCGGACGGCCGGCGACGAACCGCGGGCGGCGCAGGCCGCCGTCGTGGCGAGGGTGCTGCGCAGGGCCCAGCCCCGCAGCAGCGCCTCCGCCCGGCGGCTCTCCGCCTCGGGTGAGATCAGCCCGGCCGACCGGGCCTGGCCCAGCGCCGCGAAGGCGAGCGTCGGCGCGGCCCGGTCGAGCAGCTCCGGACGCCGCCGCGCGGCCTCGTACAGCGCGATCAGCCGCCGCGGGGAGCGCTCGGCGGGCCGGAAGAGACCGCCGAGCGTCACCTCCGCGCGGCCCTGCGGACGGTGCCCGGCGAGCAGGGCGGCGAGCTCGGGGGCCGCCGAGGTCAGCGAGGCGAGCAGCGCCCGCGCCTCCGCGTCGAGACCGTCGAGGGGATACAGCGCGGACCACAGCTCGCCGAGGGCCCGCCACTGAGGATCGGGATGCAGCAACTCTCCGATGGCGGTGCCCAGATGGACCCTGATCCAGGGGAAGGGATGGCTGTCGAGCGGGTCGATCCTGAAGACGAAGCGGCGCGGCAGGCTGACCACTCCGATCAGCCCCATCGTCGCCGTCACCCCCAGCTTCCCGATGGCCCAGAAGTCGGCGACGATCTCCGACAGCCACCGCGAGAACAACGCCCAGGGCAGCGGCAGCCGGCCGTCCGGCGCGGCCGCCCGCGCCCGCAGCTCCGTCCGCAGCGACGGCACGAGATCGAGCAACGCGGCACCCTGGTGGCCGACTTCATGGCAGAGCGAGGAGCTGAGACCGTACCCGCCGACCATCCGCTCGCGCGGCACGCGCACGATCGCCACCGGACTCGAACCGCCGCCCGGCAGACGGGTCTTAGCGCGCCGGATTGCCGCACCGGGACCCCGGTCCAGATAACAGACCACCGGCGGAGGATCGAAGGGCCGGACGGGCACGTCGAGCGCGTCGGCCGCGGTCACGTCCATCCCGGAGAGCCACAGCCCGATCTCGTGCTCGCTGCGCTGGGTGATCGTCTGCTGGAAGAGGTCGAACTGGCCCAGGACGTCGTTGAACCGCCAGCGCAGCGCGGTGAACCGGCGCTGCATCTCCTCCGGTGTCGCCGCCGCGCCCTCGCCCTCCAGCCACGCCAGATACGCCCGCACCCGGCCCCGCAGCTCGCGCCGGCCGGCGACGAGCGTCCGCTCGATGCCGATCTGCGCGGCCGGGGACGGCGCCGCGGCGGGCAGCATCGTCTCGCGCACGGCGAAGGGCTGGACCCGGTCGAGCCGGGTGAGCAGCGCCCGCGCCTCGCCGGCGAGCAGCCGGCGTGCGGTCGACGACGTCCCACGCATGATCAGGCCTCCACGATCGTGACCCGGTCGCCCTGCCGCACCCACGTGCCGGCCGGACGCCCGGGAGCCTCACCGGCGGAGCCGTCGGCGGCGGACGGAGCGGGCGGGGCGTCCGGTGCGGGCCCGCCCGTCGGCTCCGGCGCACCCGATTCCGGCGGCGCGGCGTCCGGTTCCTGGCCGGGCCCGGGGCCCGCGTCGGGGGCGGCGTCCGGCGCCGGCTCCCGCGCCCCGGAGTCGTACGGACCGGGCTCGTACGGCATCGGCTGGTAGGCGTTCCGGCCGTACGGTTCCGCCGGGTCGGGCCACGTCGGGTAGCTCACGCCGGTGTAGCGCGGATAGCCGTAGCGGTAGCCGCGGCCGTACCAGCGCCGCCGGGAGGGCGGGATCGGGCGGGGCCAGGACCAGGGCGCCGGGCGGGCGTACCGGGGGAAGGACCGGTAGAGGCCGGGGGCGTAACGCCGGGCGGCGGCGAAGACGGCCGCCCTGCCCACGGCCCGGTCGCCGGGCCGGCCGCGGTAGGGGCGGTAGCGGCGGTACCGGTCGCGTGGCGCCATCGCCGCGTTCCTGGCGGCCGCCGCGGACAGCCGCACGAAGCGCCGGGCCACCTCGAACTCGTCCTCCTGGGCCTCGCCCGACTCGGCCCGCAGGCCGAAGAGGGCGGCGGCCGGGTTCTCCAGGAGCGGACGCGGACGGGGTTCCGTGCGCCGCGAGGACGCCACCGGTCCGGTGCCCACGCCCCGGTAGATCCAGTGCCAGGGCTCCTTGGCGTAGGGGACGAAGCCGAAACGGTGCGCGTTGGCCTGGAGCCAGCGGAAGAACCAGGTGGCGTGCCAGCGCTTGACGGCCTTGGACCCGGTGCTGTTCCGGAGGGCGTGGCCGCGGCCGCGGACCTGGAGGAAGTCGATCGCGATCCCGTTCTGGTGGTTGCTGTAGCCGGGCGCGGCGATTTTCGCGGGGATGCCGAAGACGTCCAGCATGTACCGGACGGCGCCGTCGCCGTGCGGCCCGCCGGAGAGCCCGGCGCGTGCGCCGGCCGTCTGGTCGTAGTAGCCCCTGAAGTAGCCGAGCCACAGCCGCCGTTGGTGGTCGCTGCCCCGGTAGCCGCTGCCGCCGGTGAGCCGGCGGGTGTGTCCGGCGTCCTCGTCGCCCGCGGAGCGCGCCGCCGCGAGGGCCGCGTTGGCCGCCGCGAGCAGCCGGCCGGCCGCGGCCGCCGCGTCGCTCCGCATCGAGACCGAGGTCCCGGCGACGGGGGACAGCTCGCCGCTCGCCAGATCCCGGCCGGGCCCGTGGCCCGTCCACTTCCGGCTGCGGGCCAGATGCGCGTCCAGGACCCGCTGCCGGAAGGCGACCTGCTCGGGCGTCCCGCTCCACGCCCCGCCGGTCTCGCCCTCCAGCTCGCCGGCCGCCCCGCCGTACGCGGGTCCCGGGGACGCGGTGTACTCCTCCGACAGCTCCCGTACACCGCTGCCCTGACCGGGCCTGCGGCGGCGACGGGGGCGCGGGGGAGGGGCCGGAGCCGGGGCCGTGCCCGGCAGGTCGGCGGCCGCGTCGGCGAGGAGCAGCGGGCCGTAGACCCGGGGGATCCGCATGTGCGTCACCCGCGTCCACTCCACCCGGAACCGGGGCGAGGACCCCGCGCGGATCGCGGCGGCCACCTGTTCGCTGTGACGCGCGGTCGGCTCGTACGGCTTGTAGAGCACCCGGAGCGCTCCCGTGCCTCCCGCGAGCCGCTGCCGAGCCCAGTGGACGAGCGGTCCCGGGTCCCCGTAGAGGGCGTCGAAGGTGTGCACCTCGTCGGGGTCGGTGTGCCGCAGGATCCGCATGAGCGAGGCGCCGCCGCCGGAGTGCGCGGTGAGGATGAGCCGGCCGAGCGGGGCGTCGACGCCGGTGGCCGCCTTGAAGCGGGCCAGGGACTCGGCGACCAGCCGCTGGATCGCGCCGGGCGGTTCAAGGGCGGGGTGCGTGTAGCCGCGGCCCGAGGGGCCGCCGAAGTGATGGCCGCGGGGGAGGACGAGCAGGGTCGGGGACGTACGGCCGGGGACGGCGCCGAAGTCGAGCCCGCTCACCGGCTCCATGTCCTCGGGAAGGGTCATCGCGGCGCCCCGGAAGGAGAAGCCGTGGAGGTGGACCACGACGTCGATCCGGGACGGCCGGTCCATCGCGTTCCACTTCAGGATCAGGTCCGGCGGGTTCCCCGCGTGCCGCCGCAGCATCGGCAGCCTCTGCACCACCCGGCGCCCCGGGGCCGTCGAACCCGTCCCCGATCCGCGGGCCGGGCCCGTCGCCGTACCGGGCAGCGCGGTCATGGCCACGTTCTTCAGGACGCCGCCGAGCGCCGCGCCCGCCGTGGAGCTGAGGAACCCGCCGTCCCGCCGCGCGACCGGCGCGAGGAACGAGCCGAGGAAGGCCTCGAGTTCCCGCTCGTCGGCGACACCGAGGAGCTCGGTGGCGAGCGCGCTCTCCTCCGCCTCGGTCAGCGGGCTGCCGAACTCGCCGCCGAGCAGGCCCGTCTCCGCCTCGAACTCCCGCAGTTCGGGAGCGGCCGCGCCGGCGCTCTCCGCGTCCGCGGCCCGCCGGTGGCCGCCGCCGCACTCGCACTCGTACGTGCTCATGGCAGGTCTCCCTTCCGGTGCCGGTTCAGACGCCGAGCAGGATGATCGTCCGGCCCCGCCTCACCCAGCGGCCGCTGGTCCGCCGCCCGCCGTAGTACGCGCCGGAGACCATCGGCACGAGCCCGGGGGCGTACCGCTGCGCGGCGCTCAGCACGGCGGCCCGCGCGGCCCCCGCGTCCAGCTCGCCGACGCCGTCGGACTCGCCCTCCAGCTCGCCTGGTTGGCCGCCTGTCTCGTACGCGCCCGGGACCCCGCCCTCGAAGTCGCCCTCGTACTCGCCGGCGTCGCCGGTCTCGAAGTCCCCCTCGAAGTCCCCTTCCAGGTCTCCTTCGAAGTCACCTTCGTACTCGCCGGCGCCGTCCCCGAACTCGCCCTGGAAGTCGCCCTCGTACTCGCCGTGGCCGTCGCCGGCCTCCGCCTCGCCGTCGGAGGAAGCGGCCGTCCGGGCCGCGTCGGCGGCGAACCGGACGAACTGGCGGGCGGCCTCGAACTCCTGGTCCTCGCGGCTCAGACCCTCCAGTTCGAGACCGAACAGGCTGCCCGCCTTCGACGCGAGCTGGGAGCCGACGAGCCCGCCGATGCCCGGCAGGACGAGATTGCCCGCGACCCCGCCGAGCATGGGCAGGAACTGCTTGGCCGCACCGCGCAGCAGACCCTTGAGGGCCTTGCCGGGACCGCCCCGGAGGAGGGGCGCCGCGGCCTTCACCAGCTTGCCGAGGAAATGGTCGAGTTCGGCCTCGTCGGTCACTTCGAGGAGTTCCCCGGCGAGCTCCATCTCCTGGACCTCGTCCAGGGTTCCCTCGGCCTCCTGGGCGCCGTACTCGCCCGCGTCCTCGAACTCCGGGGCGTACGCGCCGTACGCCTCCGCCTCACCGGCCGTGCCGCCGCCGGTCCCGTAGCCGAACTCGAGCTGTGTGCGATCCATGTTGTGCATTGCGGCCTCCTCGTCACTCCGCCGGGCGGTGCCCCGCCGGCGGCTGCGGCACGACGTTCACCCTCCTCTCCTGCAAGTGCCGTGCCAGCGGGCGAAGCCGGAGAACACCGGGGCCCGGGCGGCCGTACGGCGAAGGTCCCTTCGCCGGGTGGCGCCGCTGCGGGCGGGACGGGCGAAGGGACCTTCGGTGCGACGGGTCCGTCAGGCGGCGCGCGGGCGGGCGGCCCTCCGGGTGTGCGGCGCGATGCCGAGACCGCCGCGGTACTTGGCCACGGTCCGGCGCGCCACCGGGAAGCCCCGCTCGGCCAGCAGCCGGGCCAGCTCCGTGTCGGACAGCGGCCGGCTCTCCCGCTCGACCAGCTCCCGCAGCGCCGTGTGGACGCCGGTGTCGGTGCCGAAGAACCCGGCGAGCGGCATCGTGCGACGGCACGGCAGCAGCGCGACCCGTCCGGCCACCGCCCGCGACACCGTCGACTCGTGCAGGCCGAGCGCCTCGGCGACCTCGCGCCGGCACAGCGGACGCGGCCCGGCCGTCCCGTGATCGAGGAAGGGACGCTGGGCGTCCACCACGTACGCCGCGATCCGGTGCAGGGTCCGCCACCGCCGGTCAAGCCGCGTCAGGAACTCCCGCGCCCGCCCCACCTGCTCCCGCGCGAGCCGCGTCCCGTCGGGGCCGGATGCCGGACCGGAGAGGTAGCCGAGGTAGGCCGGGCTGACGGCCAGTCTCAGCCGCAGGGGTTCCAGGAGGACGACGGTGTACGCGCCCGGCTCCCGCGGGTCGCGGGCGATCACCAGGTCGGGCGGTGCGCAGGCGTCGGCGGACGGCGGCGCCAGGTCCAGCTCGGCGGCGGGCCGCAGCTCCGACCGTACGAACTCCCTGACCCGCCGGATCTCCTCGACCGGCACCCCCAGCGCCCGCGCGGCCCCCGCGAAGCACTCCTCGCCGGCCAGCGCCTCCAGATGACGGGCGAGCACGGACCGCACGACCGGCTCCCGGGCCGCGTGCAGCTCCTCCCACCGGTCCAGCTGCAACAACAGGCATTCCCGCAGGTCACGCGCGCCGGTACCGGGCGGTGTCGCGGCGCGCAGGGCGGCGAGCGCCCGCCGGACGCGGGCGGGCGTGACACCGAGGGCGGCGGCTACCTCCTCGACGGACCCGTCCAGGCGCCCGCGCGGCCCGAGGCTGCCGATCAGGTACGCGGCGATCCCCGCGTCCGAGGCGGGCAGCGCCGCCCTGACCTCGGCGAGCAGCCGCGCGGCCCGGTCCTCGGTGCGGGGATCGGGGGTGGCGCCGGGGGCGTACGGCATCCGGCCGCTCCCGTACAGGCAGGGGCACAGCCCCGGGGTGCGGAGGCCCGCCCCGCAGAGCGGGCAGGCGACGGCCGACGGGTCCTCTTCGAGCGCGGGGTTCTCGGCGAGCTCCTCGGCCACGCGGGCCTCCAGTTCCCAGGTGGGGAGCTGGAGGAAGGAGGCGAAGGCGACCATCGCCGGGGTGGCGTGCAGGGCCATGACCGGTGCGGCCCGCTGTGTCAGCGCGGGCGCCGCTCCGAATCCGGTCCCGGCAGCCATCCGGCAACCCTCTCCCTCGCCCCGGAGGCATCGCCGCCCCCGCTCCGGGAGTACCGCCGTCCCCGGTTCCCACCGTCCGTCCGCCTCCCCCGGGTGTCAAACGGGAGGGCCGGGGGCGGGAAGGGGTACGGGGCGGGTGGCGCCCGCCCCGTACCGTGTCCGTTCCCGCTCCGGTGCCCCTACTTCAGGTACGGGCCGGAAGTGCCGATCTTGCCGGGGCCGTTGAGGACGTACACCCGCAGGTTGCCCTTGCCGGGGGCGGCGACGGTGAGGGTGCCGCCGGTGACGGTCCGCACGTCGCCGGTGACGGCGTCGGTGTAGGTGCCGTTCGGGACGCCGGAGAAGGTGGCGCCGCCGGAGACGGTGACCAGGGCGAAGCTGTCCGTGGCGCCGCTGGTGTACCGGCGCTTGAAGGCCATCCCGCCCGAGATGCCCTCGGTGGAGTACTGGCCCATCTGGAGGGCCGGGATCGCGCGGCGGATGCTGTTGAGCCGCTGCAGGTGCTGGACCAGGGGCTGCTGAAGGGTCGTGGCGACGGCGCCCGAGGCCGAGGAGACCTGGGAGAAGTCGGAGGCCGTGACGGAACCGGCGAGGTGCTCGCCGTAGTAGGCGCGGCCGGTGGTGGCGAGCGGGCAGCTGGGCCCGCAGTCGATCTTCTTGCCCTTCTGGAACTCGATCTCGGAGCCGTAGTACAGCGTCGGGATGCCGCGGAAGGTCCACATCAGGGACATGTTCTCGGCCCAGGCGTCGGTGCCGCCCGCGTACCGCTCGCTCGACTTGTTGGGGCCGTAGTCGTGGCTGTCGACGTAGACGACGTTGTAGGTGGCGTCGTTGTAACTGTCGTCCGAGTCCTTGCCGTTGGAGAAGGCGTTGGGCGCGTCACCGAAGTTCATGTGCATGCGCATGTCGATGACGTTCATGCCGGAGAAGCGGCTGTGGTCCGGGGCGTGGTAGCTGTTGCCGTTCAGGAACGCGTTGGTGGAGGTGGGCTGGTTCCCGGTGCCCTGCTGCTGCTCGTAGTCGTACATCTCGAGCGCCGCCTTGGCGTCGTCGATGTCGTACTCCTTGCGCTCCTTCCAGGTGTAGAACTGCGCGGAGTGGTTCACCGAGCCGCGGTTCCACTTGTCGTTGACGAAGGCGGCGACCTCGCCGAAGACGAAGAAGTTCCGTGCTGCCTCGGCTCCGTGACGCTGGGTCACGCGCTCCTGGATCGCGGGGAGGAAGCGGCGGTTCCAGGTGGTGCGCGGGATGTGGACGGCAGTGTCGACGCGGAATCCGTCGACGCCCATGTCGATGTACTTGTCGTAGGCGCCGATCAGATAGCTCTGGACGGCCGGGTTCTCGGTGTTGAAGTCGGCGAGGTCCTCGTGGAGCCAGCAGGAACGGGAGTCCTCGCCCTCCCAGTTGCCGATCCAGCACTGGTGGTAGAGCGCCTTGGGGAACATGCCGGAGGTCGGGCTGGGCCACTGGCAGTTGTAGACGGTGTAGCCCTCGGCGCTCTTGCCGCCGGTGGGCTTGCCCCAGTTGAGGCAGGTGTTGCCGGTCGGCTCGGCCGTCGACCACAGGTCGCCGTTGTAGTACGACTTGCCGGACTTCGCGTCGATCGTCAGTCCGTCGTACTCGAAGCCGGGCTGCCTCTCGTCGTAGTACCAGCTCCACTGGCTGTCCCGGACGCCGTAGACGGTGGGCGTGAACAGGCCCTTGGCGCCCCAGCGGGAGGAGTGGTTGTAGACGACGTCCTGGTAGATCTTCATGCCCTTGGCGTGGGCGGCGTCGATCAGGTCCTGGTAGGAGGCGCCGGCCGACTCCAGGCGCGGGTCGACCTTGTAGAAGTCGTAGCCGTGGTAGCCGTGGTAGTCGTAGTCGGACCGGTTGAGGACCACCGGCGTCACCCATATCGCGGAGAAGCCGAGCCCCTTGACGTAGTCGAGCTTCTGGATGAGGCCCTTGAAGTCGCCCCGGAACATGGGGTCGTCGCCGGCCGCGTTGCCCGACTTGACGTGCTGGCTGCCGCCGCGGTTGTTCGACGGGTCGCCGTCGTTGAAGCGGGCGGTGAGCACGAAGTAGATGGGGTCCTTGCGCGGGTCGGTGCCCAGCGGCTTCCCGGTGGCCGGGGTCGCCGGCCTGTCACCGGTGGTGGCCGTCGCCGGGGCCGAGGCGGCGGAGACGTTCCCGGCCGCGTCCACGGCCCTCACCGTGTAGGTGTAGGCGGTGCGCTCGGCCAGACCCGTGTCGGAGTACACGGTGGAGCCGACGTCCGTCACGACCGTGCCGCCGCTGCCGCCGGCCCGGGTGACCTGGTACTTCGTCACACCCCGGTCGTCGGTGGCCGGGTCCCAGGTGAGCAGCACCGAGGTCCCGTCGGCGGCGGCGGTGACGCGCCCGGGGGCGGTCGGGGCCTGGGTGTCGGGCGTCGCGGCGGCGCAGGGGTCGGCCGCGTTCGCGGTCACCACGTTGTTCCGTACGGTGCTGACGCCGGCGCCCAGGGTGTAGTCGGCGCCGCCGTTGTTGTCCCAGGTGCCGTTCCCGTTGTTGAACGCGGCCTTCAGTGACGCCGCCGTCCCGAGGTCGAGCTCCCGTTTCCACCAGCCGGCGCACGCGGTCTGCATGCCGACGCCGGGGACGGCGGTCCAGGCGCCACCCGCGGGCTGGTAGTGGATGTTGGCCGTGGACCAGCCGAGCGTCTGGGTGGAGTAGTAGACGGTGGCCTTGGCCGACGGGGTGGGCGTGGTGCCCGCGCACGGGTCGGAGTGGGCGACGACGCCGTCCTTGACGGTGATCGCGCCGGTGCCCAGGGCGTAGTTGCGGCCGCCGTTGTTGTCCCAGGTCCCGGTGCCGTTGTTGAAGGTGGCCTGGAGTCCGGTGGCGGCGCCGAGGGTGACGGTCTTCTTCACCCAGTCCGTACAGGCGGCTTCCATGGCGACGCCGGGGACCGTGGTCCAGGAGCCGCCGTCGGGGGCGTAATGCAGGTTGTGGGCGGCCCAGTTCTTCGTCTTCGTCCAGTAGTAGACCGTCGCCGTGTTCTCCGCGACGGCCGCGGCGGGGGCGGTGCGGGGTGACGGCTCGTCGGGCGGTGCGGCGAGCAGGCCGAGGAGGCCGGCGGCCACGGCCAGGGCGGCCACCGGGCGTCCGGGCGGCCGCGTGGGGGTGCGGGTCATCAGGGTCTCCAGGCAGGGGGAAGCGCGCGTTCCGCACGGGCCGGCTGGGCAAGGGGATCAGCACCGTTGGAAACACACTCGGAAAGTTTCTGAAACATCTTGCGTAGGCCGGGAAGCTACCGCCGTCGACGTCCGGAGGTAAAGACCTCTGCCGGAACTCGCGTCTACGCTCAGGGCTGTTCGCACGCGCGCTCGACACCGAAAGGTCCCCGATGAGACTCCCCGGCCCGCTGCACGTGCTCAACGAAGGGACGGCGTTCGTCCTCGAACTCGCCGCCCTCGCCGTACTGGCCTGGTGGGGCTGGGAGAGCGCCGACAACCTGGCGCTCCGCCTCCTGCTCGCGATCGCGGCGCCCACCCTCGCCGCCTTCCTCTGGGGCCTCTTCGCCGCCCCGAAGGCCCGGTTCCGCGTGCCCCTCGCGGCCGTCCTCCTCGTCAAGGCCCTCGTCTTCGGCGCCGCGGCGCTCGCCCTCCACGCCCTCCATCACCCGGGCGGGGCCCTCGCCTTCGCCGCCGTGGCCCTCCTCAACACCGCCCTGGCCGCGGCGGACCGTCAGGCGGCGATGCGTCGCGGCGCCTGACGGTCCTGTGAGCGGCGGGGTCAGGGGCGAGGCCAGGGGCGGCCTTCGAGGCGCTCGATGTCGCGGTTGAACCGTTCGAGGAAGGCGGCGAACTCGGTGACGTCCTCGGGTGACCAGTGCTCCATGACGCGGTCGAGGCCCTCGACATTGGAGGTGCGGTCGGCCTCCAGCCGGCGCTCGCCCTCCTCCGTGATGCGGAACTTGCGGGCGATGCCGCCGTCGGGGTCGGGGATGCGCTCGACGAGCCCGGCGCGGAGCATGGCGGCGGTCTGCCGGTTGAGAGTCGAGGCGTCGAGGCCGAAGGCCTCGCTGAGCTGGCCGATGGACAGCGGCCCGTGCATGCGGATGCGGCTCAGGAGGACGTAGGCGCTGCGGTCGAGCTGGGCGCCCCCGGCGCGGGTGCGGGGGGCGTACAGGTGGCTGTGCCGGCTGAGCAGCATGGTCTCGAACTCGACCAGGTGGGTGGGCTTGTCCACGGGCTTGTCCATGGAGGCATTGTCCCCCGAGGCATTGTCCCCCGAGGTCAGGCAGTGTGCATCATGCACGGCTTGTGCATGAAGCCATTGATGTGCATCATGCACAAGCAAGGGAATACGGCACTACCGTGCAAGACCGAGGGAGAACCCGTGGACGGCTCCAAGCCCGACGCCCGACCCGAAGGCGTCGTCGGCGTCCTCGCGCTCGCGGGCATCGTGGCCGCACTCATGCAGACCCTGGTGGTGCCGCTCATCGGCGACCTCCCCCGACTGCTCGGCACCACCGCCTCCGACGCCTCCTGGGTGATCACCGCCACCCTGCTCGCCGGCGCCGTCGCCACCCCCGTGGCCGGCCGGCTCGGCGACACCCTCGGCAAACGCCGGGTCCTGCTCGTCTCGGTGATCCCGCTCATCGCCGGATCCGTCGTCTGCGCCCTCGCCTCCTCCGTCGTCCCGATGATCGTCGGACGCGGACTCCAGGGCCTCGGCATGGGCGTCGTACCCCTCGGCATCAGCCTGCTCCGCGACATCCTGCCGCCGGCGAAGCTCGGCGGATCCATCGCGCTCATGAGCGCCTCGATGGGCGTCGGCGGCGCCCTCGGCCTCCCGTTCTCCGCCGCCGTCGCCGAGAACGCCAGCTGGCGCGTCCTCTTCTGGGTCGCCGCCGCGCTCAGCGCCCTCGTCGGCGTCCTCATCTGGCGCGTCGCACCCGACGGCCGGCGCAACCCCGCCCCCGGCCGCTTCGACGCACCCGGCGCGGCCGGCCTCGGCATCGGACTCGTCGCCCTGCTGCTCGCCGTCTCCAAGGGCGCGACCTGGGGCTGGGGCAGCGGCACCACCCTCGGGCTCTTCGCCGTCGCCGCCGTCGTGCTCCTCGGCTGGGGCTTCTGGGAACTGCGCACCCGCGACCCGCTCGTCGACCTCCGCGTCACCGCCCGCCCGGTCGTCCTGATGACCAACCTGGCCTCGGTCCTGGTCGGCTTCGCCATGTACGCCCAGTCCCTGGTCGTGCCCCAGCTCTACCAGCTGCCCGAGGCCACCGGATACGGCCTCGGCCGGTCGATGATGGCCATGGGCCTCTGGATGGCCCCCGCGGGCCTGATGATGATGGCCCTCGCACCGCTCGGCGCCAAGCTGTCGGCCGCCCGCGGCCCCAAGGTCACGCTCTCCGTCGGCGCCCTGGTCATCGCCGCCGGATACGGCTCCTCGCTCGCCCTCATGGGCTCCACCTGGGGCCTGCTCGTCGTGACGCTCATCTGCAACACCGGCGTCGGACTCGCCTACGGCGCCATGCCCGCGCTCATCATGGGCGCCGTGCCGCAGCAGGAGACCGCCTCCGCCAACAGCTTCAACACCCTCATGCGCTCCATCGGCACCTCCGCATCCGCCGCCGTCATCGGCGTCGTCCTCGCCCAGCTCACCACCACCCTCGGCGGACACACCCTGCCCTCCGAGGACGGCTTCCGCGTCGCCCTCCTCATCGGCTGCGGCGTCGGCCTCGCCGCCGCCCTCGTCGCCGCCCTGATCCCGGCCGCCGCCCCCGCCGGCGACACCCCCGCCCCTCACCCCGCGACCGAGGAGAGCCCCGCGCGCTTGTAGGTACGCATCAGCAGCGCCGTCTCCGTCGACGTCACGTCCTCAAGCTGTGCGAAGACCCGGGCGGCGAACTCCTGGAAGTCCCGGGTGTCGCGGTGGCTGGAGTAGCCGAGGAGGCTGGTCCCGCCGCTGGTGACGACGAGGTGCCGGACGGACGGCTCGCGGGCCAGGAGGCGGATCGCCGGGTCCAGACCCCGGTGCGGGAACCCGAGCCGGAACCGGGCCTCCACCGGATAGCCGAGCACCGCCGGATCCGCGTGCAGCCGCAGGTGCAGCACGTGCGAGTCCATCAGCCGCGCCAGCCGCCGCCGGGCCGTGGTCTCGCCGACCCGCAGCTCCCGCGCCAGGCGGGTCGTGGACATCCGGGCGTCCCGGCCGAGGAGTCCGACGAGCCGCCGGTCGAGTTCGTCCACGGCCGGGGGCTCCGGCAGCGCCGTCCCCTCGACGGCGTGCCGGCGCACGGCCGTCGGCTCGTCGTCGTACGGGGCCCAGTCGCTGGTGGTGAGCAACAGCCGCAGGACCACGGCCGTGTGGATGTCCACGACCCCGTCCAGCCGGCCGATCACACCGTCCACCAGGGCGAGCAGCTCCTCGTGGCCGGGCGCGTGGAGCTCGACGAACACGTCGAGCGCCCCGGTGGCGACCTCCACCGACCGCGTCTCCTCCAGGCCCGCCAGCTTCAGCGCCACCTCGTGGACACGTCCGGGCGCGCACCGCACGGCGACCTCGGCCGTCACCCCCTCGTACTGGTACTCCGGTACGAGCGCGGCGACGAACGCCACCCGTCCGTCCGCCGTCATCCGCTCCAGGCGCCGCGCGACGGTCCGCTCGTGCGCCCCGACGGCCGCCGCCACCTCCGCGAACGGGGCCCGCGGATCGCGGTGCAGCACCTTCAGGATCCCGTGGTCCAGCGCGTCCAGACCCGCGCCGCCCGTGCCGTGCCGGACGTCCCGCTCGGCCGTCATCCCGTCCTCCCTCTCGTACGCCCCAGGTGCGCGCGGGCACCCCGCGACCGGCCGTCCCGGCCATGTCCGAGTGGACCCCACGCGCCGCCGTCATGCCCGAATCCGCCGCGGACACCCCTTCTCCCGCCGCAATCGTCCGTCTTCACGGTCAACTCTTGCCCGAAGTGCCGTCGGCTCGCCACATTGTGGTGCATCTTCCGCCCCCGCACCCCACCTCGGGCGGCCTCCCCTCCCCATCGAGCCCCCGCGGCCCTCCCGAAGAGGTAGTAGGCATGAACGACGCCGGTACCCGTACCGCCCCCGCACGAAGAAGAGCGGTCCGCGCCACCCCCGCCGGAGCCGTCATCGCCTCCGTCGCCCTCGTCGAACTGTCCAGCGGCATCACCCAGGGCTTCCTGTCACCGCTGCTCAAGGGGCTGACGGACACCCTGAAGGTCACGGCGGCGGACCTGAACTGGATCAGCATCGCGAACCTGCTCGCGAGCGTCGCGTTCACCCCGGTGCTCGCCCGCATGGGAGACCTCTACGGCCACCGCCGCCTGCTGCGCTGGAACCTGGCGATCGTGATCGCCGGCTCCGTCCTCGTCGGCCTCAGCCGCTCCTTCCCGGTGCTGCTCGCCGGGCAGATCCTGCAAGGAGCCATCGCCGGCTTCTTCCCGCTGCTCGTCGGCATCCTCCGCAACCGCCCCGAAGGCGGCGACGCCGAGAGCCGCCGGGGCATCAGCCACATGGTCGCCGCGCTGATCGGCGGCCTGACCCTGGGCCTGCTGTCCAGCGGCTTCATCGCCGCCTACGTCGACAGCCCCACCGCCGCCCTGTGGGTGCCCGCGATCGGCGCGAGCCTCGCGCTCGCCGTCACCTGGCCCCTGCTGCCCGAATCCGACGACCGCCCCGGCGGCTCCGTCGACTGGGCCGGCGCGGTGCTGCTCTCCACCGGCCTCGTCGCCCTGATGCTCGCCCTCGGACTCGGCGGCACCCCCGGCTGGGAGTGGACCTCCGCCCGCACCCTCGCCACCCTGGTCGGCGGCGCGCTCGTGACCGCGCTGTGGGTCGGCGTGGAACTCCGCACGGCCGAGCCCATGATCGACGTCCGGATGTTCCGGCGCCGCCCGGTGGTCGTGGTCTCCCTCGTCACCGTCACCTTCAGCTTCTGCATGTTCGGCCTCCAGGTCGCCCACTCCGTCTTCCTGGGCACCAGCCCCGCCGAGAACGGCTACGGCTTCGGCTACGGCCCCGTCGCCATCGGCCTCGGACTCCTCCCGAACCTGCTCGCCATGGCCGCGGGCGCGCTCGCCGCCCCCGCCGTCGCCGCCCGCCTCACGGACCGGCTCACCCTGGTCACCGGCTCCCTCCTGATGGCCGCCGGATACGGGATCGCGCTCGCCACCCACGCCTCCGCGCCGCTCTTCCTCCTCGGCACGGCCCTGGCCGGACTCGGCAACGGCTTCCTCCAGCACTCGACGCGCACGCTCGCCGTGGAGGCCGTCCCGCATGACCGCACCTCCGTCGGCTCCGGCATCAACGAGCTCCTCATCAGCGTCGGCGGCTCGCTCGGCGCCGCCGCGGTCCTCACCGTCTTCGCCGGTCACACGCCCGCCGGCCACACCCTGCCGGACCTCGGCGCCTACACCACCTCCTGGATCCTGTGCCTCGTGATCTCCCTCGCGGGCGCGGCGGCCTCCCTCCTCCACCGCCCCACGACCGAGGACGCCCGATGACGACCACCCCCACGACCCCCACGAGCGCCCGCGCACACAGCCGCACCGCCCTGACCCGCCACCAGGACACGGTCATCGGGCTCAGCCACGCCCTGCACGCCGACCCGGAGCTCGCCTACGAGGAACACCGCGCCGCCCGCCGCATCACCGACCTCGTCGAGCGCGCCGGCTTCGACGTGACCCGCGGCGCCTACGGGCTGCCCACCGCCTTCCGCGCCACCGCCGGAAGCGGCGACCTGGTCATCGCGATCTGCGCCGAGTACGACGCGCTCCCGGGCATCGGCCACGCCTGCGGGCACAACGTCAACGGCTCGGCGTCCGTCGCCGCGGCCCTCGCGCTCGCCCCGCTCGCCGACGACCTCGGCCTCACCGTCGCGCTCCTCGGCACCCCCGCCGAGGAGTCCGGCGGCGGCAAGGTCGACATGCTCCGCGCCGGAGCCTTCGACGACGTCGCCGCGGCGATGATGGTGCACGCCGCGCCGCAGGACGCCGTCGGCCTCACCACCCTCGCCATCAGCAGCCTCTCGGTCGCCTACCGCGGGATCCCCGCGCACGCCGCGGCCATGCCGCACCGCGGCGTCAACGCCGCCGACGCCATGATGATCGCCCAGGTCGCCATCGCCGCCCACCGCCAGCAGATGACCCCCGGCGCCGTCGTCTCCGGCGTCGTCACCTCGGCAGGGGACGCCGCGAACGTCATCCCGGACCGCGCCACCGCCACCTATGACGTACGGGCCGGCTCCAGCGAGGAACTCGCCGAGCTCCAGGCCCGGGTGCGGGCCTGCTTCGAGGCGGGCGCCCTCGCCACCGGCGCCGAACTCCTCCTGGAGACCGTCGGCAACGACTACGCCGACCTCCGCCAGGACCTCGCCATGGGCCGCAGCTACCAGGCCGCCGCCGAAGCCCTCGGCCGCACCGTCCTGCCCAACGACCCGGGACTGCGCGGCGGTTCGACCGACATGGGCAACGTCTCGCACGTCGTCCCGACGATCCACCCCTCCATCGGCTACGACTGCGGCGACACGATCATGCACCACCCGGACTTCACCCGGTACGGCACCACGGCCGCGGCCGACCGGGCCGTTCTCGACGGCGGACTCGCCATGGCGTGGACCGCCATCGACCTCGCCACCGACCCGGACCAGCGGGCCCGGCTCCTGGCCCGCCGCGCGGCCCGCACCGCCGCCCGCTGACCGGACGGGCACGGGGAACAGCCCCGTGCCCGCACCGGCTCAGTCCTTGGGTTCCTCCGCCGCCTCCAGGGCGAACAGCGCCCCGTCCGGGTCACGGACGACCACCCGGCGCCCGTCGGCGTCCTCGGAGCCGCGGACACCGCCCCACAGGCCGCCCGGCACGACCACGCCGCCGTGGGCCAGGACGGCGGCGGTGGCGGCCTCCGGGTCGGGGACGCGGAAGCGCACCAGCCAGCGGGGGCGCAGCTGGGGGCGGGGGTCGGTGGACTCCACCGGGCCGCTGTTGAGGCGCGCGACGGCGTCGCCGTCGTGACGGAGGACCACCTTGTCCTGCTCGTACGAGACCTCAAGGCGGCCCCCGGTGCCGGCCGTCCAGCGCAGGACCTCGCCGTAGAAGACGGCCGCCTCGAACGCGTCACGGGTGTGGAGCTCGACCCAGGCCGGCGCCGTGTGCTCGCCGATGTGCCAGCGGGATTCCGTACGGCCCTCCCAGACGCCGAAGGCCGCGCCCTCGCGGTCGGTGGCCAGGGCCGCCCGGCCGTCGGGCGGGTAGGCGACCGGGCCGACGCCGACGGTGCCGCCGCGCTCCCGGATGCGGGCCACCGTCGCGTCGGCGTCCGTCACGGAGAAGAACGCGGTCCAGGCCACCGGGACGGCAAGCTGCGCCGCCACCGGCGCGATCCCGGCCACCGGCACCCCGTCCAGATCGCCCACCGCGTACTCGTTCCCCGCGCCGCCCCGCCGGAACGTCCAGCCGAGCACCGCCCCGTAGAAGCGCTCCGCCGCCTCCAGGTCACGCGCGCTCAAACTCAGCCAGCACGGTGCTCCCACCGCTTCCCCGGTCGTCGTCGGCCCCGACACCGGCACCACCTCCTCGTCCTCGTCCCGCCTGTGTCCCAGCCTGCGCCCCTTCCCGGCCCCGCCGCCCGGCATGCGCCCGGTCACCCGGATGCCACCGCCCGTCACCCGCCCGGCCCCGCAGGCCCCTCGGCCGTCAGCCGGGGACCGGGGCGGCCGCGCGGGCGGCGTAGGCGCGGACGTCCGCGTCGGCGTCGCCGGTCGCGCCGGCGAGCGCGGTGCGAGCCGCGGGATCGTCCCGGTGGGCCAGGAGGGCGAGGACGGCGGCCTTGCGGACGTCCGCGTTCGGGTCGGCGAGGGCCTTGGCCAGGCCGGGAACGGCGAGGGCGCCGGGAGCCGCCCGGAGGGCCGTCGCGGCACCGGCCCGCACCTGCCAGGCGCCGTCCGCGAGCGCCGCCTCCGCCGCCTCGGCGAGGTGCGGCGGGCAGCCGGTGGCCGCAAGCGCGGCCAGCGCGGCTCCCCTGACCAGGGGATCGGCGTCGGCGAGCAGCGGGCCGAGCGGTTCCGGCGCCGGATCCCGCACGGCCGCGAGCCCGCGCGCCACCGCGACCCGGACCTCGCGCGCCGGATCGCCCGCGGCCGCCGTGAGTTCCGCGACCGCGTCCACCGCCACCAGCGCACGGACCGCCCGCACCCGTACGTCGACGGAGTCGTCGGCGAGCGCGCCCGCGTACAGCGGGGCGTCACCGAGCCGCAGCGCCCGCAGCACGTCGAGCACGGCGGCGCGCACGCCGGCGTCGGGCACACCGAGGGCCTCCCGCAGCCCCGCCCCGAGGACCGGATCGGCGGGCAGCACCTCGACGAGCTCGCGCAGCGCGGCCGAGGCCGCGGCACGCACCCGCGGGGACCCGTCCCGCAGCCGGGCGGCGAGCGCCGGACCCGTCCCCGCCGGCGCCGTCTCGCCGAGCGCGGTGACGGCCGCGGCCCGCACCTCCGGTTCTGCGTCGTCCAGGTACGGACCCAGCGCCGCCAGGTCCGGGGACTCCTCGACGAGCGCGAGCAGCCGCAGCAGCCGGGGGTGCGGGGCGCCGCCCGAGGGCGCGTCACCCGACGCCACGGGTTCGACGGCCGCCTTCGCGCGGGCCGCCGGGACGGCCTCGCGGGGCCCGGCGGTGGCGACCGGCACGAGGGCCACCTCGCCGATGTGCCGTTCCGGTCCGCCGGGGGGTGCGAACTCCGGCACGGGCACCACGTACGGCTCGACCGGCCGCGCGGTGAACTCCATGGCGCCGGACGGGGACTTGCGGAGGTCGAGGTGGTGCAGCCAGCCCTCGTCGTCCCGCTCGGGGTGGTCGAGCCGCTCGTGGTAGAGACCCCACCGGGATTCGGTCCTGGCCAGCGAGGCCCGGGCGGCCATCTCGGCGCAGTCCCTGATGAACGAGACCTCCGCGCACCGCATCAGCTCGTGCGGGGTGCGCGCGCCCATCCCCGCGATCTCCCCCGACATGCGGGTGAACGCCTCGACGGCCAGGGAGAGCCGGGCCCCCGTCTTGGGCGGGGACACGTAGTCGTTGACGAACCGCCGCAGCTTGAACTCCACCTGCGGCTGCGGCGGACCGTCGGGGTTCCGCAGCGGCCGGTAGACGAGCTCGTGCGCCTCCGCCAGCTGCCGCTGGTCCAACTCCCCCTCGTACGCCCGGTACTGGGCCGCGTCCTCGCCCGCCAGGTCACCGAAGACGAACGCGCCGATCATGTAGTTGTGCGGTACGGACGCCAGGTCGCCGGCCGCGTACAGGCGGGGCACCGTGGTCCGGGCGTGGGAGTCCACCCGTACCCCCGAGGCGGAGTGGCCGCCGCACAGGCCGATCTCGGAGATGTGCATCTCGATGTCGTGGGTGCGGTAGTCGTGCCCGCGGCCCGCGTGGAAGGTGCCGCGGGTGGGGCGCTCGGTGGTGTGCAGGACGGACTCGACGGCCCCGATGGTCTCCTCGGGCAGATGGCTCAGCTTGAGGTAGACGGGCCCCCGGTCCGAGGCGAGTTCGGCGGCGAACTCGGCCATCATCTGCCCGGACCAGTAGTCGGACTCCACGAACCGCTCGCCGTGCCGGTTCACCTGGTAGCCGCCGAACGGGTTGGCGACGTAGGCGCACGCGGGCCCGTTGTAGTCCTTGATCAGGGGGTTGATCTGGAAGCACTCGATGCCGGTGAGCGCCGCGCCCGCGTGGTACGCCATGGCGTAGCCGTCGCCGGCGTTCGTCGGGTTCTCGTACGTGCCGTACAGGTAGCCGGACGCGGGCAGCCCCAGCCGTCCGCAGGCCCCGGTGGCCAGGATCACCGCGCCCGCCCGGACGACCACGAACTCCCCGGTACGGGTGTGGAGTCCGGCCACCCCGACGGCCCGGCCGTCGTCCGGGTGGGTGAGGACGCGGACCGGCATCACCCGGTTCTCGATCCGGATCCGCTCCCGCATCTCGCGCCGCCGCAACTGGCGGTACAGCACCTTCTTCACGTCCTTGCCCTCGGGCATGGGCAGGACGTACGAACCGGAGCGGTGCACCTGCCGGACCGCGTACTCGCCGTGCTCGTCCTTCTCGAACTTCACCCCGTACGACTCCAGGCGCCGGACCATCGCGAAGCCGCGGGTCGCCGTCTGCCGGACGGTCGACTGGTCCACGAGGCCGTCGTTGGCGCGGGTGATCTCGGCGACGTAGTCGTCGGGTTCGGCCCGGCCCGGCACGACCGCGTTGTTGACGCCGTCCATCCCCATGGCGAGCGCGCCGGAGTGCCGGACGTGCGCCTTCTCCAGGAGCAGGACGTTCGCCCCGCGTTCGGCGGCGGTCAGCGCGGCCATGGTGCCGGCGGTCCCGCCGCCGACGACGAGCACGTCACAGGAGAGCTCGGTCGCGTCGGAGAGCTCGGGGACGGTCAGGGGGGATTCCACGGAATGCCTTTCGCAGCAGGCGGTCGGAAGGATCGGGGGCCGGCGGGGGAGCGGGGACCGGAGACCGGGGACCGGGGATCTCAGAGGGAGTCGAGGACGCGGCGGCGCAGGGCCGCCGTCGCGGGGTCGTTCCGCGCCTCCCGCACCCGCGGGCGCGGCACGTCGAGGACCTCCCCGGTGCCGAAGAGGACCACCCGGTCGCCCAGGTGGACGGCCTCGTCGACGTCGTGCGTGACGAAGACGACGGTCGCGCCCGTGCCGCGCAGGATCTCCACGAGGAGGTCCTGCATCCCGGCCCTGGTGTGCGCGTCGAGCGCACCGAACGGCTCGTCCATCAGGACGGCGCGGGGCCCGCCGGCCAGCGCGCGGGCCAGCTGGACGCGCTGCCGCTGCCCGCCGGACAGCTGGTGCGGCAGCTTGAGCGCGTGCTCGGCGAGCCCGACCCGCTCCAGCCACTCCCGGGCCGCGCGCCGCCGCTCGGCCCGGGGCATCCGCCGGATGGCCAGCGGCAGTTCGACGTTGGCGCGGACCGACCGCCACGGCAGCAGCGCGTCGTGCTGGAAGACGAGCGCCCGGTCGGCGCCCGGCCGCAGGATCGGCTCCCCGTCCTGCGTGACCCGCCCCTCCAGCGGCGGCAGCAGTCCCGCGAGCGTGCGCAGCAGCGTCGTCTTGCCGCAGCCCGAAGGACCGACCACGGTCACCAGCTCACCCGGGGCGATCCGCAGCCCCGAGGGCCCCGACACCTCGGCCGCACCGGGGCGCCCGAGCCGTACGCCGTGGAGGGCCAGTTCCGCGCCCGCGCGCTCCGGCCCGGGGCCGGCCGGGGCGGGCGTCCCGGGCGGGGCGGCGGAGGGACTCACGGTGCTCATCGAACCGGCTCCTTCTCGGGCACGGACACCGCCGGGGCGGCGGGGACGGAGGGGGAGGAGGACGCGGTGCTCGCGACGGCGGCGGTGTCCGTCGCGGACGCCGGGCCGGCCGGACGGGGCGCGCCGGGGATACGGGCGGGGCCCGCGGGGAGGTGGTCGTCGGGGCGCGGCAGCCAGGCGGTCAGCCGGCGGCCGAGGGTCTCCACGGCCGTCGAGGTGAACCAGCCGAGGGCGCCGATGGTCGCCATGCCGACGAACACGCCCGGGTAGTCGACGACCGTGTAGTCCTGCCAGGTCCGGTACCCCACCCCGTACTCGCCGGAGATCATCTCCGCCGAGATCACACAGATCCACGCGACGCCGATGCCCACCGAAAGACCGCCGAAGATCCCCGGCAGGGCACCCGGCAGCACCACCGAGAACAGCACCCGGACCCGGCCGCCCCCCATGGTCAGCACGGCCTCCTCCCACACCGGACTGAGCGCCCGCACCGCGTGCCGGGTCGACACGAGGACGGGGAAGAGGGCGGCGGCGCAGGTGATGAAGACGATTCCCTGCTCGTTGCTGGGCAGCAGCAGGATCGCCACCGGCACCAGGGCGATGGCCGGCACCGGCCGCACCACCTCCACCAGCGGGCCAAGCAGGTCGGCGGCCCACCGGGACCGGGCGACGGCCGTGCCGGCCGCCACCCCGAGGACCGCGGCGAGGAGGAAGCCGACCGCGATCCGGCGCAGACTGTGGCCCAGGTCCTGCCGGTACGCCTCCGTGCCGAGCCGGTCGGCGAACGCGGACGCCACCTCGACGACCGTCGGGAACTGGTCGAACCGCAGCCACGCCCGCACGTCGAGCGAGGTCAGCAGCTGCCACAGGCCGAGCGCCACGACCAGGGACGACACCCGCACAAGGCGCCGGCCCACGCCCCCGCCGCCCCCGCTCACGAGGCGAGCCTCACGGCGTCCGCGTACGCGACGATCCGCGAGCCCGCGTGCCCGGAGACGTACCGATCGGCGGCCGCCCGGGTCACGAAGGCGCGCCACTCGCCGCCGTCCGCGACCCACACGGCGCGGTCCGCGAACCAGGGCGTTCCGGTGACGGCGTCCGGCACGTAGGCCGCGCGCACGTCGGCGCCCTTCAGGGCCCGCAGGAGCGCGCCGGGGCTGTCGAAGGTGCGGGTCGACGCCTGCCCCCGCAGCCACAGTTCGGGCTTGGCCGCCGCGGCCTTCGGATACGCCGACGCGGGGACGGCGCGCCGCAGCGGCGCCGGGTCGACGAAGGCGTCGACGTCCACGTCCTTCACCAGGCCGGCTTCCTTCAGGACCGGCACGTCCTTCTTGAGCGCGGCGATCAGCTCGGGGCGGAGCGCCGGGTCGAAGGTGGCGACGCCCTGGGCGCCGTTGTAGAGGTAGACCACCTCGGCGGGCAGCCCCGTCTCCTTCGCCACCGACTCGGCGGCGGCCACGGGCCGGGCGCGGAGCTCGTCCGTCGCCCGCCGCTGTGAGCGCAGGAAGGCGTCGAGGACGCCGGGCCGCCGTGCGGCGAACTCCTCGCGGACGGTGACCCCGTGGAAGGTCGGCAGGTTCAGCTCGGCCCCGTCGTACAGGGCGGTCGCACGGCCCTGGAAGGCGAGCAGACCGGGCCAGGCGACGAACTGGGACAGCGCGTCGACGCTGCCGGCGGCGAGCGCCGAAGCGCCCACGCTCGGCTGCTGGTTGAGCTTGGAGACGTCCTTCGCGGGGTCGAGTCCGGCCCGGCGCAGGGCCCGGACCAGGGTGCCGTCGGCCGCCGAGCCGACACTGGTGGAGACCTTGCGGCCCTTGAGGTCGGCGAGCGACCTCAGCGGCGAACCGGGGGCCGTGACCACGGTGTTGAGGCCGCCCCGCAGGTTGTACCCGGTGACCGCGACGAGCCGGGTGGGCTCCTTGAGCTGCTTGCCGCGGGCCGCGTTGATCAGCAGCGGGAAGTCGCCCATCGAACCGATGTCGATCTTTCCGGCCGTCATCTGCGCGGTGATCGGCGCGCCGGTCGCGTAGTCCTGCCAGACGACCCGGTAGGTCACGCCGTCCTTCTTTCCGGCGGTCGCGAGCTCCTGCTCGAAGTAGCCGAGGGAACGGAGCAGGGTGCCGGCGGTGACGGTGTTGATGGTCTTGGACTGGTAGCCGACGGTCACGGTGACCGTCTTGGCGCCGGACGGCCCCGACGCGCCGTCGGCCGCGTCGCCGCAGGCGGTGACGGACGGGAGGAAGAGAGCGAGGGGGAGGGCGAGGGCGAGTCTTCGCGAACGCATGGGAATCGGACCTTTCACCGGAGCAGGTAGGGCATGTTGACGGTGACCGCGCCGGTCGGACAGCGGGCCGCGCAGGGGCCGCAGTACCAGCACTCGTCGACGTGCATGTACGCCTTGCCGTCGTCCTCGCGGATCGCGAGCGAGTCGAGCGGGCACATGTCGACGCAGAGGGTGCAGCCGTCGATGCACTTCGACTCGTCGATGGTCACGGGCACGTCGCCGCGCTGGGGGACCAGAGGCATGGCTGTCTCCAGGAAGGGGGTACGGGGAGGTGTGGGGCGCGCGGGCCCCGGGGGTCAGATCGAGCGGTGCAGCAGGCCGCTCATGGTGATGCGGTCGCCACGGAAGCGGATGAACTCCAGGTCCACCGGCCGGCCGTCGGGCAGACAGGTCAGCCGCTCCAGCATCAGGACCGCGGCCCCGCGCGGGGCCTGGAGCACGGCGGCGGAGTGCGCGTCGGCGTTGACGGCCTCCAGGGTGATCTCGGCGTGCCCGAGCGGGCCGCCGGTCAGCTCCTCCAGGAGCCGGAACACGTCCGTGTTCTCCAGGTCGCAGCCGAGGAGTTCGCCGCCGATGTCCATCGGCAGGTACGACAGGTCGAGCGAGAGCGGCAGCCCGTCGAGCCGCCGCAGCCGCTCGACGCAGAGCACGTCGGTGTGCTCGGGGAGCCCGAGACGGTGGGCCACCGGACCGGACGCGGTCACCGGCCCGACGGCCCTGACCTCGTTGGTGACCCGCCCGTGCTCGCGCAGGGTCTCCGCGAGCCCCTGCAGCCGGTCCAGGCCGTGCGGGTACTTCGCGCAGACCACCACCGTGCCCACCCCGGCCCGCCGTTCGACCAGGCCCTCGCCCCGCAGCAGGTCGAGTGCCTGGCGCACGGTGTTGCGGCTGGACCGGTAGTCCGCCGCGAGGGCGTCCTCCAGCGGAAGCACCCCGCCCGGGAAGCCGCCCGCCAGGATCTGGTGGCGCAGCAGGTCGGCGAGCTGCCGCGCCTGGTCGGCCCGGAGCCGCCTGCGGCGGGCGGCGGCGACGGGACGGGCGGCGGAAGCGGGTTCGGCGGGCATGGGACGGAACGTAGCGGGGGACCGCAGCCCGTGGTGTTGCCGCAGTATTGCGCCACCTGACACCGTGTGTGTACGTCTCTGACCTGCGGCGACATCGGGAAGGTGGCGAGATCCGCCACCTCGGCGCCCATCACGTGGACGGCCGGGCGTCCACCATGCGGGAGACCTCAGGCGCCGCGCGCCCGGACCTCGGACCGGAGCGCGACGGACAGGTGGTGGTGGAGGAGGCCGAGCACCGGCTCGTCCGGCGCGAAGAGCCCGGCCGCGAGCTTCCAGTAGCGGCCGATCACCGGGCCGTCGTGGCGGGCGAGGAGACCCACGAGGCGGCGCCGGAAGGCCGGGCTGTCCGGCTCCCCGCGCGCGTGCGCGTAGGCGGAGACGAAACAGTCCAGGGCGCCGCCGTCCTCCGGGGCCCGGCCGTCCCGCGACTGCGCGGCGGCCAGCGTGTACGCCTCGCCCAGGCCCTCGTACAGCACGGTGGGCCGGTACTCGCCGTCCGGGAGCGGGGGCGCGGGCCGGTGTTCCGCCGTGGCGAGGCGGGGGTCGGTGACCAGCGCGTGCAGCCGGGCGAAGGCCAGCACCTGCGCCGGGCCGGGTTCCCGGGGCGGCTGGGGCACGACCGCGTCGAGTACCGTCGACACCACCCGGCGGGGGAGCCGCGCCGGCAGGGCGCGCCGCCAGAACCGGGCCAGCGCCTCCGTGTCGGGCGGGAGGGGTACGGCGCCGATGAGGCGCAGCCGCTCCGCGCGCTCTCCGGTGGCACAGTCCCGGAGCAGCCGCAGGGACGCCTCGCGCCACCTGAGCTCGGCCAACTGGTCGCTCAGCTGCCCCAGCCGGCCCTCGACGACCTCCTCCAGGACGTCCTCGCGCAGCGCGTCCTCGGGCGCGCCGGACGCGGGCAGGACGCGTTCCACGTCGGGGACGGGGAGGTCGAGGGTGCGCAGGGAGCGGATCAGCCGGAGCCGGTCGAGTGCCTCGGGCCCGTACCTGCGGTGTCCGCCGGAGCTGCGGACCGCCTCGGGGAGCAGGCCGCGGTCGGAGTAGAAGCGCACGGTCTTCACCGTGACGCCCGCGTGCTCGGCGAGCTCTCCGATGCTCCACAGACCGTCCGACAACACGAAGCGAACCTCCAGGGTGGTCAAGAGCGGCCGAGGGCCCGTTCATTGTCGCCGGAAGACGTGGCTTGAATCTCCCCCGGGGGGAGTTCCTAGCGTGACGCGGGACATCCCCGAGAAGACCCGAGGAGACGCTCATGACCGCGTTCGTGCTGGTGTCCGGCCCCTTCACCGGCGGCTGGGTGTGGGAGGAGACCGCCACCCGGCTCCGGGCGGCGGGAGCGGAGCCGTACCCGGTGACCCTGACCGGCATGGGGGAACCGCACGGTGAGGCAGGGGCCGGGATCGGGGAGGGGATCGGGCTTGAGACCCACGTCGAGGATCTGGTGCGGCTGATCGACGGCATCGAGGCGCCCGAGGTGGTGCTCGTCGGCCACGGGTACGCGCTGCACCCGGTGTGCGGCGCCGCCGACCGGCGCCCAGGGCGGGTGGCCCGGATCGTCGCCCTCGACACGGCCCTCCCGGAGAACGGCCGGCCCGCCGTGGGCTCCGTGCCCGACCCGGAGGTCAGGGAGCGCCTGGGACACAGGCCGGGCGACGGGCCCGCCGGGGGCGGGGAGCCCGGAGCGGTGCCGCCGCCGGCCGGCGAGGGCTGGCGGCGCTGGGGAAGCACCGAGGGGATCCCCGCCGACGCGCTGGAACGGCTGGACCGCCTCGCCGTGCCCCAGCCCTCCGCGACCCTCACCGAGCCGCTCGGGCTCGGCGGCGCGTCGGGCGCGCTGCCCGTCACCGGCGTGCTGTGCACGGGCAACGGGTCGAGCATCGACATGGTGGAGATGCTGGTCGCGTCGGGGCCGCCCCAGTTCCGGGCGCTCGCCGACGACCGGGTCCGTTTCCTCGAACTCGCCACCGGACACTGGCCGATGCTCTCCACCCCGGCGGAGCTGGCCGAGGTCCTGCTCGGCGCGGCGGCGGGCGAGGGGCACCGGGTGACCGCGCCCGAGGACGCCCAGGAGCAGCCGACGCACCTGCAGCCGTTCCTCATGGACCTGCCCGAGGTGCCCCGCGAGCGACGGGGACGGGTCGACCTGCACCTCCCGGCCGGCGCGTCCGCCGCCGGCGCGCCCGCGCCCGCCGTCGTCTTCGTCCACGGCGGTCCCGTCGCGCCCGACCAGCGCCCCACACCGCGCGATACCCCGTTCTTCCAGGGGTACGGCCGCTACGCGGCGAGCCGGGGCGCGATCGGGGTGACCGTGGACCTCCGGCTGCACGGCATCGGCGACTACGGGATCGCCGCCGAGGACCTCGCCGAGGCCGTCGAACTGGTCCGCGCGGACCCGCGCGTCGACGGTGAGCGGATCGCGCTGTGGTTCTTCTCCACGGGCGGTCTGCTCGCGGCGGACTGGCTCGCCGCGCCGCCGCCTTGGCTGCGCTGTGTGGCGGCCTCGTATCCGGCGCTCGCGCCGCTGCCCGGCTGGGAGGCGGTGGAACGGCGCTTCCGCCCGGTGGACGCCGTGGGCGCGGCGGACGGGCCGCCGGTCGTCCTGACCCGGGCGGGACGCGAGCACCCGTCCTTCGCGGAGACCGTCCGGGAGTTCCTGGACGCCGCCGGGAAGAAGGGCGCGGAGGTGGAGGTCGTCGACGTGCCGCACGGACGGCACGGCTTCGAACTGACCGACCCCACGGACGAGTCGAAGGCGGCCGTGGCGCGCGCGATGAGCGCGGTCCTCGGCCGCCTGCGGGACTGAACCGGGCGGAAGAGCCGGGCGGCAGGACCGCTCAGGCCGGGATCTGACCCTCCGTCACCGGCCGCTCCGGGCGCCGGTGGCGGCGGGGCACGGAGTCCAGGAGGAGCCGGGTGTACGGGTGCTCGGGGGAGCCGAGGACCTGTTCGGCGGGGCCGTGCTCCACCACGGAGCCCGACTTGAGCACCATGACGTCGTCCGCGATGTGCCGGACCACGGCGAGGTCGTGGGTGACGAAGAGGTAGCCGACCCCGGACTCCTCGCGGATGGTGCGGAGGAGCTCGATGATCTGCGCCTGGATCGACACGTCGAGCGCGGCGACCGCCTCGTCGAGGACGAGGACCCGGGGCTCGACCGCGAGGGCGCGGGCGATGGCCACCCGCTGGCGCTGGCCGCCGGAGAGGCCGCGGGGCAGCGCCTCGGCCTCGCGGGCGCCGAGGCCGACCTGGTCGAGGAGTTCGGTGACCCGGGTGCGGCGGGCGGCGGCGTCGAGCGGGGTGTGCAGCCGCAGCACCTCGTCCAGGCAGCCGGAGACCGTGACGCGCGGGTCGAGCGAGAGGTACGGGTCCTGGAAGACCATCTGGATCTCGCGGGCCCGGGCGAGGCGTTCGGAGCGGCCGCGGGGCCGGGCCGAACGGTCCCGTCCGTCGAGGCGGACGCTGCCGCCGTCCGGGCGTTCCAGACCCACCAGCATGCGGACGGTGGTCGTCTTGCCGCTGCCGGACTCCCCGACGATCGCCAGCGAGGCGCCGGGGGAGAGGGTGAACGAGACGCCGTCCACGGCCGTGTGGGCGCCGTACCGCTTGCGCAGGCCCTCGACGACCAGTCCTTCCTCGGTCGAGTCGGTCACAGCGTGATCCCTTCGTCGGCGCGGTGGCAGGCGGCGAGCCCGACGGCGTCCGCGGCCAGTACGGGTGGCTCCTCGTGGCAGCGCGCGATCGCGTGGGCGCAGCGCGCGGCGAAGGCGCACCCGGCCGGTGCCTCGGCGAGGGAGACGGGCCGGCCCGGGATGGGCCGGGGGGCCGGCGCGCCGGGCTCGATGCTCGGCGTGCAGGCGAGCAGACCCGCCGTGTACGGGTGGCGCGGGTGGTCGAACAGTTCGTCGGTCGACCGGGTCTCGACGATCCGGCCCGCGTACATCACGTACACGCGGTCGCAGACCGAGGCGGCCAGTTCGAGGTCGTGGGTGACGAACAGCATGCCGGTGCCGCGTTCGGCCCGCAGCCGGGCGAGGATCGAGATGATCTCGGCCTGGGTGGTGACGTCGAGCGCCGTGGTCGGCTCGTCGGCGACCAGCAGGTCGGGCTCGCTCGCGAGGGCCGCGGCGATGACGACCCGCTGGAGCATGCCGCCGGAGAACTGGTGCGGGTGCCGGCGCAGGGCACCGCGCGGATCGCGGATGCCGACCGCCGCGAGGAGCTCCTCGGCCCGCGCGGTGGCCTTGGCGGCCGGGGTGCCGGCGGCCCGCAGGCCTTCGGTGAGGAAGTCGCCGACGCGGCGCAGCGGGTTGACGGAGGCGCGCGGGTCCTGGAAGACCATCGACACCCGCCGGGCCCGCAGCGCGGTGAGCGCGGCGCGGTCCATGGTGAGGACGTCCTGCCCGGCGACCATGACCCGGCCGGTGGTGCGGGCGCCGCCGGGCAGCAGCCCGAGGACGCTGCGGCAGGCCACCGACTTGCCCGAGCCGGACTCGCCGACGAGGCCGACGGTCTCCCCGGGCCGTACCGTCAGGCTGACCCCGTCGAGGATCGGCCGGGCGGCCCGGTCGCCGGCGAGGCGGACGTCGAGCCCGTCGATCTCCAGGACCGGCGCCCCATCCGTCTGTGCGGTCATGCCGTTCACCGTTCCCGCTTCGCGATCCGGTCGGCGAGCCCCTCGCCGACGATGCCGAACGCCACCACGGCGAGCACGATGCACGCGGAGGGCGCGAGGGCCGGCAGCATCGCCCCCTGGAGGACGGCCGCCTGCCCCTCGTTGATCATGGAGCCCCAGTCGGCGGCGGGCGGCTGCACGCCGAAGCCGAGGAAGGACAGCGCCGCCAGGTCCATCAGCGCGTAACCGAAGTTCATCGCGGACTGCGCGAAGACCGTCGGCGCGATGTTGGGCAGCAGGTGGCGCACGCAGACGGTCCACCCGGACCAGCCCTGCACCCGGTACGCCTCGATGTACGGCCGGGCCTTCTCCTGCTGCGCGATGCCGCGCACCAGCCGTCCCACGTACGGGGTGTAGGCCACGGACATCGCGATCACCGGGGCGGTGAGGCCCGAGCCGACGACCGACACGAGGAGGATCGCGAGCATGAGGCCCGGGATCGCGAAGACCAGGTCCATGGACCGGGAAAGGAACGTGTCCGTCCAGCCGCCCCGCCAGGCCGCCACCACGCCGAGGACGGTGCCGAGCAGGGTGGACACGCCGACGACGAGCAGCGGCCCGAGCAGACCGGTGCGGGCGCCGTGGAGCAGCCGGGACAGGATGTCGCGCCCCGACTGGTCGGTGCCGAGCAGGTGGTCGCCGGTGGTGCCGACCAGGCTCGCCGACAGGTCGAGCGCCTCCGGGTCGTACGGGGAGATGACGGGCGCGAGCACGGCGACCAGGACGAGCGCGGCGAGCACCGCGACCGAGACCGCGAAGAGCGGCCCCTGGCCGAACAGGCGCAGGGCGCGGAGCCCCGGTCTGCGGTACGGCACCGTGGAGGTGGTGGTGGTCATGAGGAGCCTTCCCCGAGGGAGAGACGGGGGTCGATGAGCGGGGCGAGCAGGTCGACCACGAGGTTGACGAGGACGAACGCCGCCACGCTCAGGAGCGTGATCGCCTGGACCACGGCGAAGTCCTTGGCGGTGACCGACTGCACGAGCAGCGAGCCGAGGCCGGGGACGTCGAAGGCCGTCTCGACGATCGAGGTGCTGATCAGCAGGCCGGCGAGCATGGTGCCGCCGACGGTGACGACCGGGCCGAGCGCGTTGCGCAGCACGTGCCGGCGGACGACGGCCGGGCTCGCCACACCCCGGGCCCGCGCCACCTCGACGTGGTCGCGGCCGAGTTCGTCGAGCATCGCGGAGCGGGTCACCCGGGCGAGGAGTCCGGCGAAGGACAGCGCCAGGGCGAAGGCCGGCAGGGTCAGCTGGTAGAGCCGGCCCGAGAGGCCTTCCGCCGCGCCTCCGCCCGGTCCGGGGAACCAGCCGAGCTGGACGGAGAAGAGCGACACGAGCGCGATGGCCGTCACGAACGAGGGGGTGGCGGTGGCGACACCGGTGCCGATGAGGACCACCTTGTCCGGGAGTCCGGGGCGCAGCGCGGCGAGGACGCCGGCCGTCACCCCGAGCACGGCGACCAGGACGGCGGCGTAGCCCACGAGCAGGGCGGTGCCGGTGAGCCGGGAGCCGATGAGCGCGGACACGTCCTGGTGGTACTGCGCCGAGCGGCCGAAGTCGCCGCTCAGCACGCCGCCGAGCCACTTCAGGTACTGGGTGACCAGCGGGTCGTCGAGGTGGTGCTCCGCCCGCAGGGCCGCCACGGCCTCGGGGGTCGCGGGGCGGCCGTGGAGCAGGAACGACACCGGGTCGCCGGGGGCCAGGTGGATCGAGCCGAAGACCACGACCGAGGTCACGAACAGCACCGCCACCAGGCCGAGGAACCGTCCGACGAGGTAGCGCGTCATCGCTTCGCGGCCCCGATCGTCGCGGCCCCGATCGTCGCGGCCCACGGGTAGTACAGCTGGGCTATGCCGGTCGGTGCGCCGGTGACGCGCTTGCCGAGGAAGACCGAGTGGGGAGCCTCGTACACCGGGATGATCGGCAGCTCGGCGAGGGCGATCTTCTGGAGCTTCGCGGTGAGCTCGGCGCGCTTGGCCGGGTCGGGCTCGGAGTTGGCCCGGTCGAAGGCGACGTCGTACTCGGCGTTCGACCAGTTGCCGTAGTTCCCGAAGTCGCCGGTCCGCAGGTACTGGTAGAACTCCAGCGGGTCCGGCGTGTTGTCGTAGCCGATGGTGATGACCAGGTCGAGTCCGGTCCGCGCGTTCGGGTCGACGAAGATGCTGCTGTACGCGTCCGGGGAGACCGGCTTCAGCTCGACCTCCAGGCCGATCTGGCGGCCGGCGGCCTGCACGGCGTTGGCGACGACGCTGATCTCGGGCGCGAGGGTGCTGGTGACGATGGTGACCTTCCGGCCGGTCGCCCCGGCCTCCTGGACGAGCTTCTTCGCGGCCGCGATGTCGTACACCGGCTCGGGCAGCGTGTCGTACAGCTCGGCGGTCTTCTCGGGGGCCAGCGCCCAGGCGCCGCGCGCGGCGGGGGCCTTGGCGGGCACGCCGACGCCACCGGCCGCGGCCTTGATGATGTTCTTCCGGTCGAGGGCCATCGACAGCGCCTGGCGGACCCTCAGGTCGCCGAGCGGACCGTGGTAGTCGAGGACGGCGAGGTTCGCGGCGCCGGTGTTGGGGCCGAACAGCATCGCGCCCTTGCCGCTGGAGCGCAGCTGGCCGAAGGAGGACGACGGGACCATGTAGCCGCCGTCGACCGTGCCGGAGAGGAAGGCGTTGGCGCGGGCCGCCGGGTCCTCGATGAAGGTGAACTTCACCTGCTCGGACTTGGGGGTGAGCTTCGCGTCCCAGTACGCGGCGTGCTTCTTGAGCGTGATGCTGTCGCCCTGCGCCCAGGAGTCGAGGGCGTACGGGCCGGTGCAGTTCAGCTTGCCCTTGGGGGTGCCGTAGTCCTTGCCGCCCTTGGCGAGCGAGGCGGCGCTGACCACCGTGCCGGGGGAGGCGGCCATCAGCTCGTGGAAGAGGACGTCGGCCTTGCCGAGCCGGACCGTCACCTCCAGCGGCCCCGTCTTCTCGATCGCGTCGACGTTCTTGAAGGAGGAACCCCACGGGGAGCCCGTCTCGGGGGCCATCTGGCGCTTCAGGGAGGCGACCACGTCGTCGGCGGTCAGGGTGGTGCCGTCATGGAACTTCACGCCGGGACGCAGGGTGTACACCAGGGTCCGCGGGTCGGGCTGCGCCCACTTCACGGCGAGGCCGGGCTCGATCCGCAGGTCGGGGGTGACCCGCAGGAGCTGCTCGCAGACGTTGGCCAGCACGGTGTTCGGCGGGTAGTCGTACGCGAGGGCGTAGTCGAGCGTGTACGGCTCCGCGTACAGCGACCAGGTGACGGAGTCCAGCGGGCCCTGTGCGGGCGGCGACGTCGGGCTCACCTGGAAGTCCTTGCCGCCGGCGGTGACCGGGGGCTTGGTGGCGCCGGAACAGGCGGCGGTGGTGGCCGCGAGCGCGGCGGTGCAGGCGAGAAGCGCGATGGCTCTGGGCATGCGCATGGGGACCCACCCCTTTACGGGTGTAGTGACGGGCTCGGGGGGATGGAGCGAGTATTCGTGCGGGAACGTTCCCGCACAAGGTCTTGAGGTGACATTGCGGGAACGGTTTTGCAGAGGTCACGAGGGTGGCACGATCACCCCATGACCGAAGCTTCACGGCATGGCGGGCAGCCCTCGCCGCCCATCCCGCGCGTCCGCCTCGTCGACGTGGCCCGCGAGGCGGGCCTGTCCAAGACGACCGTCTCGGCGGCGCTGAACGGCACCGGCAGACTCTCCCCCGAAGTACGGGAGAAGGCCCGTGAGACCGCCCGCAGAATGGGCTACCGGCCCAACGCCACCGCACGCCATCTGCGCGCGGGACGGGCCCGGCTGATCGGATACGTGGTGGGTGGCCTCCCTGATGCTCTGTGGACCTACCTGGAGTCGCCCTACTTCGCCCGGCTGACCGGCGCGACCGCCGCGACCTCACTGCGTCGCGGCTACGCCGTGGTGCTCCTGCCCGCCGGAAGCCTGCAGAGCGAGTGGGCCGACCTACCGCTCGACGCGGTCGTCGTCGCCGACCCGGTCGCCGGGGACACCGTCGTCGACGAGCTGCTCGCCGCCGGGATCCCCGTCTTCAGCGACCGCTCGGTGGAGGGGCGGCCCGGGGCCTCCTGGGTCGACGTCGACGCCGAAGGGGCCGTCCGCGAGGCCCTGGACCACCTGCGCGAACAGGGGGCCCGCAGGCCGGTGCTCGTGGTGCCGGACATCGCCACCCGCTTCCACGTCGGGGTCGAGGCGGCGCACCGGTCCTGGTGCGCCGCCCACGGCCTGCCGGAACTGGCCGTGCGCGTCGCCGAGTCCGGCAACGGTCCGGTGGTCCAGGCCGTCGAGACCGCCCTCGCCGCGCCGGAAGGCGCCGAACGGCCGGACGCCCTGCTCGTCGTCGCCGAGGCGAGTCCGCCCCTCGTCCTGGAGGCGGCGCGCCGCCACGGCTACGAGGTCCCGGACGACCTGCTGGTCGTCCTGGTCAGCGAGGACACCACCGCCGAGTACACCGTCCCGCCGGTGACCACCCTGAGCCTGCGGCCCGAGGCGGTCGCGGAGGCCGGGGCCGAGCACCTCGTCGCGGTCCTCGAACACGGCCGGCGGGAGCCCGCGGGGACGCTCGTGGCGACACGCCTGGACATCCGGGCCTCCTCCGTACGCCTCGGGCGGGGCGACTCGCAGGGGACGGGTTGACGCCGTCGGGCCGAGGGCCGCGCACGGCACGTCAGCCCGCGTACACGAGTTCGCCGCCCACGTACGTGCGCTCCACCCGAGCCTCGGCGATCCCCTCCGGCGGGCCGGTCAGGATGTCGCGGTCGAGGACCACGAGGTCGGCGAGGTTGCCGGCGCGCAGGCTGCCCGTGTCGTCGAGCCTGTTCACATGCGCGGTGCCCGCGGTGTAGGCGGCGAGCGCGGTGGGCAGGTCCAGGCGCTGCTCGGCGTAGAAGACCCGGTCGTCGGTGGCCTCCGGCTCGCGGCGGTTGACCGCCACGTGGATGCCCTCGATCGGGTTCGGGCTGCTGACCGGCCAGTCGCTGCCGGCCGCCAGGGTGGCGCCCGCCCGCACCAGGTCGCCGAACGGGTACTGCCAGGCGGCGCGCTCGGGACCCAGGAACGGGATGGTCAGCTCGTCCATCTGCGGCTCGTGGGCGGCCCACAGCGGCTGGATGTTGGCGATGGCACCGAGCCGCGCGAAGCGGGTCAGGTCCTCCGGGTGGACGACCTGGAGGTGGGCGAGGTGGTGACGGTTGCCGCGGTGCCCGTTGGCGGCGACCGCAGCCTCCACCGCGTCCAGGGCCTCGCGGACACCGCGGTCGCCCAGGGCGTGGAAGTGGACCTGGAAGCCGAGGGCGTCCAGCTCGGTCACGTACCCGCGCAGCGCCACGGGGTCGACGAAGCTCAGACCGCTGTTGCCGGTGGCGCAGCCGCAGCCGTCCAGGTACGGCGAGATCATGGCCGCGGTGAAGTTCTCCGCGATGCCGTCCTGCATGATCTTGACCGACCCCGCCCGGAACCGGCCCGCGCTCAACTCCTTTCGCCGGGCCACCAGTTCGGGGATCTGCTCGGCGCCGCGCTCGCGGTCCCACCACAGCGCGCCGGTCACCCGGGCGGTCAGCGAGCCGTCGCGGGCGGCGGTCATGTACGCCTCCGACGGGTCGGACATGCCGCCGAACGAACCGAGCAGCGCGTCCTGCCAGGCCGTGATGCCCAGAGAGTGCAGCAGCTTCTGGGCCCGCAGCAGCCCGGCGAGCCGGTCCTCGGCCGTCGCCGGCGGCACGAGCCGGCCCACCAGACCGATCGCGCCCTCCTGGAGCGTCCCGCTGGGGGTGCCGTCCGCCTCCCGCTCGATCCGGCCGTCCGCCGGGTCGGGCGTCTCGGCGGTCAGGCCCGCGAGCTCAAGCGCCCGGCTGTTCGCCCAGGCGCCGTGGTGGTCACGGTTCGACAGCAGGACCGGCCGGTCCGGGACGACCGAGTCGAGCAGCTGCCGGGTGGGCAGCCCGCCCTCGAAGCTCTCCATCGACCAGCCGCCGCCGGTGATCCACTCCTGCTCCGGGTGGGCGTCCGCGTACTCCCGGATCCGCTCCAGGTACTCCGCCACGCCGACCGTGCCGGTCAGATCGCACTCGGCCAGCTCCTTGCCGCCGGAGACGGCGTGGATGTGCGCGTCCTGGAAGCCCGGCAGCAGCAGCTTGCCCGTGAGGTCGACGACCTCCGTGGACGGGCCGATGAGCTCCCGCACCTCGTCGTGGCCGACGGCGGCGATCCGGTCCCCGACGACGGCGAGCGAGGTGGCCCGGGTGCGGGCCGGGTCCGCCGTGAAGACGGGACCGCGGGTGAAGACCAGATCGGCCGTGGTCATGAGCGCTCCAGAACATGGGGTGACGTGTGGTGGGGGCCATGGAAGCGGCCCGGCCGTTCACACGTCAATGGCGTTGACGTAACGCGCCCGTTTACACGTCAACCACGTTGACGTAATGTTCCGGCCATGTCCGAACGCGTCGTGCCCGAAGGCAGTCGGCAGCGCCGCCGCCCCACCAAACAGGGCGCCGTCCTCTCGGAACGGCTCATCGTCGACACCGCCCTGCGCCTCATCGCCCAGCACGGCGCCGAAGCCCTCTCGGTACGCAGACTCGGCGCCGCCCTCGGCGCCGACCCCACCGCCCTCTACCGCTACTTCCGCAACACCGACGCCCTCCTCCTCGCCGTCGCCGACGAGATGATCGGCCGCGCCCAGGAAGGCTGGACCGCCACCGGCGACTGGCGCACCGACCTCCGCGCCATGGGCCTGCGCATCAACTCCTGCTACCGCAACAACCCGCAGGCCGCCGCCCTCGCCGCCCACCGCACCACCGGCCGGCAGCACGAGACCCGCGCCGTCGAACGCATCCTCGGCATCCTCCGCGGCGCCGGCTTCCCCGACGACCTCGCCGTCCGCATCTACCACGCCTTCGTCGACCAGGCCCTCGCCTTCGCCGCCCAGGACGCCGCCGCGGCCGCACTCCCTCCCGCCGCCCGCCAGAACGACGAAGCCGTCTGGCACTCCGTCTACGGACGCCTCCCCTCCACCACCCACCCCAACATCGCCGCCACCTACCCCCTCCTCGCCGCCGACATGACCGACAGCGGCTACCCCTTCGCCCTCGACCTCATGCTCTCCGCCATCGAGTCCCTGCGCCCGGCCTGATCGGCACGACACCCCCTAGCCGCTGCGGCGGGCGCCGGGAGTGTGGCCGAAGGTGCGGCGGAAGACGTCGATGAAGGTGCTGGCGGAAGACCAGCCGCAGCGGTGGGCGACCACGGTGACGGGGATGTCGTCCGCCAGGAGGATCAGCGCGTGGTGGAGCCTGATCTGAGTGCGCCACTGCAGGTAGGTGAGGCCGAGGTCGTCGCGGAGACGGCGGGAGAGGGTGCGGGCGCCGGCGCCGATCTGGCGTCCGAGCTCGTCGAGTGAGCGGTTGTCGGCCGCGTCGGCGCGCAGGATGGCATGCAGTTCGCGGAGCACGGGGTCGGTGGGGACCGGCAGGTGGAGCGGCTGTTCGGGGGAGAGGGCGAGCTGGTCGAGCAGGACCGCGCGCAGGCGCAGGTGGGGTGGGCTGTCGTCGTGGGGGTCGCGGGTGTACGCGACGATGAGTTCGCGCAGAAGGGGGCTGACGGCGAGGACGGCGGGTTTGTCCAGGCCGAGGGGGTTGTCGGTGGCGGGCAGGCCGACGAGGTGGAGGTCGAGTTCGCCGTGTGCCTGATGCTGGTGGACGGTGCCGGCGGGGATCCAGAGCGCGCGGGTGGCGGGGGCGACCCAGGAACCGGCGTCGGTGGTCACCGCGATGGTGCCCCGGCCGGCGTAGACGATCTGGTGATCGTCATGGCGGTGCGCGGCGATCTCGCCGCCGGAGGCCAGGCGTTGGGTCCGGGTCGGCGCGACGGATTCGTGGCGGACTTCCTGCATCAGCTGTCAATCTACCGAAAGCGCGACACCGTGTGCTTCTCCCAGCATGGTGAGGGTGCGAAGGAATACACCGATCTCCCTGCTGGCCGTGGGACACGCCTGCGTCGACATCTACCAGGGCGCCGTCGCGGCGCTGATCCCGTTCTTCGTGGCCGAACGGGACTACACCTACGCGGTCGCCTCCGGCGTCGTGCTGGCCGCGTCCCTGCTGTCGTCCGTTGCCCAGCCGCTGTTCGGGGCGCTCACCGACCGGTGGGCGATGCCGTGGCTGCTGCCGGTCAGCACGCTGCTGGGCGGGGTGGGCATCGCGCTCAGCGGCCTGAGCGGCTCCTACGGGCTCACCCTGTTCTTCGTCGCCGTCTCCGGGATCGGGGTGGCCGCCTACCACCCGGAGTCGGCCCGCGTGGCCCGGCTGGCCGCCGAGGGCAGTCACAGCGCGATGGGCTGGTTCTCCCTGGGCGGCAACATCGGCTTCGCCCTCGCCCCGCTCCTGGTGTCGGCCGTGATCGGACACGGCTCCCTGCGCTGGACGCCCGTCCTGGTCCTGCCCGCGCTCGCCGGCGCCGCCCTGTGCGTGCCCGTGCTCCGGATGCTCACCCGGCCCGAGGCCGGCGGCTCCAGGACGGCGGCACCGCGGGGCGCCGACGACGTGGCCTCGTTCGTGAAGCTGTCCCTGGCGGTCGTCTGCCGCTCCATCGTCTTCACCGGCCTCAGCACCTTCATCTCCCTCTACGCCCAGCAGCGCACGCAGGGCAGCACCACCGCGGGCACCATCGCCCTGTTCCTGCTCTTCCTGGGCGGCGCGGTCGGCTCGGTCCTGGGAGGGTTCCTGGCCAACCGCTACGACCGCGTCCACGTCTCCCGCTGGTCCTACCTGCTCTCCGTCGCCGCCGTGACCGGAGTGCTCCACGCACCCGGCCCGGCCATGTACCTCTTCGTGGCCCTCACCTCCGTCGGCCTGTACGTCCCCTTCTCCCTCCAAGTCACCCTGGGCCAGGACTACCTGCCCTCCCGTATCGGCACCGCCGGCGGCATCACCCTCGGCCTCACCGTCAGCATCGGCGGCCTCATCAGCCCCCTCCTGGGACACCTGGCCGACGCCACCTCCCTGAAGACGGCCCTCACCCCCCTGATCGCCATGCCCGCCCTGAGCTGGCTCCTCTTCCGCGCCCTGCCCGAACCCACCGCCCCCAGGCCTCAGGCCGGCACACCCGCGCCCGCATCGGCCACGACCCCTCACCGCGAGCGGGAATCGGATCGCCACGACCGCAGTTGGTGAGGGACGTCAGACGTTTCAGGAGGGGTCATGCGAGCGATACAGGTTTCCGAAGTGGGCGGTCCCGAGGTGCTGCGGCTGGTCGACGTCGATCAACCGGCGCCGGGCCCGGGCCAGGCGGTCGTGGAGGTCGCCGCGTCCGGCGTCAACTTCCTCGACGTGTACCACCGCCAGGGCCGGTACCCCCTCCCGCTGCCCTTCACCCCCGGCTCTGAGGGCGCGGGCACGGTCCTCGCGGTCGGACCCGGCGTCACCCACGTCGCCGTGGGAGACCGGGTCGGCTGGGTGGAGATTCCCGGCACCTATGCCGAGCGGGCCGTCGTGGACGCCTCCCGTCTCGTCCCCCTGCCCGACGGCGTCGACTTCGAGGCCGCCGCCGCCGTGCTGCTGCAGGGCATGACGGCGCATTACCTCGTCAAGGACGCCTACCCGGTCCAGCCAGGCGACACGGTGCTCGTGCACGCTGCGGCCGGCGGCATGGGGCTCGTGCTGACCCAGCTCATCACCCATCTCGGCGGCCGAGTGATCGGCACCACCTCGACTCCGGAGAAGGCCGAACTGGCGCGGCGAGCCGGGGCCGCCGAGGTGATCCTCTACTCCGCGGTGGACGATCTCGCGGCGGAGGTGAAGCGGCTCCACGGCGGCCAGGGCGTCCCCGTCGTCTTCGACGGCGTCGGCAGGGACACCTTCGACGCGAGCCTCGCCAGCCTCCGAACCCGCGGCCACCTGGTGCTCTTCGGAGCCGCGAGCGGTCCAGTGCCGCCCTTCGACCCCATCCGGCTCGCCCAGGGCGGTTCGCTGACCCTCATCCGCCCGAGCCTCGACCACTTCATCGCCGATCGCTCCGAGCTGCTCCGGCGCGCCGCCGACGTCCTCGAACTGGTGCGCACCAAGGCTCTTGAGGTCACCGTGACGGCCCGCTACCCGCTCGCCGAGGCCGCCCAAGCCCACCGCGACCTGGAGGCTCGGCGTACCACCGGCAAGCTGCTCGTCATCCCCTAACACCCATATGGCCCCGCCGCCGCGCCCACCCGTCAGCCCGTCGCCACCCGTGAGAAGCGCCCCACCGCCGCGAGGTCCGCGCTGATCAGGGCGGCGGTCTCGCGGAGCGGGGGGAGCAGGGCGGCGAGGCTTTCCTCGGGGGTGGCGCGGCCGGCGTGGAGGGCGATGTTGACGGCGGCGACCGGGTGGCCGCGGCCGTCGGTGATGGCGACCGCGAGGGAGCGGAGACCCTCTTCGAGTTCCTGCTCGACCCATCCGTAGCCGCGGGCGGCCGTCGCCGCCACGACCTCGTCGAGGCCGGCGGGGGACGTCACGGTGTGCGGGGTCAGCGCCTCGGGGGTGATCCGGCCGAGGCGTTCGGCCCGCTCGGCAGCCGGCAGGCCGCCGAGGAGGACGCGGCCCATCGAGGTCGCGTACGCCGGGAGGCGGGTGCCGACGGTGATGTCGATGTGCATGATGCGCGTACCGGCGACGCGGGCGACGTAGCGGATGTCGTCGCCGTCGAGGACGGCGACGGAGGCCGAGTCGTGGACGCGGAGGACGAGGGCGACCAGGTGGGGCGTCGCGATCTCCGGCAGGCTCAGGCCGGAGAGCCGGGCGTGCCCGAGTTCCAGGACCCGGGGCAGGATGACGTAGCCGCCGGGGTCCTCCCGTACGTATCCGAGATGGCGCAGGGTGATCAGCGATCGGCGAGCCGTCGCACGGGGCAGCCCCGTCAGCCTGGCCAGCTCCGTGAGCCGTACCGGGCCCCTGGCGGACTCGAACGCACGCAGCACGTCGAGCCCGCGCGCGAGCGACTGCAGGAACCCCGAGCCGAGCTCGTCCTTCAGCTGCCCGGCGCTGAGGGCGACGGGCGTTCCCTCTGACTCTGATACGGGCTCCGCCGTCGGGGGCCCCGACGCCGCCGCCAACGCCTCCTCCATCACCGCGACCGTGCGGCGCAGTTCCGGCAGTGCCAGTTCGGTCAGGGACTCGGCGGTGTGCCGACGGGTGTGGCTGACGACGCTGACCGCGCAGACGACGGCGCCGTCGGGGCCCCGTACGGGGAGGGCGACGGCGAGCAGGCCCGGTTCGATGAGCTGGTCGTCCACGGCGACACCGCCGGCGCGGGCGTCCCGTACCCGGGCGAGGAACTCGGCCTCGGAGCGAGGGGCGTCGGGCTCGGGCCGGGGCGGCAGAGGCGGCAGGGGCGGGAACGCGGCGGTGGCGCGGTCGGCGCGCCGGCGTTCCAGGTCGTCCTCGTCCCAGTCGGTGGCGAAGAGGGCGCCGGGGGCGCAGCGTTCGGCGGGCAGGAGGGCGCCGGGGCGGAAGGAGATGGCCGTGGCGCGGCGGCGGGTGGACTGGGTGAGGAAGCGGACGTCGTCGCGGTCGGGGACGGCGAGGGAGACGGACTCGTCGAGGGTGTCGGCGAGGGCGTCGGCGTGCGGTCCGAGGAGTTCGGGGAGCCGGCAGGCGGCGAGGTAGGCGTTGCCGAGTTCGGCGGCCCCCGGGGCGAGCAGCAGGTCGCGTCCTTCGGTTCTGAGGATGCCGAGGCGGACGAGCGTGGTGGCGACCCGGTCGACCGTCGAGCGGGCGAGCCCGGTCGCCCTGGCGAGGTCGCCGGGCCGGTGGCGGACCTCCGCTCCGGACGCCATCACCCGGAGCACAGCGAGCCCCCGATCGAGGGGCCCGACCAGTTCGTCGGGTACGCCCTCGGCGTCGGTGGGCGCGTGCTGCGGCATCGTCCGGACTCCTCGGGGGCGACGGGTGAGCGGGGTGCGGGGTGCGGTGGAAACCGTAACCCCTCGCCGTGAACGAGGTCCGGGCATGCCGGCAGGGGGGGGCGGTCGTGTGCGCGACCGCCCCCCCGAGTGCCGGGCCGGCGGATCACGGTCGGGGTCGCGCCCCTGGTCCGCCGGTCCGGCACTGGTGTGGGGATGTCAGGCGAAGAAGCGGTAGACGGCCTGGGCGACGCAGGCGGGCTTGGGGGCGCCGTCGATCTCGACGGTGAGGTCGACGACGACCTCGACGCCGCCCTTGACGTCCTCGACGGAGACGACGCGGCCGTGCGTGCGGATCTTGGAGCCGACCCGCACGGGGGAGGGGAAACGGACCTTGTTGAGGCCGTAGTTGACGGCCATGGAGACGCCCTCGACGCGGAGCAGCTCGCTCCACATGGGGATGAGGAGGGAGAGGGTGAGGTAGCCGTGGGCGATGGTGCCGCCGAAGGGTCCGGTGGCCGCGCGCTCGGTGTCGACGTGGATCCACTGGTGGTCGTCGGTGGCGTCGGCGAAGGTGTCGACGCGGGACTGGGCGATCTCGACCCAGGAGCTGTGGCCGAGGTCGGCGCCGGCCTGGGCCTTGATCTCGTCGATGCCGTTCACGGTGAGGGACATGGGAGTGCGCTCCTACAGGGAGAGGGAAAGGGGGAAGGGTTCAGGTGGTGGTGCCGTAGCGGGCCCGGATGGGGGCCTTGAGCAGCTTTCCGGTGGCGTTGCGGGGGAGGTCGGGGGCGAGGACGACGCTCTGGGGGATCTTGTACCGGGCGAGCCGGGCCTCCAGGTGGGCGATCAGCCCGGCCTCGGTGACGGTCGCTCCGGGGCGGGTGACGACGACGGCGCGGCCGACCTCGCCCCACTTGGCGTGGGGCACGCCGATGACGGCGGCCTCGGCGACGTCGGGGTGGGCGAGGAGGGCGTCCTCGACCTCGGCCGGGTAGATGTTCTCGCCGCCGGAGATGATCATGTCCTTGAGGCGGTCGACGAGCGTGACGTAACCGTCCTCGTCGACGGTGGCCACGTCGCCCGACCGGAAGCGCCCCCCGTCGCGGAAGGCCGCGGCGGTCGCCTCCGGAAGGTTCCAGTAACCCGGGGTGACGTTCGGTCCCTCGACGACGACCTCGCCCTTCTCGCCGGGCGCCGCCTCCTCGCCGGAGGGCAGAAGGACGCGCACGTCGGTGAAGAAGTGCGGTACGCCCGCGGTGCCGGCGTGGCTCAGCGAGTCGGCGCGGTCGAGGATGAGGGCGCCCGGCGAGGTCTCCGTCATGCCGTACCCCTGGACGAAGGCGAGGCCCCGGTCGAGGTAGGCGCGGGCGGTGCGGGTCGGCACCGGGGCGCCGCCGCAGAGCAGGGTGCGCAGACTGGTCAGGTCGGCGCCCTCCCAGCCGGGGGCCGCCGCCATCGCGTCGTACATCGTCGGCACGCCGAACATCCGTGTCACCCGGTGCCGTTCGATCAGCCGCAGCGTCCGGTCCGCGTCGAAGGAGGGCTCGAGGAGGACCGTGCCGCCCTTCAACAGGGTCGGCAGACAGCTCATGTTGAGCGCCGCGGTGTGGAAGAGCGGCGCGGAGACCAGGGTCACCTCGTCGCCCGCGATGTCGGTGTCGACGAGGACGTTGACGCTGTTCCAGAGGATGTTGCCGTGGGTGAGGACGGCGCCTTTGGAACGGCCGGTGGTGCCCGAGGTGTACATGATGAGGCAGACGTCGTCGTGCCCCACCTCCTCGTCGAGCGGATCCGCGGACGCGCCCGCGAGCCGTTCCTCGTACGGCGTCCCGGGCCCGCCGTCCACGGCGAGTACGGTGCCGATGCCGGCGGCGGCCACCAGCTCCGCCACCCGCTCCGCCGGCTGCCCGGCGTGCACCAGGACCCCGCTGCCCGAGTCGGTCACCTGGTGGAGCAACTCCGGCACGGTGAGCCGGGTGTTGAGCGGGACGAACACGGCGCCGAGAATGCCGGTCGCGAACAGCGTCTCCAGGTAGGCCGGATGGTTGGGGCCGAGGTACGCCACCCGGTCGAGGCGCCCGACCCCCGCGTCGCGCAGGGCGTGGGCCAGCCGGGTGCAACGGTCGTGCAGTGCGGCGTAGTCGACCGCGCGGCCCTCGTGGAGGAGGGCGGTGCGCCGGGGCGACCTGCGGTCGCGGCGTGCGGGCCACGAGCCGATGCCCTGGTTGCGCATGGGGGACCCCTCAGTTTCCGGTGAGACCGAGCAGCCTGGCCGCGTTCTCCTTGAGGATCTTCGGACGGACCTCGTCCTTGATCGGGAGCTCCGCGAAGTCGGCCAGCCAGCGGTCGGGGGCGAGCAGCGGGAAGTCGGAGCCGAACAGCACCTTGTCCTTCAGGAGGCTGTTGGCGTACCGGACCAGCTGCGGCGGGAAGTACTTCGGCGACCAGCCCGACAGGTCGATGTACACCTGCGGCTTGTGCGTGGCCACCGCGAGCGCCTCGTCCTGCCAGGGGAAGGACGGGTGCGCGAGGACGATCCTCATGCCGGGGAAGTCCGCGGCGACGTCGTCCACGTCCATCGGGTTGGAGTACTTGAGCCGGATGCCCCCGCCGCCGGGAGCGCCCGCGCCGATGCCCGTCTGGCCGGTGTGGAAGACGGCGATGGCGCCGGCGTCCTCGATGGCCTCGTACAGCGGGTAGGCCATCCGGTCGTTGGGGTGGAAGGCCTGGATGTTCGGGTGGAACTTGAAGCCCTTGACCCCGAACTCCTCGACAAGACGCCGGATCTGACGGACCGCCGCCTTCCCCTTGTACGGGTCGACCCCGGCGAACGGGATGATCACGTCGGGGTTCTTCAGTGCGGCCTCGGCGATCTCCTCGTTCGGCACCGGCGGGGTGCCGGTCGCCGACTCGGCGTCCACCGTGAAGACGACGCACGCCATCCGGCGCTCGCGGTAGTACGCGGCGAGCTCCGGCAGCGTCGGGTGGCGGTGCTCCGCCTTGAAGTACGCGCCGGCGGCGGCGTCGAGCTCGGCGGAGAGCGAGGCCCCGCCCTTCTCGGACACCTCGGCGTGGGTGTGCATGTCGATGGCGACGAGCTCGTCGAGGTTCAGCACGGCACGCTCCTTCACAGTCGCGGGGCGGGGATGCCGAAGGTCTCGGGGGTGCGGCCGACGGTCACCGGCCAGGCGGCGGCGATCGCCTCGGCGCTCCAGCCGCCGTCGGCGTACGCCACCGACACCTCCTGCGGGTGCGACCAGAGGGCGAGCTTGTCGCCGCCGATGCCGACGCACTGGCCGGTCACGCCGGCGGAGGCCTCGGAGGCCAGGAAGGTCACCAGGCCCGCGACGTCCTCGGCGGTGCCGAAGCCCTCGCCCTTGCGCAGGCTGTCGGGGAGCGCGATGCCGTCGTTCTCCAGGGCCTCGACGTGCGGGGCGAAGACGGGGATCGTCCTGGTCATCGCGGTCGCGGCGACCGGGATGACGGCGTTGGCCGTGATGCCGGCCTTCGCCAGCTCCATCGCCCAGGTGCGGACCATGGCGGCGATGCCGGCCTTGGCGGCGGCGTAGTTGGTCTGGCCGAAGTTGCCGCGCTGGCCGGCGGGGGAGCCTGCGACCACGATCCGGCCGCCCTCGCCCTGTGCGCGCATCTGCTCGACGGCGGCGCGGACGCAGGTGAAGGTGCCGCGCAGGTGCACCTCGACGACGGTGTCGAAGTCCTCGTCGGACATCTTCCACAGCACGCGGTCCCGGAGGACGCCGGCGTTGGTGACCATGACGTCGAGCCGGCCGTAGCTGTCGACGGCGCGGGCGACGAGGGCCTGGGCTGCCTCGGTGGAGCCGACCGGGACCACCTCGGCGACGGCACGGCCGCCGTCGGCGGTGATCAGCCGCACGGCCTCGGCGGCGGCGTCGGCGTCCACGTCGTTGATCACCACGGCCGCGCCGGCGGCGGCGAGCGAGCGGGCGTAGGCGAGGCCGAGTCCACGGCCGCTGCCGGTGACGACGGCGACCTTGCCGGTGAGATCCACAAGAGTCATGAGCGGGGTCCTTCCCGTGAGCCGGGTGCGGGGCGCGAGGTGACGCGGCCTGGAGCACGCACCGGCGGGGCCAAAGTTAGGCACATTCTTGTCTGCGGTCAATAAACTGCCGAACATTTGCTCTGAGGTGCGGCCTCCCGGGCCTACGCTGTCCCCGTGATCGCAACCGACCCGGCCCAGCCGTCCGAAGCCGACCCCGAAGCGCCCGGACGCGGGGCCCCGCCCCGCACCCAGTCCCTGATGCTGAGCTTCTTCGGCATCCACGTCCTCGGCACCGGCACGGCCCTGTCCTCGGCGAGCGTCATCGACGCCTTCGCCCGCGTCGACGTGGGCGAGGACGCCGTGCGCTCGACCCTCACGCGGATGGTCGGCCGGGGGCTGCTCGAACGTCACCGGCGCGGCCGCAGGATGTACTTCTCGCTCACCGAACGGGCCGCCGAGGTCCTCGCCGACGGCGAGGAGCGGATCCGCCGCACCGGCGCCGTCAACCGCGCCTGGGACGGCACGTGGACCCTGGTCGGCTTCTCGCTCCCCGAGTCCTGGCGCCGCGAACGCCACGACCTGCGCTCCCGGCTCGTCTGGGCGGGCTTCGGCCCCCTGCAGAGCGGTCTCTGGGTCGCACCCGGCCGCGTCGACGTCGCCCGCGTCGCGGCGGAGCTCGGGCTCGGGGACCGTATCAAGGCCTTCCACGGCGAGGCCGCCGCACCCACCGAAGCCGGGCCCCTGCTCCGTACAGCCTTCGACGTCGACGCCATCGCCGAGGGCTACCGCGCCTTCCTCGCCCGCTGGGGCGACGGGCCGCCGCCGGCCGAAGCCCGCGACGACCTCGGCCTCCTCCTGCTGCTCCACACCGACTGGCTCGACCTCGTCCGCAGCGACCCCCACCTGCCCGCCGAGCACCTCCCCGAGGACTGGCCGGCCGAGCGCGCCGAAACCCTCTTCCGCGCACTCTCCGAGCGCTTCGAACCCGGCGCCCGCGGCATCGCCGACGAGATCCTGGACCGCTGGGACCCGAAGGCGTAACACTCGCCCGACGGATCGCGATCCGGCACGCGGGGCACGCCGGGCCCGCGGTCACGCCACCGCAGGACCCGCGGCCGCGCGCCGTGGACCGGCGTCGGCTCTTATGTCAACACCATTGACCTTGCTCCGCACCACGGAGTCTCATGGGCGGCACTTCGGAGGCTCCCCTCGCCCGGGCGTCTCCGCGACCCGTAAGGAACGCCCATGGATCACCTCAGCTCGCTCCGGGACGTGGCGCACACGCCGTTCTGGCTCGACGACCCCCGCCGGCCGGGGCCCGCCCCCGCGCTCGTCGGCGGCACGACCTGCGACCTGCTCGTGGTCGGCGGCGGCTACACCGGACTCTGGACCGCTCTGGTCGCCAAGGAGCGCGACCCCTCCGCCGACGTCGTCCTCGTCGAGGCGGACGAGATCGGCGGCGCCGCCTCCGGCCGCAACGGCGGATTCTGCGAGGCGAGCCTCACCCATGGCCTGGCGAACGGCATCCAGCGCTGGCCCGAGGAGATCGGGCTCCTGGAGCGCCTCGGCCGCGAGAACCTCCAGGCCATCGAGGACGCCATCGAGCGCCACGGCATCGACTGCGACTGGGAGCGCACCGGCTCCCTCGTCGTCGCCACCGAGCGCTACCAGCTCGAAGGGCTGAAGGAGGAGGCCGAGGCAGCCGCCCGCTACGGCGGCAAGCCGCGCCTCATGGACGCCGAAGCCGTTCGCGCCGAGATCGACTCACCGACCTTCCTCGGCGGCCTGTGGAACCAGGACGACGTCGCCATGGTCAACCCGGCACGGCTCGCCTGGGGCCTCAAGCGGGCCTGCCTCGACCTGGGCGTCCGCATCCACGAGCACACCCCCGCGACCTCCCTCGACGAGCACGGCGCCGTCGTGAGCGTCGGCACTCCCTTCGGCCGGATCACCGCCCGCGGGGTCGCCCTCGCCACCAACGCCTACCCGTCCCTGCTGCGGCGTCACCGCCCGTACACCGTCCCCGTGTACGACTACGCGCTGATGACCGAACCGCTCACCGAGGAGCAGCTCGCCTCCGTCGGCTGGAAGCGCCGTCAGGGCTTCGCGGACTGCGCCAACCAGTTCCACTACGTCCGGCTCTCCGCCGACAACCGCATCCTCTGGGGCGGTTACGACGCCGTCTACCACGGCGGTCCGGTGCGCGCCGAGCACGACCGCAGGCCCGCGACCTACGCGACGCTCGCGGAACATTTCTTCACGACGTTCCCGCAGTTGGAGGGGGTTCGGTTCAGTCACGCCTGGGGCGGGGCCATTGACACCAGCACCCGTTTCTGCGTTTTCTTTGACACGAGTCACCAAGGCAAGGTCGCCTACGCCGCCGGCTACACCGGTCTCGGCGTCGGCGCCACCCGCTTCGGTGCCGAAGTGATGCTCGACCTCCTGGCCGGCGAACAGACCGAGCGCACCCGCCTGGAACTCGTACGCCGCAAGCCGCTGCCCTTCCCGCCCGAGCCCGTCCGCTCGATCGGCATCGGCATCACCAAGTGGTCCATGGCGCGCGCCGATCTGAACGAGGGACGCCGCAACCTCTGGCTCCGCACCCTCGACCGCTTCGGCCTCGGCTTCGACAGCTGACCCGCGCCACCGCTCCGCCCCCTCCCGCTCACGCATGACCCGCCGTCCGACCCGCCGTCCCGGGTCGCGGCCGAGGAGACCCGACATGAACGCACCCGAAGTCAGGCCGGCGGGCCCGGCCGCGCCGGAGCCCCTGACGGCCGGCCCGGTGGCCGACCGAGGCGCCCTGTTCCGCCTGATGCCCATGCTCACGGTGGCCAACGCCGCCATGTTCATGGTCTACATGGGCATCGGCGCCGTGCTCCTGCCCGTCCAGGTCGAACTGATCGACCCGGCGAACAAGGTCGCCAACTTCGGACTCGTCTCGGGCGTCGCCGCCATCTTCGCGACCCTGTTCAACCCCCTGGCGGGTCTCCTCTCCGACCGCTCCGGCCGCCGCAACCCGTGGATCCTGGGCGGCGGGCTCGCCGCCCTCGGCGCGCTGGCCCTGCTCGGCGCCGCCCGTACGGTGCTCGTGGTCACCATCGGCTGGTGTCTCGTCCAGGCGATGATGAACGTCTACCAGGCCGCCCTGACCGCGGTCGTCCCCGACCGCGTCCCCGTCGAACGGCGCGGTCTGGCCTCGGCGATGGTCGGCATCGGCACCCCATCGGCTCCGCGATCGGCATCTCCACCGCCGCCCTGTTCGTCCCCGGCGACATAGCCGTCGGCTACCTCGTGTTCGGCGCGGTGATCGCCGGCGCCGCCGTCCTCTTCACGGGTGTGGTCCGGGAGCGGAAGCGGCCGGCGGTGCGGCAGGTGCCGCTGCGCGGGCAACTGGCCGCCTTCGCGGACACCATGAGGTCGGCCGACTTCCGCTGGGTCTTCATCGGCCGCTTCCTCATGATGCTCGGCTTCTTCTCCGTCGCGCTCTTCCAGATGTACATCCTCCAGGACCACATCAAGCTCCCCGCGGGGCTCGACCCCACCGAGGCCGTGGCCTTCAGCGCCCCGATCGACGCCGGCGTCACCCTGCTCGCCACCGTCCTCGGCGGCCTGCTCTCCGACCGCATCGGCCGCCGCAAGCCCCTCGTCGGTCTGTCCTGCGCGCTCTCCGGCCTCGCCATGCTCGTGCCGGTCGTCAAGCCGGACTGGACCGGCATGCTGATCTTCACCGTCATCGCCGGCCTCGCCTTCGGCTGCTACATGGCCGTCGACACCGCCCTCGTCACCCTGGTCCTCCCGAGCGCCGACGACGCCGCCCGCGACATGGGCGTCCTCAACATCGCCAACGCCGGCCCCCAGATCCTCGCCCCGTTCCTGGCCTCCCTCCTCGTCGGCGCCCTCGGCTACGACGGCCTGTACATCACCGCCGCCCTCATCACCCTGGTCGGCGCCGCCGCCGTCATCCCGATCAAGTCGGTCCGCTGACCCCGCAAGGAGCCCCTCGCATGTCCGAATCCCTCGTCACCACTTCCCGAGGGCCCGTGCGCGGCGAGCGCCGTGCCGACGGCAGCCTCCGTTTCCTGGGCATCCCGTACGCGCAGCCGCCGGTGGGTGACCTGCGGTTCGCCGCGCCGGTGCCGCCGGAGCCGTGGACGGAGCCGCTGGAGGCGACCGCGTACGGCCCGACGGCCCAGCGCCGTCCCTTCGCCGAGGTGACGACGATCCCCGAGCCGTCGATCCCCGGCGCGGGCGTCCTGAACCTCAACGTGTTCACGCCCGACACCGCCCCGGCCGCCGGCCTCCCGGTCCTCGTCTGGATCCACGGCGGCGGTTACGTCGCCGGCTCGGCCGCCAGCCCCTGGTACGACGGTGCCGCCTTCAACCGCGACGGCGTCGTCCTGGTCTCGCTGGGCTACCGGCTGGGCATCGAGGGCTTCCTGCACCTGGAGGGCGCTCCCGACAACCGGGGTGTACGGGACTGGATCGCCGCCCTTGAGTGGGTACGGGACAACATCGCGGCCTTCGGCGGCGACCCCGCCAAGGTGACCATCGCCGGCCAGTCGGCGGGCGGCGGCGCCGTGCAGACGCTGCTCGCCGTCCCGGCCGCGCGGGGCCTGTTCCGGGGAGCGGTCTCCTTCTCCGGCGCGGTCATGCGGCCGCAGGGCCGGGACCAGGCCGAGGCGGTCTCGGCGTTGTTCACCGCGCGGACGGGCGTCCCGGCGACGGCCGAGGCGCTGCGGGACCTGACCGATGACGAACTCCTCGACCTCCAGGACCACTTGGCCGAGCCCGGACCGGAGCGCGACGAGCTGCCGATGGTGGTCCTCGCCCCCTTCGCGGACGGGGAGCTGATACCCGAGCCGGTGCACGAGGCGCTGGTCGGCGGGCAAGCGGGTGCGGACATCCCGCTGATGCTCGGCTTCACCGCCCACGAGTTCGGCATGGTGGAGCCGCCCGAGCTGGGTGCGATGCTCACCGAGAACCTGTTCAGGGCGCCGGTGGTGGAGCTCGCCGGGGCCCGCGCCCGGGCGGGCCGGCCGACCTGGCTGTACCGCTTCGACTGGGAGGCCACCGCCCCGGGCTACGAGGGCCTTGCCCACCACTGCGCGGACCTCCCCTTCGCCTTCGACCTCCTGGACGCCCCCGGTGTCGCCGAGGCCCTGGGCGGGAACCCGCCGCAGGCCCTCGCCGACGCCGTGCACGAGGCCTGGGTGCGGTTCGTCCGCGACCTCGACCCGGGGCCGTCCTGGCCGCGCCACGCGGCGGAGACCCGTACGGCCCGGATCTGGGCGGCCGAGCCCACCACCGCGCGGACGGTCTGAACCCGCCCCGGCGGGCTCAGTACCCGATCCGGACGCCCGTGACCGCGTGGCGGTCGGTCAGGCCGCCGTTGGCGGCGCTGAATCCGACCAGGACGTTACGGGGGAGGGTGATCGCCACGTCGATGACCTGGGTGTTGTCGACGAGGACGATGAGGCGCCCGGCGGCGGTGACGTTCACGTCGACGACGTGGCTGCCCGTACGCAGGGCGGGGACGTTCGTGGAGGTCGCCGCGTACCGGAGGGTGGTGCCGGTGCCGCCGGTGGACACGGCGACGAAGTTCGACGACGGGTCGGTGCCGTTGCGGTACGTGTCCAGGGTGACCGCGACGCCGGGGAGCCCGCTGAAACCGAGCCCTCCGCCGCCGTTGCCCAGGGACGCGGGCGTCGCCTGGGTCGCGTCGAGGAGGAGCAGGGCCATGCCGTCGGCGCCGGTGCCGCCGGAGAGGGTGGCGGTGAAGCGGGCCCGGAGCCGGGCCGAGGGGACGGCGGTGGACTGGATCGCCGAACCCTTGGCGTACGTCTGCACCGGGGTGAGGACGAGCGAGGTGCCGGACAGGGCGGCGCTGCCGTTGTACTTCCAGCCGTTGGGGCCCGGCGGCGGCACGGCGTACGAGGGGGCGGTGATCGTCGCACCGCGTACGGCGTGGATATCGGTGATGCCGCCGGTGCCGCCGGTGAAGGCGAGCAGGGCGGTCGGCGGCAGCGAGGCGACCGTGGTCCGCAGCCGCTGGGTGCCGTCGACGGTCACGGTGAGCGTCTTGCCGACGACCGTGACGGTGACGGCATGGGTGCCGGCCCGCAGGTTCGGCACGTTCGAGGTGGTGGCCGCGTAGGCGAGGGTCGAGCCGCTTGCGCCGGTGGCGACGCCGATGAAGTTGGCGTACGGATCGCCCGGGTTGCGGAAGGTGTCGAAGGCGACGGCCACCCCGGGCAGGCCCGCGAAGCCGAGGCCGCCGCCGACGCCGCCGAGCGCGGCCGGCGTGGTCCTGGCCGGGTCGAGGAGGGCGAAGGTCTGGCCGTCGGCGCCGGTTCCGCCGCCGATGACCGTGGTGAATGAGGCCTTCAGACCGTCGGTGAGCACCGGGACCGGCCAGACCGCCGTGCCCTTCTGGGACGCGCTCGCCTGGGTCATCTGGAGGTCGTTGCCGGAGACGCGCGCGGAGCCGTTCAGTTTCCAGCCGCCCGCGCCGGGCGAGGGGACGGTGACGACGGTGCCGGAGGTCCCGGCTCCGGTCAGGGTCTCCTTCAGGGGCCCCTGCCCGTCGTCGGCGGTCAGTTCGTACGCGGCCGTCACGGCTCCGATGGCCGTCGGCGAGAAGGTGACGGCCTGGTGGACCACGTCCTCGGGGCCGAGGACCTGGCCCTCGCTGATCGGGTTGGTCACGTGGAAGGGCGCCGCGGGCGGCTTGGCCTTGGTGATGGTGAGCGGGATGTTGCCGGTGTTGCTGATGTCGAAGGTCCTGGTGACCGACTCGCCGACCTTCACCTGGCCGAAGTCCGTCGAGGTGGGCGTGATCGTCAGCTGGGCCCTGCCGGTCACCGCCGTGCCGGTCAGGGAGACGGACGCGGTGCCGCTCCCGCTGGTGAGGGCGAGCGTCCCGGTGTGGTCCCCTGCGGCGGTCGGCGCGTACGCCACCTGGACGGTGACGGACTGGCGCGGCGGTACGACCGTGCCGGCGGTGGGCGGATCGGCGACGGCGTACGGGCTGCCGGGCAAGGTGACCGCGGAGATGGTCTCGTCGGCCGTGCCGGTGTTCGTGAACGTCACGCCGAGCGTCTTGCGCGAGGTGGTCGGCACCGTGTCGAAGTCGAGCGCTCCCGGGGAAGCGAGCAGCCCCGGCCGGGTCCCGTAGCCGGTCAGACCGAGCGCGCTGTCGCCGAAGTTCGTGGCGAAGGTCAGGCCCGAGGTGTCGGCCCCCGGGGAGGTGGGGGAGAAAGTGACCTGCGCGGTGTGCGTCTCACCGGCGCGCAGGGTGCGCGGCAGACCCGCGGAGGTCGCCGTGAACCTGCTGCCGGCCGGGGTGCTCACCCCGGTGAGCGTCACGTCACGGGTGGCCGTGACGGTCGCCGTCGCCGTGCCCGACGCGCCGACCGCGACATCGCCGACGTCCACCGGCTCGCCGTGCAGCGCCGAGTTCGCGGGACGGCCGAAGGCGAGCACCTTGCCGTCCCGGGTGCCCACGTAGATCCGCCCGTTGTCGGTGGCCGGCACGGCGAACTTCGACGCCACCCCGATCGGCGCCGACCAGCGCAGCCGCAGCTCCCCGTTCACGGGCACCGCGTCGTACGCGCGCAGCTGCCCGTTGGCGCCGCTCGCCCCGTCGGAGGCGATGGCCCACACCAGCGCCGAGCCCGGGTTCGTGCCCGTGGACGTCACCACCGGCGAACCCGAGGTGTAGCCGAACCGCTGGGCGCTGCTGCCCGTGTTGCTGAGCACCGGCATGCCCGAGCCGCTGAGCCCGTACGCGGAGGCCCGCAGCGGCCCGCCGCTGCCGATGGTGTAGACGTACCCGCCCTGGCCGCCGTACACGGCCGGATGCCCCCACACCCCCTCGTACGGCCCGAACGAGCCGAGCACCTTGTCCGTGCCGCCCGGCCCCTGGCTGCGCCCGCCGAGGTCGTCGCGGTTCAGCAGGAACAGCCGGCCGTCCTTGCCGATCTCCACGAGGAGCCGCGGGTACCGGCTGGTGCCGAAGTACTCGTCCGGCAGGGCGACCGGGCCGCCCGATCCCAGGTCGGTGTCGTTGAGGTCGAGCTGGGAGGCGTTGGACGGGCTGAAGAAGTCCTGCGCCGACATCGTGCCGTCGCTGTTGACCCCGAGCCGCACCACCGATTCCGCGAGCTGGCCGGGCGGCCGGTTGCCGGGGCCGGGCGCGGGGGAGACCCCGTTGCCCGTCGAGAACAGGATGCGGCCCGGGCCGTCGGAGACCAGCCCGCCGCCGCTCATCCAGATGCCGGCCATGCCGTTCGCCGACTGGTCCTCGGTCGCCCACAGCGTCGTCCTGCGGGTCGTCGTGCTGATCCCCATGACGTAACCGACATAGGGTCCGCGGTCGCAGTGCGAGGCGAACGCCGCGTACACCGAGCCGCCCATCAGGAGCAGCCCGGGCCGCTGACCCGCGGTGTACGGGTTGAACGCCCGCCCCGGATCGTTCACCGGAGCGCCCGCCACCTTCACCGGCCAGCCCGCGCGTTCGGCGCCCGTCTCGGGGTCGAGGGCGTGGACGTACCAGTTGGGGTGCTGGACGTCGGGGCCGTCGTTCACCTTGGACGTCAGGTAGACGGCGTCGCTGACCGGGTCGTACACGGGCGTCGACGTGACCCCGATGTTCGGCACCAGGTCGCCGCAGCTGATGGCCGAGGCGGGGAAGGGCGCGCCGAAGTCCTTGGCCCAGTCGATCCGGCCGGTGGCCGCGTCGATCCCGTACGCCTTGTTGTTCTCGGTGGCCGCGATCAGCGTCCGTCCCACCACCAGCGGCTGGGCGTAGACCTGTCCGTCGACGGCGGTCGAGAACTGGAGGCCGAAGTCCGAGCTGGACACCTGGTCGGGGGCGAGACCCGGTTCGTCCCGGTCCCATCCGGTGCGCAGGTTGTCGTGCGAGATGGTGGTCTGCTCGGCGACGAGCCGCCCGGACCCGGCGGGGCTGCCCAGAGCGGTCGCCGGTCCCGTCGCGAGGGACAGCGTCAGGGACATCGTCAGCAGTCGGGTGAGCGCCCTGAACCGGCCGGCCATCTCTTCCACCTTCACGTGGACCCACGAGGACGAAGACGAGCCCTTCGCCGGCCCCCATCCTGGACGGTTCCCCCGCCCACGTACACCCCCCGAGGTCAACCCCCTCCGCGTCCACCCGATCGGCCGCCACGACCAACGCCCCCGCCCCCCTTGCGGGTTGCCCCTATCGGTGGACGGCGGCGGGGCCGACCGGAGCAGCCCGCGCGCGCCCTGCTGGAACGTCTACGGCGATGCCAGGGGGCCCGACAGCGGCGACGGGCCCCCGACCGTGCGGTGCCGGCACCCGAAGTCGACGCACCAGTTCATCTGACCAGGCCCGGGTCGGGGCGGCCGGGTCAGCTGCCGGCCGCGACCACGGTCACGACGGCGATGGAGGCCATCGTGGCCTGCATGTCGCGGATTGCCTTCCGGACGTCCTCGGCGGCCCACTGGCCGTCGGCGATCGTGTCCAGGCGGGGCGTGATCGTCTTGCGGGGTACGTCGGGGAAGGCGAGGCGGTGCAGCTTCGCGCCGTGTACGAGGGCGAGGAGGCCGGCGGTGCGCTGGTCGGGCTCGGCGCCGTCGAGGACGACGGCCCGCAGCCGGTCCCTGAGCTCGCGCTCGGCGGAGCCGTCGGCCTCGGGGTAGCGGGTGACGGGGAACAGGCCGAGGACCTTGTGCTGCTCGGCGCGGACCAGACCTCGTCCCCGCAGGCTCTCGACGGTCGCCTTCACGGCCTTGGGGTGGTCCTTCGTCAGCCACTGGGTGACCTTGCGCCCTTGCTTCCGGCCGGCCGCCCACGCCTCGATCGCCCGCAGCCGCTCGTCCAGGAGGGGGACGCCGGTGGGGGTCGGGTCCGCGACCCACAGCCGTCCTCCCTCGACGCCGACGCGTCCGGCGAGGACGAGGTCGAGGAGGATGCCGCCGGCGACGGCCCAGGCCGCGGACTGCCGTTCCTTCGCCGCGCCGGACTCGTCGTCCAGCGACAGCAGCATGATCTCCTCCGCGAGCGTGACCGTCACCGCGTGCTCCTTGCCCTCGTGCGCCGTCGGCGGCGCGGGTGGCGCCCGGCCGTCCTGTGACCGGAAGGACGAGCGGAAGATCGTTTCGGTTCCCGGGGCGGCCGGTCCCGCGGGTGTTTGGTCTGGACCTATCGGGCGGGTGGCGGCAAGCTCTCGGTATGGACTTGGAGTTGAGACACCTCAAGACGATCCGGGCCATCGCGGACGCGGGGAGTCTCACGCGCGCCGCCACCGCGCTGGGGCTCGCGCAGCCCGCGCTCAGCGCCCAGCTGAAGCGGATCGAACGGGCGCTCGGCGGCCCGCTGTTCGTACGGGGAAGGGACGGCGTCCGTGCCACGGCGCTCGGGGACCTGCTCGTCGAGCGGGCGCGGGTCGTGCTGCCCGCCGTCCGCGAGCTCCAGGAGGAGGCGGTGCGGTTCGCGCGGGAAGGGGCCGAGGGATACCGCCTCGGCGGCACCCACGGCCCGCTGCTCGGAGGCCTCGTCGACCGGATCGCCCGCACCGACCCGGGCGCGCAGGTGACCACGTACACCTCCTGGTCGGAGCGCGAGATCGCCCGCGGAGTAGTCGCCGGACGGCTCGACTTCGCGCTCGTCGGCGTCTGCGGGGAGAGCGGCGCTCCCGAGGCGGGCCGGCTGGCGTGGACGGAGGTGGCCCGCGACCCGGTGTACGTCATGCTCGCCGCCGACCATCCGCTGGCACCCCGTACCGAGATCGACCTCGCCGAACTCGCCGCGGAGGCCTGGACCGACGTGCCAGGCGACGGTTGCTTCGGCGACTGCTTCGCGGCCGCCTGCGTCCGCGCGGGCTTCACACCGGCCTGCGTGTACGAGACGGACACCGCGTCCTGTGTGCACCTCGTCCAGGTGGGCAGGGCCGTCGGCCTGTGCCGGGCCACCTTCCCGGTGACCCCCGGCCTCGTCACCCGCCCGCTGGCCGGCGCGCCGCTCGTCTGGCGGCACCTGCTCGGCTGGCACCCCGAGGGCCGCGCGGCCGGCCGCGCCGCCGCCGTCCTCCGCCACACCCGCGCCGCCCACGCGGAGGCGCTGGCCCGGAGCGCGGGCGGAACACCGGCGCCGGAGCGGCCGCGAGCCGGGGCATAACGCGAAGGCAGGGGTGAACTGGCCGCTGCCGCCTTCTCGTCCGGACTCCTACGTTCTCAGCAGATCCCCCACCGAGAACCGAGGAGACACCCATGCTCCGACGACACGCCCGCGCGGCGTGTACCGCGCTGGCCGCCGCCGGCATGGCGCTGGCCGGACTCCAGACCGGCTCCGCCACCGCGGCCCCGCGCGCACAGGACACCACCCCCGCCGTCAGCTCCGCCGCCCGGACCCTCGGCGCCGCCTCCGCCCAGCCCGAGCTGCTCCAGGCGATGGGCCGCGACCTGGGCCTCACCCGCTCCCAGGCCCTCAGCCGCCTCGCCAACGAGGCCGAGGCCGGCGCCACCGCCGCCCGGCTCCGCCAGGACCTCGGCGGCGCGTTCGCCGGCGCCTGGGTCGAAGGCGCCGATTCCGGCACCCTGACCGTCGCCACCACCCGGGCCGCCGACACCGCCGCGATACGCGCCACCGGCGCCCGGGCCCGCCTCGTACCGCACAGCCTGACGGCCCTGGAACGCGCCAAGGAGACCCTCGACCGGGCCGCCACCGCCGAGGCCCCCGTCCGCTACGTCGACGTCCGCGCCAACGTCCTCGTCGTCGAGGAGACCAGGCCCGGCGCCGGAGCGAGGCTCGTCCGCGCCACCGGCGTCCCGGGCGACCTGGTCCGCGTCGTCCGCACGGCCGAGGCACCCCGCCCGCTGTACGACCTCCGGGGCGGCGACGCGTACTACATGGGCGGCGGCCGCTGCTCCGTCGGCTTCCCCGTCACCCGCGGCACCACCCAGGGCTTCGCCACCGCCGGACACTGCGGCCGGGCCGGAACCACCACCACCGGCTACAACCAGGTCGCCCAGGGCACCTTCCAGGCCTCCGTCTTCCCCGGCAACGACATGGCCTGGGTCGCCGCCAACTCCAGCTGGACCGCCACCCCGTACGTCAAGGGCTCCGGCGGCGCCAACGTCCAGGTGACCGGCTCGGTCCTCCAGCCCGTCGGCTCCTCCGTCTGCCGCTCGGGCTCCACCACCGGCTGGCACTGCGGGACCGTCCAGCAGCACAACACGTCCGTCACCTACGCCGAGGGCACCATCACCGGCGTCACCCGCACGACCGTCTGCGCCGAACCCGGCGACTCCGGCGGCTCCTACATCTCCGGCAGCCAGGCCCAGGGCGTCACCTCGGGCGGCTCCGGCACCTGCTCCAGCGGCGGCACCACCTTCTTCCAGCCGCTCAACCCGATCCTCCAGAACTACGGACTCACCCTGAAGACGACCGGGAGCGACCCCGGCCCCGGTCCCGGCCCCGGCGAACCCCAGCCGGGCGGCACCTGGGCCGCCGGCAAGGTCTACACCGCGGGCGACACCGTCACCTACGGCGGCGCGAGCTATCGCTGCCTCCAGGGCCACCAGGCCCAGACCGGCTGGGAGCCGCCCAACGTCCCGGCCCTCTGGCAGCGCCTGTGAACCGGGACCGTCCCTGACCGGGGGCGCCGCGCACCCGAGGGGGGTGGTCGCGGCGCCCCCTCCGCACGCCCCACGGGCTCACGCCCCGGCGAGCCCGCCCCGGGCGATGACGTCCGCGTACCAGAGGGCACTGTCCTTGAGCGTCCGGCGCTGGGTGGCGAAGTCGACGTGGACGATGCCGAACCGCTTGCTGTAGCCGTACGCCCACTCGAAGTTGTCCAGGAGCGACCACAGGAAGTAGCCCCGCACGTCCGCCCCGTCCGCGAGCGCCCGGTGCACCGCCGTCAGGTGCGCGTGCAGGTAGGACACCCGCTCGGGGTCCTTCACCTGCCCCGACGGATCGGCGTAGTCGTCGTACGCCGCACCGTTCTCCGTGATCACCAGCGGTACGCCGGGCAGTTCGTCCCGCAGCCTGACGAGCAGCTCGTGCAGCCCGTCCGCGTCCACCGGCCAGTCCATCGCGGTGCGCGGCCCCGGCGCCGGCTCGAAGCGGACGTGCCGCTCGGCACCCGCCCACGGCGAGGGCGACTCGGAGGAACCGGCGGCCACGACGGCGGGGGAGTAGTAGTTGATGCCCAGGGAGTCGAGCGGCGCGGCCACCGTGCTCAGGTCGGAATCCTGGACGAACGACCAGTCCGTCACGGAAGCCGTGTCCCGCACCAGGTCCTCGGGGAGCCGGCCGTGGAAGACCGGGTCGAGGAAGATCCGGTTGCCCACCGCGTCGATCCGCCGGGCCGCGTCCACGTCCTCCGGAGCCTGCGAACGGGCGCGTACCGCATGCAGGTTGAGCGTCAGGGACACCTCGGACGAGCCCGGCAGGGCCCCGCGCAGCACGCGCGCCGCGAGCCCGTGGGCCAGGTTGAGGTGGTGCGCGGCCCGCAGCGCGGCGAGGTCGCTGGTCCGGCCGGGGGCGTGCACCCCGTTGCCGTACCCGAGGAACGCGGCGCACCACGGCTCGTTCAGCGTCGTCCAGGTCGCCACCCGGTCGCCCAGCGCCTCCGCCATGATCCCCGCGTACTCGGCGAAGCGGTACGCGGTCTCCCGCCGCGGCCAACCGCCCGCGTCCTCCAACTCCTGCGGCAGGTCCCAGTGGTAGAGCGTCGCCACCGGACGGATGCCGGCCTCCAGGAGCGAGTCGGCGAGCCGCCGGTAGAAGTCCAGGCCCTTGCGCACGGCGGGCCCCCGCCCGGTCGGCTGCACCCGGGGCCAGGCGATCGAGAAGCGGTAGTCGGTCACCCCGAGCCGCCGCATCAGCGCGATGTCCTCGTCGACGCGGTGGTAGTGGTCGGCGGCGATGTCACCGGTGTCGCCGTTGCGCACCTTGCCCGGCGTGCGGCTGAAGGTGTCCCAGATCGACGGCGTGCGGCCGTCCTCGGCGGCCGCGCCCTCGATCTGGTAGGCGGCGGTCGCGGTGCCCCAGCGGAAACCCTCGGGGAAACGGAGGACGGTCCGGGCGTCGGTGTCGATGCCGGCGGAGACGTCGGCTGACGTGCCGGCGGAGAGGTCGAGCGCGGTCATGGGACGGGAACTCCCTTGGAGTGAGACGTGTGAGGGGAGGGGCGGGGGCGAGCGGCGGGGTCAGCCCTTGACCGCGCCCTGCATGATGCCGCCGACGATCTGGCGGCCGAGGAGGCCGAAGACGAGCAGCACCGGCAGCGTGCCGAGCAGCGTGCCCGCCATGATCACGGACTGGTCGTGGACGTAGCCGCCGCCGAGCTGGCGCAGCGCGACCTGGACGGTGGGCTCGGAGGAGGTGAGGGCGACGACCGGCCAGAAGAAGTCGTTCCACGCCGCCATGAAGGTCAGCAGGCCGAGCACCGCCATGCCGGGCCGCGCGATCGGCACCACGATCGACCAGAAGATCCGGGCCGTCGAAGCGCCGTCGACGCGGGCCGCCTCGATCAGCTCGTCGGGCAGCGACTGCACCAGGTACTGCCGCATGAAGAACACCCCGAACGCGGACACCAGACCCGGCAGGATCACCGCCTGGAGCTGGTTCACCCACCCCAGCTCGGCGATCAGCATGAACAGCGGGATCACCCCCAGCTGCGGCGGGATCATCATCGTGCCCACCGTGACCGCGAGCAGCGCGCCCCGGCCCCGGAAGCGCAGCTTGGCGAAGGCGAAACCGGCGAGCGTGCAGCACAGCACGGTGCCGAGGGTGATCGAGCCCGAGACGAGCAGCGAGTTCAGCAACGCCTTGCCGATGTCCGCCTCTTCGACGACCGCCTCGAAGTTCCTCATCAGGTTCGGCCCCGGCAGCAGGGACGGCGGCACCCGGGCCAGATCCGCGTTGGACCGGCTGGCCGCGACGATCGTCCAGTAGAACGGGAACGCGGACACGAGCACGGCCACGATCAGGACGGCGTACGCGATCGGGCCCGCGTGCAGGGTCCGTCCGGCGCGTGACCTTCGGTGCGGCGCGGTCATCGGCCGGCCTCCTTGCGGGAACGGCGGCGCGCGATCAGGGCGTTGACCCCGACGAGTACCACGATGAGCAGGAACATCACCCAGGCGATGGCCGCCGCCCGGCCCAGGTGGAAGAAGCCCCAGCCCTGCTCGTACATGTAGAGCCCGAGCGTCTGGTACTGGTGCGAGATGCCGCCCGAGATCTGGCCTTCGAGCAGCAGCGGCTCCCCGAACAGCTGGGTAGCGCCGATCGTGGAGACGACGACGGTGAAGACGATCGTGGGCCGCAGACCGGGCAGGGTGACGTGGAAGAACTGCCGCCACCGCGAGGCCCCGTCCATCGCGGCGGCCTCGTACAGCTCGTGCGGGATCGACTGCATCCCCGCCAGATAGATCAGCGCGTTGTAGCCGGTCCACCGCCAGATGACGATGCTCGACACGGCGACCTGCGAGGCGAAGGTGTCGTTCTGCCAGTCGACGGGATCGACGCCGACCACGCCGAGGACGTAGTTGATCAGCCCGAAGTCGCTCCCGAAGAGCTGGGCGAAGACCAGGGTGGCGGCGGCGACCGAGGTCGCGTACGGCAGCAGGATCGCCGTCCGCAGGAAAGCGCGGCCGCGGAGCCGGTAGTTGAGCAGGTGCGCGAGACCGATCGCCATGAGCAGCTGCGGCACGGTCGACAGCACGCCGATGGTGAAGGTGTTGCGCAGCGCGAGCCAGAAGTACTCGTCGCCGAGCAGCGCGGTGTAGTTCCCGAGGCCCCGCCACTCCATGTCGCCGGGCGTCTGGAGCTCCACCCGGTACAGCGACACGTACGCCGTGTAGATCAGCGGGAAGAGGCCGAACGCCGCGAACAGCGTGAAGAACGGGGCCAGATAGGCGTACGGCGAGAACGTCCGCCAGGCCCGTCGGGCGGATCCCGGCCGCCGGAGCGGGGCGACCCGGCCGCCGGGCGGTGCCGGCGCCTGGGATGCGGTGAGGGTCACGGTGCGGCCCTTCGGTGAGAGGTCGGGGTGGGAGCGGTTCGGGCGGGGCCGGGGCGCGGTCGGCCGAGGGTGCGGTTCGGCCGACCGGGCCGGGCGTCAGCCGATGGTGTTCGCGACGCCCTTCTTCGCGTTCGACCAGGCCTTCTCCGGCGAGGTGCCCTTGCGCTCGACCTCGCTCAGCGCGTTGGTGATCTGCTGGGCGATGTTCTGGTCGTGGACGCCGAGGACCTGGACGGGCGCCGCCTTCGCCGCGTCGCCGAAGATCCTGCCGATCGGGGCGTCGGAGAAGAACGGGTCCTTCGCGTCGGCGACCTTCGCGATGGCGCCGGTGGCGGAGGGGAAGTTGCCCTGCTTCTCGAAGAGGCGGGTCTGCTGCTCGGGGGCGGTGAGCCACTTGATCAGCTCGTACGCCTCCTTCTTGTGCGCGGCCGCCTTGGGTACGGCCAGGTAGGAGCCGCCCCAGTTGCCGGCGCCGCCCGGGAGCGCGGCGACGTCCCACTTGCCCTTGTTCGCCTCGCCGGCCTGGCCCTTGATGTAGCCCAGCATCCAGGCGGGGCAGGGGATGGTGGCGAAGGAGCCGGCGGCGAAGGCCTGGTTCCAGGCGGGGGACCACTGGTCGAGCTTGGCGCTGAGGCCGCCCTGGGCGGCGGCGACGGAGTGGTCCCAGGCGGTGCGGAGCGCGGGGTTGTCCTCCCAGATCAGCTTGCCGGAGGCGTCGTAGTACCGCTCCTTCTCCTGGCCGATCATGATCGAGTAGAGGCTGCCGACGCTGTCGAGCCAGGCGCTCCTGCCGGTCGCCTTCGCCTTGTACTGCTTGCCGAGCTCCAGGTAGCCGTCCCAGGTGGCCCAGCGCTTGGCCAGCTCCTCGCGGTCGGTGGGGAGTCCGGCCTGCTTGAACAGGTCGGTGCGGTAGCACATCGCCTCGGGGCCGACGTCGGTGCCGAGGCCGAGGACCTCGCCGCCCTTGCCGGTGGCGGCCGCCCACTTGGCGGGGGCGAACTGGTCCTTGAGCCCGTCGGCGCCGTACGTGCGGAGGTCGGTGAAGCGGTCGGCCTGCTGCTGGGTGACGGAGGCGATGCGGCCGACCTCGATGCCCTGGACGTCGGCGAGCCCGCCGCCGCCGGCGAGGCGGGTCTGGAGCGACTTCCAGTAGTCGGCCTCGTCCTCGGTGTCCGTCTGCTTGATGGTGACGCCGGGGTGGAGCTTCTCGTACTCGGCGTAGAGGCCGGCCTCTTTGTATCCGAAGGAGCCGAACAGGTCCACGGTGATCGTGACCTCGCCGCCCGCCCCGTCCGCGGACGTGTCGTCGCCCGAACCTCCGCAGGCGGCGAGGAGCGCCCCGGTGAGCGCGAGCGCCCCCAGGCGGACGACGGTTCTTCTGGCGGCTCGGGCGATGGGCATGGGAAGCCTCCTTGGCTCCGGAACGAGCGAGAGCGTTTGAGAGCGCTCTCAATCCTGCGGAGGGAGCGTGCCCGCGAAGCGGCTCATCCGTCAAGGCTCGAAGGCGTAACGGACGAGACTCGGCCTCAACACCCCTCTGTGTTCAAGCTCTTGACACACTCGTTTCGAGGGTTTTACGTTTCCGGCCAATTGAGAGCGCTCTCTGACACTCGCTCACCGCGACTCCGCGACGACATGAGGTGCCGTTCATGCCAGCCCCCCGCACACGGCCGGCCGCAGCGCTGGTCCTGGTCTCCGCCCTCGCCGCCCTGGGACTCGGCCCCGCCGCCGCCCCCGCGGCCGCCGCCACCGTCCCCACCGGTGCCGGAAGCTACTCCGACACCCGCCCCGCCGGAACCTCCGGCCCCACCACCAACACCGGCGCACCGGTCACCCCCAAGGTCACCGCCGCCGCCCAGGGCAAGCCCGTCCCCACCAACGACTGGTGGTCCTCCCTCGCCTTCCAGCGCTACGGCGACAACCCGTACTCCACCCCCATGTACGGCCACCCGCTCACCTACCAGGCCGTCGCCGGCGGCCTGGAGATCGGCTACCCGACGAGCCCCGCGATCGTCGGCGACGGCCGCCAGTACGAGTACGCGCACAAACGCGACCTCACCCTCGGCCTCACCGGCCTGAACTCACCCGACACCAAGGCCGACGCCTGGTCCGACTGGACCGTCACCCCCTACTGGTCCGACGGCGCCCGCACCCTGCGCACCACCATCGGCCACGGCCTCCCCTTCGTGTACGCCAAGGGCACCGGTGGCGACGCCCGCATCACCACCGCCGAGACGCCCGCCGTCTTCGCCGACCAGGGCAATGTCCTCGGCATCACCGTCGCGGGCCACCACTACGCCCTCTTCGCGCCCACCGGCACCGACTGGAACGTCTCCGGCACCACCGTCACCGCGGGCCTCGGCGGCAAGGACTACTTCTCCGTCGCCGTCCTGCCCTCCACCGACGCCCTCGCGACCTACCGCACGTACGCGTACAGCTTCGTCACCGGATCCACTGTGAACTGGAGCTACGACGCCGGAACCGTACGAGCCACCTACAGCCTCACCACCGAGGCCAAGGAAGGCACCGAGCGCGGCACCCTCCAGGCCCTCTACCGCCACCAGTGGCTGCACACCACCGACCCGCTCACCCCGTACACCTACGTCTCGCCCCGCGGCACCATGAAGGTCCGCGCGTCCACCTCCTTCACCACCTCCCAGCGCGCCGCCGCCACCCTCCCCGCCCTCCCCGGCGGCACCGGCGCCGACACCGCGCGCCTGCGCGGCTATCTCAACGAGGTCGCGAACTCCTCCGACCCCTTCTCCGGAGCCGTCGACACCTACTGGACGGGCAAGGCGCTCGGCAAGCTCGCCCAGCTCGTCCCGCTCGCCGACCAGATCGGCGAGGGCGCGATCCGCGACAAGCTCCTCGGCCTCCTGAAGGGCCGCCTCCAGGACTGGTTCACGGCCGGCGGCGCCAACGAGTTCTCGTACGACCAGGTGTGGAAGACCCTCACCGGCTACCCCGCCTCCTACGGCAGCGACACCGAACTCAACGACCACCACTTCCACTACGGCTACTACGTGTACGCCGCCGCGATCGTCGCCCAGTACGACCCCGCCTGGGCCGCCGACTCCGCCTGGGGCGCCATGGTGAAGACCCTGGTCCGCGACACCGCCAACCCCAGCCGCACCGACGGCGCCTTCCCCTTCCTGCGCGGCTTCGACGTCTACGCCGGGCACAGCTGGGCCAGCGGCCACCAGGGCTTCGCGGCCGGCAACAACCAGGAGTCCTCCTCCGAGTCCACCAACCTCAGCGCCGCCCTCGTCCTCTGGGGCTCCGCCACCGGTGACACGAACCTGCGCGACCTCGGCACCTACCTCCTCACCACCGAGGGCGAGGCCATCGCCCAGTACTGGTTCGACGCCGACCAGCAGGTCTTCCCCGCCTCCTTCCAGCACGACACCGCCGGCATGGTCTGGGGCAGCGGCGCCGCCTACGCCACCTGGTGGACCGCCAACCCCGAGGAGATCCACGGCATCAACGTCCTCCCCGTGACCGGCGGTTCACTCCACCTCGGCGCACACCAGAACGCCGTCCGGCGCAACATCGCCGAGATGGAACGCGAGAACGGCGGCCCCGCCGTCGAATGGCGCGACATCCTCTGGGAGCTCCAGTCCTTCGCCGACCCCGCCGCCGCCAAGGCCAAGTGGGACGCCGGAAACGCCGGATACACCCCCGAGGCCGGCGAGTCCAAGGCCCACACCTACCACTGGCTCACCGCCCTCGACACCCTCGGCGCCCCCGACGCCACCGTCACCGGCTCCCTGCCCACCTCCGCCGTCTTCCTGAAGGGCACCACCCGCACCTACGTCGCCCACAACCACGGCACCACCGCCCGCACGGTCACCTTCTCCGACGGCAAGTCCCTGACCGTCCCCGCCCGTTCGACCGCCATGGGCAGCGGAACCGGCGGCACCGACCCCGGCCCCGACCCCGAGCCGTCCACCGGCAACACCTTCCAGCTCCGCACCGGCGGCACCCTCACCCCCGCCACCGGCGCCACCGCCGGCAGCGACACCCTCCCCTCGGCCGGCGGCACCAACCACGACGGCACCCCCTACCGGCCGCTCGTCTACGAGATCAAGAACGTCAACGGCACCCTCAGGCCCGGCGCCGCCACCGCCTTCCGCCTCCAGCTGGACGCCGGCACCGCCGTCGGCCTCGGCCAGCAGGCCCGGATCAGCTACGACCTCACCGGCGACGGCACCTTCGACCGAACGGAGACCTACCACTACTTCGCCACCGACCCCGTCACCGGCTGGGAGGAGTACGCCCAGTCCCGCGGCCTCAAGACCGCCACCGGCACCCTCGGCGACCTGCGCGGCGGCACCGTCCGCCTGGAACTCTGGAGCGCCATCGGCAATGCCGACTCCCGCGTCCAGACGGGCACCGACCGCTCCGTGGTCGTCATCCCGTACGACTGACCCCGGCGTCGTCCCGAGAGACGCGGCGGGCCCGGGATGTCCCCCCGGGCCCGCCGCCTTCGCCGTCTCCGGCGCCCGGTCAGGCCGAGGCGCGGCGGACCAGCGACGTCGGCGTGATGACCGAGTCGGGCACTTCGGAACCGGTCCCGTCGAGCAGCCGCATCAGCAGCTTCACCATCAGCCGGCCCATGCCCTCGATGTCCTGGTGGACCGTGGTCAGGGCCGGCTCGGTCCTGCGGACCACCGAGTCCATGTCGTCGAAGCCGACGACGGCCACGTCCTCGGGGACGCGCCTGCCCCGCTCCCGCAGCGTGCGCAGGGCGCCCGACGCCATGAGGTCGTTGGCGACGAAGACCCCGTCGACGTCCGGCCTGCGGTCGAGCAGTTCCGCCATCGCACGGGCCCCGCTCTCCTCGGTGAAGTCGCCCCGGCACAGCAGGGCCGGATCGGCGTCGATGAGGACGTCACGGTAACCGTGGAGGCGGTCGACCGCGGACGTCTGGTCGGGCGGACCCGAGATGTGGGCGATGGTCCGGCGGCCGAGCCCGACCAGATGCCGCACCGCCTCACGGGCGCCGCCCCGGTTGTCGCAGTCGACGAAGGGGACGGTCGGCGCGGTGCCCGGGGCGGGCCGCCCGCCGAACACCACCGGGACGCGGGCCCGGTCGATGACGGACGGCAACGCGTCGTCGCTGTGCAGCGAGAACGCCAGCGCGCCGTCGACGTGTCCGCCGCCGAGGTAGCGGGAGATCCGGTCGTGGTCCTGGGGGCCCTCCACCCACAGCAGCACCAACTGGGCGTCGTGCGCGGTCAGCTCCCGGCTGATGCCGCGGACCTGCTGCTCGAAGAACGGATCGGAGAAGATCCGGAACTCGGGCTCCGCGATGATCACCGCCACGGCGCCGTTGCGCCGGGTCACCAGGGTGCGCGCCGCGTGGTTGGGCACGTAGCCCAGCTCCTCGACCGCCCTGCGCACCTTCTCGACCAGCGGAGTGCGCACGCCCGCACCTCCGTTGACGACCCGGGAGGCCGTGGCGCGGGACACGCCCGCGTGCGCGGCGACGGCCTCCAGCGTGGGGCGGGAACCCGTGGTCTGTTCGGTCACGGCGGGCGCTCCTCGACTGCGTCGGCTGGTGGGCGGGCGGCGGACCGCCGTCACCCCGGCTGTCGCCAGGGACCCGCGGTCCCGCACGTACCAGGATATCCGCAGCCCTCACCGCTTGAGAGCGCTCCCAGAAAGGAGTGCCGCGCGGGCCGCCTTGTAGGCCTCTGCGGGCTCGGTACGCGGGGCGGCGGCCGGCCGCCAGTCGCCGTAGTGCTCGACGTACGGATGCCAGCGGTGGTCGGGGCCGTAACGCAGCTGCACGCGCGCGGGTGCGTCGGTCAGGTGGTTGTGATGACGCTCCACGGGGGCCGTGGGCGCCGGCCGCGACGGCTGCACGGCGTGCTCGGCGGCCGCCAGGACCTCGGGGTCCGCCGGCTGCGGCGCGAGATGGGTGACGACGCCCGCCGCCCCTCCGAAGCGGTACGCGGCGGCCAGCTGCCGCATCCGCGGAACGGTCAGCCCGAGCCGCGCCCCCGCGGCCTCCAGATACGCGTCCCCGTGGGAGGCCGCGAAGCGGGCGATGTCGATGGTGACCGTGTCGGCGTCCGGCCGCGCCACCGGGCGCTCCTCGCCCCGGGCCTGACCGAGCAGTGCCGCCGCGCGCGCCGCCGCGTCGGCGACGAGCACGCACAGCACGTCCGCGGCGGGCAGCGGCGCCGGGGGCGGCTCGCCGACGGCGCCCAGGACGGACGGGAGGGGCGAGGAGTGGGTGCCGGCACGGGCGTCGTTCATCGGAGGCCTCCCAGGCCGACGAGGTCCGCCAGTTCGCGGTCGGTGAGGCGGGCGAGGCCCGCGTCCCCCGAGGCGAGGACGGTGTCCTGAAGGGTCCGCTTATGGGTGAGGAGCTGGTCGATCCGGTCCTCGATGGTGCCGCGGGTGATGAGACGGTGGACGGTGACGGTCCGCCGCTGACCGATCCGGTGCGCGCGGTCGGAGGCCTGGTCCTCGACGGCCGCGTTCCAGCTGCGGTCGAAGTGGACGACATGGCCCGCCCTGGTCAGGTTGAGACCGGTGCCGCCCGCCTTCACCGACAGCAGGAACAGCGGCGACCGGCCCGCCTGGAAGTCGTCCACGAGCTCCTGCCTCCGGCGCGGGCTCAACCCGCCGTGCAGGAACGACGGCCGATGCCCGAGGTGCCTCAGATGCTCTTCGAGGAGCCGGCCCATCGCCACGTACCCCGTGAACACGAGCGCCGCCTCACCCCGCCCGGTGATCGTCTCCACCAGCTCGTCCAGCGCCTCCAGCTTCGCCGACCGCGCGGTGAACTCCCGCACGCGCTCCGCGCCCGGATGCTCCTCACCCCAGTAGTGCGCGGGATGGTTGGTGATCTGCTTCAGGGCGGTGATCAGCTTGAACACCAGACCGGACCGGGCCAGGGCCGGCGCGTCCGACAGCTGCTCCATCGTCTCGCGGACCACCGCCTCGTACAGGGCGACCTGTTCGGCGGTCAGCTCGACGATCCGCCGCGACTCCACCTTCGCGGGCAGCTCGGGGGCGACGTGCGGGTCGGTCTTGCGGCGGCGCAGGACGAACGGCGCGACCAGCCGGGCCAGAGCCCGCGCCGCCGGACCGTCGGGCTCGCGCTCGGCCGCCGCCGCGTAACGGGAACGGAAGGCCTTCAGCGACCCGAACAGACCCGGATTGACCCAGTCCAGCAGCGTCCACAACTCGGAGAGGTTGTTCTCCACCGGAGTACCCGAGAGCGCCAGCCGCGCCGAGGAGACCAGCGCGCCCAGCCCGCGTGCCGTGGACGAGGAGGCGTTCTTGGCGTGCTGCGCCTCGTCCGCGATCACCAGATCCCACGTGCGGGCCGCGAGGGCCGGATCGCGCCGCAGCACCCCGTACGTGGTGAGGACGACCGTCTCGTCCCCCACACCCTCCAGACTCCGCCGCGTGCCGCGGTACACGGTCACGTCCACCTTCGGCGCGAACCGGCCGAACTCCCGCTCCCAGTTCGTCACCAACGACGACGGACACACCACGAGGACCGGCCCCCGGTCCCCCCGCTCCCTCCGGTGCAGCGTGTACGCGATCGCCGTGAGCGTCTTGCCGAGCCCCATGTCGTCCGCGAGCACCGCCCCGAACCCGAGCCCGCTCGTATGCCCCAGCCAGGCCAGCGCCCGCTGCTGGTACGCCCGCAGCACGGCGTCCAGCCCGGCGGGCGCGGTCACCGGCGCCGCGTGCTCGCCCTGCCGCAGCACCTCGACGACCCCCGTGAGCTCCCCGCCCGCCCGGCACGGCACCGTCACCCCGTCGACGCTCACCGCGCCGGTGAGGGCCGCGGTGAGCGCGTCCACCCCCGCGAGCCGACCCAGCTCGCGCCGCCGCACTCGCCCGGCCGTCACCGGGTCGAGCAGCACCCACTGCCCCCGCACCCGCACCAACGGCCTCGCGGCCTCGGCGAGTTCGTCCATCTCCGCCTCGGTCAGCACATCCCCGCCGAGCGCCACCTGCCAACGGAAGTCCAGCAAGGCCTGAAGGCTGAACCGGGGTACGCCCCCACCGCCTGCCGGCCGCCGCGCCGCCTGCCCGCCGCCCACCACGGTGTGCGCCGACAGCCTGTCCCGGAGCCCGCCCGGCCACCGCACCGCCAGACCCTCGCCCGCGAGCTCCTCCTCGTCCCCCAGGAGCCGTACGATCCCGGCCGCGTCCACCACCAGCTCCTCCGGCGAGTGCGGCAGCCCGGCGAGCGCCGCGCACCGGCGGGCCAGCCGCTCCAGGCGCCGCCGCACCCGCTCGCGGAGCTGGTACGGCTCGACACCCGGGAGGGCGACGTCACCCGACCACAGCCGGGACACGGGGACTTCGCGCCCCGCCCCCTCCGTACCGTCGCCTCGGTCGAGCAGCAGACGGCCGGTCAGCCGGCCCGCCGTCGCCTCCTCCTCGGAGGGAGCCGCGATGTCGAGTACGAGCCGGGGCACCGGCCCGGCGTCCCAGAGGTCGTCGACGGCGTCGAGCCATCGCCGCGCGTCCTCCTCCGAGCCCGGAAGCCGACTTCCGGCCGCCGCCAGGAACGGCCCCGTCCCGAACAGCACCGCCGCCGGCGTCCTCACCAGCCCGTCGGCCACGGCGTCGAGGAACGCCGGTACGGCGTCCGGCGCGGCCAGGGGCCGCCCGCCGCCGAGCACGGCGTGCGCGTGCGGGGACATGCGCCGGATCAGCCCCTCGACCGCTCGCGCGGTCGCGTCCGGGAGCGGTGCGAGCCGCCACTGGTCGGCGCCGTCCACCGTGAGCGCCGGCCGGACGAGCCCCTCGGCGACCGCCTCGACCGCGAGGCGCGCCGCCTGTTCCCACTCCGCCGCCGTCGGATGCCACCCCGCGCTCCGGTCACCCCGCAGGAGTACGGGGACGGCGGCGGCCGACGGAATCCGCCACCCGACCACCGGGACCGGCCCGGGAGCCGTCGGCAGCAGCACCGAACAGCGCGCGAGCGACAGGGGCTTGGGCAGACCGGGGTCCGGCATCGGCGCCCCGTCCGCCCGGTGGAGCAGCAGCCCGCCGGGCTCGCCGTCCCCCGGCAGGAAGGAGACGGCACAGCCTGCGGCGAGGGCCTCGCCGATGGCGTCGGCGGCCGAGAGCCCCGCCATGGGGCGAGCTGCCGGAGCTGGGGCGGGGGCTGGAGCCGGGGACGGGGTCGGGGACGGCGTGGAAGCTTTCCGTGGGCCCGGGAGTGACGGATGTGCGGCGGGCGTGGACTCGGCGTCGCGGACGACCAGTTCGGCCATGAGGGCGGAGGCGGCCGCGCGCCGGGCGTCCGCGCGCTGTTTGGCGCGGCCGGTGCCCAGGACCTGCTCGCCGGTGCGGACGAGGGTGCAGGCGTAGGTGCAGGCGACGGATCTCGGGGCGGTGGTGAAGGCGGGGACGGGCTTGGTGATGATGTCCAACTGGGTGTACTTGTTCAGGTACTTCACCGGGTCCTGTCCGTCCGGGACCGGCTGGATCCGTGCCGTGCGCGGTGCGCCCGAGGTCTCGTCGGCGGTGACGGACGGCTCCGTCTCCCGCGCGGGTTCCGGGAGTCCGGCCAGCAGAGCGAGGAGCGCGACGGCGGCCTGGTGGACGGCTCGGCGGCGGTCCCGGGAGGTGCGCTCGGGTCCCTGGACGGGGGCCGGATCGAAAGGGTCTTGCCAGCTCCAGGCGCACCTGGATCCATCGGCGGACGGGGTGACCGTGTGCTGGAGGGCCGCGCCCCGGGCGTCGGCCTGCCAGCGGAGCAGGGTCGCCGCGGCCGACTGCATGTGGGCCGCGTGGTCGAGCGCGAGCAGGCGCAGGTCCCGCCACGCGGGCCCGTGGGCGTCGAACAGCAGGACCTGGAGGTCCCGGTGGCGCAGGCGGGCGGTGCCGGCCCGGCGGGTGACCTCGGCGACGAGGTCGTGGCCCGGGTCGCCCGACCCCACGCGGGCGTCGAGGAGGCATTCGAAGACTTCGGTGCCCATGCCGGGCAGCTTCAGCCGGGGGACCGGCGATCCGGTCTCGTCCGGCTCGTCGACGCCGGCGAGGTGGCGCAGGAGGGCGTGGGCGGCGGCCTGGCGGGCGCGTTGCGACGAGCGGGCGCTGCGGGGTGGTCCGATCACCGGGCTGTCGGCCGGGCCGAGGCGTGCGGACGCGGTGTGCAGGGCCTGTCCGCCGGGCAGGTGGCCGGTGGTCTCCTCGTACGAGGGCGGCGGCCACACCTCGATCCGGGTGTGGGCGGTGAGGACCTGCTGGGGGACGTCCGGGGTGTCCTGGAGCGCGTCGACCGCGAGGCGGCGGGCCGTCAGCCATGCCGGGTCGTCGTCGGTGGCGAGGAGGAGCAGGCGCAGGTCCCGGGGCGTGAGCTGTCCGGTGCGGGCCAGGTGTTCGGCCTCGGCGACGAGGGCGGTGTCCGTACGGCCGGCTCCGACCGCCTTCTTGGCCCGCTCGTGCCAGGCCGGATGTCCGCCGGATTCCACGGGACCCTCCGTATGCGGAACGTGATGGCATGTGCGCGCTCAGTATACGGAGTCGGGTTGCCGGGGGTGTCAAAGTCCCAGGGAGGAAGCGCGGTTGTGCGCCGGCGGGCCCGGGTGCGGACGTGACTCCGCCCCGCGCCGGTGCCGGACATGGCTCCGCCCCGCGCGCCGGTGGCGCGCGGGGCGGAGTCTCCGGGTCGGTGTCCGGTCAGCCGGCGACCGGCGCGCCGAGCGTGCCGGGAGCGTCGGCGGCCGTCCGGGGGGCGAGGACCTTCTGCGCGAGGACGCCGAAGACGATCCCGAACACGGCCCACATGACCAGCTGGACGGCGAGCGAGGCCAGCCTGAACTCCCAGAGGAGCGCGGCCGGGAAGCTCGCCTTGACCGCGTCGTCGTTGGCCGGGAGCACGGCGAAGGCGACGGCGGTGACGGCGATGAAGCCGGCACCGGCGGCCAGGGTGGCGTTCCAGTTGCCCAGACGCGGCGCGAGCCGCCGCCCGGCGATGACCGCGGCGAGGCCGAGGAGCACGCTGAGCAGGATCATCAGGAAGAACAGCGTCGTGCGCTTCCCGATGGTGTCCGGGTTCCCGACGGCCGGCGGGGTCGCCGGGTACTTGAGGAACGGCACCAGATAGACGGTGGTGAACGCGGCGGCCGCGACCAGGGCCGCCGTCGCCCGGGGGCTGAACCCGCCGACGCGGCCCAGGGCGAAGGAGAAGGCGAGCGCGGCGATGCCGCCCAGCGCCACTCCGTACACCAGGACGCCAGTGGCCAGACCGAAGGTCGACTGGACGTCGCGGCTGACCGCTTCCTCCTCCTCGGCGGATTCCCCGACCGCTTCCCCGGCCGCGGCGCCGTGACCGGCGTGCGACCCGTGAGCGGCAGGGGCTTCCTGGGCGGCCTGGGCCTCCTCGACGGCGATCGCGCCGTTCACGGAAGGCTCACCCACCACATAGGCCACGGTGAAGGCGAAGAGCCCGGCGATCAGGCCCGCGAGCATGCCACGGACCAGCAGGGACCTCACAGTTGAGGCGTGCATGTGCGGAGCGTCCCTCAGTGGCAGGGGAAGCCGAGCAGGTGGCGCCCGTCGTGCACCCACTCGTGGACGTCGGAGCCCGCGAAGAGCGAGGTGGCACCCTGCTCGGCACCGACGAAGTACAGCGCGATCAGGGCGAGAAGGCCCACGAAGAAGGCCCAGGGAAGGACCGCCTTGACGGGCAGCGGAGCCGGAACGGCCACGGAAGGGGCGGAAACGGCAGCGGAGACGACAGCCTCGGCCATGATGAAACCTCCTGCGGGAACTCGCGTCCCAAACGGTGGTGCAGGACGACGGTCCACGGGTCTGACTCCCCGCGTCGCCACCTCAGGTGGCCCGCGGCATACAGTGGCGCGACCGTGCCGGGCTCTCACCGGACTTCCGTCTCGCCGTCGTCACGCTGTTCAGATGTCGCCTGACCGTACCGCGTACGGAGTACGCCGCCAAGAGTGTGAGGCCTGGATCACTCTCCGTACGCCCCCTGGTGAGTTCCAGGCGAGTTCCAGTCGAGTTCCAAGGAGACCCATGACCGTCCGGCTGACGCTGATCTCCCCGGCGACGAGCGAGGCGATGCGCGAGGTGCGCTTCGACGACGACGGGCCGCTGGACCCGGCGGGAGTCGCCCGCGCCGAGGCCGTCGCCTCCTCGGTGGCCCCGGCCCCGCGCGCGTACACCTCGCCGTCGGAGCGCTGCCGCGGCACCGCGCGGGCGCTGGGTGTCCGGGCCGAGCCGCTTCCGGAACTGGCCGCCTGTGACATGGGGCGCTGGCGGGGGAGGACGCTCGCCGAGGTCGCGGCGAGCGAGGAACAGGCCGTCGCCGCCTGGCTCTCCGACCCGTCGGCGGCCCCGCACGGCGGGGAGTCCCTGCGGGAGCTGCGCGGCCGGGTGGGGGCCTGGCTCGACGGGCTCGGGGCCGTCTCGGGCCCCGTCACGGCCGTCGCCGAACCGGACGTCGTGCGCGCCGCCGTGCTGCACGCGCTCGGGGCGCCCGACGGCATGTCCTGGCGCTTGGACGTCCGCCCCTTGAGCGCCGTCCACCTCACCGGACGCGCGGGCCGCTGGAACCTGCGCGTCGGCGAGGGGCTCGGGCCCGCCTCGTGAGGGGTCAGGCGGGGCGGTGCCACTCCCGGATCAGCAGATAGCCGAGGTACGCGCCGCCGACGGCCATCGTGTAGAGGCCGACCGGAAGGTCGTCGAAGAGCGGCAGCTGCTGTGCGGTGAGGTCGGCGAGGACCAGGAGGAGCGCGCCGAGCAGGGTGGACATGACGAGGTGGGGGCCGCCGCTGCGGGTGACGCGCTTGGCGATCTGCGGCGCCGTCAGGGAGATGAACGCGATCGGTCCCGCGACGGCGACGGCGCCGGCCGACAGGACGATCGACAGGGCGACCGCGGCGGTCGCCGTCCGCGCCGGGCGGGCGCCGAGGCCGGTCGCGGTGTCGTCGCCCATCTCGCCGATGCTCAGCGGCCGGGCCAGCAGGGCCGCCAAGGGCACGCACACCAGCAGGACGATCCAGATCGTCGTCGCGTCCTCCCAGGAGCGGGCGGAGAGGCTGCCGTTGATGTACGCGGTGAGAGCGCTGGCCTTGTCCCGCTCGACGGCGTACACCACGTACTGGGTCAGCGCCGTCGCCATCGCGGCGACGCCGATGCCGGCCACCACCAGACGCCCCGGGCTGCGGAAGCCGGTCCCGGTGGCGAAGTAGACGACGGCCATGGCGAGCAGGGCGCCGAGCAGCGAGCCGACGGCGACCGGCATGACGTCGGGCAGGAACAGGGCGGCGGCCGCCGCGCCCGCCCCCGCGCCGGCGCCGAGCCCGATCACGTCGGGGCTGCCCAGCGGATTACGGGTGACCGACTGGAACAGGGCCCCGGAGAGCCCGAAGGCCGCTCCGGTGGCGATGGCCACCACGAGCCGGGGCCCGCGCAGCCGGTTCAGCACGAAGGCGTTCTTTCCGGTGGCCTCGCCCATCAGGGCGGCGGGCAGATCGGCGAGGTGGATGCCGAGCCGGCCCATCGACAGGGTCGCCGCGGCGGCGCCCACGAGCAGGACCAGCGTGACCGCGGCGGCGGTCAGGGAGGAGCGGCGCACGGGCACGGCGACCCAGGGGCCGATCCGTACGATGCTCCGGCGCGGGGGCCGGGCGGGGCGGCGCGACCGCTCCACGGTCCGTGCGTCCGTCCCGGTGTCGGCGGGGGTGGTGGTGTCGGTCGGGTCGGCGGTCTTCATGCCGCTCCCCTCATGCGGCGGACGGCGAAGAGCAGGGCGGGGGCTCCCACGAACGCGGTGACGACACCGACCATGAGCTCCTGCGGCCGCAGCAGGACCCGTCCGATGACGTCCGCGAACAGCAGCAGGGTGGGCCCCGCGAGGGAGGCGAAGAGGATCTGCAGCCGGAAGTCGGCGCCGACCAGGGCCCGGACCAGGTGCGGGACGGCGAGTCCGACGAAGGCGATGGGGCCCACCGCCGCCGTGGCCGCGCCGGCCAGCAGGGTCGCGGCGAGCAGCCCGGCGCCCTTCACGCGCGCGGGGCTGATGCCGAGGGAGGCGGCCTTGTCGTCTCCCATCGCCATGGCGTTCAGGCCGGGCGCGAGGAGCGCCGCGAGGACGAGGCCCGCCCCGGCGAACGGCAGGACCGCCCACACCGCGTCGAACCCGCGGCCGCCGAGCGCTCCGACGACCCAGTAGCGGTAGGTGTCGAAGACCTGGGGCTTGGACAGGGCCACGGCCTGGATGAACGCGGCGAGGATGGCGGAGAGCACCGCGCCGGCGAGGACCAGGCGGACCGGGCTGTTGCCCGCGCCGGCCGTGCCGATGAGGTGGACGACGACACCGGTCGCGAGCGCGCCGACGAGCGCCCACCAGATGGTCTCCCGCTGCCCGGAGGCGCCGAGGAAGGCCGTGGCGGCGACGATGCTGGCGGACGCGCCCGCGTTGATGCCGAGCAGTCCCGGCTCCGCGAGCGGATTGCGCGTGATGCCCTGCATCAGGGTGCCGCCGACGGCGAGGCAGAGACCCGTGAGCACCCCGAGCGCGGTGCGCGGGTAGCGGCTCTCGATGACGGTGCGGGTGTACTCGTCGCCGCCGCCGGTGAGGACCCGCAGCACGTCGCCCGCGGAGGTCGGCTTGCTGCCGAACATCACGCTGGCGAGCAGGGCGAGGGCGAGCAGCACGAGGCACAGGACGGTGGCCATGACATGCCGGCCAGGGCCCCGCCGTACGACGGCGGGGCCCTGGCCGGTCTCGGAGAGAGTGGTCACGCTGGGGCCGCTGTTACTTCCCGGCCTTGGCGACGGCCTTGTCGATCATCGGCAGGTAGCGCTCGATGCTGTACGGCACCGTCAGCGGGTTGATCATCGAGGAGGCGGTGACGAAGGGGGTGTCGTGGCTGTAGACCAGCGCGCCCTTCTTCACGGCGGGGATGGCCGCGTACAGCGGCTGGCCCTCGACGGCCTTGCGGGACTTCTCGTCCATGTAGAAGGTGAAGGCGATGTCGCTCTTCGACAGCTTGTTGGCGTTCTCCAGGCCGATCAGGGCGGAGTCGGTGCCCTCGGTCTCCGGGAAGGTGTTCACGATCGGGTCGACCTTGAGGCCCAGCTTGGAGACCATGGCGACGCGCTGCTCCTCGGGCTTGAAGATGCCGAGGCTGCCGGGGCCGGTGTTGTAGATGTACGAGAACGTGACGTTCTTGTAGTTGGGGCGGGAGGCGGCGGCGTCCGCGAGCTGCTTGTCGATCTTCGCCTCCAGCTCCTTGGCCTTCTCCGGCTGGCCGAGCGCCTTGGAGATGATCTCGATCTGCTGGTCCCAGTTCGTGCTCCACGCCTTCTCGGGGTAGGCGACGGTGGGCGCGATGTCCTTCAGGATGTCGTACTGCTTCTGCGTCAGACCGGACCAGGGGGCCAGGATGACGTCGGGCTCGAGCTCGGTGATGGCCTCGATGTCGAGCTCCTCGCCGCCCTTGAACTGCTTGGGCAGCGTGCCGCCGGACTTCGTCACGGCCTCGTGGATCCAGGGGAGGTAGCCGGACTTGTCGCTGCCCCAGGGGTACTCCTCGATGCCCACCGGGACGTTGCCGAGGGCGATGGCGGTCTCGGCCGAGCCCTGACCGAGGGTCACCACGCGCTTGGGCTTCTCCTTGATGACCGCGTCACCGAGAGCGCTCTTGATGGTGACGGGGAAGGCGCCCGCCGGAGCCTTGGCCGACGGGCCCGCGGCGTCGTCCTTCTTCTCGTCCGAACCGCACCCGGTCACCATGAGGCCGAGCGAGACCGCGGCGGCGCCCGCCGCGAGGACGCGACGGCGAAGGGGGGTGAACACTGCAGGCATGGTGGGTCCTTGTCTCCGGGCAGGGTGTGCTGAGCCGCCGCCACGGGGCTCCCCGGGCAGGGGAGGGCCGGGCAGCGACCATCGCGAGGCGTTGTTAGGTGAGCCTAACCTATCCCCTGTCCGGGGTGAATCACCAGGGGTGGGCCACCCGCACGACTGTCCGACCGGCCGTCAGGCCGGCGACGCGCCCCAGGCCGTCGTCAGCCCGTCCAGCCACGCGGGCGGCAGCTCGGCCGCGTCCCACTCCTCGTGCAGGGCCGCGGCGGCCGTCGCGAGACGCTCCAGGACGGCGACGCTGGTGGGGGAGTGGACGAGCGAATAGCGCCCGTGGATGGCGATCGCGCTGCCGGGACCGTACTCCGCGTACAGCCGCTCCAGGTGCGCGCGGTGCGTGTCCGCGAAGTCGGTCAGACGTCCCGCGTACCGGGCGCGCTGCCGGGAACTCATCGTGCCGAGCACGGCCCTGAGCACCTGGTCGGTGACCTCGGGGTCGAGGTCGGACTCGTCCGTGAACGACAGGTACAGCGGGGTCACCGCCACCTTGGTGCGAGCCAGCTCCGTCCGCCCCACCGGAGGCCGCTCGTCCGGGGAGTCGGCCGTCGGGTCCGCGGCCACGGCACTGCGCAGGGCGCGCTCGGCGATGTCGCCGAGCGCGCCGGTCACGGCCCGGGTGCCGTCGGCCCAGCCGGAGCCGTACGCCTCACCCCGCTCTTCGGGCGCGCGCCACGAGGTCCCGGAGACCTCCTCGTACGCGAGCGCGAGGGCGCCCGCCTCGACGAACCCGATGAGTTCCTCGGCGTCGCCGGACCAGACCCCCGCCCGGGCGAGCAGCTGGAGGAGGGTCCGCTTCGCGTTGAGCACGCTGACCGCGTCCAGCTGATGCCGTCCTTCTTCGGCGGTGGTCATGGGGATCCTCCTCGTCATGGGGACCGCGGTGCGGGTGCGCGGAACGCTCGCTTCGAGCCTACGCAACCCCCACCCCCCGGCGCCCCTATCAGGGGGTGTCAGTCGAGGAACTCCCCGTCGCGGGCCACGACGACGCCGCCGTGCACCACCAGGTCCCGGCGGGGCATGTCGACCACGACCTGGGGCAGGCACTCGCCGCGCACGAGTACGAAGTCGGCCGGGGCGCCGGGACGGAAGTCGGCGTGTGCGAGACCCATGACGTCCGCGCCGCCATGGGTGGCGACCCCATAGCAGTCCGTCAGTTCCTCGTCGAGGCGGATGTCCGTCACCCAGCCGAGGATGTGCGCGCGGTGCATCATGTCGGCGTCCCCGAACGGGCTCCAGGAGTCGCGGACTCCGTCGGAGCCGAGCCCGACCCGCACGCCGTGCTCGCGCAGCCGGGCGATCGGCAGGACCAGCGAGTCGGACGGCGCGACCGTGGTGAGCGCGATGTCCTGCTCGCCCAGGTCGGCGGCGATAGAGCCGAGTTCACGGTCCGTCAGGCCCGGAAGGCAGAAGACGTGGCTGACGGTGACCTTGCCGGCGAGGGACAGGGCTCGGGTGCGGTCGATGATGCCGCGCATGGCCTTGAGGCCCTTCTCGCCGCGGTCGTGCAGATGGATGTCGACGCCGACGCCGTGCCGGTCCGCGATCCCGAAGACGGTGTCGAGCTGCTCGTCCAGGGCCTGGTCGAAGCCGATCGGGTCGATCCCGCCGATCATGTCGACGAGGCCCGCGCGCGCCGCCTTCTCCAGGAGCGCCGCCGTGCCGGGGGTGCGGATGACGCCGTGCTGCGGGAAGGCCACGATCTGCACGTCCAGGGCGTGCCGCAACCGCTCGCGGGCCTCCGCGACCCCTTCGACCCCGGCAAGGCCGTAGGCGGGTGCCACGTCGGCGTGCGCGCGCATCGCCCGGGTGCCGCGGGCGACCGCGTGGGACATCAGGCCGTACGCGCGTTCCGCGACCGGGCGACGCTGGGCGTTGAACAGCTGGACGTCCTGCGCGACATAGTCGGCGATGGTGCTCGCCGGGCGCCGCGACACCCAGGAGCCGCCCCAGGTCGTCTTGTCGGGGTGGATGTGGGCGTCGACCAGGGACGGCAGCGCGATCCGACCGCCGCCGTCGACGACCTTCGCGCCCCGGGGCGCGGGACCGTCGGAGACCCGCCCGTCGACGACCACCAGGTCGGTGGCCTTCGCCGCGCCGAGCACCCGGACGTTCCGGAAGACCACGGTCCGGGCGCGGTGCCCCGCGCCCCCTGCCGCCGCGGTCGCGGTGCGGCCGGTGCCGGCGTCGGCGGCCTGGGCGGTGCCGGCGGCCGCGGCGGCGGTCGCGGTCGTGCCCGCCAGGGCGGCGGCCCCGGCCAGCATCGTGCGGCGGGAGAGCGCGCCGGCGGAAGCGGAGGAGGACGGGGACATGGCTTCGTCGGGCATGGGAGCTCCTCGGGAGTGGGCCGATGACTCCCCGTTTTGTATACCAACGCCGAGACGGCGGACAAGGGGTGATCCGGAATCCCTGATTCACGCGTCATCGATCAGGGATTTCTCTCGCGAGAGAGTGCTTTGCCAGGGCTCTTGGTATACAAATAGCGTCAGGCGTCGCCGAAGAGGGAACGCAGGGCGACGGCCCTGCTGTCGCGCACGTGCAGCAGCGTGCCGGCCGCCGCGGCCTCCGGGTCTCCCGCGGCGATGTGCCGGTACATCTCGGCGTGCTGGGCCCGCATGTGGGCGGGTTCCTCGCGCAGTCCGAACACCAGCCGCAGCTGCCAGCTGAGCTGCTCCATGGTGCGGCGCAGCAGCGGGTTGCCCGCGAGGGCGACGACGGCCTCGTGGAACGCGGTGTGGGCGGCCACCTCGCGGGTCCCCTCGGTGTCGGCGGCCGCCGACTCGGCCTGATCGAGGGTGGACCGGAGCGCGGCGAGCCCCTCGGTCCTGCCCGACGCCACGGACCGCGCGGCCAGCCGCGAGGCCTGCACCGCGAGCGGCTCCCACACCTCGTACAGGTGCTCCACATCGGCCCGTTCGAGCCGCCGCACCCGGACGCCGCTGTGCGGGAGCAGCTCCAGGAGCCCCTCGGCGACCAGCGCGCGCAGCGCCTCGCGCACCGGCACGCGGGACATGCCGAGCTCCTCGGCGACCTCCCGTTCGACGAGCCGCGCGCCCTGCGCGTACCGGCGGTCGACGATGCGCTGGAGCACGGCCTCACGCGCCTGCGCGCCGAGCGGGGCCGGCGGCGCCGTATCCCCGGGGGGAGGCGGTGAACCGCCGTCCGTGGCCGTGCCGGTCCTGCGTCTGTCCGCCACCGTTCCCGTCCCCTTCCGTCCGTCCTCGGGCGTGCCGGGCCGAGGATACGTCGGCCCGGCACGCGTGTGTCCCCCGACTGGGCGCACTCCGTCTGTGGTACTGCCTTACGGAGACATCGTCACATTTGTTACCCATGCCGTGAAAGGTGCCTTTCGTGTCGAAGGAAGAACCGGAACCCGACGGCCACCGCGCGCGTACCGACCGGGTCGTGTTCGGCGTCACCGCCGTCCTCACCGTCGCCTTCGTCGTCTGGGGCGCCACCGCCACGGACAGCCTGGAGAGCACGTCGAGCAAGCTGCTCGACGGTCTGATCCGCAACGGCGGCTGGGCGTTCATGCTGGTCGCGTCCGGCTTCGTGGTCTTCGCCCTGTGGCTGGCCGTCAGCCGCTACGGCCGGATCACCCTGGGACGGGAGGGCGAGCGCCCCGAGTTCCGGACGGTGTCATGGATCGCCATGATGTTCAGCGCCGGTATGGGCATCGGCCTGATGTTCTACGGAGTGAGCGAGCCCCTGGCGCACTACGGCACCCCACCGCCCGGCACCCGGCCCGCCGACTCCGCGGAGCGGATGGAGACGGCGATGGCCACCACCCTCTTCCACTGGACGCTCCATCCCTGGGCGATCTACGCCGTGGTCGGCCTCGCCATCGCGTACTCGACGTTCCGGCGCCGCCGGCGGCAGACCGTCAGCGCCGTCTTCGTCCCGCTGCTCGGCGAGCGGCGCGCGTACGGCGGGCCCGGGCGGGTCATCGACATCCTCGCCATCTTCGCGACCCTGTTCGGCTCCGCCGCCTCGCTCGGCCTCGGCGCGCTCCAGATCGGCAGCGGCTTCGAAGAGCTCGGATGGCTGGAGAAGACCGGCACCGGGCTCCTCGTCGCCGTCATCGCCGTCCTGACCGTCGCCTTCGTGCTCTCCGCCGTCTCGGGGGTGGAGAAGGGCATCCAGTGGCTCTCCAACACCAACATGGTGCTTGCGGCCCTGCTCGCCGTCTTCGTGTTCGTCGCGGGCCCGACCGTCATCGTGCTCGACCTGCTGCCCACCTCCCTCGCCGCCTACCTCGGCGACCTGCCGCAGCTCGCCGGCCGCACGGAAGCGACCAGCGGCGCCGACATCCACGACTGGCTGGGCAGCTGGACCGTCTTCTACTGGGCCTGGTGGATCTCCTGGACGCCCTTCGTCGGCATGTTCATCGCCCGCATCAGCAAGGGCCGGACCATCCGCCAGTTCATCGGCGGCGTCATCCTGGTCCCCAGCACCGTCAGCCTCGTCTGGTTCGCCGTGTTCGGCGGCACGGCGATGAAGCTGCGCGAACAGGGCGAGCTGGCGGGCGAGACCACCCCGGAGGGGCAGCTCTTCGGAGTGCTCCAGGAGTTCCCGATCGCCGGTGCCACCAGCCTGCTCGTGATGATCCTGGTGGGCATCTTCTTCGTGTCGGGCGCCGACGCCGCCTCGATCGTCATGGGCACGCTCTCCCAGCGCGGCTCCTTCGAACCCACCCGGCTCGTCGTCGTCTTCTGGGGCGTCGTCACCGGCGCCGTCGCCGCCGTCATGCTGCTCATCGGCGACGGCAAGGGCGACGCCCTGGCGGGCCTCCAGAACCTCACCATCCTGGTGGCCGCGCCCTTCGTGCTCGTCATGATCGGCATGTGCGTGGCCCTCATGCGCGACCTGCGCGAGGACCCGCTGATCGTCCGGGACGAGGTCGGCCGGGAAGCCGTCGAAGGCGCCGTGATCGCCGGCCACGAGAAGTACGACGGCGACTTCGAGCTCACCATCGGCCCCGGCTCCGCCGACGGGGACCGCCCCTGACCGGCGGCCGGCCTCAGTCCCCGTCGGTGTAGCGCAGCCGCACCCACAGCGGGAGCGCGAACCAGCAGAGCAGGTACCAGGCGAGGACCCCGGAGACGAGCCACGGCACGTAGCGGTCGTGCGTGACCACCCGGAGCACGAGGAGGAGGGCGGTCGTCAGGGTCGCCAGGAGCAGGATCAGCCCGGTGAAGGTCAGCCGCGAGGCCCAGACGACCGCCTGCGGCTTGATCCGCCGGCCCGAGACGACCCGGTGGAAGGCGACGGGGCCGATGAGTGCGCCCGTCGCGAGGGACCCGAGGAGGACCGTGATCACGTAGATCGTCTTGTCGGTCTGTTCGAGCCCCTGGAAGAGCGGGGTGAAGACCACGGTGAGCAGGAAGCCGAGCAGGATCTGGACGCCGGTCTGCGCCACCCGGATCTCCTGGATGAGCTCCTGCCAGCGCCGGTCGGCCCGCTCCTCCTCGGTCTCGTCCCGCCCGTCCGAACTTGCGTCCCCGTCCCTCCGGCTCTCCTCCATCGCCCTCTCCTTCCCCGCGCCCGGGATCAGGCGCGGCCCGCGGCCTTCTGGGTGCGCCGGGACAGCGAGTCGACGACCACGGCAGCGAGGAGCACCGAACCGGTGATCATGAACTGAACGGCATTGCTCACACCCATGATGTTCATACCCGACTGGATCGAGCCGATGACCAACGCGCCGAGCAGCGCCGACCACACCGAACCGCGCCCGCCGAACAGGCTGGTGCCGCCGATGACGGCCGCCGCGATGACGTTCATCAGGAGGTTGCCGCCGCCGGAGGTCTGGCTCGCCGACTGGATCTGCCCGGCGAGGAAGATGCCGCCCACCGCCGCCATCGTCCCGGAGATCGAGAACACCGACATCCGTACGAACGGCACGCTGATGCCGGCCCTGCGCGCGCCCTCGATGTTGCCGCCCACCGCGAAGATCCGCCGGCCGTACGTGGTGCGCCGCAGCACGAAGTCCAGGACCACCAGCAGGACCAGGAACACGAGCAGGGCCAGCGGCAGCCCCTGGTAGCGGTTGAGGATGTACGCGGCGACGAACGCGATCGCGGCGAGCACCGCCGTACGCAACAGGATCTCGGCGACCGGCCGCGACGGCACCCGGGCCGCGCGCCGCCGCCGCGCGTCGAGCAGCGAGGCCGCGAGGAAGAGACCGACCCCGACCGCCGCCGTCACATAGGCGGCCGCCGGGCTGTGATAGATCGTCGAGTACAGCCGGGAGACGATGCTCTCGCCCGGGATGTTGACCGTGCCGCTCGTGCCGAGCACCTGGAGCATCAGACCGTTCCAGGCGAGATTGCCCGCCAAAGTGACCACGAACGCCGGCACGCCCACCTTCGCGAAGAAGAACCCGTGGATGAGGCCGACCGCCGCTCCGCCCGCCACGGCGATCAGCAGCGCCAGCCACTCGTTCATGCCGTTCAGCACGTTCAGCACGGCGAAGATCGCGGCACACAGACCGCTCACCGAACCGACCGACAGGTCGATCTCGCCGAGCAGCAGGACGAACACGATGCCGACGGCGATCATCCCGGTGCCGACGATCTGCTGGCTCAGGTCGGACAGGTTCTGCGCCGAAAGGAACGTGCTGTCCAGACTGCCGAACACCGTCCAGATGATGATCACGGCGAGCACCACGGGCAGCGAACCCAGCTCGCCGCTGCGCATCTTGCGCCGGAACTCGCCCACGTACCCCTTCAGGCCCTCCTCGCGGACGAGGAGCCGGGTGTCGACGGCCGGCAGCGCACCGCGCGCCGGTTCCTGGGTGACGTCCTCGGGACCCGGGCCACGGCGGTCGCGGCTCATCGCTCCTCCTCCCGCTTGCGGGCCTGGCGGCGGGTGACGGCGCTGTCGGTGGCCCCGGTGATGGCGGAGATGATCTCCTCGGTGGTCGTGGACCGCTTGTCGAAGAAGCCGTTGTTCCGGCCCAGGCGCATCACGGCGATCCGGTCCGCGACGGCCATCACGTCCACCATGTTGTGGCTGATCAGGATCGTCCCGAGCCCCTGGTCGCGGAGCCGCTCCACCAGGTCGAGGACCTCGGCGGTCTGCTCCACGCCGAGCGCGGCGGTCGGCTCGTCGAGGATGACGACCTTCGGCGAGCCGATCAGCGAGCGGGCGATCGCCACCGTCTGCCGCTGGCCGCCCGAGAGGGAGGCCACGGGGATGCGGACGCTCGGGATGCGGATCGACAGCGTGTCCAGGAGGTCATGGGCCCGCTGGTCCATGCGGACCTCGTCCAGGACGCCGAAGCGCCGCAGTTCGCGTCCGAGGAACAGATTGGCGACCACGTCGAGGTTGTCGCACAGCGCCAGGTCCTGGTAGACGGTGGCGATGCCCAGGTTCTGGGCGTCATGCGGCCGGTTGATGGAGACCGGCCGCCCCTCCCAGGTGATGACGCCCTCGTCGGGCGGGTTCACTCCGGCGATCGCCTTGACGGCGGTGGACTTGCCGGCGCCGTTGTCGCCGACGAGCGCCACGACCTCGCCGGAGTGCACCTCGAGATCGAACCCTTTCAGCGCCTGGACCGCGCCGAACCGTTTGGAGATCCCCCGCAGTGTGAGCACGGGTGGCTCCGGCAAGGGAACCGCCTCCTCAACCAGCCCTGCGCGCCGGGCGCTTGTCGTTATTCGAGACCGGCCGCCTTGCAGGCCGCCGCGTACGTCGGAGTGCAGATCTCCTTGACCGTGTAGAGGCCGTCCTTGACGACGGTGTCCTTGATGTTGGTCTTGTCGACCACGACCGGGGTCAGCAGGTTCGCCGGGACCTTCTGGTCACTGCCGCTGGTGACGGTGGTGGGCGTCAGGTCGGACGGGAGCGGCTTGCCCTCGGCCAGGTTGACGGCCATCGTCGCGGCGATGTCGGCCTCCGGCTTGTACGGCTTCTCGACCGTGATGGTCTGGGTGCCGAGCAGGATCCGCTGGATCGCGTCGAGCTGGGCGTCCTGACCGGTCAGCGGCACGTTCATGCCGGCCGCCTTGAGAGCGGTCGCGATGCCCGCGGCCAGGCCGTCGTTCGCCGAGTAGACGCCGACGATCTTGTCCTTGCCCAGGGCGCTGATCGCGCCGGACATCTGCTGGTTGGCGTTGTTCGGGTCCCAGTTCGGCGTGTCGTACTCCTTGCCGATCTTCACCTTGCCGTCGAGGACCGAGTGCGCGCCGGCCTTGAACTCCGCCGCGTTCGGGTCGGTCGGCGAGCCGTTGTGCATCACGATCTCGCCGCTGTCGGCCTTGTCGCCCAGCGCGTCGAGGAGCGCCTGGCCCTGGAGCTCGCCGACCTTGCGGTTGTCGTACGAGACATAGGCGTCGACCGGACCCTGCGCGAGCCGGTCGTACGCGACGACCTTGACGCCCGCGTCATGGGCCTTCTGCACCGACGACTGGATCGACTTGGCGTCCACGGCGTCCAGGATGAGGACCTTGTCGCCCTTGGCGAGCGCCGTGTTGACCTGCTGCTGTTGGGTCGTCGCGCTCTCCGCGGCGTTGTAGTAGTCGATACGGGCCCCGGGGGCCAGCTCCTTGATCTTGGCCTCGATGTAGGGCCGGTCGAACTTCTCGTACCGCGTCGTCTTGCTCTCCGGCAGCAGCAGCCCGATCCGCACGTCGTCCTGCGCCGCCGATCCCGTGCCCGGCTGGGCCGCGCCGCTGGTCGCCACCGCGCCCAGGGAGAGCGCCGCGACTCCGGCCAGGGCTATCGCAGCCCGCAATGTACGGGTCATGGGAGGCTCCTTTCGTCCGCCCCCCTGGCCCTCACCGTGCCGCCTCGGCACCTGGAAGAACCTGTGGCCTCTCTATCGACACTAGTCGCAGTCTGAGGACCGGCAAGCGGGTGACGGCTCTAGGCCGCGGAGCCGTCCGCCGTGTCGGTGGCGCGCAGCAGTCTCAGGAAGGCCTTGAGGCCGGTGATGATCTCCTCGTTGTCGGTGAGCCGGTCCACCGTCGACTCGAACTCCCGGGCCAGGGCGGCGATCCGCCGGTCCGTGCGGTCGGCGCGCTCGTGGGCCGAGAGGGCGATCGCGTCGGTCGTGCGGCGCAGCTCGGCCAGCGCGCGGTACTGCTCCTCGGCCTTGCCGCCGAGGACCGACGCCCCGCTCTCCAGGGCGGCCACCCGGTCGCGCAGCGCCACCACGTCGTCACGCGGGTAGGTCACTTCCCTGAGCAGGGTGCCGAGTCTGCGCCTCAGCTGCCCGAAGTACGCCCCCGCCGGGCGGAAGAACGTGCTCAGGAGGAAGAAGCCGGCGCACCAGTAGCCCGCCGCGCGGCCCGTCGCCACGGCGGCCGCGAGCGCGGCGGCGGCGGTCGCCAGGTGCCCGGCGACGGCGGCCCGCAGCATCACCCGGGCGATCCGCCGCGCCTCGGCGTCCCGCTCCTCGGGGACGCCGATCCCCTTGCGGCGGCTCACCGCGATCTCGGCGAGCACCGCGTGCGCCCGGAAGTACAGGTTCCACGGCGCCGTGAGGAGCAACAGCAGCCAGAGCAGCCCGAGGACGCCCGCCCCGACGGCCAGGACCGTGCCGGGCGGCGCGCCCACCGCGTACGCGAGGACCAGTGCCCCGACCGCGAGCCCCGCCGCCACCAGACCACCCACGACCTTGCGCATGCCGCCCCCTCCGCACCCGTGCACCGCCGTCGGCGTCATGGTCCCGCCGGGGCCCGGCGCCGGCATGAGTACCGGTACTCAGAACGTGCGCCGCCTCTGGCGTGGGAACCGTACGGAGTGGGACAATTCGTACGAAGCGACAACCGAAGAAGGCATCATGGCCGCCATCACGGAATCCATCGACATCTCCCGCAAGCCCGCCGACGTCTTCGGCTACGTGACCGACCCCACGCACCTGCCCGAATGGCAGGAGAGCGCGGTCTCGGTCCGCAGGATCGGCGACGCCCCCCTCGGGGTCGGCTCGAAGGTCGCCGTCACGCGCCGCCTCGGGAAGCGGGAGTTCACCACCACCATGCAGGTCATCGAACTGGACCCGCCGAACCGCTGGCACGTGCACGGCATCGACGGTCCGGTACGCGGCGACGTCCAGGGCCGCATCGAACCACTCGACGACGGTGAGCGGTCCCGCCTCACCCTCTCCCTCGACTTCGAGGGGCACGGCATCGGCAAGGCCCTCGTCCCCCTCGTCGTCCGCCCCCACGTGCGCAAGGAGATGCCGAGGGACGAACGCACCCTCAAAGGCATCCTGGAGGGTTCCGGCACCGCCTGACCCCCGGGGAGTTCAGCTCGACCGGGGCAGGAACGCCGGCCGCAGCGAAGGGTCCACGGGGTCGTAGTAGCGGTGGAAGACCGGGGTGGCGGAGCCGGAGACCGGCGGGACGATCCAGCTCCAGTCGGCGGGCGTCGCCCGGCCCAGGCGACGCTCCCGGTCGATGTGGAGCAGGAAGCGCTCGGACTCGGTGTGATGGTCGGCCATCGTCACCCCCGCCTCCTGGAAGGAGTGCAGCACCGCCACGTTGAGCTCGACCAGCGCCCGGTCCCGCCACAGGGTCCGCTCGTTCGACCGGTCGAGACCGAGCCGGTCGGCCACCACCGGCAGCAGGTCGTAGCGCTCGGCGTCGGCGAGGTTCCTCGCGCCTATCTCCGTACCCATGTACCAGCCGTTGAACGGCGCCGCCGGATACCGTACGCCCCCGATCTCCAGCACCATGTCGCTGATGGCCGGCACCGCGTACCAGCGCAGCCCCAGGTCCGCGAACCAGGCGTGGTCGGGATGGCTCAGCGCCACCTCCCGTACGGCGTCGTCCGGGAGTTCGTACCACTCGGGCGCCGCGCCCGGACGCTCCTCGATCATCAGCGGCAGCACCTGGAACCGTTCCTCGTTCCGCTTCCAGCCCAGGTCGACGGCCCGCCCCGAGAGCGCGGCGCCGCGCGGATCGCCCGTCCAGCGGCCGTCGGGCGCGCGGTGCCCCGCGTACCTGACCAGCTGGTCGTTGACGATCCGCGGCCCGGGCCGGCCGGGCCGGTCCGGGGCGAAGACGGAGATCACCGGCCGGATCCGGCCGCCGTTGCCCGCCTGCCGCAGATGCGCGAAGCAGTGCGCGGCGATGTCGTCGGCGGCCGTGACGTGCCGCAGGTCCCGCACCACCAGGCTGCGCCAGTAGAGCCTGCCGATGCAGCGGGCCGCGTTCCGCCAGGCGACCCGGGCCCCGAACGCCAGCTCCTCCGCGGTGTGTTCATAGGTGCCGGTCCGCTCGATCGCGGCCCGCACCTCGCGGACCCTGCGCTCCACGTCGTCCGCGCCCGGCTGCTCGCGATGGAACTGGCGGACGAAGTCCTCGGCCTCCCGGCCGTCCACCGCGACTGCCCCGGGCGGCGCGCCGGCCTCGGCCGGCCCGGACAGGGGTCCGGACGCGGGTCCGGACATGTACGGACAGGCGGCGCTCGTGGGGGCGGACTTCCGGCGGCGGCTCAGGCTGAAGATCAAGGTGTTCCCTCCCGGGCTCATGACTACCGCATGAACACGCTCGGGCGCGGAGAGTAGGGCGTTCTCCGCCCGGGAGGGGAACCCCGCTGGTACGCTGCCGGGCGCCTGTGGCCGTCAGGCCAGCACGACCGGGAGCTCGAACAGGTCGTTCTGCGTCACGACCGGCTTGTTCCGCAGCTCCTCGCGCGGCACGGCGAGCCGCAGCCCCGGGAAGCGCGCGTACAGCGCGGGAAGCGCCACCGACGCCTCCAGGCGGGAGAGCGCGGCGCCCGGGCAGACGTGCGGGCCGTGGCCGAAGGAGATGTGACGGTTCGGCGTACGGGTCACGTCGAAGGCGCCCGCCGTCGGCCCGTGCTGCTCCTCGTCGCGGCCGATCGCGCCGAAGGAGACGATGAGCGCGTCGCCCTTGGGCAGGACCCGGTCGCCGACCTCGATGTCCTCGGTGGCGAACCGGATCAGCACGTGCGAGGTGGGCGTGGACCAGCGCAGGGTCTCCTCGATCACGTCCGCCCACGGCACCTCGCCGGCGAGGACCAGGGCGCGCTGCTCGGGGTGGGTCTCCAGGGCCACCACCGCGTTGACGATCAGGCTGATCGTCGTCTCGTGCCCGGCCGCCACCATCAGCTGGAGGGTGTTGGTGATCTCCTCCGTGCTGAGCCGGTCACCGCCCTCCGACGCCTCGATCAGCGCGCTGGTCAGGTCGTCGCCCGGCTTCTCCGCCTTGCCCGCCACGATCCCCGCGAACAGCTCGCCCAGGTCCGCCATCATCTGCGGCACCTCCTCGGGCGGGGTCTGCGTCGAGAAGAACTTCTCGAACAGCGCCTTCATCCGGGGGTGGTCGGCCGCGTCGACGCCCATCAGGTCGCTGACCACGTTCATCGGCAGCGGGTACGCGAACTCCGCCTTCAGGTCCACGACTTCGCCGGCCGGGCGGTCCGCGAGCCGGTCGAGCATGCCCTCGGTCAGGGCCTCGATGCCCTCGCGCAGCCGCTCCACCCGGCGGGCCGTCAGCGCCTGCGCGACCAGGGTGCGCAGCCGCCGGTGCTCGTCGCCGTCGACGGTCAGCATCGACTTGCCGGGGTTGGCGAGGCCGATCAGCGGCCAGTCCATGGGTATCTCGCCGCGCTGCCAGGCGCCCCAGACGTCGATGTCCTTGACGAGCCGGGCGTCGGTGAGCAGCCGCCGGGCCTCGGCGTGGTGGGTGACGGCCCAGCAGGCGACCCCGCCGGGCAGGACGACGCGGGCCAGCGGGCCCGCGGCGCGCAGCCGGGCGCTCTCGCCGTCGAGGTCGGCGACGAACGGGTCCAGGGTGATGGCGTCGGTGCCGGACGCGGCGGCGTGGGCGTGCGGGCAGGTCATCCGAGTGCTCCAAGTGCGGGGGTCGGGGTGTACGTCACGGGCAGCGCGGTGAGTCCGCGCAGCCAGGGGGAGGGCCGGCGGGCGAGGGAGTCCTCGCCGACCGCGAGGTCCACGTCCGGCAGCCGGTCGAGCAGCACCTCGATCCCGGTCCTGGCGATGGTCTCGGCGACCTCCTGGGCGGGGAAGGGGCAGCGGTGCTCGCCGTGGCCGAAGGACAGGTAGGCGTTGTTGCCGCCGGTGAGCCGGCCCGCGTCGGCCCGCACGTGCGGGTCCGAGTTGGCCGCGGCCAGGCCGAGGAGCAGCAGGTCCCCGGCGGCGACGCGGCGACCGCCGAGGTGCGTGTCGCGCGAGGCCCAGCGCCCGGCGACGTTCTGGGTGGGGGTGTCCTCCCACAGCACCTCGTTCATCGCCTCGCCGACGCTGTGCCGGCCGCCGGACAGCGAGGCGGCGAAGCGGTCGTCGGTGAGCATCAGCCGCAGCGAGTTGCCGATCCAGTCGGCGGTGGGCTGGTGGCCGGCGGCCATCATCACCATGAGGTCCTGGGCGACCTCCTCGACGGTGAATCCGGCGGTGTTGGCGAGCATCCGGGAGGCCACGTCGTCACCGGGCGCCTCGGCCTTCGCCGCGAGCAGCGCGACCATGGAACCGGCGAGATGGCGCTGGCCCTCCAGGGCGCCTTCCTGGCCGTTGATCATGTCGTTCATGGCGGTCACGAGGCCGGGGCCCTGCTCGTCGGCGAAGCCGTAGACGCTGGCGAGGACCCGTACCGGAAGCAGCATCGCGTACTCGGCGATGATGTCGCAGGAGCCCTTGCCGCAGAGCGCGTCGATGAGTTCGTCGGCGAACCGCTCGGCCCGTTCCTTCAGGACGAAGGGGTCGATCGCCTCCAGCGCGTCGGAGACGACCCCCGCGCGCTCGCGGTGCCGCTCGCCGACCGTGTAGAGGATCGACGGCTGCTTGCGGCCGATCATGGGCAGCAGAGGCCAGTCCGCGGGGACGGCGTCCCACTGGTTCCACAGCTCGGAGTCCCGCGAGAACAGGACCGGGTCGCTGGTGACCTGGTGCAGCTCGCGGTAGCCGAGGACCAGCCAGGCGGGGATGTCCCCGTCGAGGACGACGGGGGCGACGGCTCCGTGCTCGCGTCGGATCTGCCGGTACAGCTCGTTGGGGTCGGTCTGGAACCGCGGCCCGCTCAGCGGGACGGGCGGGTGCTCGGGGAGGGTCACGGGGCGGGCTCCGGGATCGGCTGCGGGACCGGCCGCTCGGCCGGGGCGACGACGGTCCGCAGGTGCTCGACGAGCGCGATGAGGACCTCCTTGCTCGACTCCCGCGACCTGGCGTCGCAGAAGACCAGCGGGACCTCGTCGGCGAGGTCGAGCGCCCCGCGGATCTGGGCGGGGGTGTGCTCGGGACCGCCGAAGTCGTTGCAGGCGACGACGAACGGCGTCCCGTGGTGTTCGAGGCGGTCGATGGCGTACCAGGAGTCGGCGAGCCGGCGGGTGTCGACCAGCACGACCGCGCCGAGCGTCCCGGAGAACAGCCGGTCCCACAGGAACCAGAACCGCTCCTGGCCGGGCGCCCCGAACAGGTACAGGACGTTGTGGGCGTCGAGCGAGATCCGGCCGAAGTCGAAGGCGACCGTGGTGGCCGACTTCGCGGCGACGCCGACGGTGTCGTCGACGCCCTCGCCGGCCTGCGTCATCGTCTCCTCGGTGTTCAGCGGACGGATCTCGCTGACCGAGCGGACCAGGGTGGTCTTGCCGACTCCGAAACCGCCGGTGACGACGATCTTCAGCCCGTTGTCGGCGGTGCTGCGCAGGGTACGGCGCTGTTCAGAGGTTACGGAGTCCAACGAGCACCTGCTCCAGGATGTCGTGATCGGGAAGGCGGTACGCGGCACGGGGATGCCGGGCGCTGATCCGGCCGGTGTCGTGCAGATCGGCGAGCAGGATCCGCGTGATGGACACCGGCAGACCGAGCCCGGCCGCCACCTCCACGACGGCCGTGGGGAGACGGCACATGCGCAGGATCGCCGCGTGCTCGGACTGCATGCCGGGGACCGGGTCGCTCTCGGAGACCACCAGGGTCACCAGGTCGAAGGCGTCGGAACCGGCGCGGCTGCGGCCGCCGGTCAGGGTGTAGAGCCGGTCGGGGGAGTCGTCCCGGCCCGGCCTGCCGCGGCTCATCCCCGGGGCCTCGCGACCAGGTGCTCGCCCAGCTGCTCCACCAGCTCGGACATGTTGTGCCCGACCAGGCCCGCGTCGGCGTCCTCGTCGGCGACGACCGCGAGATGGGCTCCCTCGCCGGCCTCCACGATGAACAGGATGCCGCCGTAGAACTCGGCGATCGCCGAGCGGACCCCGCCGGTGCCGTCGCCGAACTCCACCGAGGCGCCGTGCGACAGGCTCTGGATGCCGGCGGCGATCGCCGCCAGCTGGTCGGCCTGGTCGACGGAGAGCTCGGGGGTGCGGCACAGCTTGAGCCCGTCGCGCGACAGCACCAGGGCGTGCCGGGAGCCCGGGGTCCGTTCCAGCAGGCCCTCCAGGAGCCAGCTGAGCTTCTCGTCGGTGGTGGAGCCGGTCATGACGGGGTGCCTTCCGGGTACGGGGGGTTCGAGCGGTCGTCGGATACGGGGGTGGCGGCGAGTGTCTCCGCAAGGGCACCGGCACCGGCGTCTGCACCGGCACCAGGGCCGGCGCCTTCGCCGTTGTCGGCTGCCGGCGCCGCGCCGCGGACCGCGCGGCGGAAGGAGCCGAAGCGGCTCGCCGCGCCGGCGGCCGCGCCGGTGCGGGGGCCTTCGGCGGCTGCGGGGCCGGCGGCTTCCGGGCCGTCGGGGTGGGCGGCGGCCATCGCGCGGCCGCGTCGGCGCTGGGGGAGGCCGCTCTCGCCGAACGCCGGGTGCTCGCCGGTGCTTTCGGCAGCGCTGTCGTGCGTGGTCTCGGGCTCGGGGACCGGCGCGGGGGAGGGGACGGCCGGTGCGGGGGCGGGCGTGGCGACGCCTCGGCCCGAGACCGGGGGCAGCGGGTCGCCGGGGAGGGCGGCCGGCTCCACGGGAGTGTGGCTGATCAGCTCCTGCGGGAGCATCAGGAGCGCGCCGGTGCCGCCGCGCGCGGAGGGGCGGAAGGAGACGGTGAGGCCGTGCTTGCGGGCGAGGCGGCCGACGACCGCGAGGCCGAGGCGGGTGCCGGACAGGCCGGCGAGGTCCTGCGGGGCGGAGCCGACGGCGGCCTCCGCGCGGCGCTGCTGGACGTCGCTCATGACCAGGCCGCTGTCCTCGACGGCGATGATGACGCCGGCCGGGACCTCCTCCACGTAGACGTGGACCTCGGCGGTGGGCGGCGAGAAGTTCGCCGCGTTGTCCATGAGTTCGGCCAGGGCGTGCATGACGCCCTCGGCCGCGTGCCCGGCGACGGCCGCTTCGCTGCTGGAGTGCAGCCTGACCCGCTGGTAGCCGCTGATCCGCCCCATGGCGCCGCGCAGGATCGATTCCATGACGATCGGGCGGGCCCAGCGGCGGCCGGACCTGGCGCCGCTGAGCACGGCGACGGAGTCGGCGAGGCGGCCCGCCTGCGCGGTGCGGTGGTCGAGGTGCAGGAGGTCGGCGAGGACGTTCTCGTCGGCGTGCCGGTTCTCCATCTCCCGCAGGTCGGCGAGCATGCTCGTGGCGAGTGCCTGCATGCGGCCCGCGGCGTTGGCGGCGGCGGCCATGGCGGCGGACCGGCCGGACTCGGCGCGGCGCAGCCGGGCTTCGAGGAGTTCGGTGGCGGCGGCGGTCTTCCGGGCCAGTGCGGCCGTCTCGGCCGCGTGGCTCCTGACGAGGTCCTCGGTCCGCGCGGTGTGGGCGGCCTCGGCGGCCGCGGCCTCCGTGGCCTGCCGCTCCTCGCGCGCGGCCGCCTCGCGTGCGGCGGCGGCCGTGACGCGGCCGAACTCCGCGGCCTTCGCGGCGAGCTCGGCGGTGAGGGCCTCGGCCCGCCGGCTCAGCAGACGCGAGGTCCGCCCGTACCAGGTGACGGCGAACGCCGAGGCCGAGAGGAGCAGCACACCGCAGGCGGCGAACCAGCCGAGCGGGGTGCGGACCTCGCCGGGTGCCGCGGCGACGGCCGCGGCGGCGAGCGCGCCACCCGCCGCGGCGGTCAGCAGCGAGGCGATCAGGGCAGGGCGGAAGGGGGTGGGTGACGCCGGCATCGACCAGACTCTCGGGAGCGGGCAGACGGGGAAGGGGGGTCGCAACGACGGCACTATAGTTGCGCTCTTGATCACTTTGGAACTGTTGTGATCGGATCGGCATTCAGCCAGACGAATAGTTTTCCGCCGCTGCGCCCAGAACGTCCGAACTTGCTCACCCCTCAGGAAGTGCCCACGTCCCGGCCCTTCCTGATTCCCCGTCGCCCAGCACTGACGGCCTGTCCGGCCGCCCGCGCTCCGGCCGGCTTGAAAAGGTATTCGGCCCAGGTGTGTCGTCCGTTCGCGGGATGCGGCGGGGTGAGGGAGGCTCGGGGGAGGGACGGGAGCCGCATGGGTCACGTCCGGAGATCCCTGCGGGAGGGGCGATTGAACGCGGAACGGCCTCTGGTCACGGTGGACGCGAGCCCGTGGGGCGAGGCGGTCCTGGGAGCCGTCTTCACCCAGGCCGAGGTGGGACTGCACGTACTGGACCGGGACCTGCGCGTCATCAAGGTGAACAAGGTCGCCGCCGGTATGCGCGGCATCCCGGCCGAACGGATCGTCGGCCGTCCGGCGGCGGAGGCGTACGCCACCCTCGGGGTGACGTACGACGAGAGCGTGCTGCGCGAGGTCCTCGCCACCGGCCGCCCGGCCACCGACCGCCTGGTCGTCGGCCGGCCGCTCTCCGCGACGCACCGCCCGCTCGTCTTCTCCGTCTCCGTCCACCGCCTCCAGGACGGCGAAGGACACGTGCTCGGCCTGGTCGTCACCAGTACCGACGTCACCGACCGCGAACAGGCCCGCGCCCGGCTCGACCTCCTGCACGACGCCCACGAGCGGATCGGGACCGGTCTCGACGTGGAGCGCACCGCACGCGAACTGGTCTATGTGACGGTGCCCCGGTTCGCGGACTCGGTGGTCGTCGCGCTCACCGACGCCGTATTGCGGGGCAAGGACCCGGCCCTCGAATCCGGCGACACGGCCCCGCTGCTGCGCTGCGCCGCCGTGGGCCGCACCGCGGCGGGCCCGCCCGTACCCGACGTCGGACCGGTGCTGCTGCCGGGGATCTTCGGCGACGCACTGCCCGCCGAAGCGGCCCTGCTGCCCGCCACGGCGAAGGGCGGGGCGGGCAAGCCGGGCCCGGTCCTCGTGGCACCCCTGAAGGCGCACGGGCAGGTGCTCGGGGCCGTCGCCTTCCACCGTGCCGAGGGCCGCGAACCGTACGGCCGCGACGACCTCGCGCTCGCCGACGCCATCGCCGCCCGCACGGCGACCTGCCTGGAGAACGCGCTGCGCTTCACGCGCGAGCACATCGTGATGTACGCGCTGCAGAGCTGGCCGCTGCGCCAGCACGAGGCCACCCAGCGGGCCGTCGACGTCGCCCAGCGGCACCGCCCCGGCGGCACCGGCGCCGGATCCTGGTACGACGTCATCCCGCTGCCCGGAGCACGGGTGGCGCTCGTCGCCGGACAGGTCGAGAACCCGGGACTGAGCGCCGTCGCCACCATGAGCAGACTGCGGACCGCCGTGCACAGCCTCAGCACGCTCGACCTCGACCCGCACGAGGTACTCGCCCGGCTGCACACCCTCACCCGCCGGCTCTCCGGCGAGCAGCCGGCCGGGGCCGGCGCCGACGAGCCGACCGCGAGCTGCACGATCGCTGTGTACGACCCCGCCGTCGGCAGGCTCGACGTCGCCCGCGCGGGCACCTCCCTGCTCGCGGTCGTACGGCCCGACGGATCGGTGGACGACCGGCCCGTGGAGGACGGACCGCTGCTCGGCGCCGAAGGCCCGCCGTTCGCCTGCGCGACCCACCTGCTGCCCGAGGGCAGCACCCTCTGCCTGGCCTCCGCGCCCGCGCCCGGCGACGAGGGGGCCAGGACGGAGGCCATCATGGCCGCGCTCTCCCGCCCCGACCGCGACCCGGAGGCGATGGCCGACGACGTCGAACGGCTCCTCGCCCCCGACCGCGTCCTGCTGCTCGCCCGGACCCGGAGGCTGTCCGCGGACGAACTCGCGGCCTGGGAGATCCCCTTCGACTTCGAGGCGGTCGGCACGGCCCGGACGCTCGCCGAGGAACGCATCGCCGCGTGGGGACTCGCCGTCGACCCCTTCGCCGTGACGCTCGTCGCCAGCGAACTCGTCACCAACGCCATCCGCTACGGCGCCGCGCCGGTCACCCTCCGGCTCCTCAAGGAGGGCCACGGAATCGTCTGCGAGGTCAGCGACGCCGGCCAGGCCACCCCGCACCTGCGCCACGCGAAGGCCGTCGACGAGGGCGGTCGCGGGCTCCTCATCTGCGCCTCGCTCGCCGACGACTGGGGCGTGCGCTACTCGGACGAGGGCAAGACGGTCTGGGCGGAGATCGGCACGAAGGGCCCCGCGCTCCGCTGACGACGGCCGGAAAGGGCCGGCCACCCGTGACTTCGGCCCTGGTTCGCGCTGATCCGGTACGGGGAGCGGCGGCCTCAACTATGTTACTGGCGTGGACCAGTTGATCACCGAAGACCCGACGCGCATCGGCCCGTACCGCCTCATCGCCCGCCTGGGCGAGGGCGGGATGGGCCTGGTGTACCTCGGGCGGTCGGAAGCCGGGCGGACGGTCGCGGTGAAGGTGGTGCAGGCCGAACACGCCCAGCACCCCGAATTCCGGGCGAGGTTCGCGCGCGAGGTCGCGGCGGCCCGGCGGGTCGGCGGCGACTGGACCGCCGCCGTCCTCGACGCCGACACCGAGGCGCCGGTGCCCTGGGTGGCGACCCAGTACATCCCCGGCCCCGACCTGACGACCGTCGTCGCCAGGGACTTCGGGCCGCTGCCCGAGCACTCGGTCCGCACCCTCGCCCACCGGCTCGCCACCGCCCTCCAGTCGGTGCACGGCGCCGGCCTCATCCACCGCGACCTGAAACCGTCCAACGTCCTGGTGACGGTGGACGGTCCGCGCGTCATCGACTTCGGCATCGCGCGCGCCATGGACGGCCTGGGCGGCGACAACCTGCGCACCCGCACCGGGATGCTGATCGGCTCGCCCGGCTTCATGTCGCCCGAGCAGGTGCGCGGCCTCGAACTGACCCCGGCCAGCGACGTGTTCTGCCTGGGCGCCGTCCTCGTCTACGCCGCCACCGGCCGGCTGCTCTTCGGCGCCACGGACACCGGCCTCCACGCGCACCTCTTCCGGATCGCGGAGGACGAACCCGACCTGAGCGGCGTCCCCGACTCCCTCCTCGCACTCGTCCGCGCCTGCCTGGACAAGGACCCGGCGCGGCGGCCGACCCCCGCCGACGTGGCCGCGCACACCGTCCCCGACCGGACCGAGGAATGGCTCCCCGGCTCCGTACTCGCCCAACTCGGCCGCCATGCGGCCAAGTTGCTCGACTTCGCGCCCGAGACGCGGGTCACCGAGCCCGCGCGACCGCAGGACCCGCGCATTCCGTCCCAGCCGCAGCCGATCCCGCGGCCGCCCGCGTACGCCCCCACGGCACCGGTCGGCCACCAGTCACCACCCGGATTCGGGCCGCCCACCGGCGCCGCGCCGGACGCCGGGCCGGCCGTCACGACACCGGCCGGAGTGCCGGGCGCGTCCCTCAGGCGGTGGCGGGGACTCGCGGCGGTCGTCCTGGCCCAGCTCCTGGTGGCGATCGGTGCGTCCGCCGGCTACGCCGCACTGCCCGTCGCGACGCACGATCTGGGCATGAGCGCCGACGACCGGTGGACCATCATCCTCGCCGAGGTCCTGGCCTTCGGCGCGCTGATGCCCTTCGGCGGACACCTCACCGACCTCATCGGCCGCAAGAAGACCCTGATCGTCGGCCTCGCCGGTTCGGCCGCGGCCTCCGTCGTCGGCGGACTCGCGCCCGCCACCGCGCTGCTCGTCGCGGCGGAGATCCTGCAAGGCGTGTCCGCCGCCCTGGTCTCCGCCGCGGCCCTCGCCCTGGTCATCGCCGGCTTCCCAGAACCGAAGGAACGCGGCCAGGCCTTCGGCCTCTACGCCGCCCTCGCCGGCGGCGGGCTCGCGATCGGCCAGTACGCGAGCGGCTGGCTGATCGAGAGCATGAGCTGGCGCTGGTGCTACTACATCATGGTGCCGCTCGCCGCCCTCGCGATCGCCGTCGTCAACCGCCTCGACGAAGACCGCCGCCCGGGTGCGCCCGTCCGCTTCGACGTGCCGGGCGTCCTGCTCGGCACCGGCGGACTCGCGGCCCTCGCGTACGGCCTCGACGCGGCGCAGACGAGGTACGGCTCCGGCGGTTCGCAGGAGGGCGGCTGGGCCACGCCCCTCGCGGTGCTCCTGCTCGTGGTGGGCGCGGGCCTGCTCGGTGCCTTCGTCTGGTGGCAGAGCCGTACGAACGACTCCCTCGTCCCGCCTCAGGTGTTCCAGGACCGCGGGCGCCTCGGGTCCCTCTTCGCCCTGCTCCTCGTGGGCGTTGGCACCGAGGGCATGTTCCTGGTCCTCTTCCGCTATCTGACCAGTGGCAGGTTCTACGCGCCGATCCAGATCGGCACGGGCCTGCTGCCCATGGCGGTCGCCCTCCTGATCGTCTCCACCCAGGTCGCCGCCCGCCTGAGGCACCGCGTCGCGCCCGGCCTCCTGATCGGTTCGGGGCTGCTCGTCGCGGCGGTGGGCACGGCCCTGCTGAGCCGCCTCGAGCTGGACAGCTCGTACAGCGGGGTGCTCCTGCCGTCCCTCCTGCTCGTCGGGGCCGGCCTCGGCCTCGCGCTCGCCCCGCTCGTCGAGATCGCCTCCGGCCCGGCCCTCGCGCGCAACCCCGGCGGCACCGCCGCCGTCGTCCTCACCGTCCAGAACCTCGGTACCCTCCTCGCCGCCCCGCTGGTCGGCACCGTCCTCTCCACGGTGATCTCGGACCGGCTGATCGGCGTCTCGGCGGTACCGGAGGCGCTGCGGCGGGCGGCCCAGAGCGGCAACCTGCTCGACCCGTACGACTTCCCGGACTCCGTGGCCGCGATCGCCACCCACACCGACGCGGCGGTCCTCGCGGGCTACTCCGCCACCCTGTGGTGCGCGGCCGGCGTCCTGCTCCTCGCGGGCGTCATCGGCGCGGCGACCGGGGCGTCCCGAGGGCACGAGCGCACCTGACACCCCAAGGAGGTTCTTCCCACACCACTCCTTGCAAGGGCTGTTGACGAAAGGTCTGGACCAACCTACGGTCTGCTGGAGCGCGCGCGAAGCCTAGGAACACCCCACGTCCTCAGGAGCACCGCATGCCAGGTTCCCGGATCACCCGCGTCCTCGGAGCGGGTCTCAGCACCCTGCTCGCCGCCACCGCCCTCGCGGCCGCCGCCCTCGTCCCGTCCCCCGCCGTCGCGGCCCCGGCGGCCGAGACCTGCGCCCTCAAGCCGAAGCCCGCCGGAAAGGTGCTCCAGGGGTACTGGGAGAACTGGGACGGCTCGGCCAACGGTGTCCACCCGCCGTTCGGCTGGGCCCCCATCGACGACCCGCGCTTCGCCGCCCACGGCTACAACGTCCTCAACGCGGCCTTCCCCGTGATCCGTTCGGACGGCACCGTGCTCTGGGAGGACGGCATGGACAGCACCGTCCGCGTCCCCACCCCGGCCGAGATGTGCCGCGCGAAGGCCGCCGGAGCCACCCTCCTGCTCTCCATCGGCGGCGCCACCGCCGGCATCGACCTCAGCTCGACCGCCGTCGCCGACCGGTTCATCGCGACCGTCGTACCGATCCTCAAGACGTACAACTTCGACGGCATCGACATCGACATCGAGACCGGCCTCGTCGGCAGCGGCTCCATCAACACCCTCTCCCCCTCCCAGGCCAACCTCGTGCGCATCATCGACGGAGTCCTCGCCCGCATGCCCGCGGGCTTCGGCCTCACCATGGCCCCGGAGACCGCCTACGTCACGGGCGGCAGCGTCGCCTACGGCTCCATCTGGGGCGCCTACCTCCCCATCGTGAAGAAGTACGCCGACAACGGCCGCCTCTGGTGGCTCAACATGCAGTACTACAACGGCAGCATGTACGGATGCTCCGGCGACTCCTACTCCGCCGGCACCGTCACCGGTTTCATCGCGCAGACCGACTGCCTCAACCGCGGCCTCGTCATCCAGGGCACCACCATCCGCGTCCCCTACGACAAGCAGGTCCCCGGCCTCCCCGCCCAACCCGGCGCGGGCGGCGGCCACATGGCGCCGAGCGCCGTCGCCCAGGCCTGGAACCACTACGGCGGTTCCCTCAAGGGCCTGATGACCTGGTCGGCCAACTGGGACGGCTCGAAGAACTGGACGTTCGGCAACAACGTCAAGGCCCTCCAAGGGCGCTAGACCGCCCCGCGGCCCGGTCTTGTGGTCAGGAGTACAGGTTCTGCTCCGCCCACACGACCTTGCCGGTGACGGTGCGGCAGGAACCCCAGCGTCTGCACAGCATGTTGATGAGCTGGAGGCCGCGGCCGCCTTCGTCGCTCAGGTCGGCGTGCTGGATCTGGGGCAGGTCGGGGCCGGTGTCAGAGACCTCCACGACGAGGCGTTCGCCGCGCAGGAGCCGGAGTTCGCCGGGTCCGTTGCCGTAGCGGAGGGCGTTGCCGACGAGTTCGGAGACGACGAGCTCGCAGACGTCGGCGAGCTCGGTCAGGCCCCACGTGGCGAGCTGCTCGGTGACCAGGCCGCGGGCGACCGAGGCGGCGCGGCCCTCGCGGGGCAGTTGCCAGACGTGGAGGTCGACCGTGGTGCCGGAGACCGCCGCCAGCCCCGAGGGGGTGGCGGCGGTCGACGTCGTGGCCGTGGCCGTCGTGGTCACGGCGGTCGTCGCCGTGAGGAGCACCGCCTCGTCGAAGCGGGTGTCGCCGGCCGGCGCGCAGTCCACCAGGCCGCCGCCGGCGAGGGCGCCGGGGGCGAGGGTGCGCGCGGCCGAGCGCAGCAGGTCGAGCTGGTGGTCGATGTCCGCGTGCCGGGACTTCACCAGGCCGTCGGTGTACATGACCAGGTGGCCGCCTTCGGGGACCTTCACGCGGACCGGGTCGTACGGGATCACCCCCGCTCCGAGCGGCGCACCGGTCGGCACGTCCACGAGCTCGGCGGAGCCGTGTCCGTCGAGGAGCAGTGGGGGCAGGTGCCCGGCGCTGGCGAGGGTGTAGGTGGAATCGGCCGGGTCGTAGACCGCGCAGAGACAGGTGGCGACCTGTTCGTCCTCCAGGTCGCGGGTGGCGAGGTCGAGCCGGGCGAGGACCCGCTCCGGAGCCATGTCCAGGGTCATCAGGGTGCGGGCGACCGCCCGGAGCCGTCCCATCGTGGCGGCGGCGGGCAGCCCGTGTCCCATGACGTCGCCCACCATCAGGGCCGTACGGCCGCCGGGCAGCGCCATCACGTCGTACCAGTCGCCGCCGACCTCGTGGTGACCGGTGGAGGGGGCGTACTCGGCGTGCACCCGCAGGCCCGGGGTGACCGGGGTCGCGCGCGGCAGCAGGCTGCGCTGCAAGGACACGACGTGCTGGCGCTCGCGCCCGTAGAGCCGGGCGTTGTCGATGAAGACGGCGGCCTGCGAGGCGAGCTGCTCGGCGAGCGCGAGGTCGGTGGCCGAGAACGGCGGCGATCCCTCGCCGCGTACGAAGTCGGCGCTGCCGAGCAGCAGCCCGCGGGCGATCAGGGGCACCGCCAGATAGGTGTGCACCCCGGCGGCGCGCATCTTCGCGGCGGCACTCGGCGTGGGCGCCACCTTGATGAAGTCGTCGTTGCGCATGCGGCTGAGCAGGACCGGTTTGCCCTGCCGCAGGCAGTACTGGTGGAGCAGCGTCTCGTGCTGCTCCTCGGCCCGTACGAACGTCTCGCCCACCGGTGTCGGCTCCAGGGTGGACAGCGCCTCGATGGCGGACAGTGCGGCCGCCCGCATCGGCGGGACGCCCGTACCGGTCCAGCGTGAGCCCTCCTCGCCGCGCAGGACGCTCTCCAGGATGTCGACGGCGGCCCCGTCGGCGAAGCCCGGCACGGTGAACTCGGCCAGCTCCCGGGCTGTGCGCTCCAGGTCCAGGGTCGTCCCGATCCGGGCCCCGGCGGAGTTCAGCCAGGCGAGCCGCCCCCGGGTGGACAGCCGGTCAAGCGGAACGCCGCCGCCACCCTTGGCGGACCGCCCGCGGGCACCCCCCGACCGGCGCACCGCCGAGCTCCGCCCACCCGAAGCCCGGCTGCTCACGCGCCGCCTCCGGTTGCCGCCGTTCACTCTTTCGGCCTCCACACAGCAACTCGAACGCTCTTGCTGCACAGCATGCACCGGAAGCCGCCGGTATGCACCAGCCATGCGGAAGACGGCCCCTCATCCACCCGCACGATCACACGTGAGGACCGCTTCCGTACGCCGAGTGAGCGCATCAGGGCGTGACGATCGGGAAGTCCGTGTCAGGGGTGTCGAGGACGCCGAGGAGCCGGGTGAGGAGAGCCGGGTCGCCGGTCATGGTGATGCCGGCGGTGCCCTTCCCGGCGAGCAGGGTGAGGAGTTGGGGCTTGGTCATCGTCATGGTCAGACCGGCGTCGGGGGCGGGACGGGTGCCTGCGGTCCAGGTCAGCAGGCCGTTGCCGAGGCGCAGGTGCCAGTAGTCGGCGCCGATCCGCCAGTCGATCGCGAGCCGGAGCGACCAGGCCTTCGGCCCGTCGACGCGGACGGCGAGGCTGTCGATGATCTGGCCGATGGACAGGGCCATGTACATGTCCGGGCCGAGGGTGGCGGTGGCGTGCGGGGTGATGCCGTGCAGGAGCTCCTGGGCGCCGGTGAGGTAGAAGTTCCGCCATACGGCGTTCTCCACGGAGCGGCCCAGGCGGGTGTAGAGCCCGGCGAGCTGGCGCTTGGCCCGGGCGTCGTCCGGGTCGTTGAAGACCGCGTGGTTGAGCAGCGTGACGGCGAAGCGCAGATCGCCCCGGTCGGCGTAGTGACGGGCGCGGGCGCGGGTCGCGGCCTGGCCGCCGAGGGACTCCACCCAGCGACGGGCCTCCTCGACCGGGGGGTGCTGCCACAGATGGGCCGGGTTGCCGTCGAACCAGCCCATGTACCGCTGGTAGACGGCCTTGACGTTGTGGCTGAGCGAGCCGTAGTAGCCGCGGTTCGCCCAGACGCCTTCGAGCTGGGGAGGCAGCCGGAACGTCTCCGCGATCTCGGTGCCGGTCCGCCCCTGGTTGATCAGCCGGACCGTCTGGTCGTGCAGGTAGCCGTAGAGGTCGCGCTGGTGGGTGAGCAGGCCGACGATGGCGTCGTTGCCCCAGGTGGGCCAGTGGTGGGAGGCGAAGGCGACGTCGGCGGCGCCGGTGTAGAGGCCGATCGACTCGGTGAGGTAGCCGGCCCAGGCGTGCGCGTCGCGGACCTGGGCGCCACGGAGGGTGAGAATGTTGTGCATGGTGTGGGTGGCGTTCTCCGCCATGCAGACCGCGCGCAGGTCGGGGAAGAGGAAGTTCATCTCCTCCTGGCACTCGGTCCCCGGCGTCATCTGGAACCGGATGCGCACCCCGTCCAGGGTGACCTCCTCGCCGGTGGCGGCGATCGACCGGGTGGGCGCGATGAGCCCGACGGTGCCGAGCGAGACCGTGAGCCCGAGACCGCAGCCGACCTGGGCGCCCGCGTTCTTCGGCAGCGTCGAGCCGTACATGTAGGCGGCGCGGCGGGCCATCGCGGTGCCGACGTACACGTTCTCGCTGACCGCGTGCTCCATGAAGCCCTTCGGGGCGAGTACGGGCACGTCCCCGGCCCCGTTCGGCAGCACACCGCGGCAGCCGCCGAAGTGGTCGACGTGCGGATGGGTGTAGATCATGGCGCGGACCGGGCGGTCGCCGCGGTGGTCGCGGTAGAGCCGCAGGGCCGCCGCGGCCGTCTCCGCCGAGATCAGCGGGTCGATGACGATGATGCCGGTGTCGCCCTCGACGATCGTCATGTTGGACAGGTCCAGGCCTCTGACCTGGTAGATCCGGTCGGTGACCTGATAGAGCCCCTGGCGTGACAGCAGTCGCGCCTGTCGCCACAGGCTCGGGTCGACGGTGCCGGGGGCGGTCGCGTCGTCCTTCGCGTCGGCGAGGAAGCCGTAGGCGGCGGGGTCCCAGACGGTCTTTCCCGCGGCGTTGGTGATCGGCCCGCCGGTGAAGGCCGCGATGAAGCCGCGATCGGCGTCGGCGAAGTCGGCCTTGTCGTCGTAGGGCAGCCCGCCCGTCGCCGTGGGCGTCCGCGCGTCGAGGGGGAGGCGCCCGTCGAGGGCCTCGGCGGTCTGCGGGTTCAGCGATACGGCGGCCGCTGCCGCGCCCATCGCGGCGACGGTGAAGCCGCGCCGGTTCATCGGAGTCATGGCGGTGCGCCCCTTCTCGGTAGGGCGCCCACTATTGCAGTCGGACTGCAATACGAGTCAAGGGGTCGGCGCCTCCGGATGCCCCGCCGCCGACCCGGGACCCACCCCGAGCAGCGCCCCGAGGGTGCGCCCGAGCGCCTCCCTGGTCGCCGCCTCGTCCAGGCCCCGCCTGGTCCGCAGGTGATCCCAGGCCGCCCAGGACGAGGCGGCCTCCACCGCGTCGAGCAGCCCGCCGGCCCGCTCGGCGCCCGGATCCCCGGCCAGCTCCGGCGCGAACACCGCGGCGAGATCGGCCCGCAGCCAGGCGTCCCCCTCGGCCATCACCCGGCGCAGCCCCGGCGAGTCCGCTTCGAGACCGAGCCCGATCTTGCGGATCGGCGTCATCACCTCGTACATTCGGCCGCGCTGGACGAGCAGCGCCCGCACCTTCCGTGCCGTCTCCCCCGTGGAGGGCACGGGCTCCGCGTGCGCGCGCCAGCGCTCGGCCTGCCGCCGGGCCGCCGCCACGTACAGCGTCTCGCGGTCGGCGAAGTGCACGAACACCGTCCGCTCGGACACCCCGGCACGCTCGGCGATCGCCTTCCGGGTGGGCTCGCGCCCGGTCTCGGAGATCAGTTCGAGCAGCGCGTTCACCAGCGCCGCGTACGTCCACTCGGGATCGCGCCGGCGCCGCCGCACCGGCGCCGCCGACCCCTGGTCGTCGCCGCCGGCGGTCTCTGTGTCAGCCATCGGGCCATCGTGTCAGAGCCGGTGGACCCGGGCGCCGACGCGCCCGGGTCCACCGGCTCCGCACTCCGTCTAGGAGGCCTCCTTCGCCGCCCGGCGCTCGTTCCTGAAGCCGGTGGCCACCACCGTGACGAGACAGAAGGCGACGACGGTCTCGGCCCACAGGAAGGCGACGTAGTCCAGGAGGGAGCCGATGGGCGGCGCGCCCGGGGCCGTGTTGCGGAAGGCCGCGAGGGCGAAGAGCGTGGCCGCCATCCAGCCGAGCGCCGGCCAGGTCAGGCCCATCCGCCGGGTCACCAGGAACCAGGACCCGGTGAAGACCGCGAGGGCGAGCGCCCACATGGCGGCCATCATGAAGACGGCGAAGATCAGCACGCTGTTGGACCGCGCGAGCTCGACGTCGAAGACCGCGGTCCCCTTGTCCGACGCCGCGTCCACCCCGGCCGAGAAGAGGGCGTCGGCGTTGGTCAGCGTCATGTGGACCGGGACCTTCTCGCCGCCCTGGGTGGCACTGAACTCGATGGCGGCGGTGTACGCGTCGAAGGGGTAGTCCGTGATCGAGCCGCCCCTCAGCGAGACGGGCAGGTCCATGGTCGCGATCCTGCTGTGCGCCTTGAACGACAGGTCACCCCGGGTGGACGTCGAGGTCTGGAGCGTCAGGTCCTCGGTGGGGGAGACCCCGCCGGCCTCGGCGAGCTCCCCCCGCGGGGTGACGAGCACCCGGAGCGTCAGCTCCCGGCCGGCGGCGTCCACCCGCTGGATGGAGGCCTCGATGTCCACCCGGTCCGGCTCCGAACCGCCCGCGCTGTACACCCGGTCCAGGGCCTGCCGCTCGCCGAACTGCAGCCAGGACCCGAGGGCGATGGCGGCGACGACCAGACAGCAGGCCACCACGGCCGGGAGGATGCGGCCCCGGCTGGGCTTGATGCGTCGGGGGGAGGACATGGAGGCTCCTGGTGTTTCGTGGGTCAGTCGACCGGCTTGCCGGGCTGGTCGTGGGTGGCGCAGTGGATACCGCCGCCTCCGGTGGCGATGGTGTCGATGCTGAGCTGCACGATCTTCCGCTTGGGGAACTGGTCCTGGAGGATGCCGCGCGCCCGGTCGTCGGCCTTCCTGTCGCCGAACTTCGGCATGTAGAGGGCGTCGTTGCCGATGTAGAAGTTGGCGTAGGTCGACAGGAAGTCGTCGGTGTAGCCGGTGACCAGGTCGGGGTCGGGCTGCGGGAGGTCGATGATCTCGAACTCGCGGCCCTGGGCGTCGGTCGCCTCGCTCAGGACGGACATGGCCTGGTCCGAGGAGCGCGACCAGGAGTCGGCGGGCATGCCGGGGAAGGCGCGGTCCAGGAGGATCACGCCGGGCGCGGTGAACCGGACGAGACTGTCGACGTGGGCGTCGGTGATGTCCTCGCCGCGCACGCCCTTCAGCCAGATCACCTTGTCCATGCCGAGCAGTTCCTTGAGCTCGTCCTCGATCTGGGCGCGCGACTTGCCGCGGTTGCGGTTGTCGTTGACGATCGAGCTCTCCGTGATCAGGAGGGTGCCCTCGCCGTCGGTCTCGAAGGAGCCGCCCTCGGCGACGAGCGGCGCCTGGATGCGCGGGATCCCGTACTTGCGGAGCAGGAGCCGGCCGACCTGGGCGTCGTTGTTGTGGGTCTGCTTGTTGCCCCAGCCGTTGAAGTTGAAGTCGACTCCCTCGACCTTGCCGTCCTGCTCGACGAAGACGGGGACCGTGTCACGGGCCCACAGGTCGTCGACCGGCATGTCGATGACCTCGACGCCGGAGCCGCAGAGCTTCTGGGCGGCGGCCCGCTGGTTCGGCCGGGCCATCATCACGACGTACTCGTACTCGGAGATGGCGCGGGCGACCCGGGCGATGTCCTCGCGCACGTAGGGGAGGTCGTCCTCCCAGACGGACTCGAGCGCCGGCCACGACATGAAGGTGCGGGCGTGGCTCTCCCACTCGGCCGGCATGCGGCGGTCCTCGTCCGAGGGCGCCGCCTGGCCGGTGGAGGGGCCGGCCGAGCGGCCCGGGTCACCGGAGCCACCGGGGCCGCACGCCGTGGCGCCGAGCGTGAGCGCGCCGAGTCCGGCGAGAACGCGCAGGGTCGTGCGGCGGGAGGGAAGGTCGGACATGTGGGGTCTCCGATCGTGTGCTGGCGGGACCGGGCATCCGGCGGGGGAGGGGTGTCGGGTGGCGAGGCGAGTGGCCCGCGCTCGTGCACGCTCCGTGAACAGGGTGCACGTACCGTCCCGGGATTCGCCGGTACCGCGAGTGGGGATGCGGCTTTCGTGTCGTCACTCTGACACTGACTGAATATTCAGTCAAATTCCGGCGCGAGGCGGTGCCGTACGAAGCCCCCGTCACGGCACCCGGTCGCGGCCGGCCCCTCCCCGGTGGTCCGGCCCGCGCCCGTCAGCGGCTCAGCCGCTCCAACTCCACCGTGACCGCTTCCTTGGTCAGCTCGCGGGCGTGGGTCAGCGGCAGGGCGCCGCTCAGCCAGCGGGTGCTGAGGCCCTCAAGGAGTGCCGTGAGCCGTTCCGCGGACGCGGTCAGGGCCGGTGCGGGGACGGTCGGCCTGATGCGGCCCAGGAGGTCGGCGACATCGTGGATCCAGGCCAGCGTGGCCCTGGCCAGTTCGGCGCGGAGCTCGGGCTCGAAGACGGCGCTGGCGCGCAGTTCGCCCCAGGCCGTACTGTTCTCGCGGACCTCGGGGAGGTCCTGGAATTCCAGCAGCAGGGTCTGTTCCAGCTCCTGCCGGGCGTCGCAGGGCCCGTCGGCCTCGTCCTCGTCCTCGGACGTGTAGCGGTCGGCCCGGTCGCTGATGAACTCCAGGGTGTGGCGCAGGATGCCGGCCCGGTCCTTGAAGTGGTAATAGATCAGCGCGGTGGACACCCCGGCTTCGGTCGCCAGCTCCTCCATGCGGAGCCCGCGTACCCCTCGCCGGGCTATGACCCGGGCGGCAGCTTCCAGGATGGCTCTACGGCGGTCCGTCGACACGCGATCCCCCTTGTGAGTGGTCTGAACCAACAGTGTGGCATATTGACTGAATCTTTAGTTAGAGGGCACGATGCGCGAGTTCCGTCCGTCGACCCCGCGCCCACCGTTCCCTCCCTCGAAAGAGCCACCGCATGTCCGCTCAGCTTCCCGGTGTACAGCCTGCTCACGCGGCGCTGACGGCCGACGACCCCCGCGAGATCGGCGGCTACCGCCTCCAGGCCCGCCTCGGCTCCGGCGGCATGGGCGTGGTGTACCTGGCGCACACCCCCGGCGGCCGCCCGATCGCCCTGAAGGTCGTACGGGACGAGTTCGCGGGCGACCCCGAGTTCCGCATGCGCTTCGCCCAGGAAGTGGCCAGCGCCGAACGCATCCACGGACTGTTCACCGCCCAGGTCGTCGCCTCCGGTGTCGACGCCCCGACCCCCTGGTTCGCCACCGCCTACGTCCCCGGGCCCTCCCTCCACCAGGTCGTCCACCGGCACGGCCCGCTCCCGGTCCGCACGGTCCTGCTCCTGGTGGCCGGCATCGCGGAGGCCCTCCAGGCGATCCACGGGGCCGGCGTCGTCCACCGCGACCTCAAGCCGGCCAACGTCCTGATCGCCGAGGACGGCCCCCGGGTCATCGACTTCGGCATCGCCCGTGCGGCCGACGCCGTCGCCCTGACCGGCAACGGCCTCAGTGTCGGCACCGCCGCCTACATGGCCCCCGAGCAGGCCCTCGGCCGCCCGGTCTCCCCGGCCACCGACGTCTTCGCGCTCGGCGCGCTCATCGCGTACGTGTCGGGCGGCGAGACCCCCTTCGGCGGCGGCCCCGAGTCCGCGGCCCTCTACCGCGTGGTCCACGAGCACCCCGACCTCGACCGGGTGCCCCACGAGCTGCGGGACCTGGTCGCCTGGTGCCTCGCCAAGCGCCCCGAGGACCGCCCCACCACGACGGAGCTCATGGCGGCCGTGCACGCCCACCCGCTGGTCGGTCCCCGCCCCGAGTTCGGCGAGGGCTGGCTGCCGCAGTCGATCTCCAGCGAGGTGGCGGGACGGGCCGTACCGCCGGCTCCCGGTACGCCGATGCCGGGACGGTCGGGAACGGGAACGCCCGCGCCGGTCTACGCCCAGCCGACCCTCGCGGCCCCGCCCCCGGCCGCCCCTCCGGTCGCGGGGGAGGGGCCCGCCACCAGCGGACCGCCCTCGCGCCGCGCCCCGAAGCGGGGCCGCCGCCGGGCCGTGACGGTGTCGGTGGTGCTCGCGGTGCTCCTCCTGGCCGGTGGCGCGGTCTACGCGCTCACGGAGCCGGCGGGGGCGGACGGTCACGACGGGCCGGACAGCGCGGCCGTCTACGTCCCCGGCGGCAAGAGCGTCGAGCTGACCTCGCCCGACGCCACCTACGAGTTCGACCTGAAGGCGGGGAAGGTCGTCCCCTCGGACACCGCCACCTGGTACCTGGCCCGCGAGAAGTCCGAATTCGTGCTCCCCGAGGACAGCGACGCCTTCGTCGCCTCGGGGGACGACCTCAGCCCCGCCGACTGCGTGCGCGGGATCGAGACGGAGCCGGTCACCAAGGTCGCCTTCGCGGACGTCGCCGACGAGCGCCCCTTCTGCGTCCGGAGCGCCGACGGCCGGGACCTCGTCGTCGTACGGCTGATCGAGGCACAGACGGACGGCGGCCCCGTCACGGCGGCGTTCGACCACTACCGACGGGCCTGACACCCCCTAGGCGCGGCGTCACGCCGGAGCGGGTCCCGTCCCGCATGGTCCTCCCGGGATTATTGACTGAATTTTCAGTCTGCGTCAGCATGCGGGGGAGCACCTGACTCCACTTCCCCCACAGCAGGAGTTCCCATGGACACGCCCACGACCACCCGGCGCCGGCTGCTCCAGCTCGGCGCGGCGGCCCTGCCGCTCGCGGCCCTCGGATCGGCGTTTCCCACGGTGGCCCGCGCCGCCACCGGGACCACCGCGCTGCGGATGCCCGCGGAGACCGGCCGGCACGTGCGGACCTTCATGGCGTGGCCCGCCCTCTCGTCCGTCTGGGCCGGCGGGCTCGGCCGGGTCCGCGGCGACATCGCGAGAGTGGCCGACGCGATCTCCCGCTACGAGCCGGTCGTGATGCTCGCCCGGCCCGATCAGGCCGCCGACGCGCGCTACACCTGCGGGGCAGGGGCCTACTACGGCATCGACGTGGTGGAGATCCCCGACGACGACCTGTGGATCCGGGACTTCGGCCCCACCTTCGTCGTCGCCCCCGGCGCCGTCGCGGGCGTGGACACCCGCTTCAACGGCTGGGGGAAGACCGGCACCCCGTACGCCCAGCCCCACACCGCCGACGCGGCCGCCGCCGCGACCCTGCTCGGCCAGTACGGCGTCCCACGCGTCCAGGCCGGCTTCGTCGGCGAGGGCGGCTCGCTGGAGACCGACGGCCAGGGCACCCTGCTCGCCACGGTCAGCTCCCTGGTCAACGACAACCGCAACCCCGGCATGAGCCAGGACCAGGTCGAGCAGGCACTGAAGACGGCCCTCGGCATCGACCAGGTGATCTGGGTGCCGGGCCTCGCCGGCCAGGACATCACCGACTGCCACATCGACTGCCTGGCCCGCTTCGTCGCGCCCGGCCACGTCCTCCTGGACCGGCCAGGCCCCGGCACCGACGCCCCATGGGCCGCCGTCCACGAAGAGACCAAGCGGATCCTGCTCGGCGCGACCGACGCACAGGGCCGCCGCCTCACCGTCACCGAACTCCCCGGCCCCGACCGGGCCCGCATCCGCGGCCGGGGCGACGACTTCCTCGCCGGCTACACGAACTACTACACGGTCAACGGAGCAGTGATCATGCCGCAGTTCGGCGACGCCCACGCCGACGCCGTCGCCTACGGCATCCTCCGGGCCGCCTACCCGGGCCGGACGATCGTCCCGCTCGACATCGACAACATCGCGAGCGGCGGTGGCGGCATCCACCGCGCCACCCAGTCGCAGCCGGCCGTACCCCCGGCCCTCTGACCGGACGGCTCCGGCCGCCACCCACCACCCGAGACCACCACGGAAGAACCGCCGGTCGCCGCCTCCCCAAGGGCGGCGACCGGCGCATGAGGAGAGTGATATGACACGCCGGCTGTATCCGCTGATCGCCGATCTCGCCCTGATCGCCTTCACCGGCGCGACCATCCTGGCCCTGCTCGACTGGGACAGCTGGAGCTCCGAACAGGGTGCGCTGCTCGGCCAGGCGGGCCAGCTCGGCGCGGCCTGCGGGGCGGTGGCGGCGATCCTCGTCCGCCGGCGATGGCCCGCGACGGCGCTGGTCGTCGCCGCCACCCTCATCGCCTTCGAGCCGCTCACCGGCGGAGCGCTGACAGCGACGGCCTACACCGCGGGCCTGAACTGGACCCGCGTGCACCACCGCCTCCTCGTCCTGACCGTCGCCGTGGCGGCGCCCCTGGCGATCACGGTGGCCTACTCGGCGGTGGAACCGGCGCCGATCCTCGAGTACGACGTCATGGTCGTCCTCGTCACCGGCATCGTCTGCGGCGTCCTGCCCGGCCTCGGCGGAGCCCTGGCGGGCCAGCGCGAGCGTCTCGTCGAGGCCCTGGAAGAGCGCAACGCCTTCCTGGAACGGGCTCACCGCTCGGCGGAGGACCAGGCCAGGTCCCGCGAACGCTCCCGGATCGCCGGTGAGATGCACGATCTGCTCGGCCACCGGCTCAGCCTGATCGCCCTGCACTCCGGCGGCCTGGAGATGGCCAGCGAAAGGGGCGACCCCGAAGTCCGCCGCAGCGCCCTCCTCGTGCACAGCACGGTCCGCCTCGCGATGGCCGAACTGCGGGACGTCCTGGGGGTCCTGCGCGCCGAGGACCCCCAGTCCGTCACGTCGGAGCCGCTGACCGCGAAGACCGGCACCCACGCGGAGATCTCCGCCCTCGTGGCCCAGTCACGGACCGCCGGGATCGCCGTACGGCTCGAATGGGCCGGCGACGACCTGACGGGCGAGAGCCCGACCGCCCGGCGCGCCGTCGACCGGGTGATCCGCGAGGCGCTCACCAACGTGCACAAGCACGCGGCGGCGGCCGACGTCCAGGTCGTCGTCCACCGTGAGTCCCGGGAGGTACGGGTCGACGTGCGCAACGGCCCCGAGCACTCCGCGGCCCGGCCGGTCAGACTGCCCGGCGGCGACCTCGGCCTCGTCGGCCTGCACGAACGCATCCGCCTCCTCGGCGGCACGCTGAGGGCCGAACCCGAGTACGGCGGCGGTTACGCGGTCGACGCCCGCATCCCCCTCGGCGCCGGACCCGCCGTGACGAGCACACCCGCGCCGGAGGGCCCCTCGCCCGTATCGGCGGCACAGACCTGGTGGCACTGGCTCGCGGGCGCCCTCGGCATGGCCCTCGGCGCGGCGGCCGTCGTCGCCCTGCAGTTCGTCACCCTCGCGTTCGTCCCCTTCCCCGAGGTGGACGAACTTCCCGAAACCGAGGAGATCACCGCCTCGTCGACTCTCCTGCCCCCCACACCCCGAGGCCTTCCCCTGTGATCCGTGTCCTCCTCGCCGACGACCAGGAACTGGTCCGCGCCGGCATCAGACTCGTGCTCAAGCACGCCGACGACATCGAGGTCGTGGCCGAGGCCTCCGACGGCCCCGAAGCGGCCCTGCTCGCCGTCCGCCACCAGGTCGACGTCGCCATGCTCGACATCCAGATGCAGGGCACGGACGGACTCTGCGCGGCGGAACGCATCGCCGAGCGGGCGCCGAACGTCCGCGTCGTCATGCTCACCACCTTCGGCGAACACGCCTACGTGGACCGGGCCCTGAAGGCCGGAGTCGTCGGCTTCCTGCTCAAGGACAGCACCCCGCAGGAACTCATCCAGGCGGTCCGCCGGGTCGCCTCCGGCTCCCCGGTCGTGTCCCCGCAGGTCACCCGGCACCTCATCGACCGCTACCTCGACAACGACGAGAAGCCGGCCGACCCCCGCGTCAGCCGGATCGCCGACCTCACCAGCCGCGAACGGGAAGTCCTGGCGATGGTCGGCACCGGCGCCTCCAACGCGGAGATCGGCAAGCGACTTCACCTGGGCGAGGGCACCGTCAAGGCCTACGTCAGCCGCATGCTCACCAAACTGAGCTGCGCCAACCGCGTCCAGGCGGCGATCCTGGCCCACGACGCCCGGCTCCACGACAGCGCCGGCTAGGACTGCCCCGGCGAGGGATCAGAGGGATCAGAGGGATCGGCGGAGACCGGGGACGTGGACGCGGGCTTCGGCGTCGATGCGGCCTTCGGTGTCGGTGTGGGTGTGGGTGTCGGCTTGGGCGTCGGCGTCTCCGGCCTTACGTCCGCCGGGGTCTCGCGCCCCGGAACGGCGTCGGAGGCCGTCCGCGGGGCCTCCGCCCCCGCCGCGCTGAAGGCGAGGTAGGCGCCGGCCGCCCCGGCGATGACGGTCTTGGTCACGAGCGCGGTCCAGCGCATCAGGGCCTCCCGGGCCGGGTGGGGGCGGCCATCAGACCGTGGCCGGTGACGTTCTGGATCTGAAGGCCGGGACGTGCGTTGACCTCCAGGATCAGGGGCCCGCGGTCGGCGTCGACGACGATGTCGGCGCCCAGATAGTGCAGGCCGGTCGCGGCGGCACACCGGCGGGCGGCGTCGAGGACCTCGGGCCAGTGGGGAACGGTCGCGCCGATCAGACGCGCGCCGGTGTCCGGGTGGGTCTCCGTCGGCTCCTTGCCGACGAGCGCGTGCGTGATCCGGCCGGTGGGCAGGTCGACGGCGGCGCCGATGGCCTTCTGGTGCAGATTGGCGCGCCCGCCGCTGAACCTGGTCGGCAGCCGCAGCATCGCGAGCTGCGGCCTGTCCCGGTCGCAGATCACCCGGATGTCCGGCAGCCCCTGGTGCGAGAGCCGGGCCAGGTCGGGGTGGGCCCGGATGAGGGGTTCGAACAGGGCCCAGTCGGTGGGGCGGGGCGAGAAGTCCCCGTCCAGGATGCGGCGGAGCTGGTCGGCGACCAGGTCCCGGGAGATCCGCTTGCCGGAGGACGACGTCCAGTGCAGGCGGCGCCGGCCGAAGGCGAGCAGGATGCCGTTGCCGCCCAGGCTCTGGTTCGGCTTGAGCGCCCAGCTGTCGGGCAGGCCGTCCCAGTCGAGGGCGGCGATCTCCCGGCGCGAGCGCAGCAGGGCCAGGGTCGGGGAGGTCGGGGCGCCGACCGAGGCCAGCGCCTCCTTCGTCGCGTGCTTGTCGTTGACGAGCCGGATGGCGGCCGTCGAGTTCTGCCGGGCGATCCGGGCGTTGCGCAGGTTCATGCCCATCACCGGGTCCCAGCCACGGAGCCGTATCACGCCGATGCCTCCTGTGCCTTGGCCGCCGGGGCGAACCGGAACAGCTCGCTGAGCCGCAGGCCGCGGTAGGTGCCGGCGATCGCCGTCCACACCGCGCAGACCAGCGCGAGCTGGAGCGGTACGGCCTCGGCGATCTCCCGTACGTACGGCGTCAGGAGGAGCAGCGCCACCAGGACCGCGGTGCCCAGGGTCAGGGCGGCGCCCGAGGCGGCGGCCTTGACGCCGTCGAGGTCCCACACCTCCCACAGGCGTTCGGTGACGATCGCCGTGACGACGACCGGCAGCGACATCCCCCACGAGTCGGAGAGCCCGAAACCGCCCAGGGTGAGCTGGGAGGCGATCAGACCGGAGGTGACCACCGCGATCAGGACGCCGAGCCTGGCCACCCGTGGCAGGTGCAGGCGCTGCAGCAGCGGCTGCATGGCGAAGCCCAGCACGAACATCACCAGTGTCAGGGGGACGCCGAGCGGCAGGCCCGTCTGCGCGTACGCGAGCGCGAGCAGGACCGGGCTGAACGTGCCGAGCGTGTTGAGGCCGACGACCACCCGGAGCACCACGATCAGCAGGGCGGCCAGCGGCAGCAGCGCCATCATCGACACCGGGTCGATCGCCGGCGCCTTCGCGAACAGGATGCGCAGGGCCGACGGCGCGGCGGTGGAGTCCGGCTGGGTCAGCAGCCGCTTCCCGACCGCCACCTGAAGGCCCTGGACCTCCTGCCGGCCGAGCAGGACGGGGGTCTCGCGCTTCGAGCGGTTGTTGACGCTGAGCTTGGCGACGAACGACCGGCCGGACAGCCGCACGGTGGAGTCGATCACCGGGCGCTTCTCACGGCCGAGCGCCGAGGCCACGGTGATCCTGGGCGCCGCGTCGAGGTCGAAGCCCAGATCGCGCGCCAGGGCCGTGTCCACCGAGGACGCCGACGCCCCCGTGTCGATCAGGGCGAGGACCTCGGCCGACGCCCCGGACGGTCCGGTGATCCGCACCATCTCCCGCTCGCCGATGACGTCCCCGGACCGGCTCAGCGGCCGGTCGGGCGAGCCGAGCACGGCCATCAGCAGGAAGCCGAGACAGGCCACCGCCGCGAGCACCTTCAGGAACACCGGCACCCCCAGGCGCCGCCCGCCCCGTCGGCGGCCGGGCGCCCGGCCACCGCTCTCCACACCTTCTTCGTACTTCTGCAGGTCATGCATGAGGACAGCCTTGGACAGCGGACCCGGGGGCCAGTAGTACCGATCGGCCATGCCGGGGCAACGAAAGTTGCCCGTTCACCGCCGCCGAGCCCGCCCCGACCCCTCGTCAGGCCCGTGATTCCTCTGAAGGAGACCGCCCGGTAAGGTTCGGGCCATGGCGTCTCGCAGCACTCAGATCCTCGAAGCCGCCGCCCGGGTGATCGCCCGGCGCGGGGTCCGCGGCCTGCGCGTGGAGGAGCTCGCCGCCGAGGCGGGCGTGTCCACCGCACTGATCTACTACCACTTCAAGGACCGCGCCGGGATCCTCAGCAAGACGCTGGAGTTCATCAACGACCGCGCCGAGCGCTACACGACCGACCGCGACCCGGACGCCGAGCCGCTCACCCCGCGCGAGGAACTGGACCAGACGCTCCTCCTCGAACTCCAGGACTCCACCGAGGTCAGGGAGAACAGCACCGCCTGGGGCGAGCTCCGCGCCAGCGCCGTCTTCGACGACCTCCTGCGCGAGGACCTGGCCAGGGCCACCCTCTCCTGGGTCCAGGAAGTCGCGGCCCTCCTCGGCCAGGTCAGGCCCATGGCCCCCGCCGCCGCCCTCGCCGCCTCCGCCGAGCGCCTCACCGCCCTCCTCGAAGGCCTCAGCATGCGCTGGCTCAGCGGCACCCTCCAGATCTCCCACGCCCGGACCCTGATGCGCGAGGCCATCGACGCCGAGGTCACCCGCCTCGGCGGCTAGGTCCCGTCCGGCGCGGCAGGTCGACCCGCACGGTGAGTCCACCGGCGGGGCGCGGTGTCGCGGTCACCTCGCCGTGGTGCGTGAGGGTGATCGCGCGGACGACGGCAAGGCCGAGACCCAGGCCTTTGGCCCGCTGCTCCGCGCCGCGTCGGAAGGGCTCGAACAGGGCGGGTACGTCCGCCGGGTCCAGTACGGGACCGGTGTTGGCGACCTCGACGAACGCGTGCTCCCCGTGGACGCCCGTCGTCACCGTCGCCGTACCGCCCGCGTGGTTGTGGCGTACGGCGTTGGACAGCAGGTTCAGCGCGATGTGCCGCAGCAGGGACGGGTCACCGGCCACCAGGGCGGGCGCGAGATCGGTGCCGACCCGGACCCGCGCCGTCCCGGCCTCTCCGGCGAGATCCGCCACGGCGTCCCCGGCGACCTCCGCGAGGTCGACCGGCTGCGGGGTCAGCGGCGCGCTCTCGCCCCGGGCCAGGGTCAGCAGGGCGTCGATCAGGCGCTCGGAGCGGGCGTTGGCGTCGAGGGCGCGCCGGAGCGCGGGCCGTAGGTCGGCGGGGACGCGGCCCTGGGCCAGCGGGATCTCGAGAGCCGTGCGCTGAAGGGTCAGCGGTGTGCGCAGTTCGTGCGAGGCGTGGGCGGTGAAGTGCCGCTGGGCGGTGAAGCTGCGGTCGAGCCGGTCGAGCATGGCGTCGAAGGTGTCGCCGAGCTCGCGGACCTCGTCCCGCGGCCCGGTCAGGCCGAGACGTTCGTCGAGGGCGTCACCGGAGCCGATGCGGCGGGCGGCGGCGGTCACCCGGTGCAGGCGCTCCAGCGACCGGCGCGCCGCCCACCACGCCAGCAGCGCGGCCAGGGCGGTGAAGACGGCGAGCAGCAGCAGCGAGCGGACGAGGAGGTCGCCGAGTACACGGTCCCGGAAGTCCTCGAAGGCCTCGGACGGGGTCGTCGGCACGGCCTGGGTGGTGTCCGGCGGCACGGGCGCCGCGCTCCGCACCGGTGCGAGGGGCTCGGCGGGGAGCGCGGCGGGCGTGACCACCGCGGGGATGATGACGGAGCGGTTCTCCTCGATGAGCTGCCGCGAACTCAGCCAGTTCAGCACGAGCAGCCCCGCGCCGAGCACCACGAAGACGGACGTCGTCACCAGGGTGAGCCGGCCGCGCAGCGGCAGCCGGTACCGCGCCGGGCGGCTCACAGCCGGTACCCGAAACCCGGGTCGTGGCTGATCGGCGAAGGATCGCCCAGCTTGCGGCGCAGCGCGTGCACGGTGACCCGGACGGCCGTGGTCGCCGGGTCGAGCGCCGCGTCCCACAGCCGGTCCCTGAGTTCCTCCGTGGTGACCGGCGCGCCGTCCGCCGCCAACAGCACTTCCAGTACGCCGAGTTCCCTGGGCGTCAGTCTCAGCGGCCGCCCGTCGCGCTCGGCGACCCTGCGGACCGTGTCCAGGCTGATGCCGTGGCGGCTCAGCACGGTGGCGCCGCCGCCGGCGGGGGAGCGGCGGCCGAGGGCGCGCAGCCGGGCGACGAGTTCGAGGTACGAGAACGGCTTGGCCATGTAGTCGTCCGCGCCCTGCCCCAGACCGTCGACGAGGTCCGACAGCGCGCCGGCCGCGGTCAGCATCAGGATCCTGGCCGGATACCCGGCCGTGTTCAGCGCCCGGCAGACCGCGTCGCCGCCGAGCACCGGCAGGTCCCGGTCCAGGATCAGCACGTCGTACGAGGCGGCCGCCGTCATCTCCAGCGCGCGGGCGCCGTCGGAGGCGACCTCGCAGAGCATCCCCTCGCCGCGCAGCCCCTCGGCGAGCATCGCGGCCAGCTCCGCCTCGTCCTCGACGATGAGCACTCGCATCCCGTCCCACTCCACTCGTCCGCGCCGTCCCCGGACCGTCCACGAACCCGCAGGTCAAGGATGCCCGCCCGGACGTTAGCCGACGGTTAGGCGCACGCTCACGGACCGCTCACCGGACGCTTCGTAGAACTGGCTCTCGTCATCGACCTCTCGTCATCGACCTCTCGCCATCGTCGAGAACCAGCAGGGAGCAGAACATGCGCAGTCGAACCGGGCGGGCCCTCATGGCCGCGGCCGCCCTCACAGTGACCCTGGTGATGAGCGGATGCTCCGCCGAGGACTCCGCCCCCCGGGTCGCCGGGGACGACGGCTCGGGCACCGGCAAGCCGCAGGACGACAACGCGGTCCGCCGCTCCTGGGTCACCTGCATGCACGCGCAGGGACAGAACCAGGTCCAGCAGGACAAGGACGGCAACATCTTCGTACCCGCCAGCGGGACCGGCGCCGAGGGCTCCGCCGCCGGGTACGACGCGGCGGTCAAGGTCTGCGACGCCAAGAACCCCGGCATCCAGCAGATCAACGACCGCAACTCGCGCAAGTTCGTCGAGATGGCCCGTGCCTGGGTCGCCTGCGGCCGTAAGAACGGCTACCCCGAACTCCCCGACCCCGACCCGAAGGACGGCATCCTCGTCATCCCCCGGCTGTCCTTCGACCCCGCCAAGTGGGACGCGATCCAGCCCGCGTGCAGCAAGCTGCCGCTGCCCGGCTACCGGATCGGCGAGTGACGATGCCCCAGTACCGACAGCCCACCGGGCTCACCCCCGAGCCGGCCAGGAAGCGCCGGAAGGTCCTCGTCCCGCTGGTCCTCGTCGCCGCCGTCGGCGCGTCCGCCGCGCTGGGCGCGACGCGGCCGTGGGAGCGGGAGAGCGCCGTGGCGGAGCGGCCGGCGCTCGGACACGGCACCGTGACCGTGGAGAAGGGCTCGCTGTCCAGCGCCATCCAGGTCGCCGGTTCGCTCTCGTACGACGCGATCACCCCCGTGGTGGCCGCCGGCCGGGGAACCGTCACCGCGCTCCCGGAGGCGGGCGCCGTCGTGAAGGCGGGCGGGCGGCTGTACGAGGTCGACGGACGGCCCGTCGTCCTCATGACCGGAGACCGGCCGCTCTGGCGCGACCTGGGACCCGGCGCCGCCGAGGGTCCCGACGTGCGGCAGCTGAAGCGCAACCTGGTCCGGCTCGGGTACGCCGACGGTCTCGGACTCGCCGTCGACGACAAGTTCACCCCGGGGACCGCCACCGCCGTCAAGCGCTGGCAGAAGGCCCTGGGCGTGCCGGAGACCGGGACGGTCACGCTCGGCAGCGTCGTCATGCTGCCGCTGGCCGCCGCCCGGGTGCACAAGGTGGGCGCGCAACTCGGCTCGGCCCTGGGCGCGACGTCGGTCCTGACCGTCAGCGGCACCGACCTCGTCGCGGTCGTCCAGCCCGCCGAGAACCAGCTGTCCCGCTTCAAGCCGAACGGCTCCGTCGTCGTCAGGCTCGCCGAGGGCGGCACCGTCAAGGGGCGCATACGGTCCCTGATCCGCGGGGCGGGCGGCGAAGGCGAGGGCGGGGCGCAGGGCGGCTCGGGCGAAGGGCAGCAGAAGACCGTCGTCACCATCGTCCTGGACGACCAGGGCCAGGTCCGGAAGGCCGGGCCCTCCGCGGTGACGGTCAACGTCGTCGGCGACACCGCGACCGACGCGCTCATCGTCCCCGTCACCGCCCTGCTCGCCCTCGACGGCGGCGGCTACGGCGTCAAGGTCGTCACCGGCGCCACCACCCGGCTCGTCCGCGTCCGGCTCGGCCTGGTCGCCGACGCCAGGGCCCAGATCACCGGGGACGTCAGGAGCGGCGACCAGGTGGTGATCCCCACGTGACGCCACCGACCCCTCCGGCCGAGGGCGGAGCCGTACGCGCCTCCGCGCCGGTCCTCGAACTCGCCGGAGTCACCAAGGAGTACCCGGGATCGCCGCCGACGCGCGTCCTGCACGGCATCGACCTCACCGTCGAAGCCGGTGAGCTGACGGCCGTCGTCGGTCCCTCGGGCTCGGGAAAGTCCACGCTGCTCGCCCTGCTCGGTTCGCTCGACCGGCCCACGGCGGGACGGCTGTGCTTCGAGGGCCGTGACCTGTCCGGACTCTCCGACGTGGAGCTGGCCGCCGTACGGGCGAGGCGGATCGGCTTCGTCTTCCAGCAGTTCTTCCTGCTCGCCGGCCTGACCACGGTGGAGAACGTCGCCACCGGCCTGCTCTACAGCGGCGTCCCCGCCGCGCGGCGGCGCGAAGCGGCCGTGGAGGCGCTGCGCGAGGTGGGCCTCGGGCACCGGCTCGGGCACCGTCCCGACCAGCTGTCCGGGGGCGAGAAGCAGCGGGTCGCGATCGCCCGCGCGCTGGTCGGCCGTCCCGCGCTGCTGCTCGCCGACGAGCCGACCGGGGCGCTCGACAGCGCCTCCGGCGCGGCCGTCGTCGACCTCCTGCGGGCGCTGAACGACGACGGCACCACCGTCGTCGTCATCACCCACGACCGCGAACTCGCCGCCTCCTTCCCCCGGCGCGTCGGCATCCGCGACGGACGCGTCGACTTCGACGAACGCCATCCGCACCCCGCTGGAGCCGCCTCATGACCGCCCGCCCGCACCCCGCTGGGGCCGCCTCATGACCTCCCGCCCGCACCCCGCTGGGGCCGCCTCATGACCTCCCGCCCGCACCCCGCCGGAGCCGCCTCATGACCTCCCGCCCGCGCCGCGTCCGGCTGCGCCCGATGGACCTGCTGCGGCTCGGCATGATCGGGCCGCGGACGCGCAGGACGCGCTCCGCGCTCTCGGCCCTCGGGATCTGCCTGGGCATCGCCGCCGTCATCGCGGTGACCGGCATCTCCTCGTCCAACCAGGCGCACCTGCTCGCCCGGCTCGACCAGCTGGGGTCCAACCTGATCACCGTGGCGCCGGGCAAGGACGCCGAGCAGCGTACGGTTCCGCTGCCGCCCACCGCCGAGAAGATGCTGGCCGGCATCGCTCCCGTGCGGCAGGTCACGGCGACCGGCGCCACCACGGCCGAGGTCTACCGGAACGACCTGATACCGAAGCAGCAGACCGGCAGCATCAGCGTGCTCGCCGCCCGGCTCAACCTGCTCGACGTGCTGCGCGCCGAGCTGCTCAGCGGGCGGTGGCTGGACAAGGCGTCCGAGCGCCTCCCCATGACCGTCCTCGGCGACCAGGCCGCGCAGCGGCTCGGCGTCACCGCGCCGGGCGAGCGGGTGTGGCTGGGCGGTCAGTCCTACGTCGTCCGGGGCATCCTCGCGCCGAACGACCTGGCCCCCGAGCTCGGCACGGCGGCCCTGGTCGGCTGGCCGCAGGCGGTGGCGCACCTGGGCGCGGACGGCACCGCGGCCACCGTGTACCTGCGCTCCCACCCCGAGCGCGTTCCCGACGTGCAGGCGGTGGCCGGTGCGACCGCCAATCCGGCCACGCCGAGTCTGGTCGCGGTCAGCCGGCCGTCCGACCTGCTCACGGCACGGACCGAGGCGAAGGGCGCGCTGACCGGGCTGGTCCTGTCGCTGGCCGGGGTCGCGCTGCTGGTCGGCGGGGTCGGCATCGCCAACACGATGGTGGTGGGGGTGATGGAGCGGCGCGGGGAGATCGGACTGCGCCGCGCGCTGGGTGCGCGGGGCGGGCAGATCACCGTCCAGTTCCTCCTTGAGGCGGTGCTGATGGGTCTCATCGGCGGAGTCGGCGGTCTGGTCGTCGGGGGCCTCGCCGTCTACGGCTACGCGCTGGCGCAGGGCTGGCCCGTCGCCATTCCCCTCTATACGGTCGTCGCCGGACCGGCGGTCGCCGTCCTGGTCGCCGCCGTCGCCGGCATCTACCCGGCCTTGCGGGCGGCCGGCGCGTCCCCGACGGAGGCCCTGCGCTCGGCCTGAGCCGTGCCGGGGGAGCCGTGCGCGGCACGGAGGCGATTCGGGGCCTTCGCAGGCCCGGTCAGGATTTTCCTGCCCGGCTCGTGACCTCACGGGCCGGGCCTTCGGCGTACCCGGATGTGGGGGGAGTACGGGGCTGGCCTCGGGTGTTTCCGTGCCCGGTCCGAGACCTCCCCGATCTTGACTGACATTTCAGTCAGGTGTCACAGTGAGCGGCACACCCCCGCTTCCGGCTGGCCGGAGAAAGGAAGGGACACCATGCGTGTGACCAGGCTCGTGCGTCGGGGGGCGACATGCCTCTGACGCCCACTGAGCGGGACCGGCTGCTGCTCTTCACGGCCGCCCAGCTCGCGCGGACGCGCCTGGAGCGCGGGCTGCGCCTGAACGTGCCGGAGGCGACCGCGCTGATCGCCGACACCGTGTGCGAGGCCGCGCGCGACGGCCTCCACCTGGCCGAGGCCCTCGACCGGGGGCGCACCGTCCTCGGACCGGACGACGTGCTTCCCGGTGTCACCGACATCGTGACGGAGATCCAGGTCGAGGCCGTCTTCGACGACGGCACGCGGCTCGCCGTCATCAGCGCGCCGTTCGGCGAGGTGGAGGAGAACGAGGGCGCCCCCGGCGCGGTCCTGCCGCACACCGACGTCCTTCCCGAGCCGGAGCCCGAGGTCACCCTCTGGGTCCGCAACGCGGCGGCCGTCCCGATCAGCGTCACCTCGCACTTCCACTTCTTCGAGGCCAACCCGCGCCTCGACTTCGACCGGGCCGCCGCCTACGGCATGCGGCTCGCCGCCCCGGCCGGCTCGTCCACCCGGTTCGACCCCGGCGCGGTCGTCGAGGTCGGACTCGTACCGATGGGCGGGGGCCGGATCGCGATCGGCTTCGCCGGTCTGGTCGACGGGCCGCTGGACGCGGCGGGCGCGAAGGAGGAGGCCCTGCGGCGCGCCGCAGCCTGCGGCTACCTGGGAGCGAAGGGGGCCGAGGGATGAGCAAGCCCACCCGACACAGTGACCACTGCGCGCCGGGCGAGAGCCGGCACATCGATCCGCACGAGTACGCCACCGTGCACGGGCCCCGCGCGGGGGACCGGGTCCGGCTCGGTGACTCCGGGCTCGTCGTACGGGTCGAGTCGGACGCGCAGGCGTACGGCGACGAGTTCCTCGCGGGCTTCGGCAAGACCGCCCGCGACGGCATGCACCTGAAGGCCGCGGCCGTCCGCGAGACCTGCGACGTGGTGATCACCAACGTCCTGGTGATCGACGCGGTGCTCGGCATCCGCAAGGTGTCCATCGGCATCCGCGAGGGCCGTATCCACGCCATCGGACGGGCCGGCAACCCCGACACCCTCGACGGCGTCGACGTGGTCGTCGGCACCGGCACCACGATGATCCCCGGCGAGGGCCTCATCGCCACCGCCGGCGCGATCGACACCCACGTCCACCTCCTGTCGCCGCGGATCATGGAGGCGTCGCTGGCCTCCGGCGTCACGACGATCATCGGGCAGGAGATCGGCCCGACCTGGGGCGTCGGCGTCAACTCGCCGTGGGCCCTGAAGCTCGGGTTCGACGCCTTCGACGCCTGGCCGGTGAACATCGGCTTCCTCGCCCGGGGCTCCGCCTCCGACGAAGCCCCCCTGGTCGAGGCCCTCGCCGAGGGCGGTGCCTGCGGCTTCAAGGTCCACGAGGACATGGGCGCCCACGCCCGGGCCCTGGACACCGCGCTGCGGGTCGCCGAGGAGCACGACGTCCAGGTGGCGCTGCACAGCGACGGCCTGAACGAGTGCCTCTCGGTCGAGGACACCCTCCGCGTCCTGGACGGCCGTACGATCCACGCCTTCCACATCGAGGGCTGTGGCGGCGGACACGTCCCCAACGTCCTGAAGATGGCGGGCGTGCCGAACGTCATTGGCTCCTCCACCAACCCCACCCTGCCCTTCGGCCGCGACGCCATCGCCGAGCACTACGGGATGATCGTCTCCGTCCACGCGCTCAAGACGGACCTGCCGGGCGACGCCGCCATGGCACGTGACCGGATCCGGGCCGGGACGATGGGCGCGGAGGACGTCCTGCACGACCTCGGCGCGATCGGGATCACCTCCTCCGACGCGCAGGGCATGGGCCGCGCGGGGGAGACCATCCGGCGCACGTTCGCGATGGCCGGGAAGATGAAGGCCGAGCTCGGGCCCCTGGAGGGCGACGGCGAGCACGACGACAACGCGCGCGTGCTCCGCTACATCGCCAAGCTCACCATCAACCCCGCGATCGCCCACGGCCTCGCCCACGAGGTCGGTTCGATCGAGGTCGGCAAGATGGCCGACATCGTCCTGTGGCGGCCGCCGTTCTTCGGCGCCAAGCCGCAGGTGGTCATCAAGAACGGCTTCCCCGCCTACGGCGTCACCGGCGATCCCAACGCCGCCACCGACACCTGCGAGCCGCTCGTCCTCGGCCCGCTCTTCGGTGCCCACGGCGCCGCTCCGGCCGAGCTCTCGGTGGCCTTCGTCAGCCGCGCCGCCGCCGAATCCGGCGGCCTCGGCTCGCCGTACGACACCCTGGGCACCCGGCGCAGGCGCGTCGCCGTACGGGGCACCCGGGGCATCGGCCCGGCCGACATGCTGCGCAACGCCCGCCTCGGGCAGGTGGACGTGGACCCGCGCAGCGGTCTCGTCACCCTCGACGGCGAGCCGATGCGCTCGGAGCCGGCGCAGCAGGTGTCGCTGAGCCGTCTGTACTTCCTCTGACACCCCGTACCACCGCTGACACCGGCCGAGCAGCCGAATCCGTAAAGCCGCGTTCATCCTCTTGACTGAATTTTCAGTCGGGAGGAGGATGCTGTTCACACCGCGTACCCGTCCCGCGCCTCCGCCAGGCAGAGCCGGCCACCGCCGACGGGTACTTCTGGCGAAAACGAAGAGAGACCCGAGATGACTGCATTCCGTATGCCTGCCGAGTGGTCCGCCCACGAGGGCTGTCTGATGGCCTGGCCCGTACGCGAGGACCTGTGGGGCAGCGTCCTGGAGGACGTCAAGGAGGAGTACGCGAATGTCGCCCGGGCGATCAACGCGTTCGAGCCCGTGACCATGGTCGCCCCGCCCGGCCACGGCGACGAGGCCCAGGCCAAGTGCGGTGACGGGATCACCGTCGTGGAGATCCCGCAGGACGACTCCTGGTTCCGCGACTCCGCCCCGATCTTCGTGCTCGACGCCGACGGCAACCGCGCCGGCGTGGACTTCCGCTTCAACGCCTGGGGCCGCAAGCACAGCCCGTACGACTCCGACGACCGGATCAGCGCCCTGATCCTGGAGCACCTCGGCGTCGACCGCATCGGCTCCGACATGATCCTGGAAGGCGGCGCCATCACGGTCGACGGCGAAGGCACCCTGATCACGACCGAGCAGTGCCTCCTGCACCCCAACAGGAACCCCGGGATGAACCGGGACGAGATCGAGACGGAACTGAAATCCCGGCTCGGCGTCGACAAGGTTGTGTGGCTTCCGTACGGAGGCCTCCTGGACACGGAGACCGACGGGCACGTCGACGGCGTCGCCGCCTTCGCCGCTCCGGGCAAGGTCGTCGTCTCCCTGCCGGACGACCCCGCGCACCCCGACTACGCCCGGATGCGCGCGAACCGCGCCGTCCTGGAGGCCACGACCGACGCCAAGGGCCGTCCGTTCGAGATCGTCGACGTCCCGCAGACCGTGTTCGTCGACATAGCCGGCGGAGAGGTCGAGGTGTCCTACCTGAACTACTACGTGGCCAACGGCGGAGTCGTGGTCCCGGTGGCCGGCCTGCCCAAGGACGACGAGGCCCTCGCGGTCATCGCCGAGGCCTACCCCGGCCGGAAGGTCGTCGGGGTGCGGGCGCCCGGCATCGCGTACGGCGGCGGCGGGGTCCACTGCATCACGCAGCAGATCCCCGCGGTCCCCGCCACCGCCTGAACCGCGAACGGAACGCTCCCGGAGGGCCGCACCAGCGGCCCTCCGGCCCCCGCCACCCCGCACGGACATCACGGAAAGAGAGCGCGACGATGACCCCAACCACGCCCCCCGGCAGCAGACGCCTCTTCGGCAGGCGCGGACGGATCGCCGTGACGACGGCCGCCCTGACCTCCCTCCTGGCCCTCGCGGCCTGCTCGGGGCCGCCGAAGGACTCCGGGATCACCGGCGCCGAGGCCAAGCTCTCCGCCTCCACGCCCCCGGCCCGCGGCGACATCGAGTCCTTCACCTGGGCCGTCTACGCCGAGCCGCCCACGCTCGACTACACGCTCGCGTTCGACTACCCGCAGAACACGATCCTGTCCAACGTGTGCGAGAGCCTCATGCGCTGGACGCCGGACCTCAAGCTCGCGCCCGGCCTGGCCCAGAAGGCTTCCAACCCGGACCCCACCACCTGGGTCTACGACCTCCGCGCCGGCGTCCGCTTCCACGACGGCAAGACGATGTCCGCCGACGACGTCGTCTACAGCTTCGGCCGCCAGACCGACCCGGACAACGCCGCCGCGTGGGCCCAGAACTTCCAGAACGTCGCCTCCGTCCGCAAGACCGGCCCCCTCCAGGTCACCGTCAAGCTCAAGAAGCCCGACTCCCAGTTCCCGCAGTACATGGCCACCGCGGCGGGCGTCGTCGCCTCCAAGGCGGGCGTCGAGGCGGCCGGCAAGGACTACGGCACCAGCGGCGGCCTCGCCTGTACCGGCCCCTTCAAGCTCGGCACGTGGAGCAAGGGCCAGTCGATCGAGCTCGAGCGCTTCGACGGCTACTGGGGCACCAAGGCCAAGGCGAAGAAGGCCGTCTTCCGCGTCCTCACCGACCCCTCGGCCCGCACCAACGCCATGCTCAGCGGCGAGATCGACGGCGGCTACCTGATCCCCACCGAGAGCTACGGCCGGCTGCGCGACAGCGGCCTCGGCACCCTGTACTTCGGCGAGGGCCTCAGCACGGTCAACGTCAACATCACCAACATGAAGGGCCCGCTCGGCGACGTCCGCGTCCGCAAGGCGCTCTCCCTCGCCCTCGACCGCTCCGGCTTCGTCAAGGCCGGCCTCGGCGGCGCGGGCACCGTCACCTCCTCGCTCACCACCCGGGCCGCCTGGGCCGGAGCGTCCGAGCCGACCCTCAAGGCCGCCTTCGACACGCTGCCGCCCACCGGCCAGGACCTCGCCAAGGCCAAGGCCCTCATCACCGAGGCGGGCGCCACCGGCAAGACCCTGACGGTCGCCACCAGCTCCATCGGCCAGGACGTCTCCCTGCTCGCCACCGCCGTCCAGGCAGCCGGCAGCCAGATCGGTCTGAAGATCAACCTCAAGACCATCGCGCCCAACGCCTTCACGGCGCTCTTCACCGACCCCGAGGCCCGCGAGGGCATCGACATGTTCCCGCTCACCTACTACGACTCGATCACCGACCCGCTGGACCTGCTGCAGAACTTCAAGACCGGCGCCTACATGAACTTCGCCGGCTACAGCGACAAGGGCTACGACGCCCTCGTCGACAGGGCCACCGGCGTCTACCCGCACGACGAGCGGCTGAGGGTCGAGGCCGAACTGCAGAAGCGCGCCGCGGACCAGCTGCTGTGGATCCCGGTCGCCGAGTGGCCCACCGCCGTCTTCATGAACAAGCGGATCACCGGCGCCCCCACCACCATCTCCTACATGTACTACCCGTGGGCTGCCGACGTCGGCGCCGCCGAGGCGGGGGCCACGCAGTGAACTTCCTGAGATTCGCCGTACGCCGGGTGGCGGAGATGGCCGCCACCCTGCTCGGTGCGTCGTTCGTGGTGTTCGGCGCCATGTACCTGGCGCCGGGCAACCCGGCCAGCTTCCTGCTCTCCGGACGCTCCGCGTCCCCCGAGGCGCTGGCCGCGATCAACGCCCAGTACCACCTGGACGACCCGTTCTTCGTCCGCTACCTCAGCTGGCTGAACGACATCCTGCACGGCGACTTCGGCCGGTCCATCACCTACCGCACCGACGTCTCCCGGCTCCTCGCCGACCGCCTCCCCACCACCCTGCTGCTCGTCGTGATGGCGCTCCTCGTGGTCGTGGTGGCCGGTCTCGTCCTGGGCTGGATCTCCGCCGTACGCGGCGGCCGCACCGACTCCGCCATCCTCGTCGGCACCACCTTCGCCGTCGGCACCCCGTCCTTCGTCGCCGCCGTCCTGCTCCAGGGACTCTTCGCCGTCAACCTCGGCTGGTTCCCCAGCAGCGGCTCCGGCGACGGCTTCCTCGACAAGATCTGGCACCTCACCCTGCCCGCGATCGCCCTCGCGCTCTACCTCATCGGCATGCTCGCCCGGGTCACCCGCTCCGCCATGGCCGATGCCCTCGACAGCGAACACGTCACCGTCGCCCGCAGCCGCGGCGTCCCCGAGCGCCAGGTCATCCGCCGCCACGTGTTCCGCAACTCGCTCGGCACCGTCCTCACCACCGGCGGTCTGATCGTCTCCACCCTCCTGGTCTGCACGATCCTCGTGGAGACCGCGTTCAGCATCGGCGGCGTCGGCCAGCTCCTCGAGCTGTCCACCACGACCAAGGACTTCCCGACCGTCCAGGCCATCTCCTTGATCATCGTCGCCCTCTTCATGACCGTGAACCTGATCGTCGACCTGCTGCTGCCGGTGGTCGACCCGCGGATCACCCTCGGAGCGAGGAGTTCCTCCGTATGACCGCCGTCCTGACCCGCCGGCCCGGACTCGCGAAGATCCGCACCGCCCGGTCCCCGCTGTACCTGGTCTGCCTCGGCTTCGTCGGCCTCGTCACCGCCGCCGCGCTCCTCGCGCCCTGGCTCGTGCCGTACGACCCCAACGCGATCGACCTCGGCAACGCGCTCGCCGCACCCTCCGCGGAGCACCTCCTCGGCGTCGACGCCGCCGGCCGCGACACCCTCTCCCGGCTGCTCCTCGGCGCCCGCACCTCCCTCCTCGGACCCCTCGGCGTCGTGGTCTTCTCCACCGTCGCCGGAGTCGCCGTCGGCATGGCGGCCGGCTGGCGGGGCGGCTGGCTCGACTCCGTCCTGTCGCGCAGCACCGAACTCGTCTTCGCCTTCCCCGGCATGCTCCTCGCGATCCTGATCATCTCGATCTACGGCGAAGGACTGCTCGCCCCCGTCATCGCCCTCTCCATCGCCTACCTGCCGTACGTCAGCCGGCTCACCCGCTCCCTCGTGCTGGCCGAACGCAAACGCCCCTACGTCAGCGCCTACCAGGTCCAGGGACACTCGGCCCTCCAGATCTGCCTGCGCCACGTCCTGCCCAACATCGCCCCCATCGTCCTCGCCCAGTCCACCATCAACTTCGGCTACGCACTGATGGACCTCGCCGGCCTGTCCTTCCTCGGCCTCGGCGTCCCCGCGCTCACCCCCGACTGGGGCCGCATGGTCTTCGACGGCCAGACCGCGATCCAGCACGGCTACCCGCTGTCCGCGATCCTGCCCTGCGTCTTCATCGTGCTCACCGTCGTCGCCTTCAACGTGGTCGGAGAGCGCTGGGCCGACCGCGTCGCCAGGAGAGACCGATGACCTCCAAGACCACCCCGCACACGCTCGACGTCCAGGGCCTGCGGATCACCCTGCCCGGCACCGCCCGCCCCGTCCTCGACGGCGTCGACCTGCACGTCGGCGCCGGCGAGACCGTCGCCCTCGTCGGCGAGTCCGGCTCCGGCAAGACCCTCACCTCACGCAGCGCCCTCAACCTGCTGCCGCCCGGCGCCGTCGTCGAAGGCGCCGTCCGGGTCGGCGGCGAGGACGTCCTCACCATGAACGCCGACCAGCTGCGCGCCCTGCGCACCGGCAAGGTGTCCATGATCTTCCAGGACCCCCGGGCCGCCCTCAACCCGCTCCGCCGCATCGGCGACTTCCTCATCGAGAGCGTCACCCTCACCGGCACCATGAACAAGGCGGACGCCACCGCCCGCGCCGTCGAACTCCTCAAGGCCGTCGGCCTCGACGAGACCGCCCTGCGCAAGTACCCCGGCCAGGTCTCCGGCGGCATGCTGCAACGCGTCATGATCGCCGCCGCCCTCATGGGCGACCCCGCCCTCGTCCTCGCCGACGAACCCACCACCGCCCTCGACGTCACCACCCAGGCCGAGGTCATCGCCCTCCTCGCCGAACTCCGCGCCGCCTTCGGCACCGGCCTCCTCTTCGTCACCCACGACCTCGACCTCGCCGCCGCCATCAGCGACCGCGTCTACGTCATGTACGCCGGCCGGATCGCGGAGAGCGGCCCCGCCGAAGCCCTCTTCGCGCGCCCCCGCCACCCGTACACCGCGGCCCTGCTCGCCTCCACACCCCGCCTCGAAGCCCCGCAGGGCAGGCTCGCCGCCATCGACGGCCAGCCCCCGGACCTCCGGCAGGAACTCGTCGGCTGTCCGTTCGCCGCCCGCTGCCACCTGGCCACCGAGATCTGCGACCAGCAGGCCCCCGAGCCGCGCCCCGCCCCCGGCCGGCCGCACCACCAGGCCGCCTGTCACCACAGCGACCGCCTCGAAGGGAGCCCCGTCGATGCCTGAGAACGTCCTCGAGGCCGTCGGCCTCCACCGCGCCTACGGCACCGTCCAAGCCGTCGACGACGTGTCCTTCGCCCTCCCCGAGGGCGGCTCCCTGGGCATCGTCGGCGAATCCGGCTCCGGCAAGACCACCACCGCCCGGATCATCGTCGGCCTGGAGACGGCCGACACCGGAGACGTCCTGGTACGGGGCAAGGCCCGCGACACCCGCGGCCGGGGGCGCGCCCGGCGACTGGCACGCGCGCGCGAGGTCCAGATGGTCTTCCAGGACCCGCTCCTCTCCCTCGACCCCAGGACCAGCGTCGAACAGGTCCTGCGCGAGACCCTGCGCCTGCACTTCCCCGACACCGACCACGACCGCCGCATCCGCGAACTCCTCGACCAGGTCGGCCTCGGCACCCGCGCCGCCGACGCCCGGCCCCGGCAGCTCTCCGGCGGCCAGCGCCAGCGCGTCGCCATCGCCCGCGCCCTCGCCGTGGAACCCGCCGTGCTCGTCCTCGACGAAGCGGTCGCCGCCCTCGACGTCTCCGTGCAGGCGCAGATCCTCAACCTCCTCGCCGACATCCGCGAGGAGACCCGCATCGGCTACCTCTTCATCACCCACGACCTCGGCGTCGTCCGCTGCGTCACCGACGACGTCATCGTCATGCGCAAGGGCCGCGTCGTCGAGGCGGGCCCCACCGCCGAGGTCCTCGCCGAGCCCCAACACCCCTACACCCGGCTCCTCCTGGAGTCCGTGCCGCGGCCCGGCTGGGACCCCGAGGCGATCGCCGCCGCCCGCCGGGCCCTCTGACCACACCGTTCCGCACCGTCAGCGCACCGAACTCGGCGGCGGGGGCACCGGACGGCAGCCACTGCGCCCGCCCCACCCCACCCCCGTCGCCGACACCCCCACCGCGCACGCCCGTTGACACAGGAGGTCAACCATGAAGCATCACGCCGTCGCCCGCCACGCGGGTCCCGGCCTCAACAGGCGCCGGTTCCTCGCGGCCGCCGGCCTCACCGCCGCCGGCGCCGCCGTCGCGGCGACCGTGCAGAGCCGCGCCGGTGCCGCCCCGTCCGCGCGGTCCTTCCGGGTGCCGGTCGAGGACGTCCGCCACACCCGGACGTGGATGGCGTTCCCGGACAGCACCTCGATCTGGGGCAACAAGCTGAGCGGTGTGCAGGCCGACATCGCGCTGATCGCCCGGACGATCGCGAAGTACGAGCCGGTCGTGCTGTGCGCCAACTCCGGCAGCGCCGCCAAGGCCCGTACGCTGTGCGGCCCCACGGTCACCGTGATCAGCACGATCCCGGTCGACGACTGCTGGATGCGCGACACGGGTCCGGTCTTCCGCACCGACGGCTACGGCGGCCTCGACACCGTCGGCCTCAACTTCAACGGCTGGGGCAACAACCAGGCCCACGCCAAGGACGCGCTCGTCGCCGAGCGGATCGCCGCCCACGTGGGCGTGCCCTTCGCCTATGCCGACCTGGTCGGCGAGGGCGGTGCCATCGAACAGGACGGCGCCGGCACGCTGATGGCCACCCGCAGCAGCCTCGTCAACCGCAACCGCAACCCCGGGATGTCGGAGCGCCAGCTCGAAGCGGCGATGTGCGAGGCCTACGGCGCGTCCAAGGTCATCTGGTTCGACGGCGTCAAGGGCCAGGACATCACCGACGACCACGTCGACGCGACCTCGCGCTTCCTCTCGCCGGGCGAGGCCCTCGTCCAGATGCCCGTCGCGGGCGACAACGACGCCTACGCCAAGGACGCCCGCAAGCAGTACAACGTCCTCTCCGTGTCGACGACTTCGGCCGGCCGCGCGATGGACGTGATGCGTCTCCAGGGCCCGGACTACAACAAGATCCGTTCCACCAACCGGGACTTCCTGGCCTCCTACGCCAACTTCTACCTCTGCAACGACGCCGTGATCTCGGCGCAGTTCGGCGACCGCCGGGCGGACGAGGCGGCGCGGGCTACCCTCGCGCGGCTGTACCCGGACCGGCGCATCGAGCAGCTCAACATCGACCGGCTGGGCACCGGTGGCGGTGGCATCCACTGCGTCACGCAGCAGCAGCCCGTCGCCTGATTTCCCCCGACGGAGCATGACTGAAATTTCCGTCAGTCAGTTTGGTCTCGGCCATTGACTGAAATTTGAGTCAGTCCCTAATGTGAGCGCACCGCACAGCGCCCGCGGCCACGCGGGCGCTGTGCCGATTCATGGACACATCCCTGAACAGGAGCCCACATGGGGCCAGTTGACGCCCAGACGCATGAAGCCGCTTCGCACGCGGGCATCGAACAGCACTCGATCGACTGGGTGCCCCTCTCGGAACGACACGGGAAACCGTCGAGCGTCGGGGCCATCTGGTTCGTCGGCAGCCTCAACCTCACGGGCCTCGCCACCGGCGTCGTGACCCTCTCCATGGGCGCCTCGCTCGTCTGGACGGTCATCGCCACCGTCCTGGGCTCCCTCTTCGGCACGTTCTTCATGGCGTTCCACTCGGCCCAGGGCCCCCAGCTCGGTCTGCCCCAACTGGTCCAGTCCCGGCCCCAGTTCGGCTACCTCGGCGCCGCCCTCACCGTGTGGGTCTTCGCCCTGGTGAACTACATCGCCTTCAACACCTCCGACGCGCTGCTCTCCGGCCAGGCCATGAACCTGCTCACCGGGATACCCAACAGCGTCGGCTACCTCCTCGCCGCCGCCGTCGCCACCGTCATCGCCCTCTTCGGGTACGACTGGATCCACAAGCTCAACAAGTGGCTCACTTGGCCCTTCGTCGTCGTCACCGCGGCGATCACCGGAGCCGCCCTCTTCGGCGGCGGCCTCCCGGACGGCGTCTGGACGCCGGGCCCCTTCGAGCTCGCCCCCTTCATGCTGGTGTTCGTCTTCGTCGCCGGCTTCCAGCTCGGCTGGGCGCCGTACGTCTCCGACTACTCGCGCTACCTGAGACCCGACGTCCCCGTCCGCAGCACCTTCTGGTGGACGTACCTGCCGAGCGCGGTCTCCGGCATCTGGGTCTTCGTGCTCGGCGCCGTCGTCTCGGCCGCCGCCCCCGAGGGCACCGACCCCGTGACCGCCCTCAAGCTTTCGGCCGACCGGCTCTTCGACGGCTTCGGCACCATCGCGGTGATCGTCCTCCTGATCGGCCTGCTCTCCATCATGGCGATCAACCAGTACGGCGGCAGCCTCACCATGATCTCCATCGTCGACTCGTTCCGCCCGGTCAAGCCGACCAAGACGATCCGCATCGCCACCATCGGCATCATGCTGGCCGCCGTCGGAACGGTCTCCACCCTGGTCGGCATCGACCAGTTCAACTGGTTCTTCGCGAACGTGGTCGTGGTCCTCACGTACCTGTTCATCCCGTGGACGGCCATCAACCTGGTCGACTTCTTCTTCGTGCGACGCGGCCTGTACGTCGTGAAGGAGATCTTCAACCCGCGCGGGATCTACGGACGCTGGGGCTGGCGGGGCAACCTCGCCTACCTGATCGGGCTGGCCTGCATGGCCCCGTTCATGGTCATCACCGGCCTCTACGTCGGGCCCGTCGCGAAGCTCCTCGGCGGCGTCGACTGCTCCGTCTTCGTCGGCCTGCCGGTGGCGGGCGCCCTCTACTGGGCCTTCGCCCGAAGCCTCGACCTGACCACCGAGCGCCGGATGGTCCGGGAGGAGGGGCTGCTGGACCACCTGCACTGAACCACCCCGGCCCGCACGTACAGAACCTTTGCGAGAAGGAGCACCACGTGAACACAGAGCACAACGGCGAGCGCCCCGGCATCAGCCGCAGAACCCTCCTGGCCCGGACCGGAGCGGCCGCCGCCGCCCTGGCCGTCGGACCGGTCCTCGGCGGCATCCAGCCGGCCATGGCCGCCGGCTGGCGCGTGCCGGGCGAGGACGCCCTGCACAAGCGGACCTGGATGGCCTGGCCGTCCAGCTACACGATCTGGGGCAACCTGCTGTCCAAGATCCAGGCCGACATCGCCAAGCTCGCCAAGGAGATCGCCAAGTACGAGCCGGTGATCATGTGCGCGGACGGCTCCACGGCCGCCTCGCAGGCGCGGACCGCGTGCGGGTCCACCGTCACCGTGATCAGCTCCATCCCGGTCTCCGACTGCTGGATGCGCGACACCGGCCCGCTGTTCCGCGTCGACGACGCCGGCGGCCTCGACTCCATAGGCCTGAACTTCAACGCCTGGGGCGAGAACGCCACGACCTTCTACGGCCTCCCCGCCTCCGCCTACGACAAGGACCGCCTGGTGGCAGGCCGGGTCGCCGCCTACGCGGGCGTCTCCTTCGCCAAGTCCTCCGTGGTCGGCGAGGGCGGTGGCGTCGAGTACGACGGCGACGGCACCCTGATGGCGACCGAGAGCTGTTGGGTGAACAGCAACCGCAACCCCGGCAAGACCCGCGCCCAGATCGAGGCGGAGCTGCTGGCCCGGTTCGGCGCCCAGAAGATGATCTGGCTCCCCGGCGTCAAGGGCCAGGACGTCACCGACGGCCACATCGACGGCACCGCCCGCTACATCAAGCCCGGTGTGGTGATGGTGCAGCTGGCCGGCGCCGTGCGGCCCGACGTGTGGACCCAGAACGCGCAGGCCATGTACAACGTCCTCGTCAACGCCACGGACGCCAAGGGCCGCCGCCTCCAGGTCATCGCCATCGAGGGCCCCGACACCCTGCCGCGCATCTCGGCCGGCAAGCGTGCCGACTTCCTCAGCTCCTACATGAACTGGACGGTGACCAACCAGGCCATCATCACGACGCAGTTCGGCGACACCGCCAAGGACGCCGCCGCCAAGGCCGCCATCTCCGCCGCCTACGGCCGCCCCGTCGTCCAGCTCAACCTCGACAACCTCTACGGCAACGGCGGTGGCGGTGCCCACTGCGTGACCATGCAGGAGCCCGTGCGCTGAAACTGAATCGGCAGGTCATCCACTGAACCACCAGCCCGGGTCCCGTCCGACGGGACCCGGGCTGTCCGGTGGCCGCACCAGGTGTCACGGACCGCGCAGCGGGTACTCGCGGCCACGCGACGACGAGGAGGCCGCCATGTCACGCACGCAGCCAGGACCCCATGACTCCGGCCGGCCGGACCCGTCGGCCGCCGACCGCGCCCTGACCGACTCCATCGGCGCCGAGGAACTCGACGACATGCTCGACCAGGGCTACACCACCCCGGGCCGCCCGCCGCCCGTCGAACCCGAGACCGACGACACCGAGGCCGACGACACCGAGGCCTACGACACCGAGAGGGGCGACGCCGAGAAGGGCGACGCCGAGGCCTCGCACCAGGCGGCCGAGCGGCCGGAGGACGGCGAGACCCGGGGCCAGGCACCCCCGGAACCCCCCGACTGAGCGCGGAACGCCCCCGCGGCGAGCGGCGGCCTCACGCCGCGCGCCGGTTGCCCTGGGCGTCGCACGGCAGGGCGGCGGCCGGCTGATGGGACAGGAAGTCCCGGTGGGCCTGCCGCTCGGCTTCGGCCATGGCCGTGGGCTTCACGTTGATGATGCCGCCGAAGGGGCGGTCGACGTCACGGATGATGCACAGGGTTGTCGTGAGCAGCGCCGTGATCACCGCGAGGGTGAGGATCTGGCCGCGGTTGTTGCGGCGTGGCAGGCAGATGCCCAGGGCCACGACCGTGATGGTCAGCGTCGCGAGCAGGAACCAGAAGATGGCGCTGGGAATGCTCGCCGTGGCCTGCGTCAGGCGTTCCTCCCGCTCGTCCGACCGCTTGTTGTCCGACGCGACCAGCATGCCGAACACCGGCTTGCCCTCCAGCTCCCGGAACACCCGCCGGACGTCGGTGGACCAGACGCTCGGAGCCCGCGAGCCCTTCCCGTCCGCCATCGCGGGCCACTCCTGCTCCTCCACGGCCCGGGCGTAGCACACCGCGTCGGCCTGGATCCTGGCCCGCTGCACCGGAGGTGCGTACTCGGCGGTCTCGACCATCTGGTCGAGCGCGCGGGCCTCACCCCGGGACGCGACCTCGGCCTTCCCGTACGAACCGTTGGCGGTGACGAGAACGAAGGCGAGCAGCAGCACCGTGAGCGTCAGCAACGGCCCGACCAGGTCCTTCACGGCCATGCCCGTGTCGTCGTCGTCCGTGAGCAGCCGTGGCCGCAGAAAGCGGTTCGCGGCCAGGCCGGCGAGCAGGGCGAGCACGGCGACGGTGATGACGAGGAACACGGAGGCACCTTCACGGCTGGGGGCAGGGGCTGCCCCGTGAAGCCGGGGCTCCATGATCCCTTCCGTACGGGAATCCCCCCGCAACCGAAGAAACGGTTGATCATCCTCGAACGAGGGACCCCCCTCCGCCGGTGAGCCGGTGGGACGACCGGCGCGCGCGGGCGGCGCGAGGCGGCTTGTGCGACCGGGGGCGGGGACCGGTCACACTCCCTTGCGCAGCGCCCGCGTGATCTCGAGACCCTCGGCCGCCGTGAACCGCTCCTCGCACGGAATGCCGAGGGCGGTGGCGAGGTCGCGGCCGTGGAGGTCGACGACCGATTCCACGAGCTCGCCGAACTCGTGCACCGCCAGCCGTCCTTGCCTCCACGCGGACGCCCAGATGACGGCCGCGACGGCGGCGGCGGGCCACCACCACAGCGCCGGCAGGACGTACAGCGCTCCCCAGCCCGCGCGGCGGGCCGCGGCGGTGAGGGCGGCCCGCGCGGCCCGTATCTCGGCGTGTGTCGTGTCCGGCAGCAGCAGCCACAGCCGGGGCCAGGCCGTGGTGAGGTCGAGCCGGTACGCCTGGTGGACCCGGACGTCGACCGAGACCAGCCGGTCGCCCATCCAGGTGGGACGGGAGGGGTGGGTGAGCGCGATGAGATTGCGGCGCGCGTTGAGGGCGACGGTGTCGTACGCGCTCGCAGCGCCGCCGATCTCGCGGTCGGCGTCCCGGCCCACGGAGGCGTCGAGCCCGTCCGGGCCGTGATCGCGGCTGCCCCGTGGGCTCGTCCGCGGTGCCCCCGGCAGGTCCGCCGGCGGGTCGCCCGCCGCGACCCGCAGCGCCCTGGCGGTCAGGGCCCGCCGGTACCGGGCGTCGGCGGCGATCCACCGTTCGGCACGGCGCCGGGTCAGTGCGCGGCTCGCCGCGTGCAGCGGCCAGTCGCCGAACCAGAGCCGCTCGACGCCGCCGCCGAGCGCGGCGGCCAGCCGGCTGACACCGGCCGAGGCCACCAGGACCAGCGTCGCGAGCAGCACCACCGAGCCGGGGGAGTGGGCCGTCGGGCCGGCGGCGATGCGGTCCACGCGCTCGACGACGAGCGCGTGGTCAGTGGCGTGCCGGTGGCCGAGGACCGACCCCGCCGACGCCACGGCGAGATACAGCAGGCCGGGCAGGACGAGCAACGACAGCCAGGTGTCGGCGAGTTTGCCGCCGAGCGTGGTGAGGAACGCGGTCATGGCTCACAGCCTCACCAGGCGAAGCTCCGCGGCGAACAGCTCACAGCTCCCGCCGCCTTCGAGCACCACCCGATCGCACCGGCCCGCCGGGCACACCAGCGCCTCCTCCACGGGATGCCCGCCGCCGAGGTGAGGGAGCACACCGCCGCCGGGGGAGCGGTGCTCCCCGAGGCCCCGGGCCACACCCCAGGTACGCAGCAACTCATCGACAGTGGCAGTCAGTTGACGGGCATCGGAGGTCTCCCTGAACGCCGCGAGCGCCGCTTCCAGATCAGTCGACCCTCCCCGCCGATCCGCGACCCGGCGGATCGCGTCCAGCTGCTCGCAGAGCCGCGCCAGCCGTATGGAATCGTCCCCCGCCATCCCGCCGCCCCTCGATCGATGCCGACCCCGGTGAGTACGGTAACTCCTGTGACACCTGCGAGGCGGGACGAGTTGGTGCGGGCGCTCGGGGCCCGTGTGCTGATGTACCGGTCCTCCATGGACCGTGCCGCGGTGATGGACCCTCAAGCTCTGCTCTGGATCAGGGAGTTGATGGCCGGAATCCCTGACCCTTCGACCGACCCCGAGGCCGTGCGGACCATCGCCGACCTGCACCTGTGCCGCAGCCTGGTCCTCGGCGAGGAGCGGGGGCGCCAGGACGCGGCCGTGGCCGCGGCGCTCGAACGGTACGTCACGCGCGAGACGCCGACCGCCACGGACGACAACCGGCGGGCGATCGCCGCCTACCTGGAGGCGTGCGAGGCGGCGGCCGCCGCCCAACGCGACCCGGACCCTGGGCTCCTGGAGCGGGCCCTTCGCGCCACCGCGACGGCCGTCGACCTCATCCCCGCCCAGCTCCGCCCCCTGCGAGCGACCGCACTCACCCTGCGCGGGATGACCCTGCGGCAGCGGTACGAGCGAGTCGGCGACGCCCGGGACCTCAGCGAGGCCATCACCGCGCTCCGCGAAGCCGAGGCGTCGGCGGGCGACGGCCACCCGGACCGGGCCAGAATCCTCACCACCCTGGGCGCGGCCCTGCGCGAGCGTCACGACCACGGCGGAGGGTTCGAGGACGCCCTCGAAGCGGTACGGGTGACCCGCGCGGCCGTCGAAGCCGGCGAGGAAACCGAGCGTGCGGGCAGGCTGCACAACCTGGGGCTCGCTCTCCGGCGACGCCATGAACGTACCGGCGATCCCGCCGACCTCGAAGAAGCCGTCGCCGTACACCGCGAGGCCGTCGCCCTCACCCCCGCCGACCACCCGGACCACGGCCTGTTCCAGCAGGGACTGGCCAACGCGCTGCACGTCCGGCACGAACGCGAAGGCCACCCCGACGACTTGGCGGACCGCATCGCCGCCCTGGAGGCGGCGGCCGACCCCGCCCGCGCCGGCACGGACGGGCGGTCGCCCCACGGTGCGGTCCGGAAGGCCGCACTCCTCACCCTCGCCACCGCCCTTGCCGAACGGCACCGGACGACAGGCCAGGACGCCGACGCCCACCGTGCCGAAAGCCTCCTGCGACAGGCCTCCGCCGGGCTGCCGCCCGAACACCCCCACCACGCCCTCGTCCACCACGAACTCGGCCTGCTCCTCGCCCCCCGCGACCGCACCGCCTCAGCCGCCGCCCTGCGCGCCGCCGCCTTCCACACCGCCGCCACACCCCGCCAGCGCCTCCAGGCCGCCCATGCCTGGGCGCACGGGGCGATGGAGGCGGGCCATCCGGAGGAGGCCCTCGCCCCGTACCGGCACGCCGTCACCCAACTGCCCGCCCTCGTCCCCCGCCACCTGACCCCCGCCGACGCCGAGCGGGCGCTCGCCGACACCCGCGGTCTCGCCAGTGACGCCGCCGCCTGCGCCCTCGCCGTCGGCGACGCCGAGGAAGCCCTCGCCCTCCTGGAACTCGGGCGCGGCATCCTCCTCGGCCAGGGCATGAAGCACCACGACGAACTTGCCGAACTCCGCGCCCAATCCCCGGAATCGGCCTCGCGCCTGGAATGGCTGCGCGCACGGCTCGACACGGGCGGCGCGGGGGAGGAGGAGTCGTCGGACCGCCGGCACGAGCTCGCCGCCGCATGGGACGCACTCCTGGACCACGTCCGTACCCGCGAGGGCTTCGAGGACTTCCTGCGCCCCAGACGCTCCGCCCGGCCGCTCCCGCCGGACGCGGAGGGCTCCGTCGTCCTCGTCAACGTCAGCCGCTTCCGCTGCGACGCGCTGACGATCACCGCCGAGGGCGTGAGGGCCGTACCCCTCCCCGGTCTCACCCTGGGGGAGGCCGTCGACCGTACGGTGTCCTTCCTCGGCGTCCTCGACCGGCTCGGCGACCCCGATGCCACCGACTTCCTCGCCGAGCAGTCGGCCGAGGAAGAACTCGAAGGCCACCTCGCCTGGCTCTGGGACCGGGTGACCGGCCCCGTCCTCGACGCCCTGGGCCTCACCGGACCCTGCGGAGACCGTCCGCCCCGCATCTGGTGGATCCCCACCGGCCCGCTCGCCTTCCTCCCCCTGCACGCCGCAGGACACCACACGGACACAGCCGGGCGCACCGTGCTCGACCGCGCCGTCTCCTCCTACGCCCCCACCCTCCGCGCGCTCACCCGAAGCCGCCGCCGTACGGAACGGCCGCCCGCGCCCTCCGCCCTCGTCGTCGCCGTCCCGGACGCCCCGGCGGCCCGCCCGCTCCCCGGCGCGGCCCGGGAAGCCGCCGCCATCGCCGGAACGCTCCCCGGCTCCCGGCTGCTCAGCGGCGCCGCCGCCACCCGCGACGCCGTGATCGCGGCCCTCGGCGACCACACCTGGCTCCACTTCTGCGGTCACGGCGCCGCCGAACCCACCACGGCCTCCGGCAGCCGGCTGCTCGTGCACGACCACCTCGACCACCCCCTCACCGTCGCCGCCGTCTCCCGCCTCGACCTCCCCGCCGCCGAGCTCGCCTACCTGTCGGCCTGCGCCACCGCCAAGAGCGGCTTCACCGCCCTGGACGAGGCACTCCACCTCGCCGGCGGCCTCCACCTCGCCGGATTCCGCCACGTCCTCGGTTCCCTGTGGGAGATCGACGACACCGTCTCCCTGCGCATCGCCGAACGCGTCTACGCAGGCCTCGGCGCCCCCGAACCGCTCGCCGACCGGGCCGCGTACGCCCTGCACGACGCCGTCCGCGAGACACGCGACCACTATCGGGCCACACCTTCGCTGTGGGCGGCGTACATTCACGTAGGACCGTGAACACACGTCGTACGTACGAGAGTTGGGCGGCGCCACCGGAAGCGTGACGGCCCCGGGGGTGCCACCGGAGCGGACGGGGGGACAGCTGTGAGCAGGTGGTGGCGGAGACGGGGCAAGGACGGCCTCGGCGACGGGCGCTCGACACGGGGCAGGACCGACGCGGCCAGGGACGCGCGCGTCGACGCCGCCTACGAGCGCGGCGAGCCGATCACGGAGGACCTCGCACGCCAGGCCGCCGAAGCGGGCAACATCAAGGCGATGACCGTCTACGGCATCGGCCTCGGCAACCGCGGCGCCATGACCGAAGCCGAGGAATGGCTCCAGCGCGCCCGAGCCGCCGGCGACCCCATGGCCTCCGTCGTCCTCGGCACGATCCGCCTCGACCGCGGCGACTACGCCGAAGCCGAACGCTACTTCCGGCCCCTCGCCGAAACCGGCAACCCCATGGCCCGGCAGGCACTGGAGGAAACCCGCGCCCTGCGCGCGGCGGCGGAGCGCACGACCGGCCCGGCAGCCCCGCGACCGGCCCCCGAGGCCACCGGAGCCACCGGGATACCCACCATGCCGTTCCCGGGAACCGCCGCGGCCACCGCGCCGCCGTCCCCGGAAGCCGCCGGAGCCACCACCGAACCGGACCCCGTGCCCGCCCCGCCGGCACCCGGACCACGGGCCCCCGAACCGCCCAGGACCGCCACGCCCCCGACCGCCGGATCCGACGACCTCGGCCCGGTGGCCCCACAGCCCACCGCCGTCGAATGGGCGGCCCGCCAGCTGATCCTCCACACCGACGACAACCACCCCCACGTCCACCTGGCCATGGCCGTGCTCACCGCGGACCAGGGCAACTGGAACTCGGCCGCCACCTACTTCACCGCCGCCCGCGACTCGGGCGACCCCGACGTCCTCTACTGGATCTCCCTCATGCACCTGGGCCAGGACGGCCCCGAGGCGGCCCTTCCCCACGTCCGGCTCGCCGCCGACGCGGGACACACCGCCGCCCAGCACACGATGGGCGCACTCCTCGCCGAAGCAGGCGAGACCGCCGAGGCCGAGCGGTACTACCGGCTCGCCGTCGCCGCCGGACACGTCGACTCGTACGTCAACCTCGGCGTACTGCTCCGCCAGCGCGGCGACCTCGACGGGGCGGAGACGTACTACCGCAAGGCCATCGACGCGGGCGACGCGGGCGGCATGAACAACCTCGGGAACCTCCTCCGCCAGCGCGGCGACATGGCGGGCGCCGAGACCTGGTGGCGCAAAGCCGCCGACGAAGGCGTCGTCGACGCCCTCGTGAGCTGCGGCGCCGTCCTCGCCGAGCGCGGCGAATGGCCGGCCGCCGAGCAGTACTGGCGCCGCGCCGCCGAACAGGGCCACGCCGCCGCCAAGCTCAACCTGGCCACCGCCCTGATGCGCCGCGGCGCAGGCGCCGAAGCCGAACACTGGCTGCGCACCGTCGACGCCCCGCCCCCGGCCCCCGCCGCCCCCGAGTCCGAAGGACCCGACCTCGCCGCCGTCGCCGACTGGCTCAGCGGCCCCGCCGAAGCCGGCGACGCCGACGCCCGCGCGGCCCTGGACCTCCTGGACGGAAAGGGACAGACACCCGGCGGCTGACCGACGCCCGGCCCCGGCACACCGTTCCCCCGTACGGCCCAGAGAACTCGCCGACCCGTGGGACGTCGCTTCCAATGGGCTGGATCGGTCGGGGCAGGGTCGGGAGGCGGGATGTCGTGGGCGAGCCGGGTGCGGAGCATCCGGGCGGGGGCCGAGAGCCGCTTCCCCGTACTGACGGAACTGACGCACAGACTCGTCAGCGGGAACCTCCTGGACTCCGCCACCCGGCTCGCCGCGCAGGCGTTCCTGGCCGCCGTGCCCCTGCTGTTCGCACTCGCGGCCTTCGCCCCGGCCGGCGTACGGGACCAGCTGCGCGAGTCACTGCGCTCGATGTTCGGTCTCTCCGGGGCCTCCGACAACGAACTCCAGCAGGTCCTGAACCACACCACGACCGACGGACTCCGCGAGACCACCGGCATCGTCGGCGCGCTCGTCGCCCTGGCGTCGGCCACCAGCTTCAGCCGCGCCATGGCCCGCGTCTGCGAACGGGCCTGGGGCCTGCCCAAGGCCGGCACCCGCATCGCGGCCTGGCGATGGACGGTCTGGCTGCTCGCCCTCGTCCTCGTGGTCCTCCTCCAGGCCCCCGTCCGCGACGGCTTCGGCGCCGGCCCCTGGCTCGGCCTGCCGCTCTTCTTCCTGGTCAGCACCGGAGTGTGGCTCTGGACCCAGCACCTGCTGCTCGTCAAACGCGTCCCCTGGCTGCCGCTGCTCCCCGGCGCGCTCCTGGCCGGCGTAGCCACCACCGTCCTCGGCGTCACGGCCCGCCTCTACATGCCCGGCGCCCTCAACCGCGCCCTCGGCGAATACGGTTCCCTGGGCCTCGTCCTCACCCTCCTCTCCTGGCTCATCATCGTCTGCGCCGCCGTCACCTTCGCCTTCACCATCGGAGCCGTACTCGCCCGCGAACCCCCGCTCAGCCGCTACCTCGGCACGGACCGCCCGGCCCCCGAACCGGACCCCCGCATGGAGCAGGCGCCCTCGTGAGCGCCCGGCCGCGCCCCGGATCCACGGGGCGCGGCCGAGCCGGTAGCCGGGGCGATTCGGGGTAGAGGCGGTGCGAGCGGGCGTCCGCCCGCCCCGGCGACTCTCCGGGAGGCCCCGCCATGCCGCATGCGACCCGCCGTCCCGCCCTGGCCGCGGCACCCGTGAGGACCGCGGCCCTGCTGATCGGGGCCGTCTTCCTGGTGGTCGGCGTCCTCGGCTTCATTCCGGGCGTGACCACCGACTACGACGCGATGACCTTCGCCGAACACGACTCCGGCGCGGAACTGTTCGGCCTCTTCCAGGTCTCCGTCCTGCACAACCTCGTCCACCTCCTCTTCGGCGTCGCCGGCCTCGCCATGGCCGCCACCGTCCCCACCGCCCGCTCCTACCTCATCGGCGGCGGCCTCATCTACCTCGCCCTCTCGCTCTACGGCCTCCTCGTCGACCGCGACAGCGACGCCAACTTCGTGCCCGTCAACACCCCCGACAACTGGCTCCACTTCGGCCTCGGCATCGGCATGGTGGCCCTCGGCACCGTCCTCGGCTCGAACCGCCGCCTCCTACGGTGACCCGCCGGCGACACCGCACGGCCCCGGCACGGGATGCCGGGGCCGTTCTCGGTCGTTCAGCCGCGAGGCCGGTGGGTCACCAGGTGACCGTGCGGCCGCCGAAGGCGGTGACGAGGCGGCCGTCGGAGGCGAAGGACCAGGTCAGGGCGCCGGAGTAGGAGGAGCAGCGGGAGCCGTTGGTGCCGGACCAGAACTGGTTGGAGGTGTCGGCGTCGCCGACCGTGCGGTCGTTGGTGCCGGTGGTCGTGGAGCGGCAGGAGGTGTTGCTCCGGAAGACCGAGGTGCCGGCGTCGAAGGAGAAGTTGCGCTGTGCGTTGTCGACGCTGATGTTGTTCGAGATCGCGAGCTTGCCGGGGTTGCTGTTGTACGTGAAGCCGTGCTTGCCGTTGTGGAAGGCGATCGTGCGGCGTACGACGTGGTCGACCGCGATGTCCTCGCCGCCGAGCTTGAAGCCGTTGCGGTCGCCGGCGCCGGCCTGCGAGCCGTCGCTGAGGGTGCCGTTGTCGTAGGCGAGCGAGTCCTCGATGGTGACGGAGCCGATGGGGCCGGTGTCGGGCTTGGTGTAGAGGTCCCAGCCGTCGTCGATGTTGTGGTGGGAGACGGCGTAGCGGAAGACGTTCCCGCTGCCGACGGTGAGCTTCGCGGCGAACCCGTCGGCGTCCTCTCCGTCCGAGTCGGCGTTGTCGTGTGACTCCGCGCTGAGGACGAGGTTGTCGGACGGCCACTGCTCGCGCGGTGTGGTGGAGGCGATGCGGCCGAGCTGGAGGCCGGTGTCGCGGTTGAAGCGGGTGACCGTGCGCTCGATGACGTTGTGGCTGCCGCCGACGTAGATGCCGTTGTCCCCGGCGCGCTCCACGACGATGCCGTTCACGTGCCAGTACGAACCGTTCAGGGCGAGGCCACGGTTGGCGGGGTCCTCGGTCATCGCGGCGAAGTTCAGCACCGGCGTCTCACCGGGGTAGGCCACGAGCCTCTTCGGCGCGCCGGAAGTCCCGCTGTTGCCCGCCGGGACGGTCACGGTCGTGGCGTGCCGGTACGTGCCGCCGCGCAGGTAGATCGTCCCGCCCGCCGCGACCCGGCCGATCGCCGACGTGAGCGTCGTCGGGGCGGACTGGGTACCGGCCGCGCCGTCGGTGCCGCCGGGTGCCACGTACAGCGCGCCGCCGGCCGGCGGCGGCGCGTCGGCCGAAGTGACGTTCAGGGAGTCGACGTTGGGCAGCCCGCCCGCGGTGGTCGGGTTGAGCCGCACCGTGTTGGCGCCCGCGTTCAGCGACACGGTGAGGGTCTTCGTGACCCACGTCGACCAGGCGCCCGTCGCCTCGAACGACGGCGTCTGCACGGTGCTGCCGTTCACCACGAGGCCCGCCGGCCGCGCCGCCGTCGTCCCGTTGGCGAACCGCACGGCCAGCGTGGCCGTACCGGCGGCGGAGGCGTTCACCGTGAACTGCGCGTACGCGCCCACGGCGTTGGTGCCGTTGCAGAACCCGCTGCCGGAGAAGCCGGACCAGTCGGAGTCGATCGTGCCGGTGCACACGGCGGGGGAGGCCTCGGCCTCGTACAGCGTCGACGCCGCGTGCGCCGTGTTCACGGACATGGCCACGAGCGTGCCTGCCAGCAGGCCGACGCAGGCGGTGACGGATCGCAGATGCATCTGGGGTCTCCAGGAGGGGGGGATGGACGGCGTTCCGGGACTGGACGAGAAAGCGCTTTCTCCGGAAGCTAGAGGTGTCGACGTGAACCCGTCAATGGTCATGTAAGTGTCTCTTGTTCAGATCCATGAACAATTTCGAGCCACATCCACCCCGCGCCCCTTCGGCGCCCCAAGGGCCGCTTGCGTCTCGTTAATGAAAACGATTATCGTCTCGCTTGTTCGTGCACACTCATTCTCTGCCCAAGGGGGGCTTCTTTTGCGTGCCTTCACGCGTACCTTCACCCGCACTCTCACCGTCGCCGGAACCATGGCCACGGCCCTCGCCGTCGGCGGCATGACCGCCGCACACGCCGCCGGGACGACCCTCTCGACGGGCCACGTCGACGTCCTCGACGTCGAGTACGGCGGCGCCGGCCTCTCCCTCCACGTCCACGACGAGTCGGTCACCCCGGGCGTCGAGTACGCCCCCGCCGACGTCGTCCTCAAGGCGCTCCCGGCCTCCGCCTACACCGTGCCCACCGGCACCTGCTACAGCCACCTCGGCACGGCCGGCACCACCGTCTACCGCCTGCCGCAGGTCGAGAACACCGGCCTCCTGTGGCCCGGCATCTCCGGCGAACACCTCGCCACCGGCGTCTTCCAGAACGACAAGGTGCAGGTCAAACTCACCTCCGTCACCGGCCCCGGCAAGCTCACCGTCTACAAGAACGGCGTCTGCCCGAAGAACAACCGCTCCTTCGACAGCGGCGACGCGACCCACACCAACACCCGGTCCGTCACCGCCGCCGAACACGACCACGCCAACTGGGTCTTCACCAAGCCCGGTTCCTACACCGCCACCTTCCAGGTGAGCGGCACCCTCACCAACGGCACACCGGTCGCCCCGACTTCGGCGACGTACACCTTCCAGATCGGCTGACCCTCGCCCCAAGGCGCCACAAGTCCACGCCGGGGGCGGCCACGGACCACCGTCCCCCACCGCCCCCGGCGCGGCCGAACCCGACGCCCGGCGAGGCCGAGCACGGCCCGTCGAGCGGCGAGGTCGAACCCGTCGCCAGGCGAAGCCGAGTGCGCCCCGTCGGCCTCGCGCCGACCTCCCCTCACCTGCCCGAAGGAGGCGCCCCGTCATGCGGGCCCCCGTCGCACCACGTCCCCTACGCGCCGCCACCCTCGCCGTGGCACTGTCCCTGCTCACCGCCGCCCCGCTCGCCGTCGCGGCCGAACCCCCACCCCGGGAGGCCCCCGCCGGAGAACGGGCCGTCCTGAACGGTGGGCACCTCGACCTGACGGCCACGCTCACCGGCACGCAGCTCCGGTTCCGAGTGAAGGACGGGACCGTGGCCGGCACCCCCGTCCTCCGTGAACCCTCCGACGTTCTCCTGCACTTCGACGCGCGCCACGAGATCGTCGTCCCGCCGCGCGAGGAGGTCCCGCAGTTCGAAGGGCTCGGCGAGCCGGGCAGCAGCCTGTGGGTCGACAAGGACTTCGAGGTGAAGGAAGGGCTGCTCTGGCCCGGCTGGAACACCCTGGACGTCCTCCCCGCGGACGCGCCCGGCGGCGTGAAGGTCACCTTCCCCAAGATCGAGGGCCCCGGGCGGTTCGTCCTGGGCCAGTGGGAGGACGACCCCGATCTCGGCATGCGGATCGGCGTCACCGTCGACAGCGCCAAGCCGGCGCCCGGGTCGGTCGCCCTTCCTCCCTTCACCCACGCGCACCCCCTCTGGATCTTCGACACCGAGGGCGTCTACCGCATCACCATGGAGCTGACGGCCACCCTTCCCTCCGGCGCGAAGGTCTCCGACCGCGAGACCCTCGCCGTCCTCGTCGGCGACGACGTCGACCCGGCGACGGTCCAGCCGGGCGACGGCGCACCCGGCCCCCGGCCGACGACGACACCCACCCCCACCCCCACCCCGAGCGGCACGCCCACGCCCAGCCCGAGCGTCACGCCCACGCGCAGCGCCACGCCTGCTCCGTCGACCACGGTCGGACCGAGCACCACACCCCCGCCGCCCACGGCGCCGCCGACGTCCGCCGCCGCAACCTCCGCGGCTCCGCCGCCCTCGACGAGCCCGCCGACGCGTAGCGCCGCACCGGCCCCCCTCCCGGACTCGCCGGCGTACGGCGGCAGTTCAGGTGGTGGCGGGCACCTCGCCGCGACAGGCTCCGGCGGCCTCGCGCTCCCCATCGGCCTCGCGGTCACCGCACTGGCGGCGGGCTGCGCCGTCCTCGTGGTCGCGCGCGCCAAGCGGGCCGCCCGATGAGGCGCGCCCGGGATGCCACCCCCGTGACCACGGCCGCCATGAGGCGCGTCCGGCGTGCTCGCCGCGTCATCGCGACCGCGCTGGCGGCCGGGTTCTTCGCCTCCGGGTGTGGGCCCGGTACCGGCGGAGACGAGGGAAAGAGCGCGGCGCTCACGGTCTCCACGACCACCGCGATCATCGCCGACCTCGTCCGGAACGTCGGCGGTGAACGGGTCGACGTGGCCTCCGTCGTGCCGCGGCACGGCGACCCGCACTCGTACGAGCCGAGCCCCGGCGACGCCCGCAGGATCGCGAGGTCCGACCTCGTCTTCAGCAACGGGCTGCTGCTCGAAGAGCCGGGGATCATGAAGATGATCCACACCAATGTGCCCGAGGGAACGCCGAAGGTGGCGATCGGCGAGCGCCTTGAGCAGTACGGCGGCTCGGTCATCAAGCTCAAGGAGGACCTGGGGCTGGATGTGCTGTGGCTGGGCTGGGCAGTCGAAGGCGAGGTCGCCGGCGACGGCTCCCAGGTCCGTACGACGGCGACGAAGCTCGAAGGGCCGGGAGACCTCCACGTCTATCTGACGGACACCCTCGGCGTCCCGCAGAGCTACGTCGACTCCACGGACGGCTTCGACGCGAAGGACTCCTTCGTTCTGCCGCCGGAGGCCCACACCCACGTCAACTGGGCCTTCACCGCCCCCGGTACGTACCGGCTGACCGTCCAGGGACGGACCGAGACGCTCGACGGGAGAACGTCCCCCGCGGGCACCGGGACCCTCACCTTCGTCGTCGGCCCGACATCCGCCACCACCACGGGGAAGACCGTTCTCGACGGCGGTCACGCCGACATCGCCCTGAACGCCGAGGACCACTCGGTGTACGTGCGCTCCGACGACCCCGCGACGGGGAAGCGCGCCCGACACCCCGCCGATTCCGTCGTGTTGTCCGTGCCGGACCGGGCCAAGGCGGCCGTGCCCGAGGAGACCGCGTACGGCTTCCTCGGCCACCCCGGCACGGACGTCTGGGTGCTGCCCCAGGCCGTCATCGGCAAGCACGTCCACGGCGAGATGGACCCGCACACCTGGGAGGACGTCGCCAACGCCGAGGGCTATGTGCGCCGCATCGAAGCCGAGCTCATCAAGGCGGATCCGAAGGGGCGGGCCACGTACGAGCGCAACTCCGCCCGCTACCTGAAGCAACTGGCTTCGCTGGACGCCGAGATGGCGGAGACGCTCGCGACCGTCCCGGCCCACCACCGCAAACTGATCACGACACACGACGCCTTCGGCTACCTGGCCCACGCCTACGGGATGGAAGTGGCGGGCTTCGTCGTGCCCGTGCCGAACCGCGAGCCCAGCGCCACCGAGATCGCCAAGCTCCGCGCCACCATTCGCGACAAGCGCGTCCCGGCCGTGTTCCTCGAACCCAACCTCGCGGCACGAGCCGACGTCCTGCGCCGCGTCGCCGAAGACGAAGACGTCGCCATCTGCACCCTCTACGGCGACTCCTTCGACGACAAGATCCACGACTACGTCTCGATGATGCGCCACAACGCGAACGAACTGGCCCGCTGCCTGGGCCAGGAGGGGAGTTGAGCCCGATGAGGCTCGCACGTAACAGCAGGGCCGCCCTCGCCGCGGCGGGCGCACTGGCCCTCGGGGGCACGGCCATGACCGTCGCCCCGCCGGCGTGGGACGGGCGTGACCTGGGCCCGGGCCCGGGCGTCGGCGGTGTGGTCGACATCGACGACACCCACCGGGTCGTCGGGGACGACGGGAAGGAGACGTGGGTGTTCACCCCTGTGGGGGACTCCACCGGCGTCACCAACGGCTGGACGGGTGCCGTCCGTTGGTCCCTGACCGGGGTCCAGGGGCCGGGCTCTCTGAAGGTGTACGAAGGTGCCGGTGCCGGTGCCAGTGCCAGTGCCGACGTCGAAGTCGGCGTCGCTGAGCCGCCCCCGCTCGTACGGTTCGACAGCGCTGACGGCCTGCCCGACGTTTGGGACCTGGCGGCGGGCGGGCGAGGCGAGACGCCCCGCTGGTCGTTCGACGCGCCCGGCGTGTACGCGCTCACGTTCACCACGGAGGGGCAGATCGACGGAAGGCCCCACGTCGTGGAGGCCAGGTACACCGCGCGGGTCGGGGACGAGGCCGTCGCCTCCCCGGCGCCCGTGCCCGCACCGTCGGACCCGGCAAGCAGCCCGGGGCTCCCCGAGCGGAGCGCGACCACGGCGCTGGCGCCGGCCCAGCCACCAGCTCAGGGCCGGGCCCAGACCCAAGCCCAGACCCAGACCCAAGCCCAGACCCAGCCTCAGGCCCGCGTTCCGGCCGCCGGGCGCACGCCCACCAGCGAGGACCCGGTCGAGACCTCGCGGCAGGTTCTCGACCAGGGGCACATCGACATCGCGGCCCGGGTCGTCGGCGGCAAGGTGCAGATCCACATCAAGGATGGCACTGTTCCCGGGAAGAGCGTGTGGCGCGAGCCGTCCTCCGTCGTGCTGCATGTCAAGCCGGGGGCCAGGAGGACGATTCCGGGGAACGAGGACTTCGCGTTCCTCGGCAGGGCGGGTGATCCGGTGTGGCTCCTGGACCAGGTGCAGCGGCCCGGTCTCCTGTGGCCGGGCTGGTCCACGGATCAGATCGCGGCGGGCGCCACGCGGGGCGAGGTCGAGTTCAAGCTCGTGAAGGCGGAGGGGCCGGGCAATTTCGCCCTGTACAACTACGACGGGCTCTCCGGTGCCGCCGTGCGCTTCAACAGCGCGGACGGGGTGCCGGACGCGTTCGGCGTACCGGAGAACACCCACGCGCACGGCGGATGGGCCTTCGGCAAGGAGGGCGTGTACCGGCTGACCTTCACGATGTCCGCGACGCTCGCCGACGGGACGAAGAGCAGCGACACGGAGGTGCTGGCGTTCGCCGTGGGGGCCGTAGACCCGAGCCGGGTGCCGGTGGGGGGACCCACTGGCGCCTCGACGGGTGGAGACACCGGGGGAGGGCAGGCGGAAGCGCCGAGCGGGTCCACCTCCCCGCCTGGCGATGACACCGAAGGCTCGACGACCGGCACCCCCAACAGTGGTACGAACACTGGAGGTTCACCGGACGGGGCGGAGCGGAGCCCGACTGGCTCGATGGCCCACACCGGCGCCGACCGCACCCTGCTGCTGGCCGGCACGGCCGCCGCTCTCGCGGCGGCGGGCGCGGGCGCGGTTCTTCTGGCGCGCAGGCGGTCCTCGTGAGTGCCGGGCCCGAGCGGCTGCTCGGCATCCACGAGGTGTCCGTCGCGCTGGGGGGCCGGATGGCGGTGCGGGACGCCTCGCTCTCGGTCGACGCCGGCGAACTGGTCGGTCTCCTCGGGCCGAACGGCGCCGGGAAGACCACGCTGCTGAGGGCCGCGCTCGGCCTCGTGGCGACCGCGTCGGGCCGCGTCGAATCGTGCGGGCCACTCGGCTATGTGCCCCAACGGCACGAGTTCGCCTGGGACTTCCCGATCGATGTGGCCAACGCGGTGCTCAGCGGGCGTACGCGTACGATCGGCTGGCTGAGACGGCCGCGCGCACACGACAGGGCGGCCGCCGACGCCGCGCTGGAACTCGCGGGACTCACCGCCCTGCGCCGGCGTCCGATCGGCGAGCTGTCGGGCGGGCAGCGGCAGCGCGTCCTGGTGGCGAGGGCGCTGGCGGCGGAACCTCGGCTGCTGCTGCTCGACGAGCCTTTCACGGGAGTGGACGCGCCGACCCAGGACCTCCTGAACGAGCTGTTCTGCCGACTGGCGTCCGAGGGCAGAGGACTGCTGATGACCACGCACGACCTGGCGGCCGCCGCCCGTACCTGTACGCGGGTGGTCCTGCTCGACCGTACGGTCGTCGCCGAAGGCGGACCGGAGCTGCTCGCCGACGCGGACCGGATGCTGCGCGCCTTCGGACTCGCCCGCGCGGTCACCGACTCGCGTACCGACAGTGGCGCCGAGGTGGCGGCATGAACGAGCTTCTCGCCTTCCTCGCCGAACCGTGGACGCTGCCGTTCATGCGGCGCGCGTTCGTCGTCGCCGCGGTCGTCGGTCTCGTCTGCGGGGTCGTCGGGGTGTACGTGGTGCTGCGCGGGATGGCGTTCATCGGCGACGCCGTCGCGCACTCGGCGTTCCCCGGTGTGGCCCTGGCGTACGCCTTCGAGGGGAATCTGCTCCTCGGCGGTGCGGCGGCCGGTGTGACGACGGCGGTGCTCATCGCGTTCGTGTCGCAGAACCGGCGGTTGAAGGAGGACACCGTCATCGGCGTGTTCTTCGCGTTCGCGTTCGGCCTCGGCATCGTGCTGGTGTCGACGAGGGACAGCTGGACGACGGACCTGTCGTCGTTCCTCTTCGGGCAGGTGCTCGCCGTCGACGCCTCCGACATCCTGCGGGTGGCGGTGATGGGCGCCGTGCTGGTGGCGGTCGTCCTCGCCCTGCGCAAAGAGCTCGTGGCCGTGAGCCTGGACAGGGAGACCGCCCGCGCGGCCGGCCTGCCCGTGCTGCCGCTCGACCTGACCCTGTACGTCGTCGTGACCGCGACGATCGTGATGTCCCTGGAGGCCGTCGGCAACATCCTCGTCCTCGCCCTCCTCATCACCCCGGCCGCCACGGCCCGGCTGCTCACCGAACGCCTGTGGGCGATGACGGCCCTCGCCTCCGCCCTCGGCTGCGCGGGCAGTGTGGCCGGTCTGTACGTGAGCTACGCCTACGACCTGGCGGCGGGCGGCTCGGTGGTCGTCGTCCTGACCGCGTTGTTCGCGCTGGTCTGGCTGTGCGCGCCGCGACACGGCCTTGCGGTGAAGTTCGTGAAGACCCGTTCGGGGCATGTGGAGAAGTCAGGGGCACCGGGTGATGTTTCGGTCGGCGAATTCTCCTCGGGGGCGGTCACGTAAAGGGTTTCTCTCCCTTTGTGACACCTGCAGAGGGGCTCTGACCAGGTGAAACGTCACTTTATGGCGAAGGGAAGGGGGCATTCTTGGAATTCGGGAAGGCGGGGTAGGGTCGGCCCCGCTCACCCGGTCGAGAGGTGCCGGACGTCGTGGGCCGCACGGAAATCCGGGCTTGTTCGGGCCCCGCGTGCGAAGACCGACCGAGGACGTTCGAGGCGAGGCAGACCGATGGAAGCTCCGATCACGCCGTCGGCGCTGCTGCGCCGGACGATGGCCGAGATCGAGCCGATCGCGGACCGGGTCACGTCGTACTTCTACGCGCTGCTGTTCCTCCGCCACCCCGCTCTGCGGGAGCTGTTCCCCGCCGCGATGGACACCCAGCGCGACCGGCTGTTCAAGGCGCTGCTCACGGCCGCGACCCATGCCGACGACCCCGTCACCCTGACCACGTATCTGACCCGGCTGGGCCGTGGGCACCGCAAGTACGGCACGCTGCCGGCGCACTATCCGGCCGTCGGCGAGGCGCTGCTCGGCGCGCTGGCCCGCTACGCGCCCGAGAGCTGGGGGCCGCGGACCGAGGCCGCATGGGTGGGCGCGTACACGACGATCTCGCAGATCATGATCGACGCGGCGGCGGAGGACGAGCGCCACGCGCCCGCGTGGTGGCAGGCGGAGGTGGTCGGCCACGAGATGCGGACACGGGACATCGCGGTCGTCACCGTACGGCCCGAAAGCCCCTACCCCTTCCGGGCCGGGCAGTACACGGCCCTGGAGACACCCTGGTGGCCCCGGGTCTGGCGGCACTACTCCTTCGCCTCCGCACCGCGCTCCGACGGACTGCTGTCCTTCCACGTGAAGGCCGTGCCCGCCGGCTGGGTGTCGACCGCGCTCGTGCACCGTGCCCGTCCCGGCGACGTCATACGGCTCGGGCCGCCGACCGGGTCCATGACCGTGGACCACACCACCGGCAACGGCCTGCTGTGCCTCGGCGGCGGCACCGGCATCGCGCCCATCAAGGCCCTGGTCGAGGACGTGGCCCAGCACGGCCGGCGCCGTTGCGTCGACGTGTTCTACGGCGCCCGCGGGAACCACGGCCTGTACGACATCGACACGATGCTCCGCCTCCAGGAGACCCACCCCTGGCTCTCGGTCCGTCCCGTCGTGGACGACGACTCCGGCGGCCCGCTGTCGGGCGGACTCCCGGAAGCCGTACGCGAGTTCGGCCCGTGGCACAGCTACGACGCGTACCTGTCGGGCCCGGCGGGGATGATCCGCCGCGGCGTCGACACCCTGGTGGGCATCGGCGTCCCCGCCCACCGCATACGACACGACTCCATCGAGGAACTGGCCGGGGCAACGAGTTGAGCACCTACCCACCCGCCGCGCGGCGACCGACGACCCCGACCCGCGCCACCCGCCCGGGCAGTGACGGCGAGCACCGCGTACAGCAGCGCATGGGCACCACCGAACGCGCCGACCGCTTCTACGGCGAACAGGTCCTCGACCGCCTCAACCCCCGGATGCGCGCGTTCGTGACCCGGCAGGAGATGTTCTTCCTCGCCACCGCCGACCGCCACGGCGCCTGCGACAACACCTTCCGCGCCGGCCCGCCCGGCTTCCTCCACGCCCTCGACGACACCACACTCGCCTACCCCGAGTACCGGGGCAACGGCGTCCACGCCAGCCTCGGCAACATCGAGGAGAACCCCCACGTCGGCCTCCTCATGGTCGACTTCCTCCACGACCGCATCGGCCTCCACGTCAACGGCCGCGCCACGACCGTCGCCGACGACGCCATGCGCCGCGCCCACCCCGCCCTCCCCACCGACCCGGTCCCCGGCCGCCGCGCCCTCCTCTGGGTCGTCATCACCGTCGAAGAGGCCTACATCCACTGCGCCAAACACATCCCCCACCTCCAGAAAGTCCCCACCCGCGGCCCCGGCCGCCCCTGGGGCACCGACGACGCCAGACGCAAAGGCGGCGACTTCTTCGCCGCCGCCGCCGAAGCCCCCTCCCGCGCCCCCTTCTCACCCCCGCCCCGCGCCGACGTGACCACGTGGCGCGCCCAGGCGGAACGCGCCCTGGCGCGGGTCGAGCGCTACGCCTCCGCCGCCGGCCAGACCCCCGCGGGCGACCGGCCCTTCAGCGGCTGGTTCGGCGGGAGCCCGTCGGCCTGACGGCGGCGGCACGGCTCCGGCTCCGTCGGTGCCGACGAGCCCCGGCTCCGGGCGCGGGCCGTCCCCGCCGCCCGGAGCCACGGAATCAGCTCCCGTCGCTCACCTCACCCACCTCATCAGCGTCATCGGCCGCGCCCGCCTCGCTCCGGATGCGGTCGATCGTGACCGCCAGATCGGCGACCGTCCGGGACGTGAACACCTCCCGCAGACTGATCGCGATCCGGAACCGCTCACGGATCCGGGCGATCAGCCGTGTCGCCGCCAGCGAGTTCCCGCCGAGCTCGAAGAAGTTGTCGCGGACGCTCACACGGGGCAGGTCGAGGAGTTCGCACCACAGCCCGGAGAGCCGCTCCTCGGTCGGCGTGCGCGGGGCGACGAACCCCGGTGCGTCACCGGCCTGACGCGGGGCGGGCAGCGCCCGCCTGTCGACCTTGCCGTTGGCGCTGAGCGGCCAGCTGTCCAGCGCGAGTACGTGGTCGGGGACCATGTGCGCGGGCAGCCGGCCGCCGAGCCACGCCCGCAGCCGGTCGGTGAGCGGCCCGGCCGGTTCGGCCGACGCGACCGGGGCCGTACGGTCCACACGGCCGCCGAGCAGCGAATGCACGAGGACGTGCCGCTCGCCCAGCGCGAGCAGCGGCCGGACCGGCTCGAAGGAGAGGTCGCCGATCGGGCAGAGGCCGACGGCCGTCCGCGCCACGTGGTCCATGAGGAGCTGCCCCATGTACCCGGCTTCGAGCAGGCACAGGTCGCGGGCGACGGAGCCGTACAGCGGCTCGATCGCGGCGAGGTCGGCGACGAGGAACAGGGCGAAGCCGGCGGCCTCGAAGACGGCACGGTTGTGCGCGGCATGGATCCCCGCGTCGAGCACCGCGTCCTCGCTCAAGGTGACGAGCGTGCCCTCCGCAGGATCGAGGTAGTACGTACCGGCCGCCAGGCCGGACACCGCGCCCGGCTTCACGTACAGGTACGCCTGCACCGGATAGAGGCCACCGCCCGACGGATAGCGGCACTTGGCGAGCCCGTCCGTCTCCTCCTGCCGCAGGACGCCCAGGCAGTCGGCCAGTTCGGCGAGGGTGATCGGCTCGGCGAGGAACGCCCGGTCGCTCCGCCGCTCCGACGGCTCCGCCGGCACCCGCGGAAGGGCGATGCGCGGCCGGTCGGGCTCCCGCCGCAGGCCGTGCCGGGCGAGCTTGAACGAAGCCCGGGCCAGCGGGTCGAGTACGGTGACGCCGCTGCGACGCGCCGCCTCGACCTCGGCCGCGTCCGGCAGGTGCTCGCCCGGTGCGGACGCCCCCTGTCCGGGGATGACATAGGCCACCAGGCCGTCGTGGCCGGGCCGGTCGGAAGGGCAGGTGGCGGTGACGACGGCCGACGCGACGGCGGGGTGCGCGAGCAACGCCGCCTCGATCTCGCCGAGTTCGATGCGCTGGCCGCGGATCTTCACCTGGAAGTCGGCCCGGCCCATGAACTCGATGGTGCCGTCGGGCAGCCACCTGCCGAGGTCCCCGGTGCGGTACATCCGCTCCCCGGTGGCGGGGTGGGCGGTGAACACCGCGTCCGTGCGCTCGGCGTCGCGCCAGTATCCGTCGGCGAGACACACCCCCGACACGTACATCTCACCGGTCACCCAGTCCGGGCACTCCTGGAGCCGCTCGTCGAGCACGTGATAGCGGACGTTGGCGAGGGGAGTGCCGTACGGGATGCTCCGCCAGTCCGGCTCGACCTCGGCGACGCGGTACCAGATGCTCCACACGGTCGTCTCCGTCGGGCCGCCGATGGAGACCAACTCGGCGCCCGGCGCCGCCTCCGCGAGCCGGCGCGGCACGGTCAGCGGGATCCAGTCGCCGCCGAGGATGGTCAGCCGCAGCGAGGACAGCCGATCGCCGTCGCCGACGCTCTCCAGGAGCATCTCCATCATCGCCGGTACGGAGTTCCAGACGGTGACCTGGTGGGCGGCGATCAGCTCCGCCCAATGCGCCGGATCGCGGCGGTCGGCGGCCGCGGGAACGACCACGGCACCGCCCGCGCCGAGCACGCCGAAGACGTCGAACGCCGACAGGTCGTGGTGCGGCGCGGTCACCGCGAGGCAGCGGTCACCCGCCCCGATCCGGAACGTGTCGATCGTCTCGACCAGACAGTTGACCAAGGCCCTGTGGTTGACCATCACACCCTTCGGCTCGCCCGTCGAGCCTGAGGTGAACATCGTGTACACCAGGTCGGACGGGTCGCCGCCGGACGGGAGGGGCACGTCGGCGTGTGTGGTCGGCAGGGGCCGGTCTAGGCAGAGCCGCAGCGGTCCGGACGGCCAGTCCAGAGCCTCGTCCAGCCGTGACTGGGTGAGGACCAGGCCGACCTCGCCCTTGTCGAGCAGATGGCGGATCCGGGCCGCCGGCAGGTCCGGATCGACCGGGAGGTACGCGGCTCCCGCGAACAGGACGGCGTACGAGGCGACGACCTGCTCCCAGCCCTTCTCCATGACGATGGCGACCAGCCGGCCCGGCCGCGCGCCGTGGGCGCGGAGCCAGCGGGCCACCTGCCGGGCCTCGGTGTCGAGGAGTCCGTAGGACAGCGTCCGGTCCGGGGCGATCACGGCGGGGGCGTCGGGGCAGGTGGCCACCTGCCGTGCGAAGAGGTCCTGGACCCGGAGGTCGGGGACCGTGCGGGTGGGCCCCGCACTCGTCAGGCGCCGGTCCGCCTGCGCGGACGGCAGGGCGAGCGGGACGCTGTCCGACCAGGCCCGGTCGTCGTGAGCGAGCCGGTGCAGCAGCGCCGTGTGCGCGGCGAACATGTCGTCGACGACCCCGGCCGGGAACAGTTCGTCGACCACGTCCCAGTTGAGGAGCAGCGCGCCTTCCTCCTCGTGGACCTGCTCGTCGAGGGAGACCTGCGGAGTCTGGGAGACGGCGAAGACCGTCGTGAGCATTTCCTCCAGCGGGGTCCTGGCGGCCGAGGCGAAGGCGAGGTTGCTCGTCATGACCACCGGCATCAGCGCCTGGTCGAACCCGCCCTGGATCCGCATCAGTTCGCGCAGCACCTCCACGCCACTGACGTCCTGGTGCCGCAGGTCCGCCCTGAGCTGACGCTGCAGCCCGCGCGCCCGCTCCAGGAACGAAGAGTCGCCCCGGAAGTCGACCTCCAGGAGGGTGAAGGAGGCGAACTGGCCGAACACCTCCTGGAAGCCCGGGTCCTGTACGGGCCGGGTCAGACGCGGCACGTTCAGGGTGAAGTGCCTGCTCGTGCTCCAGCCGGCCAGGACTTCGGCGTACGCGGCGAGCAACAGGCCCGTCGGGGTCAGCCCGGCCCGGCCGGCCCGCTCCTTCAGGCCCTGCCACATCCCGGCGGGCAGCACCGTCTCACGCCGGGTGAACCTGGGCTGATCCACCGATCCGGTACGGGCCGCCGCCGGCAGCTGCGGGGCCGGGGGCAGCTCGGGCAGCCTGCGCCACCAGTAGTCGCGGGAACGCTGGTACGCGGTCCCCTCCCGGCGCTCCGCCTCGGCCCGCACGTGGTCCCGGAAGGACTTCTCCGGCGCGGGAGGCGTGGCGTGCGGCGACGCGTAGAAGCGGGCGAGGTCGTCGAAGAGGAGCCGCCCCGAGGAGAAGTCCGCGATCAGCGAGTCCACGCTGAGATGGACGCGCAGACCGTCGTCCATCCGCGTCGCGGCGACCTCGAACAGCGGCCACTCACCGGCCGGCCGCACCTCGTGCGAGAGCCGCTCCCGGACGGCCGCCAACTCGACGTCCACCTCGTCCCGTTCGCGTCCGCGCAGATCGGTGACCCGGATCTCGTACAGCGGCACCTCGGGCAGGATCCGCTGTTCGTTGGTGTCGGGCAGCATGACGGCCCGCAGCATCTCGTGCCGGTCGATCACCCGGCGCCAGGCGTGCTCGAACCGCGGCAGGTCGAGTTCGGGGGCGTCGAACTCCAGATAGACGTGGGTGGAGACGTTCCCCAGCTCGAACGCGCCGGTGCGGCCGATGCAGTAGGCCTGTTGGGTGTCGGTCTGGGGGAAGGGCGCGGAAGGGTCGACGGGAGCGGAAGGGTCGACGGGGGCGGTGGAGGCGTTCGGGGCGGAGGCGTCGGCGGTCTCCGTCGCGCGGGCGGGTGCGGGTGCGGATGCGGCCGTGGCCGTGGCCGGCGGGGTCCGCCGTCCGGGGCCGACGGGGATCGCGTCCGGGGCGAGGGCGTCGACGGTCGCCGCGAGCATCGCGAGCGTCACGTCGCCGTCGAACACCGCGTCGGCCACGTCCACGCCCAGGTCCTGCTCGATGCGTCCGGCGAGCCGCAGCGTCGCCAGCGAGTCGAGGCCCAGATCGAGCAGCGGCCGATCCCGGTCGGGGCGGCCCTCCGTGGCGTCGCCGAGCAGCGAGGCCACGAGCTCGCTCAGATAGGCCTCGGCGGCCGCGGAGTCCCGTCCGGCGCCGTGACTCCGCGCCGCGCCGGCCGGCGTACCGGCGGCCGTCCACTCGCCGACGACGGTGAGCGTGCCGTCGAGGAGGGCCTGACGGGTGGCCCGGCGCTGAATCTTGCCGCTGGAGGTCTTGGGGATGGAACCGGCGCGGACGAGGACGAGGTGGTGCAGACGGACGTCGAACTCGGTGACGATGGCCCGGCCGAGGACCTGGGCGAGCTCGGCCAGGGGCGGCAGTTGCGCCCCGCGCCGGACTTCGGCGACGAGGGCGAGTTGTTCGGCTCCGCCGTCGTCGACGGCCACGGCGGCCGAGGAGTTGGGCTGGAGGGCCGGGTGGCTCTGCTCCGCGCGCCGCTCGATGTCCTGCGGGTAGAGGTTCCGGCCCCGGACGATGATCAGGTCCTTGCTGCGGCCGGTGACGAACAGCTCGCCGTCGCGCAGGAAACCGAGGTCGCCGGTGCGGAGGAACGGCCCCTCGCCGTTGGCGAGTTCGGCTTCGAAGGTCGCCGCGCTCTCTTCCGGCCGGCCCCAGTATCCGTGGGCGAGGTTCGGGCCGCCCACCCAGATCTCGCCGACCTGCTCGGGGCCGCGGACGGTCGCGGTGGCCGGGTCGACGACGAGCACCCGCTGTCCGTCGACGGCGTGGCCGCACCCGATGACGTCACGGCTCGCGCCGGGTGTCGACGGGACGACCCGGTGCTCCTCAAGAGCACGGGCGTCGACGGTGACGGAGGTCGAGCGCGCGAGGTGCTCGCCGCAGGTGACCATCAGCGTGGCCTCGGCCAGGCCGAAGCTGGGCCGCAGCGTCTCCCGGCGCAGTCCCCAGCGGGCGAAGTGGTCGGCGAAGCGGTCGAGGGTCGCGGTTCGTACGGGCTCCGCGCCGACGATGAGGGTGTCGAGGGTGCTGAGATCGAGGGGTTCGTGGGTCGCTGGATCGACCCGCTCGACGCAGAGGTCGAGGGCGAACGGGGGAGCGGGGGAGGTGGTGGCGCCGTAGGTGGAGAGGGCGCGCAGCCACTGGACGGGGTCCAGGACGAAGGTCCCGGGTGCCATGAGGACTCCGGGGCATCCGGTGACGAGGGGCTGGAGGATCCCGCCGATGAGCCCCATGTCGTGGTACGGCGGCAGCCAGCTCACGACGCGGGAGTCCTCGGAGGTCCGTGAACGCCGCTGGATCTGGGCCGAGTTGTACAAGAGGTTGCCGTGCGAGACCATCACGCCCTTCGGCGTGGCGGTGCTTCCCGAGGTGTACTGGAGGAAGGCCAGGCTGTCGGTGCCGACGAGCGGGTCGGTCCACTCGCCGGCGTCGGCGGTGAGCCGGTCGGACGGCAGCCAGGTGACGGCCCGCAGTTCGGGTGCGTCGAGCAGCCGCGCCCGGACCCCGGCCGGGATGCGGTCGCCGGTCAGTGCGGCGGCCGGTGTCGCGTCCGCGGCGACGGTGCGGAGCCGGGCGAGGTTGCGGGCGTGGGGCGGGTAGCAGGGCACGGCGACGGCCCCCGCGTACAGGCAGCCGAAGTAGGCGCTGACGTAGTCCGGGCCCGGCGGGTGGAGGATGAGCACCCGGTCGCCGGTCTTGACCTCCTCCTGCAAGGTCGCCGCCACCGTCCGTGCGCGGTGGTCGAGTTGGGCGTATGTGAGGCGGGCCTGCTCCTCGCCGTGGCTGTCGAGGAAGACGTACGCGAGCCGGTCGGGGCGCAGGGCGGCGCGGGTGCGCAGGACGTCGACGAGGCTGCTCGGCCGGACGCCGTGCACCTCGGGGAACGGTGCGGGGGAGTAGGTCATGAGCGGGGCGCCCCGTCCTGGTCGTTGTGGCCGGGGCGGGTGACGGGCTTCTCCGCGCTCACGAGCCGGGTGCGGACCCAGGGGCCGCTCCACCACATCCGGGGGCCGGCGTCGGTGAGGGTGGCGCGGACGGCGCCGGCCGCGCGGAGGATGTCGACGTAACGGGAGGCGTGGAAGATGTCCGCGATGAGCAGCCTGCCGCCGGGCTTGAGGACCCGGAAGGCCTCGCGGATCGCGTCCTCGCGCCCGCGGGCGTCCGTGATGTTGTGGATGGCCATGCTGGAGACGACGAGGTCGAACTGGTCGTCGGCGAGGGGGAGTTTCCGCATGTCGGCGGTGACCAGGTCGACTCGTTCGGAGACCTGCTCCAGGGCGGCGTTGCTCGTGGTGGTCCGCTCGTTGTTGCCGGACTGGTCGACCGAACGCCACAGGTCGACGCCGGTGACCTGGCCCCTGGGCACCCGGCGCGCCACCGCGGTGAGGACCGCCCCGCGCCCGCAGCCGAGGTCGAGGACGCGTTCGTCACCCTTGAGGCCGAGAGCGTCCAACTGCTCGTCCCACACGAGGAACTTGCCCCGCACGGTCGCGTGCAGATACAGCGCCGCCGGGACCGCGAGGACCGGCGGTACGCGCAGGAGCCATCGGGGCGCGCCCGCGGCGACCGCCGCCAGCGGAGCCACGACCCCTCCGCCGAGGGCGAGGAGCCAGCCGGGGCCGTCGATGCCGTAACGCCCCTGTCGTTCTGCCTTGTTGCCGGTCGATGACTTGCTCACGGATAACTTTCCTTGCTTCTTCACATCGAGGGGAGAAAGGGAGCGGATCATCGGAGCTCGCATGCGGCCGTGACGACGCCGAGGACCTCGTCCGTCGACGCGAAGGGGAAGAAGTGGTCGCCGGGGAGGATGCGGACGGTCACGTCGGTGCCGAGCTCGCGCCACCGTTCGACCTCGGCGGGCGGGGCCGCCGGGTCGTCCGCGCCGCCGAGGGCGATCAGCCGTACACCGGCCGACAACGTTTCCCCGGTGCGGTAGGTCTCGGCCGCCTCGAAGTCCGCGCGCAGCGTCGGGAGGAACAGTTCGAGCCACTCCTCCTCGGCGAGCAGCTCCGGCGGGATGCCGCCGAGCAGGCCGAGACGGTCGCGGAAGTCGGCGTCCGGGAGCCGGTGCATCGGCTCGGTGGTGCGGGGGACGTGCGGCGGGACGGTGCCGGAGACGACGACCGCGGCCGGTGGGCGGGGGCCGTTCTGGAGGGCGAGGCCGAGCTCGTACGCGAGCAGGCCGCCCATGCTGTGGCCGTAAAGCACGTAAGGGAGCCCCTCGGCCCGGTGCGAGACCGGACCGGCGAGGCGCTCGCCGAGGCGGACGACCGACCGCTCGGCGGGCTCGGCCATGCGGATGCCGCGCCCCGGGAGCTGCACGGGCACGACCTCGATCCCGCGGCCGGCCATGGTGTGCCAGGGCCGGAACACCGACCCGTCCGCCCCTCCGTGCGGGAAGCAGAAGAGCCGGACCGCGGCGTGTGAAGGCGCGGGCCCGTCCGGGGGAAACCAATGGGCCCCATGGTCTTGGGTGGTGATGCTCACGATCCGTTTATTCCTTTGGCGTACTGGTGACGTTCTGTCACCCCAATGAACCTTCGGGTGCAACGAACGCCCTCAGCGAAGGAAACGGTGATCTTGTGAAAGTCCCGTCCGATCTTCGACGCCGTGTTCGACAGGCCGTGCGATCCGGCGCCGCGCCGTCGGCCGTGATGTCGACCGCCGGCCCGCCCCTCTTCCGACGGCGCGTCGTAGGCTGAATTCCGCACACGACGGACAGGAGGCAGCGGTGGCCGAGACGGCACTGGCCGAGGTGACGGCCGAGCTGGCCACCCTTGAGGACCCCAAGGCGCGGGCCGTGAACGAACGGCACGGCGACGACCACGGTGTGAACCTCGGGAAGCTGCGCGCGCTCGCGAAGCGCCTCAAGACACAGCAGGAGCTGGCCCGCGAACTGTGGGACACGGGGGACACGGCGGCCCGGCTCCTCGCGCTCCTGATCTGCCGCCCGAAGGCCTTCGGGCGCGAGGAGCTCGACGCCATGCTGCGGGAGGCGCGCACGCCCAAGGTCCACGACTGGCTCGTGAACTACGTCGTGAAGAAGAACCCGCACGCCGAGGAACTGCGCGTCGCCTGGTCCGCCGACCCCGACCCGGTCGTCGCGAGCGCCGGCTGGGCACTGACCACCGAACGCGTGGCCAAGAAGCCCGAGGGCCTCGACCTCTCCGGCCTCCTCGACGCCATCGAGGCCGACATGAAGGCCGCCCCCGACCGCCTCCAGTGGGCGATGAACCACTGCCTCGCCCAGATCGGCATCGACCACGCCGAGCACCGCACCCGCGCCATCGGCATCGGCGAACGCCTCCAGGTCCTCAAGGACTACCCGACCTCCCCGGGCTGCACGTCCCCCTTCGCGCCCGTGTGGATCACCGAGATCGTCAGCAGGCGCGGCTAGGGCGAGGGCGAGGGCCAGGGCAGGTTCAGGTCAGGGCCTGTCCGCCCCGTCGCTCCCGCCCGAGCCCGGGCCCGCCGAATAATCCGTGCCGTTCGAGCCGCCGGGCGGGCAGACTCGCCCCATGGCAGACATGACGGCGTTCCAGGACGAGATCAGCAGCTGGGCGGCCGGTGGTTCCGGTGACACCGCGAGGGTTCTGGCCGCCGGCCTGGGACTTCGTACGGCCGTGCTCCTGGAAGGCCCGAGCGACTTCGCGGCCGTCGAGACGCTGGCCGCTCGGCGAGGCCGTGATCTGGCCGCCGAAGGCGTGTCCGTGGTGTCGATGGGCGGGGCGATGAACGTGGGCCGGTACGCCACCCTGCTCGGTCCGCCCGGGCTCGGCCTCCGGTTGACCGGCCTCTGCGACGAGCGGGAACGGCCCTACTACGACCGCGGCATGCGACGCGCCGGCGCGCCCGCCGAGGACGTCTTCGTCTGCGCGGCCGACCTGGAGGACGAGCTCATCCGCGCACTCGGCACGGCCGCCGTGGAGGAGATCATCCGGGTCGAGGGCGACCTGCGCCCCTGGCAGACCTTCCTCAACCAGCCCGCGCAGCTCGGCCGCCCCCGCCACCAGCAGCTCCGCCGATTCCTGGGGACGAAGAAGGGCCGCAAGATCCGCTACGGCACCCTCCTCGTCGAGGCCCTCGACCCCGACCGTGCCCCGGCCCCGCTCGACGACCTCTTCCGGAGCCTCTGACCCCCGGCCGGTGCGGAGGCATCCGCATCGATTCGATCACATGTTCGGATATTGGATTACGCTGGACCCATGACCGCAGCACGACCCGCCCACACCGCCCGGCGCGACCTCCCCGGACTCCAGGGCTCCCTGTTCGACCAGGGCGACGACATCCGGTGCGGACCGCTGGACGGCATCCGGCGGACCGAGCTCGACGGCGGCGCCTGGATCGACCACCTCCCCGGCTGGCTGCACGGGGCGGACGCCCTGTTCGAGGAGCTCGTCGACGGGGTGCCCTGGCGGGCCGAGGAACGACCGATGTACGACAACGTGGTCGCCGTACCCCGCCTCCTCGCCCACTACGGGCCCGGCGCCCCGCTGCCGCACCCCGCGCTCACCGAGGCCCGCGACACCCTCGGCGACCACTACGCGGCCGAGCTCCGCGAGCCCTTCGTCACCGCCGGCCTCTGCCTCTACCGCGACGGCCGCGACAGCGTCGCCTGGCACGGCGACCGCACCGGCCGCTCGGCCACGCACGACACCCTCGTCGCCATCCTCTCCCTCGGCGATCCCCGCGACCTCGCGCTCCGCCCCCGCTCCGGCGGCCCCACCGCCCTCCGCCTCCCCCTCGGACACGGTGACCTCCTCGTCATGGGCGGCTCCTGCCAGCGCACCTGGGAACACGCCGTCCCGAAGACCACCCGCGCCGTCGGCCCCCGGATCAGCGTCCAGTTCCGCCCCCGCGGAGTGCGCTGAGATCCGGGGTGCCCCGGGGTGACCCGCCTGGTCAGCAGGTGGTGCCGGCGGGGACCGTACGACCGTCGATCAGGTAGGCGTCGACGTGGTCGGAGACGCAGGCGTTGCTGCGGCCGTAGGCGGTGTGGCCGAAGCCCTTGTACGTGAGGAGGGCGCCGCGCGGGAACTGGGAGGCGAGGCTCTTCGCCTCCTCGTAGGGGGTGGCCGCGTCGCCGGTGGTGCCGACGACCAGGACGGGCGGGACGCCGGGGGCGTCGACGCGGTGCGGCTTGCGGGCGGTGGTGGGCCAGTCCTTGCAGGTGAGGGACGAGGTCACGCTGGAGGTGCCGTAGCGCCCCGCGGCCTTGTCGGCGGGGGCGAGGGCCTTCCAGTAGGACGCGGCGTCCCGGGGGTGAGGGACGTCGAAGCAGTTGACGGCCTGGAGGGCCGCGTCGCTGTTGTCCGCCGGCACGTCGGCGCCGGGCCGGCCGTCGCCGTCGGCGGAACCGGTCGCCGCCCCGCCTTCCTCCGCGTCGTCCGTCGCCGGTTCCGGCTCCTCGGAGTTCGCCAGCGCGGCCAGCTTCGTACCGTCGCCCCGACCCGCGTCGGCCAGGGCCTCCGAGAGGTCCTTCCACTGGGCCTCAGGGGTGTACATGGACGTCGTCAGCGCACCGAGCAGCGTGTTCGCGTCGGCACCGTACTCGTCGCCCTCGACGGGCAGCGGAGAGCGCGCCGTCTTCTCGAAGAGACCCTCGATCAGGGTGCGTATCTCCTCGGGCGTGCCGCCGGGACAGCTGTCCCCGGCCACCTCGGGGCACGACTCGATGTAGTCGTCCACGGCCCGCCGGAACCCGACGCCCTGGCTCACCGCACGCCGCGACCAGTCCAGGGACGGATCGACGGCACCGTCGAGGACCATCGCGCGCACCCGGCGCGGGAACTGCTCGGCGTACACGGTCCCCAGGCTCGTCCCGTACGACCAGCCGAGATACGTCATCCGCGACTCACCGAGGGCCGCCCGCAGCACGTCCATGTCCCGCGCGACGTCCTCCGTGCCGACATGGCGCAGGATGCCCGAGCTCGCCTTCACACACGCGTCGGCCTCCTGCTTCGCCGACGCGAGCACCTCGGCGCGCTCGGCGTCGCTCTTCGGGAAGAAGGGGTCGGCGGGGGCGGTGCCGGTGCCCGGCGTCCCGCCGTCCTCGGACTCGCCGCTGCCGCCACCACCGTCGTCGGCGGCCTTGGCGTCTCCGCAGGTCAGAGCCGGTGAGCTGCCGCCGACACCGCGCGGGTCGAAGGAGACGATGTCGAAGCGGGTGCGCACCTTCTCGGTGAAGGACTCGGCCATCCCCTCGTCCAGGAGGGAGGTCACTCCGGAGCCGCCGGGGCCACCGGGGTTCGCGATGATCGAGCCGATCCGCCGGGCGGGGTCGGCGGTGACGGCACGCGCGACGGGCAGGACGAAGGTCTTGCCGTTCGCCGGGTGCGCGTAGTCCATGGGCACGGTGAGCTCGGCGCACTGGTGGTCCCCGCACTTCGACCACTTCAGCTGCTGGCCGTAGAAGGTGCGCAGGTCGGGTCGGTTGGCGGGGTCGGCCTGGGCGGCCGGTCGGCCAGGCCGGTCGGAGGAGGCCGCCGGGGACGTCGTACAGGCGGCGAGGGTGGTGGCGCCGACGACGGCGAGGGCGACGGCCAGGGCGGGGCGGTGGACAGCGCGGATCAACGGGGTGCTCCCATGTTCGGTTCACGGGGGAGCTTGCCGGGCCGATGCTGAGGATTTGATGAGGACGAACGCGGGCCGCCTCAGTCGACGGTGGGAAGTCGGAGGACGAAGCGGGCGCCACCGAGGCCGTCGAGCTCGCCCTCGCCGGACCGGCCGGACCGGCCGGAGGGCTCCGAGCGGTCCACGGTCAGCGTCCCGCCGTGGGCGTGCGCCACCCAGGACGCGATGGAGAGCCCGAGTCCGGTGGACCCCGCCCCGCTGCGGAACCGTTCGAACAGCGCGTCCGCGACCCCCGGAGGAAGCCCGGGCCCCGCGTCCTCGACGGTCACGGACCCGTCGCGTCCGACGCTGATGCGGACCTCGGCGGGTACGCCGGGCAGATGCCCGTGGGCGAGGGCGTTGCCGAGGAGGTTCGCCACGGCCCTGCGGACCAGATCGGGGTCGGCGTCCACCACGCACTTCTCGGTGCTGACCGTCACCCGGTGCCCGTCGGCGGGGGCCTCGGCGACGACCGCCTCGACGAGCTGGTCGAGCCGCAGCGGTTCACGCGCGAGCGTGGCCGTGCCGGACATGAGACGGGCCCTGGTCAGGAGCCCGTCGACGAGCCGGCCCATGCCCTCGGCCAGGCGGAGCGTGCGCCGGAGCACGTCGGTGCTGTCCGTCTCGCCACGCAGCGCGGTCTCGGCGAGGGTGCGCAGGGACGCGGCCGGTGTCCGCAGGTCGTGTGCCGCGTCGGCGAGGAACGCCTCCTGCTGACCGAGCACGGAAAGCGCCGGCCTGACGGCCCGCCCGGACAGGAAGTGGCCCACCGCCGCGGACAGGGCCACGAGCAGCGCGCAGCCCGCCGTGACCAGCCAGACCAGCCTGCGGTGATCGGCCGCCTGATCCGAGGTCGCCGTCATCGTCACGATGACGCCCTGCGGCGGCTCCCCCTCCGCCGCCTCAGGACCGAAGAACGGCAGCGCGAAGACCCGGACCGGTTTTCCGTCCGTCGCCCGCCGATCCGATGCCACGGAATCCCCGGCCCGTACGGCCGCCGCCGCCACCGCCCGTATCTCCGCCGGCGCGACGGACACACAGGGCCGGGCCGGAGCGTGCTCGACCTCCAGCCGGGGCTCACCTGCCCCGTCCGCCCCTTCCGCCTCGTCCTTCGCGGGGACCACAGAGAGCACCGAAAGCGGCGGACAGCCCGTCCCCATCGTCTCGACGAGCGTCCGCGTGTCCAGCCGCCCGTCCTCCTCGGTCTCCAGGAGCCCCACCGCCCAACTGGTGTCCCCGTCCATCGTCCGGTCCAGCTGATCGCGCCAGCGCGCGTCGTCGCTGCGCACGGCGAAGACTGCCATGGCCACCAGCCCCACGGCGCTGGTCAGCGCGAACAACGCCGTCGTACGCCTCCGCAGCCGCCGCACCCGCTCCGTCGGAGCGAGCACCCGCGACCCGCGCTTACCGCCCGGGCGCCTCACGCCTCTCCGTCCGCGGCGAGCCGGTAGCCGACGCCCCGCACGGTGTGGACGACGGGCGGATCGCCGAGCTTGCGGCGCAGCTGGGAGACCAGTACCTCCAGGACGTTCGACTGCGGCTCGGCCATCTCGTCCCAGCAGCTCTCCAGGAGCTCCGCCCGGGACACCGCCTGATCGGCCCGCGCCGCCAGCGCTTCGAGCACGGCGAACTCCCGTCCCGTCAGCGTCAGGAGCACGCCGGCCCGGTGCACCCGCCGGCGCGCCGTGTCGATCTCCAGATCGCCCACCCGGTGCACCGGCGGCCGCACCACCGCGGAACGCCGGCACAGGCTCCGCACCCGGGCCACCAGCTCCGGCACGGCGAACGGCTTCACCAGATAGTCGTCCCCGCCGCTCGCGAACCCCTCCACCCGGTCGGCCACCGAGTCCCGAGCCGTCAGGAACAACACCGGCACCGCCCGCCCGTCCCGACGCATCCCCTCCACATACCCGGCCGCGTCCCCCGACGGCAGCATCCGGTCGAACACGACACAGTCGTACGCCGTCACGAACAACGCCTCGTCGGCCCGCGCCAGATCCGCCGCCTCATCGACCGCGAACCCCGCCGCCCGCAGCGCCGCCGCCACCCCGTACCGCAGATTCTCGTCGTCCTCGACCAAAAGCACTCGCACGCCGCACACCCTAGCCAGCCGATGCCCCGGCGACGGGGCCGGGCTCGCGGGCCCCGCTCCGTACGCCTAGATCGGCGGAGGCAGCGTCTGCTCCGTCCAGATCGTCTTGCCCGAGCGGGTGCACCGGCTGCCCCAGCGGTCGGTGAGCTGGGCGATCAGGAAGAGACCGCGGCCGCCTTCCTCCGTGGCGTGGGCGCGGCGCATACGGGGCTGGGTGCCGCTGCCGTCGGAGACCTCGCAGATGAGGGAGGCCGCGCGGATGAGGCGGAGGCCGATGGGACCGCCGGCGTACCGGATGGCGTTGGTGACGAGCTCGCTCGCCACCAGCTCGGTCGTGAAGGCCAGTTCGTCCAGGCCCCACCGCGACAGCTGGGCCAGTACGCGCGCGCGTGCCTCGGACACCACGGACGGGTCCGCCGCGAAGGTCCACAGGGCACTGTCGGACTCTGGCACCCCGCGGACCGTCGCGAGCAGCAGCGTCACGTCATCCGACAGCGGACCCGGTACGAGCCCCCGCACCACCTCGGGACCGACCTCCTCAAGAGCACGGCCGGGCACCAGCGCCCCCGACAGCGCGCCCCGGAGCGCGGCCATCCCCTCGTCCAGATCGGCATGGCCGCGCTCGATCAGCCCGTCCGTGTAGAGCGCGAGGACACTGCCGTCCGCCACCTCCACCTCGACGGGCTCGAACGGCAGCCCACCGACCCCGAGCGGCGGCCCCGGGCTCAGATCCACATACGTGACGGTGCCGTCCGGGCTCACCACCGCGGGCGGCGGATGCCCCGCACTGGCCACCAGACACCGCCGGGTCACCGGGTCGTACGTCATGTACAGGCACGTCGCGCCGAAGGAACCGAAGGCGATCTCGGTACCCGGCGGCCGCGTCGCCTGCGCCCCGTCCGCGTCGATCGCGAACTGCGACACGAGATCGTCGAGATGCGTGAGCAGCTCGTCCGGTTCGAGATCCAGGTCCGCGAGCGTCCGCACGGCCGTCCGCAGCCGCGCCATCGTCGCCGTCGCCTGGAGCCCGTGCCCGACCACGTCCCCGACGACGAGCGCCACCCGGGCCGAGGACAGCGGGATCACGTCGAACCAGTCCCCGCTCACCCCCGTCGCCGTGTCGGTCGGGAGGTAGACGCTCGCCGTGTGCACCGTGGGCGTGTCGGTCGTCGCCGACGGCAGCAGACTGCGCTGCAGACCGACCGCCGCGTTCCGCTCGCGCGCGTACCGCCGCGCGTTGTCCACCACCAGCGCGGCCCGCGAGGCGATCTCCTCGAGCAGCGCGAGATCCTCCCCGGTGAACGGCGGCCGGTCCCCGCCCCGGCCCACCCGGATACGGCCCAGGAGCGACCCCCGCGCCCGCAGCCACGCGCTCATCCCGTACGCGAGCCCGAGCGCGTCCCCCGGCTCGACACCCTCCGCCGCGGCGTCCGACCACACCCGGCCCGACAACACCCCACCCGTGTCGACGGGAACGGGCGCGCCAATCACCAGCCGGCCCGCGGAGGAAGGCACGACCGCGCCGCCGGACCCGCTCGGGGAGACGCCCGCCACCGCCGTGCGGCGCAGCGCGTGGTCGTCATGGTGCTCGGGGCCCGGTTCCTCGTACGTGAACACCGCCTCGGCGACGTCGACGACCGCCAGATCCGCCAGCGCGGGGACCAGGACCTCGGTCAGGTCCCGCGTCGTCTCCTCGGCGGAGAGGTTCGTGCTCAGCACCGTCGTCGCCCGGTGCAGCAGATCGAGCCGACTGCGCGAGAGCCGCTGCTCCGTCACGTCGACGAACAGCGCCGTCACCCCCATGACCGCCCCCTTCGCCCCCTGGAGACGGAACGCGGACAGCGTCATGATCCGCCCCGCCCCCGGATCGACCTGCGTGTGCACCTTCACGTCGAACCCCACCAGCGGGACCCCCGTCGTCAGGACCTCCCGCAGCCGCGAGCCGATCACCTCCGCGTCCGCCTCCCGCAGAAAGTCGCCCAGCCGTGCCCCGTACAGGTCGTCCGGCACACCCGAGTAGGGGAGGAGATGCGTGTTCGTCCGCACCAGCCGCAGCTGATTGTCGAGCACCGCCAACCCGATCCGGTCCTGCAGGAACAACTCCCGCATGAACGCATGCCCCTGCCGCCACTGCGACACCAGAGCACGCGGCGCACCGATCACCAAGTACTCGCCCGCCCGCCCCGGCCGCTCGCCGTCCACCAACGGCAGCACCCGGAACTCCACCTCCCCGCCGCCCTCCGGAGCCAGCACCGCCCGCCCCTCCCACACCGGCCCGTCCCGCTGCTCCATGACCCGACGCCAACTCGCCGGCTCCGCCAGCAGATCCCTGACCCGCCGCCCGTGCAGATCATCCGCCGACCGCCCCAACAGACTCTCCGCCGCCGGCGTACACCGCAGAATCACCCCCCTCGCGTCCACCACGAGCCCGGCCGAATGCCCCGCATCCAAGGGGTCGTCACTGCCGGGACTCATCAGGATCCCCACTCCGTTCCACGCCGAAGCAGCCAAAAACCACCACCCACCCCCACTCTGCCCGCCCACCCCCACCTCGGCATGCGGTACTCCTCCGAATGGCCGGGGAGGGGGGTGGGGTGGGGGCGGGGGTGTGACCTGGGGCGGGGGCGGGGGTGTGACCTTGGACGGGGGCGGGGGGTGTGAGCGGGGGCCGAGGGGTGGTGGGGTGGTGGAGCGGGCCGGGCGCGCGGGTGGGGCGTGGCCTGGCGGGGCGGTCGCGGGCGCGGGCAGGTGGCGCGGCTACGTCGGTGTGCCGGTCCGGTGCGGCGCCGGGAGCGCGCGTACGGCCGCGCAGGGCTGGGCAGCGGCGGGCTGTTCCAGCCGCCTGGCCGTTCTGGCCGCCGGGCCGCCGGGCCGCCGGGCCGTTCGGCCGGCGGACCGCCCGTCCGCCTGCCCGCCTCGGCCCTCCCTGTCGCCTCGACTCGTCTATGTCAGCGAGGCCGTTCCGGCCGAGCTGGCCGTTCCGGCCGAGCTGGCCGTTCCGGCCGAGCTGGCCGTTCCGGCCGAGCTGGCCGTTCCGGCCGAGCTGGCCGTTC